>JANRIC010000087.1:0-11135 GCA_033765345.1 Microscillaceae bacterium
GATATGCGAGCAAATTTGCTATGTTTCCGTCACACGCTCGCTCTGTTTAGTCTTCATTTATCGTTTTCAGTCTCCTACCAACATCAATCCGTCGTACTCATACACATTGCCCACCATTTTCTCCCCCCTCTCTCCCTTGGGGTGGGTATTTGCCCCCCACAGCCTGAAGGCTGCACCTTTTTGGTGGAATGTTGGGCAAACGGGGTGGGGGGGAGTACCCTAATAGGTGCAAGCGAGAACCTTTTTGGTGGAATTTTGGACAAAAGAGGTGGGGGGGAGTACCCTAATAGGTGGAGGGGAGTACCCTTGCTGGTGCAAGCGAGAACCTTTTTGGTGGAATTTTGGACAAAAGAGGTGGGGTACACTCTTTTGAGAGCTTCTCACAGGACCGTCCAAGCAATTAATCAAACAAACATTGCTTGATTTTCTCAACCAATACGTGATTGATTCGCTCATAAGACTCATGCGTCCACCCAGCTACGTGAGGAGTCAGGATGACCTGCGGGTGCTTGATGAGAAAATTAAACGCTTCTTTTTGGGAAGGTGTAAACTGTGCTAGGTTTTCATTCTCAAGCACATCCAGACAAGCTCCGATGACTTTTCCCGATTCCAGGGCTTTACAAAGGGCGGTCAGGTCTACCAATTTGCCCCTTGCGGTATTAATAAGTAGGATACTTTTTTTAAAACTCCGAAGATAAACTTCATTCACCATAAAACGGTTGTATACTGTAAGCGGAATATGAAGCGTCACAATATCTGCTTCCTCATAGATATGCTTCATGGTAGCTTCTTCGGCATATTGGTCGCCATAGCTGACTTTGTATTTATCATAAACCAGCACTCGGGTCTCGAACACAGAAAGCCTCTTGGCCACTTCCTTTCCGATATTTCCATAACCTATGACTGCTACAGTTTTGCCTTTCAGCTCTACGCCGCGATTGTCTTCACGATTCCAGATATGATTTTTGATTTGGGTGTTTCCCAGGTGGATCGAGTGTAAGAGGCCCAGGAGCATCCCCATGGTATGCTCGGCCACGGCATCTCGATTGGCTTCAGGGGCATTAAATACACGGATTCCCTGGCTTTCGGCTTGTTTGGCATCGATGGCATCCAGGCCTGAGCCTGCACGGGCTACAAAACGAAGATTTTTGGCCTTTTGGAGTAGCTCGGCATCTACGGGAGTTTTGCTACGGATAATAAGTCCGGTATATTGACCTACAATTTCCAAAAGAGCCTCCCGGTTGATTTCTGGGCGATAATCGGACTCTAAGCCGATTGCAGCCAATAAGCCGGATAAAGAAGCGTGCATTTTGTCAACAATAAGTACCTTCATGGAAACTGTAATTTAAGCTATTATTGATTTGTATGATCAAAAGTATTAAACCCTGATTTGTATGATGTATTTCTATTTAAATATCTATCGCCGTGGTCTATGTCTCCACAGATCACCTGCCCGAATTCACAGCATTCATGTGATATACTACCTCTCATGAAATAACTAACAACTTGTATTATTTAAGTAAAAATCAACGATAGAGAAAATGCGCTATTGTAAAATAAACTGCCAAACCCAGCAAATCGTTTGCTGTGGTAATAAATGGACCGGAGGCAATGGCAGGGTTTATTTTCATTTTATTCAGAATCAAAGGGGTAATAGTACCCATAAAAGAAGCAAGCAATACTACAAAAAATAAGGAAGCAGCCACTGTGAGTGCCAATTTGATACTTACATGCAGTACAAAAGAAAAGCCAAAAACAATGAGCCCGATTACCAATCCATTGATAATCGCTACAATTAACACTTTTAACAACCTGGGTAAAAAACTTTGCCCTGGGAAAGCAGATTTAGTGGCCAGACTTTGCAAAATGATAGAAGAAGATTGAATGCCTACATTCCCTCCGGTAGCGGTAATCAAAGGAATGAAAAAAGCCATGGCTGGTAACATCACCAATTGATCCTCGAAAAACCCCATGAATCTGGCACCCAACAAACCTCCTGCCATGCCTATAATAAGCCAGGGAAGACGGGCACGGGTAAGCATAAAGATGCTGTCGTCTTCCGCAATATCTTCTGAAAGACCGGACATAATCTGGCGATCGAGTTCGGCTTTTTCGGTAATGACATCAACAATATCGTCGATGGTGATTCTTCCGACCAATTCATGGCGAGCATTGACCACCGGAACGGCTTCCAGGTCATAACGTTGCATAATTTCAGCAACTTCGTTCTGATCCTGATAGGTTTTTACAGAGACAATCCCTTCTTCAAAAATATCTTGGATCAGGGTATCATCTTTGGCTAAAATAATTTTTTTGAGAGAAACCCGGCCTAGCAATATGTTATCATCATTAACTACATACAAAGAATAAAATTTCTCCACCTTTTTGGCTTGTCTACGGATTTCATCTATGGCCTGGATGACTGTCCAGTTGAGGTTAGCCCGGATAAGCTCCTTGGCCATCAATCCTCCGGCACTTTCTTCATCATAATTGAGCAGGTCGACAATGTCCCGGGCTTTGTCCTGGCGAAGAAAAGCAATTGTTTTTTCACGAACCTCGAGCGGCATTTCATTCAGGATGTCGGCCGCATCGTCTGAATCCATAAATTGAATCCAGCGAGCAATTTGCTGGGGTTCAAAATTGGTGAGGAACTCAGTCCGGGTGTAAGAATCAAGATAACTGATGATCTCGGAATTGGTACGGTTTTCCAGGACATTAAAGATATAGATACATTGTTCGGTGTTCAATTCATAGAGAATATCTGTAATATCTTCGGGATGGAGATGGCTCATGGTTTCACGAACCAATGAATCGTTTTTATCATCGACGGCACGTACAAATTCTTCAAAAACTTCTTTGGTAAGTACAAAAGACATAATGATATTCTTAATTTTGATTGCTTTTCCCAATATACTTTTCAAAATTAGCACTTTTTAGCGAAGGAATTTATAATAAAAATTATTTCAACTTAAATTTGTTATCAGGAAGCTTATGAATATTGTCAGAATACTATCTTTTTTTACTTTCTTTCAGATCACTGTCACCGATACGTCGGTTTGGATTTACGGAGCTACAACTTCAGAAAAAATGCTTTTGAGCTCAGAAACTTTCTACAAGGATACCGTAATGACGGTCAAGATTGACGAAATTTTCGTGGATATTTTTTATCCTGGCGTAGATCGCTCAGTAGGGAATATCTTGGTGCTGCCCGGTTGGAATTTTCCCCGGCAGGATTGGTGTCAGAAGTCAAGTTTATGCCGCAAAGCCAGTGAGGCTGGTTATTGTTTGATTTTCCCGGAAATGGGCAAAAGTGTTTATTCCGGTGAGTTTTATCCCGAAACCCTTCAGGAGTGGAAGGTTTATCCCGGCAAGAAGTGGGTGCTGGATTCGCTCATTCCTACATTGCAAAAGAAATATCATCTTCTGAAAAACAATCAAAAGAATTATCTTTTGGGGCTTTCTACCGGAGGTAGAGGAGTAGCTTTGATTGCTTTGGAGCGTTCGGATTTATTCAAGGCAGGGGCGGCTTTGTCTGGAGATTTTGATCAGACCCAAATGCCACAAGACAGGCTGATGATTGGTTTTTATGGCTCTTATCAGCAGTTTCCTGAGCGTTGGAAAGGGGAAGACAATCCTCAGATGCAAATTGCCAAATTTCAGATACCTCTTTATCTGGGGCACGGCAAACAGGATAAAATCGTGCCTCCTGAGCAAACCCTCCATTTTTATGAGGCCTTGAAAAAAGCGCACCCTCAGTTGAACCTCAAACTGAATATGCCGGACGCAGGGCATGATTATGCCTATTGGGATTCGGAGTTAAAAGCAGTGCTGGAATTTTTCGCACTTTTTTGATAGATTCCTCTCTTATACTCAAAATATAATGGTTTGCGAAAAAAAGGTTTTGTAAATCCTTAAAAATCAGGTAAATCAATCAAATAAATCTCGTGAATCATATAAATCTTGGTATAAATCTTACGAAGGTAATTAGAACGCTCGGAACACCGCTTCCAAAGGTGTTCTTTTTGCGTTATCAAATGCAATGAAGATCAGAATACAACAAAATACGCAACGCATATAAGGCAATGATTAAAATATTTTTGGTAGACGATCATCGGCTAATTCGTACAGGTCTCAAAAAACTCATCGCTCAGAAGGAGGGCATGGAAGTAGTGGCTGAGTTCTCTCTGGCAAATCAGGTCATATCAGAAATTCCAAGATATAATCCTGATATAGTTATTTGTGACATTAATCTACCTGACGGCGACGGGCTAGCACTCAGTTGTGAAATCAAAGAGAAATTTCCTTTGGTGAAGGTTATGATTTTGAGTATGCACAAAGAAAAGTCTTATATCCTTCGGGCAGTGCAAGCCAATGTAGATGGATATATGCATAAAGATATTTTTGAACAGGATTTGCTCGATGGCATTCTTCGGGTATATCAGGGGGATAGGTACTTTTCTAAAGAAATTGCTCAGATTATCATCAATAATTTATATGGCAAAACTACTGATTCTCAGGTATTGACAGACCTTACATCCAGAGAAAAAGAGGTATTGAAATTAATTACGGAGGGTTTCAAAAATCGGGAGATTGCCGACAAACTATTTATTTCTACCAAAACAGTGGATAAACATCGGGCTAATTTATTACAAAAACTAAATGCCCGCAACACCGCCGAACTTGTCAAATATGCCATTCAACAAAATATGGTTTAGTGAATAGTCCATCGTCCATTGTCCGTAGTCCATAGACAAATTATCAATTATCAATTATCCATTCCTTAACACTGTGCAACAAATATTACTCGTAGACGATAGCCAATTTAATATTGCCGTCTTGAAGGAAATTCTGAGTAAACAGAATTACCAGGTAGACGAAGCAACGCACGGTCGTATTGCGCTGGAATTAATGGAGCAAAAAATCTATGATCTGATCATTCTGGATGTAATTATGCCCGGTATGAATGGTTTTGAGGTTTGTCGTGAGATTAAAAAACATCCACAGTATGAGGATATTCCCATCATATTTGTGACTAGTGATGAAGAAAATATGTTGAAAGGCTTTAAAGCAGGTGCTGTGGATTATATTCCTAAATCATACAACCAAACCGAGCTGCTGGCACGTGTAAATACCCACCTTAAGCTCCGTATGAGTCAGCGTAAATTAGTGGAATTAAACCAACATCTGGAAGAGAAAGTGAAAATCCGTACTTCTGCCCTCGAGTTGGCATTGCAAGAACTGGATAGTTTTTTTTACAGGATTTCACACGATATGCGCTCACCGATTACTACACTCAAGGGAGTGACAGACTTGCTCAAAAGTATACCTTTGCAAAAAGAAGCGCAGGAAATCTTAAGTATGCTTGTGCTACAGGTCAATAAAGTAGATCGCCTCAATCGGAGTCTGGTGGAGGTTGGTGAAATTCGTGCCAAAAATGCGAAAAAACAACCGCTCAATGTATATCAAACCATTCAGGATATTCTATTGAATATACAAGAGGAATGCAAAAATAACAGCCCACTTCACTTTAGGATAAATATCCCCCCCGATAATATCTTGTGGGCAGATCGTACTTTATTGATTTATGCCCTGGATAATATTATTGAGAATAGCATTCATCACGCACTTCCCAGCAAATACCGAGGTGATATACAAATAGAGATATATTTTGAAGAGAGTCCGAGCGATTTTATCATGAATATTCGAGACAACGGCCCAGGGATAGACCAAAAACTGGTAGACAGAGTATTTGATATGTTTATCAGAGGCACTACCGACCCATCGAGGTTTGGTTTGGGTTTGTATAAAGCTCGTTTGGCGATTGAGAAGATGCAGGGAAGCATCACCTGTCAGAGTTGTAACCGGGAGGGTACACAGATTCGAGTTCTTTTGCCCAAAAATATACCTTTGAGTCCATAAGACTTTACAGATTTTCGTTTTATCTGCTTGATATCTTACTTATGTAAACATTCACTTCTAAATGACTGCATACAACTTTAAAATTTCTGTAAATTGCCTGGCAATCAAATCCCACAAAAATATTAAAATAAAACAAGCAAGCTATGCTTAAAGTCAAAAACTATCAGTCTATCCATCCTCTTCCTGAAGACAATGAGACTTCTCCCCATAAGCATTCTTCTGAAATCGAGCAACTCAATCAGGAAATTGCCCAAAAAAATGAAATGATTTATGTTCGTGAAAAACAACTGGAAGAGATGAAGGAAGCACTTCAGAAAACCAGAGATGAACTCACGCTCAAACAAAAAGCCCTGGAACAATCTTCTGAAAATATAGACCAACTTCAGGCAGAGCTTGACCTATCTCGCCAAAAACTCAGTAATTCTATCCAACAATTGAGTACTATTGTAGAAAGTGCGCCAGCTTCTATTGCACTTTTTGACAATAATCTGAGGTACATGTCCACCAGTCAGCGTTGGCTCAGAGATTATAAAATAGATTATGACGTAATCGGTATGTCGCACTATGACGTATTCCCAGAATTACCACAATACTGGAAAGATATTCATAATCAGTGCCTTAGAGGGGAAGTCATTCGTAGTGAAGGAGAAAAATTTATGCATCAGGACGGTACCGTGCAATGGATCAAGTGGGAGATTCGCCCCTGGTTTCTGGGTACGGATATTCAAGGCTTACTGATGATGACAGAGGATATTACGGAGCAGAAAATCCTTCAGGAAAAACTGGGTACGTCCGAAAAAACGTATGAATCCCTCTTTAATAATATCCCGGATATGATCTCGAGGATGGATAAGAATTTTAGATACCTAGATATAAACGATACCTTCTGCAAAGTTTTTAAAGTTACTCGTGATGAAGTTGTCGGCAAAACTCCCACCGAGCTAGGTATACCTGCGGAAGTACTCGGTCGCGATTTCCCGGTGTGGCATCAGGCTTTTCATACCGGTCGTTCGTTTACTTATTACAATGATATTTCTTTTGATAAAAAAATATTGTCCTATCAGGTAAAAGTAGTACCCGAATTTAACTCTCCTCAAGAAGTAAGTTCTTTGTTGGTGATCAGCTCAGATATTACGAGGCTTCGAAAGTCTGAAAATATCATCCGAAGCTCTCAAAGAAAATACAAAACACTGGTCAATCATCTACCACATCGGGTGATTCGTTTTGATACCTCGCTGCGTCTGATTTATGACAACCAACATATCGAGATTATATCTGCAATTTCCGGGGATCATTTATTGGGTACAAACCTCCACGCAATGAACCTTCGTGAAAAAGAACTACAAATCTTTGAAAAACATCTGCTTCAGGTGATCAAAAGTCATAAGCAGGTTGAATGGAGCCATAGATACCACCAACCCCACGGCGATAGATATATTTTGCATATTGCTTGCCCCGAATTTGGCGATAATACCGAAGTACTCGAGAGCGTACTTGTGATAGGGATTGATATTACAGACCTCAAAATAGCAGAGCAAAACACCCAAATGCTCAATGAGGAACTTTCTCAACTGAATGAAGAGCTAAGTGCTTCTAATGAAGAACTGCTTGTCAAACAATTCGAATTAAGAAAGGTCATCGAGGAGCTAGAGCAGAGAAATCATGAGCTGGATAATATCGTCTATAAAATTTCTCATGACATCAGAGCTCCTTTAGCTTCCATACTGGGCTTAGTCAATATTATCAAAGATGAAGATAACACGCAGAATATTCTCAAATATGTAGACCTTATTGAGGGAAGGGCTTTGAAACTCGATGGTTTTATCCGTAAAATGTTGGACTTTGCCAAAGCCAATAGGGGTAAAAACGAACTTGAATTGATTGATTTTGAGGAGCTTATCAAAGAAACGCTCCTTGATCTCAGTTATATGAAAGGCTTTGAATCAGTGAATACCAACGTTCATATAGACCTAAAAGGGCAAAAATACTGGGGAGATATACTTAAGCTCCGAATTATTTTTTCCAATATCATTTCCAATACGATCAAATATCAGAATTTTTTTGTGGATGATAGCTTCCTTAAAATCAGTATAGAACTAGATTATAAACTCCTTACGATCACTTTTAAAGATAATGGGGTAGGTATTGCCGAAGAACATCTTTCCAAAATCTGCGAAATATTCTATCGTGCCAATGAAAAAGCAGACGGTTCGGGTCTGGGTTTATATATCGTCAAACAAACCATCGACAAGCTTCACGGAAAGCTCAAAATTCGCAGCAGACTCAGTGAAGGCACCGAAATCAGGGTATTGCTACCAGTAGTGGATGTTGAAGAAGATGATGAAAGCTAGGCAAGAATATTCCTTGATGTAAAGAAAAATAAGTATATGATTATTTTTCTTTCAATTTTTTTAATTGTACATATTCAAGTATCAAGGTCAGATTGTACGCTTCACAGGCAAAGTTTACCTGGAAAAACGGTATGCTTGCCCAATTTCTAAGTTTTTCAGAAGCAGAATAACTCCATTTAGAAAACATAAAAAAAGCGTACTTTTTTAGCTCCTTCGGATTTGGAAGTAAAACTTCATCGATATCCATGCCCAAACGAAGCATCGAGATTGCCAATACAAGCCGATTCATCCCCTTTTTTTCTTTTACATATAAATCTGAAAGGTTTTTTTTCAGTTGTGGCAGCAGTGTTTCAAGCTTGGGTATGTCAAAGTCTGCCATCAAACGGGTAAGATGATACAAAAAAACTGGCGCACTGGGATAATGAACCGCCAAAGCAACAGGGTTTTTGAGGTAATCTTCCGAGCGCACCGCTTCAACAATCAAGTCCAGACTACCCTCATCCCAGGCATTGTGTGGCAGATGATGGGCATATACAAAATATAAAATATTACACAAGACACACAGGCTGTGGTCTATGGGCATCTTGGCAGTACTAAAAAAGGTCGCATAAGCCGAATAAGCCTGATATTTTGCTGGGAAATTTTTGAACTGACCAGGTTTTAGAGTAGAATAATGCGCCAGTTCGTCTTTGAGCCAAAAAACATCCTCGGGAGAATGCGCCTGCGTCAGATAAATAAGTACGGTATCGTCGGCGTCGTCTGGTAGCTCAAAGGATTTGATACGGGAGCATAGATATCCGTGCGGGAAATGCTGCGAAGGGTTTTTAGCCCAAAAGTTATAGGTTTTTTTACCTTTTTGATTTTGATAAGCAGGATAATTTTGCACCGCCTTTTCTCGGATTCGAAGGAATAGGTTTTGTTGCTCCTCATCAAAATAATACACCAACCTTTGTAAAGTGAATACAATGATGGCTGTATAAAAAATATTATTATCCGCCCTCCCAATCCAATCACATGCATAAGAACGCCTACACGGGAAAAGCCCTTCAGCATATTGTGGATTACCACCAGATTGCAAAGCAGCGATCTTGTGGAGTATTTCGGTGATGGTGGGCATTTGCTGCATAAATTATTGCTAAAATTAAATTAAGAGATGATTGGTGAGTCCATAGATACTTCTATAACAAAACATAATTTATAGGCTTTACGATAATTTCTTGTGATTTTATAAATTATTGATTATTTATATGCTTGTCTTTTCTTGAATTTTGTCATTTTTTACTTAAAAGTATTATTGAAATTATATTTTTCTAATATTTTTGTTTTATAAAATATAAAAAAAGTGTAATTTTTTGCTCCTTATCATCATTTGATTATCAATGCTTTGTAATATTTTGTCACAAGACCTGTAAAAAATTTAAACTTTATCTAAAATTTCATTAATGAATTTACATCAAAATCGACTTGTCATTTGCAAAGTAAACATTCTAAATATTTGTCATTTTGATCTTTTTTTTTAAAATTGTAAATTATTGAAAAAAATAGCTCATCATGAGTATCCTAAATTTCATACAAGAATATACACACACCACTACTTATAAATCTTTTAAGTATTCTTTTGAGAGTTACAATATACCTCAACTAAATTATGATGATAAACCAAATATGGTTTTTAAAGAAAATGGGGAAGACAATCCGCCAAAAACAATAAAAGATATTCGACCTGAAGCTAAATTACGTGAAACAATACCATTATTTAAATACTTTTTAGATGGTTCTAGAAGAACCTATAAAGTTGATGATGTAGCTGTAAATAATAAAATATATCCAATCCTGGCAGGACAAATCGGTGTGGCCGTCTGCGAAAGAGAAAACCCAAGTCATTTCCAAAAATTGGAATTGGAAAATCAATTAGTGTTGGTATTACCCAAAATTCTTAATGATAAAGGAAAAGGTACAGAAGAATTGTATTTTAATAAATTTAATGAGGAATTGAATCAAAAAGCATTTCTTAAAAAACATAATATTCAATTTTCAAAAACCTTATTTTATGATAGTGAATCTATTGGCAAAGACCAAGATGAATCTGATAAATATCAAAAAAGAGGTATTGCCAAAATCCAAGATACTATGGTAGGCTTAGAAAAAAAGTTAGTAGAAAGGTTATGTAAAAAAGGCAGTTTATCAGAAAATGAGCCTGATAAAGGTTACCTCATTAAAGACGGTTCTTTAGAATATTCCCAACAAGGCGTAGAAAAAGGTTATCAATTGGCTAATCTGATTAGTAACTATCGAAAAGTGGTAGGTGTTTCTAAATCTTTTAATATTGAGAATTTAAAAGATAAAAATCAAAAAAGTTTAGCTGTTTCAATTTCTCAGTTGCCAATTGGACATAGGACACCTGCTTATAAATACCACCATGATACAATTGGAAAGGTTAATTTTACAGTTTGGTTTATTCGAATACGTGAACTGAAATACTCGGAAAGTCCGTTTGCAGGAGTAATAAAAGTTGAAAAAATAATTACTGATGATAATCATGTAATTGGTACTGATGAAGTTGATATGATAAGTGCTAATTTATTCAATGAAAGAAATCCTGTTTGTTATGGTACAGACACTCGTTGGGCAAATCATCTGTATCCTATATTTTTAACAGAAACATTTATCAAAAGTAATTATTTAAGTAATGAATATTTTTTACACTTGTTTTAATATGATTTAACTGATAACTTCGGAAAACTATTAAGAATAAAGATAAGAGGCAAAAATATTGAAAAACTGAGATAAATTTTGTTATTTAAGGTCAAAAATAAGCTAATATGACACTTTTAAACTACCTTGAAAGTTTACTATCCCATTACA
>JANRIC010000090.1:0-21276 GCA_033765345.1 Microscillaceae bacterium
ATCTCGTGCTTGTTATTGTTTTAACTTCTTCAGCAAACGTTTTAACTTCTTCAGCAAACAATTTTACTTCTTCAGCAAACGTTTTAACTTCTTCAGCAAGCGTTTTAACTTCTTCAGCAAGCGTTTTAACTTCTTCAGCAAACGTTTTAACTTCTTCAGCAAACGTTTTAACTTCTTCAGCAAACGTTTTAACTTCTTCAGCAAGCATTTTAACTTCTTCAGCAAACGTTTTAACTTCTTCAGCAAGCGTTTTAACTTCTTCAGCAAGCATTTTAACTTCTTCAGCAAGCGTTTTAACTTCTTCAGCAAGCGTTTTAACTTCTTCAGCAAGCGTTTTAACTTCTTCAGCAAACGATTTTAGCTAATCCAACAGCATCTCTTCAAAATCTTCGTGAAGATGAATGCCGGACTCCCAGGCTTTTTGATTGATGAGAAGTCGGATGCTTTCTTGATGAATCTCTTGTTGGATGCGCTGAATATCAGGATATAAGATGCGATCATCTTCGGCAAAAGCTACAAAATCCCGCAGATGGGTATGCAAAACTTCCAACAGAAAACCGGAGCGTAGCGGACGGCGAAAATCCAGTGCCTGCCCGGCATAAAGTAGCTCTACTGCCAGGATATTCTCGATATTTTTGAGGATCATCCATGCTTTGCGTCCACTGAATGCGCCCATAGATACATGATCTTCCTGCCCCAGGGAAGTAGGGATGCTGTCGGCACTAGCAGGGAAACACAGCGTTTTGTTTTCGGATACCAGAGCTGCCGAAGTATATTGCGGAATCATAAAACCAGACTTCAGCCCTACATCCTGCATTAATAATTTGGGAAGTCCGTATTTGCCCTCCAGGAGCAGATATGACCTTCGGTCGGAGATATTACCCAGTTCGGCAGCAGCCAAAGCCGCATAATCCAACGGCAAAGCCAGGGGTTGCCCATGAAAATTACCTCCGCTTAAAGCCTGCCCCCGGCCTACTATGATGGGATTATCCGTGACGGAATTCAGCTCAATTTCGGTTATTTGTTTCAAATGCAGCCAGGCATTGCGGGAGGCACCGTGTACCGGAGGCATACAACGAAAGGAATAAGGGTCTTGCACACGGGCACAATCCTGATGGGATTCTAATATCTCGGAGCCTTGCAGCAATCGGGTCAGTCTTTGAGCCACCAGTCTGCTCCCCGAATAAGGGCGAAGTTGGTGTAAAATTTCCAAAAAAGGTCGCACAGAACCTTCAAAAGCATCCAGACTCAAAGCACCGATGATGTCGGCAGTTTCCAACAAATTAAAAAACATCGCACAAACTTCTACGGCATAGGCCAGGATAAACTGTGTACCATTGATCAAGGCTAAACCTTCTTTAGCTTTTAAGGATAGAGGGGCTAATCCCTGTGCTTGTAATACTTTGCTGGTGTCTGTCAAATTGCCTTTCCAAAATACCTGCCCTTCTCCGATCAGGCAGAGTGCCATGTGTGCCAGGGGCGCCAGGTCGCCCGAAGCTCCTACCGAGCCTTGCGAAGGGATGGCAGGCAGGCAATCTTGATCCAGATGCCACAACAAACGCTCTATGGTCTCGAAGCTAAGCCCTGAATAACCCTGAGCCAGGGCATGAATCTTGGTGAGCAGAATCAATCGCGTAATTTCAGGAGGGATAAACTCCCCCACACCCACACTATGGCTGCGAATGAGGTTCAATTGCAGCGTAACGGTCTCTGGCGGCGAAATGCGGGTAGTGCACAGAGGACCAAACCCGGTATTGATGCCATAAACGGCTTCTTCGCCTTGAGCTATTTCTTGTACAAATTGTTGGCTTTGGCTGATTTTTGCGAGGGTATCGGCAGAAAACATGCCCTGTACCTTATGTTCAGCGAGGTCTTTGGCAAGCCCAATGCTTAGATGGTCTTCCCCAAATCTAAAGGTTCTTTCCATAAGATTTTTTATGTTTTAGGTAAATGAGAAGAATTTTCACACGAATCCCACAGATTTTTTCAAAACTTTTCAGGGATTTTTCAAAAAATCTGCCACATCTTTTACAGTTGTTTCAGGGTCTTCTTCCATAGGCACATGCCCCAAACCAGGATAAACGATAAGTTTTGAGTTAGGCAGATCAGCATCCAGTTTTTGTCCGTTTTCCAGGGGAATCCAGGTATCTTTTTCTCCCCAAAGAATGAGTGTGGGAGTCTGAATGTTTTTGATTTGCTCGTGGTGATTTTTAGAAATGTGCTGAATTCGGTCAATAAAGGCTTGTCTGTTGCCGTCCCGAAGTCCTAATTCATAATAACGATTCAGAAGTTCATCCGTAATTTTGGCATCATTGCCATAGACCTGTTCCAGATTATTTTTAAAAAAGAATTTGGGTGTGACATAACGCACGATTTGATTCAGCACGGGTATTTTGGCGAGCCTGAATACCCAGGGAGATTTTCTTTTGGAGGGATAAGCGGAAGCATCTACCAGGATCATTTTTTGAACTTCTTGAGGGTAAGCCAGGGCGTATTCCCAGGCGAGTAAGCCTCCAAAGGAATTGCCCCCTAGATAAAATTCTCGGATGCCTTTTTTCTGAAAAAATTCGTGTAAAACGCTCAAATACATATTGAGATCATACTTTCGCTGAGGATGCGGGCCAGTAAGCCCGTAAGCTGGTAAGTCTAAACGAAGTACCCGATAGTTTTTTTTGAGTACCTGAGTCCAGGCTTCCCAAGTATGGAGTGAGGCACTAGTCCCGTGCAAAAGCACCAAAGGTATTCCCTTGCCCTCATCTCGATAGTGTATCTGCATGCCCTGAATCGCTATAAACTCCGACTCTTCATTGGTATATTTGGCTTTGAGCTTTTCCACAGGAATATCAAAGCGGGTATAAATCAGGAGGATCAGCGTAATCATCCCCAACAAAAAAAGTAAGGTATAACGAAACCAGGTACGTAATTTCATAATTGTCCAAACGGCGGTTTAAATGATTTGTGCAAGTTTTTGACTCGTACTCCGCACAGCCTACACCAAGCTTTTACTCAGTGGATTTCATGAAGAGCTTCCTCATTGGCCTGGATGATTCGATGGATGTGCTCCTCTTTGAGCGCAATAGAAAGAAATAAGCTTTCAAATTGAGAAGGAGCCAGATAGATTCCCCGATGAAGCATTGCCTGAAAATAACGAGCAAATCGTGTTAAGTCGGCAGCCTTGGCAGATTCGAGATCAGTCACAGGGGTTGCACAAAAGAAAATACTGTACATCGAGCCCAGGCGATTGATGGTGTATTTCAAGCCCAATTTGTCCATACTTTGTTGAAAACCCTGGGTAATTCGGGCAGAAATGCCATCGAGTTCAGAATAAATATTGGGGTTATCCCGCAAATAATGGAGTACAGCAAGCCCGGCTGCCATGGCTACGGGATTACCAGAAAGTGTACCAGCCTGATACACCGGCCCAACTGGCGACACACAATCCATAATTTCTTTTTTGCCGCCATAAGCACCCACAGGCATTCCTCCACCAATGATTTTACCCAGTGTAGTCATATCCGGGGTGATTTTGAGCAGTTCTTGTACACCACCAGGGGCAAGCCTAAAGCCTGTCATGACTTCATCAAAAATGAGTACAATGCCTTCTCGATCACAGAGTTCACGCAGTCCTTCTAGGAAACCCGGTTGAGGAATAACCAACCCCATATTTCCGGCTACGGGCTCTACGATGATGGCAGCTATTTGTCTAGGATTGGCCGCTGTCAGATTTTTAACGGCTTGTAGGTCATTATAGGGTGCTAATAAAGTATCTTGAGCCGTGCCAGGAGTCACTCCTGGGCTATCAGGTGTACCCATCGTGATGGCGCCACTCCCCGCAGCGATCAAAAAAGCATCTCCGTGTCCGTGATAACAACCCTCAAATTTGATAATTTTTGATCTTCCAGTAAATCCGCGCGCTACCCTGACAGCACTCATACAGGCTTCGGTGCCGGAATTGACCATACGTACTTTTTCTATAGAGGGTACCATAGAGACGATCAACTCAGCCATTTCAATCTCTCTTGCAGTGGGTGCGCCAAAAGATAAAGATCCGCGAACTGCTTCTATCACAGCATTTTCTATAATTTCGTGGGCATGCCCCAGGATCATAGGTCCCCAGGAATTGATCAATTCAATGTATTGGTTGCCGTTTTCATCGTACACAAAAGGTCCTTTAGCAGATTTGATAAAAATCGGGTTGCCTCCTACCGCTCTAAACGCCCTTACCGGAGAATTGACCCCCCCAGGTATAAAATGCTGGGCTTTCTCAAAAAGTGCTTTACTGGTATCAATATTCATGCTTTGTCTTAACTATGATTTTTATGTCTTAACTATGATTTTTCTGATTTGTATGATTTTTTGATTAATACTCCTGACACCCCACTCCCGACACCTCACTCCCAACACCTCACTCCCAACACCCAACACCCAACATCCAACACCCGACACCTCACACAAGTTGCTATTTCGGTTTGTTCACCAATTGGGTTTGTCCATTTACAATTTTTAGGATAGGGACAAATTGATTATCGTTTTTGTTAGAAAAATCGATGCCTTCTACCAATTTTCCTACTTGAAGTCCTTGAGCGTTCAGTTGAGTACGATAATTGGTTTTGGTGCCGAATTTCTGGAGCAGGTTTGCGAAATAATACATCATTTCATAACCCAGGAAGGCGTAGATATCCGGGTCTTCATCATCTTGTAAATTAAAGTTTTTATAATTTTTGATAAATTGGCTTGCTCTTGCACTTTCTGTATTGAGGTATTCAGGCGAAATAAAATGTACCTGTTGATTTTCATAAATCAGTAGATCAATAGAATTGAACTTACTCAGCCAGGCATCCGGCACAAAAAGAGGTGCGTTTATGTATTTTTCTCGCAGGACTTTGAGTATTTCTTCGGCCACCAAAGAACTGGTACTACTTACTAAAATACTTCCGATGCTGGAGTTTTTGAATTGATCTAAGACCTCAGCGATTTTGGCCAGATCAAAGGTATTTACCTTTTGAGAAGCAAGCACTTTTAAGCCCTCTGCTTCGGCTTTTTTCTGAAATTGAACGGCAAGCTCCTGATTAGCAGTCAGATTATCATAAAATATCAGGGTGTTTTTTGAAGAGAATTTTTGTGCAACAAATTGAGCAACTTTTTCTGCCTGAGATTCGGCTGTCGGACGAAAAAGGTAAGTAAACTCATTGTACAGCAATTTGGCATCGTCCGAAATCGGATTAATCATATTGATTTTTTGGGTGGCGGCCAGGTCAGCCATTTTTTTAAACTCATCCGGGAAAAGCGGACCGATGATAAAGTCCATGTCATCAAATTCGTGCCTGGAGATCATTTCGTTGAGTGAGTTTGTATTTTCTTTTCGCACATCATAGGCAAATAATTTGATATCCACACTCAGCAAAGAATCCAGTTCTTTGCAAGCAAGGCGAATACCCTGATACATACTGACGGCAATTTTGCTTAGACTTGTATATTCTCTTTTTCGGAGTTTGTCAAAATCAAAAGGAAGCATCGCAGCCACTTTGTAAGTTTCTCGGATGTATTGGAAACGATCAATGCGCCGTTTATCAGGTTTTTGCAGCTTAAGTTCGCGTATGAGTTCGTTCATAAAAGCGATTTCATCCATATTTTCAGAACGGGCTGCAATTTTATCTACCAGAATCTGAGCTATCAGCGTATCCTGGGGTAGGTTTTGTTGGAGAAGACGGAGGGGTGTGGTTTCCATTCTGGAAATATAATACCCTTTGATATGATAAATATCTCTCTGAAAATCAGTTGCCTGAATCTTATTGAGATAATTGAGTGCCGACTCGATATCCTGGTTTTGAAAGGCAATATCTGCCAGGGCATAATATACCTCATCTCGATTTGCCCAATTGGGGTATCTTTCCAAAAGCCGGAGATAATTTTGTTGAGCCGACTTAAGATCATTTTTTTTCTGAGCAGAAAGAGCTAGATAATAATAAGCGTATTCCACCAGTTGGTTTTCTTCCCCGGATTGTGTGACCAATGCGAAAAGAGAGTTGGCTGTTTCATACTGATTTTGTATAAAAGCTTGCTTCGCCTGTGTGTAGGTCTGATATAGTTTTTTGCTTTGTGCCGATGCTAAAAGAGGACATAAAATCAATCCCCAGAAAATAAACTTACAATATTGCATACAATTTCGCTTTATATAAGGCCAAAGTTAAGCGATAATTCCGAAAATATTTCTGCAAGGAATCTAAAGTTAGTCCATAGACGATAGACGATAGTCCATAGACAGACTATCGACTACGGACTATGGACTACGAACTACGGACTATCGACTCTCCATCATGCTACTTCATTTCTCAGGACTTCCAAAGGAGGTTTATTGAGTATACTTCGGGTATTGAGCATACCGATAGACATAGTCAGCCCGGTGATGATCAAATAAATATATATCACAGGTGTCAGATCAGGGCTAAACGTTACGTCAAAGCTATACACAGCCAAAGCCCAGGTAGCTATAAGCGAAAGTGCAATGCCAGTAAGGGCAGCCAGGCTTCCCAAAAAGAAATATTCTAACAAAGTAATGTATACAATCTGTCGTCGATTAGCTCCCAATGTGCGTAACAATACACTTTCCTGAATGCGCTGAAACTTACTGATCATGACTGAACCTACCAATACGATCAAACCCGTCAGGATGCTGAATAAGGCCATAAATCGAATCACAAAAGAGACTTCATCCAAGATCTCTTCGGCGGTCTTGAGCACCAGTGATATATCCACTACTGATATATTAGGGAACTCCCGAATAAGTTTTTGCTGAAATTCGGCTGATTGACGATCTGAATTTACGCGAGTAATCAATACGTGAAACTGAGGAGCTTTCTCCAAAACCCCACTTGGAAATAGAAACGTGAAGCTCGTCCGAAAACGGGTCAAGTCTAGCTTGCGGATGCTTCCAATCACTGTTTTGACAATAGCCCCTTGTACATTAAATACAATCACATCACCGACTTTAGCTTTCATCCTTCGAGCATGATCCTGAGAAACAGACACGTAAATCGTATCTTTGGGTGAAGTAATAGCCTTGCCTAGTTTTCCTTCCACCAGCTTTTCGTTGATGTCCAAAGTATCACGATAGGTGACCCGATATTCTCTGTTTAAAACATCTCTAGGCAAATCCAGGATGGAGTCATTTAGCAGTTCTGTGCGGGTTTTGCCCTTGAATTCGGCCAATCTCATCGCCACAATGGGTAATTCTTGTAAAACAGGCAGTTTGCTTTCCCGGGTAAGTTCGGCTACAGACTCGATTTGGTCGCTTTGTATATCAAATAAAATCATATTCGGTTGATTATCCCGATCCGAAAGCGAAACCTGACTCAACAAAAGTGATTGAATAAAATACAAAGTACTCATCAAGGCCGTACCCAGCCCAATACTTACGATTAGAATCAGGGTCTGATTATTAGGGCGGTATAAATTAGCCAAACCTTGCCTCCAGACGTAATTCCAGGAAACTGGAAAATAACGCCTAACCAGCCACATCAGCAACCTCGCCGCCCCTCCTAATAAGAAAAATGAAAAAACAATAAATAAAGTAAAATACAGCGATTCCTGAAGGCTACGGATTTGTATATAAGAAAATCCATACACAAAACCTACAACAAGCAAATACACCAGCCATCTAATCGGGTCACGGTGGAGGTTTCCCTCTTCAAAAGATGCCCTTAGCGTACGTAAAGGCGATATCTTCCGAACACTTAGCAAAGGAATCAGCGCAAAAAGAGCTGCAATACTCACTCCAATCAGTATTCCCTGAAAAATGGCCGGCCAGGAGACCGAATAACTAACTTCCAAAGGCAAAAAATCTTTGAGGACTTCCGGCAGAATCACCTGGATAAAACTCCCTACAATAGCCCCTAATACCGATCCCACCAAGCCCATTCCCAGGATTTGCAGGAGATAAATCCAGAATGTCTGATTGCCTTTGGCTCCCAAGCAACGCAATACGGCTACGGTATTTAGCTTTTCCTTGAGATAAATTTGTACAGCACTACTCACTCCTACACAGCCGAGGAGCAAAGCTACAAAGGCTACCAGATTTAAAAAGCGAGTCAGGAAAGAAAAAGCATCTCCCAAATCTTCTTTTTGAGAAGCCACGGTCTCTAGCCCGTAATCTTCCTTGCGCAATCTATCTTTGATGAGGTCTGAAATCTTTTCAGGGTCTACGCCGGGTTTGAATTCAAAATAGTATCTGTAGACCAGGCGGCTTCCCTTTTTGACCAAATCGGTTTCTTTCAAATAACGCATCGGAATATACACCTTAGGTGCTACGGTAGAAGCAATATTGTTTTGTCCGGGAGCTTTTTCCAGCTCCCCTTCAATGGTAAAAGTAGCATTTCCTATTTTGATAGGATCGCCCCAAACCGCATTAAACTGTAGCAAAACGGTTTTATCAATCAATGCCTTTTTGGATTTTCTAAAATTTTTATTCGCAGCCGAGGGTTTGGTTTCAATATCACCATAAAAAGGGAAATCACCTTCCAAAGCTCTTACATTCACTAGGCGTGTGGCTTGGCTTTTGGGCAATAAAATCATAGAAGCAAAACTGATTTCGTGTGCTGTCCGAACACTTAGCCCTTCCAAAGAATCCAAAATAGCCTTAATTACCGGGCTTGGTTGCTGACGGCCGCCGATTTCAAAATCTGCTCCTAACAATTCTTTGGCTTCATTTTCGATGTCATTGCGTAGATTATCTCCAAAAGAATTAATTGCTACCAAAGCGGCAATTCCCAGGATGATAGAAGAAATAAAAAGCAAGAGGCGACCCAGATTTTTACGGGTATCACGCCAGGCCATTAGCAAAATCCAGGAGAAACCAGGATTGGAATTCATAGTACAAAGAGATTTAGAAGACACCAATAATTTATATTATAAAACGCTTTTAATCAAGCGTTTAAGTTTTCAAATAAATTTGATTAATTTTGCTTGGATAGCTAGACCGCAAAAATTTTTTGAATATTTTTGGGATAATTGATTCATAAAAATCAAAAGATTTATACAAAGTAGCTATATTTATTCTTTTGAATCAAATTTTAATTCATTTAATTGCACATTAATTTAAGACTGTTTTGCTCTTAATATATTTTAGATTAAATAATCTTTGCTGTGTAATTATCCAATAATATCAGCAAGTACAGCGCTTAACACTGCACAATTATGATAATAACCATTGATTTAGAATTCCAAAAAAATGCTTGCACCATTGCGGCTTATATAATTGAAAGCGGCCAGGGACCCGTGTTGATAGAGACCGGCCCGCATTCCTGTTTTGAAGCTCTTAAAGAAGGCATTGAGGCTGCCGGCTATAAAGTAGAAGATATCAAACACGTATTACTTACGCACATTCACCTTGACCATGCCGGCGCAGCCTGGGCTTTTGCACAAAATGAAGCCACCATATACGTCCATCCCTTTGGAGTAGATCATTTGGCTGACCCTTCCAAACTGATGGAATCTGCCAAAAGGATTTATCAAGATAAAATGGATACTCTTTGGGGCGAGATGAAAGCCATTCCCAAAAAACAGCTGCAACCGATCGCCCACGAAGAAGTCGTTCAAATCGGTAATCTTAAGTTTACTGCCTGGCATACTCCCGGTCATGCCAACCATCACATTGCCTGGGAAATGGGCGGAATTATCTTTACAGGAGATGTAGCTGGCGTACAAATCGGCGAAGGTCCCGTTGTTGCTCCTCTACCTCCCCCGGATATCAACATCGAGGTCTGGAAAGAATCCATCGAGCTTCTTCGTAGCCGCAAAGCCAAAGCCTTTTATCTGACTCATTATGGAGCAGTTACACAGGTAGATGCACACCTGGATGCCTTAACCACCAATATCGATACCCTGGCTGCCTGGGTCAAAGAGCACCTAGATGCCGGAGAAAGTATTGAAGAGATGACCCCTAAGTTTGATGAACTTGCCCTGGAAGAACTTAAAAAAAGAGAGATGTCAGAAGTTGAAATTGCTCAGTATCAAGCAGCTAACCCCGCCTGGATGAGTGTAACGGGGTTGGTGAGATATTGGACAAAAAAAGCCGAAGGTAAGCTTTAAAAAATATTGATGACGATGTATGGAGATAATGCTCCTCAAAAGGGCAAAATTGCTGGCATAATTAATACAGGTTATTGATTATAACACGGATTTAACTATGAAAATCCGTGTCATTCCTTTTATTTAATCTTTTTTTTCTTCCTCAGAAGTATCATCTTCTTTTTTGTCTACTTCTTTGGTTTTTTTGGCTCCCAATCCGCTAAAAAAGCTCTTGGCACTTTTGGCAAATTCCCCTAGTTTTTCTTTGGTATCTTCGGCAAGATCTCCTAGTTTTTCTTTGGCATCTTCGGCAAATTCAGAGAATTTCTCTGTGAATGTGGCAGCCGGTTCGCCAGTCACTGCTTCGTGAACCTCGGCTTTGATCGTCCAGGCCATATTTTTGACGGCCTGCTCTACTTTGGTATCGATACTGTGGGCTACGCGTTCTTTGATAAATTCAATAGCAGCCTCGGCAGCGATTTTGGCTTTATCTTCTGAAATATCAGCCGCTTCGGCGATTTTTTTGATCAGTGCTTCCATGAGTAAAAATAATATGAGTGTTTTTTTTTTCAAGATACGAATTTATGTTGGTGAATACAGGGATTTCGGATGATTATTTCTTAGAAGTTTTTTCTTAAAACGGCTTCTTACTGAAAATAAAATGCCTAGAAACTCTCGCAAACCCTTGCGGAAAAACCACAGCAAAATTATTCAGGCAGCTCAACATACTTGAATAATCTTTTTTTGAAAATTGAAGGCGAAAACAGATATTTGGGCTTCCATTGAATTCTTTAACTTTTAATCAAATCTTTATGGAAATCAGAGAAATTATAGAAAATGCCTGGGAAGATCGCTCCCTCCTCAAAGAAGAACAAACCATAGAGGCCGTCCAGTCTGTGATAGCTTCACTGGACAAAGGCAGCATCCGTGTGGCTGAACCCCTTGAAAACGGCGAATGGCAGGTGAATGAATGGATCAAAAAAGCGGTGATTCTCTATTTCCCTTTGCAAAAAATGCAAACCATCGAGGTAGGTGCTTTTGAATTTCACGATAAAATCCCGCTCAAAAAAGGCTTTGCAGCCCTGGGTGTACGTGTGGTGCCGCACGGACTGGCACGCTACGGTTCTTTTGTGGCTTCGGGCGTAGTACTGATGCCTTCTTATGTCAATATTGGGGCTTATGTAGATAGCGGTACTTTGGTAGATACCTGGGCTACAGTAGGTAGCTGTGCACAAATTGGCAAAAACGTACACCTCAGCGGAGGTGTAGGCATTGGGGGCGTACTGGAGCCTCTACAGGCTGCCCCTGTGATTATCGAGGACGGTGCTTTTATAGGTTCGCGCTGTATCGTGGTAGAAGGTGTAAGGGTAGGCAAAGAAGCAGTACTAGGTGCCAATGTAACGCTAACGGGCAGCTCTAAGGTGATAGATGTCACAGGAAGCGAACCCAAAATCTATCAGGGATTTGTGCCTCCGCGCTCCGTGGTGATCCCAGGCTCATATACCAAACAATTTCCGGCAGGCGAATATCAAGTGCCCGCAGCACTCATCATCGGGCAACGCAAAGAAAGCACCGATTTGAAGACCTCGCTCAATGAAGCACTGCGGGAAAATGAGGTAGCAGTTTAGATACAGGCAGATAGTGCAGATACAAGCAAAGGCGAAAAAACATAACTCATTGACAATCAAAAAACCTTATCATCCTGTCGTAAAGACAGGAACTTTTTACAAATTACGATTCGGTGGGATTAAACAAGTTCCTTTACAGGATGACAGGTTGGGGCTTAACCTGACGGTTATGGTGCAGATACAAGTAAAGGCAAAACACCTGTGAGTTGAGCAGACGTTTCCGTGCATTGAGTAGGCACTCCAAACGACGAAGTCGCTCGAGGCGACCTCGTCGTTGCCCTTTATATAAATACATTAGTTTCAAGTAATTTCATAAAAAACTGGTGTTTTTTTAATCGTTAAAAATAAAAAATCCATACCCACCCGGATCACGGACGATGATATTATCTACAATCCCTTCTTGGTTGAAATGTGTGATTTCTTCTGTAATGGGGATGTGCAAGGCACGGATACTCTCGATGACGATTGGGTTATTGATCTTGCCGTTAAAATAGGTCATCGAGGGGTTAAAAAACAGGTGAGGACACATCAGCGGGCGCATCAGGTTCAGTCCAAAATCCCCAAGTGTCAAAGAAACAAAACCCTGATCAACTGCTCCGGCAATCTGTGTAAATCCCAGTTTTTCATACAAATCGGTGGCACGTTGTATATCTGTAGTCTCAATACTTAGCCCGGCATAATTGCCCAGGGTGCTAAAAGACTGCTCAGAAGGCTCAAAATTCAGTGTCAATTCAGTTTCTTCCAAATAAATCCAAACCCCGCTGGGGTCGCTGAGCAGGTAGCCCGTTTCATATTTGCTAAGGGCAGTGATTTCTTTGATTGCTTCGGCTTCTTTTTCCCAGGAATGTTGATAAAGTTTAATTCCGGGGCGTGCGAACCTGTCCGGGTTAATTTCTATCACAGCTTTACCATCCGTAAAGATGATAGGGGCTTCTGAAATTTGTTTAAGACCCAGTTTTTGATAAAAATCAAGACTGTTCTCAAGTTTGTTTGTAGGTGTGTGAATGAGCGTTTTCATAATTTTAGATTCAGATAGTTTATATAAATGGTTTGAAATATTCCAAAATCAGTTTGTAAGCCTGAAAAAACCTCAAATTTGATCGAAAAAACCTCAAAAAGCTCACTCAGAACCTCAAATTTGATCGAAAAAATCTCAAAAAAGCCTGAAAAAACCTCAAATTTGATCGAAAAAACCTTCAATTAGATCAAAAAAAAACCAAATTTGATCGAAAAAACCTCAAAAAAGCCTGAAAAAACCTCAAATTTGATCGAAAAAACCTCAAAAAAGCCTGAAAAAACCTCAAATTTGATCGAGAAAACCTCAAAAAAGCCTGAAAAAACCTCAAATTTGATCGAGAAAACCTCAGAAAGCTCACTCAGAACCTCAAATTTGATATTTAACAGATGATTTTTCTGGCTCCTAAGCACACAAAACAGTAATATTCCGGTGTTTGGGTCGCAATCCAAGAGAAAACAATTTATAAAAGCGCATCAAATACAATGAAATCCCGCTAATTTTATTTTGTCATTTTGATGTAAGGAGGAATATTAGCGTCTGTTTCAAGCAGCGCGTAGATTTCCTGCCGTTGGAATGACAGTTCTTGATTATAATTTTGTATTGAATGACAAGTTATTAGAAAACGTGTCATGGATAAGGCTTAGAAGATATTTCTAAATCTAATTAAGCCTTTTTATTTCTTCAAGCTCTCCCAAAAATCATCTGCTAGTGCTTTTTCGTTAATTTTGACATAAGCTTTGATTTTTCGTGCTTTATTTTCAGGAGGAGTTCTGACGGTTTTGATTTGTGCCATTTCGGGTTTGAGATAGGCTTCCACCAGAGCCAAATCCCACATGATACGGGTAGCATCCTGCGGGTTGTGTTCACGCCAGCGGTCTTCCAAGATTTTCTCTATTTCTTTGTTTTCGTCCAGGCGGTTGTATACCTCGTCCCGCTGAAATTGCAAAGGAAAAGCGGCATCGATGGGCATCATAACCAGATCTAAGCCCTCGAGATTGAGTAGATAATCAAATGCATTGAGGTCATTACGGATGTTGAATTCGCTTTTGTCCCAGACTTTGGTTTGGGCTTTATACTTTGCTCCTAGAGAATAAACCGTGATTTTAGGCATAATTTCAGGGGCGAGTATCAGTACAGAGGCGATATTGGTCAGAGCACCAATGGTTATGATGTGTAGTTTTTCGCCTATGGGCATTTGTTTGGCGGCGGAGATGATGGCCTGTGCTGCTGGAGAGTCACGGGGGTCTTGCTGCCCCCAAGCGCGTCCGATTTGTCGGTCGGCTCCTATAGGGTGTGGAATGTCGGAGCGGTTCAAAGCCCTGATAATCTGTTCATTGAGTTTCTGGCTCTCGATGACAGTATTCAGCCCTTTGGCTTCGTAACCATTCCATTTCTCAAAAACAAGCAAGTCTGCATTGTTGAAGTGTGCCGAACTCAGCCCAATCAACTCAATGGAAGGTTCTTTGACGAGTCTCACAATGGCATAGAGGTCGTCCATTTCGTTGCCTGTGTCCGCATCGAGCCAGACCTTTTGTTTCTGAGCAAAACTATATGATATGAAAATGAGGTAAAAGAACAATAAATAGATAGTTTTCATACGAGCATAAGGTTTTGATTTGACAAGATACTGCAAGATAGTTTGAAATCAAAAAACCTATGGGTTAATTTTCCGGTCATCAAACAAATTCAATTGCCCTTTGGGACCAGGCAAAGACTCAAGATAGTTAGAGATAAAAAGTTCTTTGCCGGTTTGGTTTCCGCCTTCGGTGACATTACGCATGCCGTAGGTCAGATCCCAGGGGAAGATGTGCGCAAAGTCAAAGAGTACTCTGATGGTTTCGCAGTCGTCGTAGGTGATAAGCCAGTTGTGTTTACAATTTCGCATATTTTCGGCAAACCTTTCGTGATCAAATCCCTTGTGAAGGTGGCCGTTTTTGCCATAGAGGGCTGATTTGGTGGCTGAGTAATAGGGCGGGTCTAAAAAGATAAAGACGTTTTCGCCGTCTGCCTTGAGCAATAATTCATAATCTAGGTTAGTGATTTTTGCATTTTGGATTAACTGTCCGAAAGGCTGGAGTCTTTGAATGCTGCTTTCTGTAAATCGCTCTTGGAAAGCCCTTTCGCTGAAGCCGCCGCTCAGGCTTGTGCCTGAGAAAGTAATACGATTGTAGATAAAAAAAGCAGTAGCTCTTTCCAGGTCATTAAAATGGTCTAGATTTTCATTCAAGAAGCGGTACAGTTCTTTGCCTACTGGGTATTTTTTGCGCCATTCGTAGATTTTCTGAATCAGTTTTTCCACATCTTTTTGGGCATATTCCCAGAATTTAAAAAGCTCCGGGTAGAGGTCATTGACCCAGAATTTTTTATCGGGAAATTGCTGCCTCAAATAAATAAACACTGAACCGCCCCCCAAAAAAGGCTCTCTGAATTCTTCAAAATCAGGAACTAAGGTAGCAATTAGCGGAACGGCTCTGCTTTTGCCGCCGGGGTATCGGAGGGGGCTTTTGGTCAAGGGCGTTTATTTTTTGATTTTGATTTCTTGTTGAATTTTTTCTATTTCCTCCAGGTTTAGCCCGGTCATATCGGCGATCATTTCCAGGGGATAGCCTTTTTCAAGTCCATTTTTGGCGATTTGAATTTGTGTATTTTTTCTTTCGCTTTCTCTGATTTCTTCTTCAACTTCTTTGGCGGCGAGTTCACCCTCAAATTTGGCAGTATTCATCATACTTTTTTGGTAGCTTAGATTCTCGAGATAGCGTTTGTAGTTTTTTTGCTCTTCTTTAGAAAGCTTCATGGTATCCAAAGTTTCTTTGGCTTTCTGAATACCTTTAGCTTTGAATTCATCCTTTACCTCACTATTTTTAAAAAAATAAATCCATTCATCCAAAGTATCTTTGGCTACATCATCAAAGTTATTGGCTTTAATGAGGTAATATTCCGGGAAGATACTTTCTATACTTTCTTTTTTGAAATACTCTTGCTGCTTTGTGCTAAGATGAAGTAAATCGTGGGTGTGCATTCCCAGAAAGCTTGTCTGTCCTCGGTACAGATAATCTTCGCCCTGCCCTAGATCAAAATACACGATATTGACCGAAATCACCTTTTTCAATTGCTCATAAGCCTCCCCCAAATCAAGGTATTCGGTTATGAGTTTGGAAGTACCATAGAGGATTCTGTGGAAATAATCCAATTCATCGTTATTTTGCACCTCAATAATGAGTAATTCTCCCTGACTGTTTTCAACCAGCAAATCCACCCGATTGAATTTGTCGTAAGCGTCCTCCTGATTGCCTTCGCTCTCGAGGACTTTATGGATTTTGATGTCTTCAAAAAGCAATTCACTCAGAAAACCCTCCAAAATCACAAAATTCGCCTTATTACGCAGCAATCGCCTGATAGCCCAATCAAAACGGATAAGTTTTTTGCTCATGGTTTTAGATTTTAAACAAAGATAGGGATTTTGAGGATAATTATCTCTATCCCTTCCTAAAAGCAAAATACACCGCCAGCAAAATAAAACAGAAACTTAGTACATAATTCCAGTTGGGTTTTTCGCGGAGGTAAACCAGGGCAAAAACCACAAAAACACTTATACTCACAATTTCCTGGATGATTTTGAGTTGGAAACCCGTGAAAATGGTGTATCCGATTCGATTGGCAGGTACCATTAGGCTGTATTCTAAAAGGGCTATTCCCCAACTGATCAGGATGACCTTCCAGAGGGCTAGGTGTTCAAATTTAAGATACCAATACCAGGCAAAGGTCATAAAGGTATTGGATAAAGCCAAAAGTAAGATTGTTTTCATAGACAGTCTTTTGAGATGTGCAAAAATAAAAGATATTTCATTATCTTTAATCTGTCTAAATCTCTGAAATCTATGAATGATCCCCAAAATATTGCCGATCTGATCAATATTATTGAAAAAGCCCTGGTCATATTGCCAGCCGCTACCCGTAATACCCTTAAAGCAGAACTGGAAATTATCAAAGAAATGATTATGAAATCTCGTCCACCTAAAATTATGATCCTCGGTAGAAGGGGTGCCGGTAAATCCTCCCTGGTCAATGCTATTTTTGCCGAACCGATTGCCGAAGTGGGTTCTGTGACCTCCCAAACCGGCCAGGCGCAATGGTATGCCTATCAAAGCCATCGAGGAACTTTAAAAATCTTAGATACCCGTGGACTGGGTGACCATACCCGCCCCGAATCGGCCAATTTTCAGGAGGCTATCGATGAAATTAAGGCTGTATTGAGAACCGACTATCCCGATGTCATTCTTTTTCTCTGCAAAGCCAAAGAAGTAGATAGCCGCATTGCCGAAGACATCCGCAATATCCAGCTCATCCTTGAGCATATCCGATTGTATCATCGGTATCAAGTACCTGTTTTGGCGTTGGTTACACAGGTAGACGAACTTGACCCCATCGATGTAATCAGCCCACCCTACGACGACCACGAAAAACAAACCCACATCACCCAAGCCCTAGAAGCCTTATCCAGGGCTTTTGATCGACAGTCCTTGCCGCTTATGCACGTCCTCCCTGTATCTGCTTATGCGCGTTTTAAGGATGGAAAGCTCCTGAGCCAGCGCTACTGGAATATTGACTTGTTGATTGAGTATCTGGTGGAGGTTTTACCCAAAAATGCCCAGCTTGAGCTCGCACGCCTCAGCCGAGTGCGTTCTGTACAACGCCAAACCGCCCGCTTAATCATTGGGTCTTCTGCCACTCTTTGTGCAGGCATTGCAGCTATTCCCCTGCCTATTGCAGATATTATTCCGCTTACAAGTGCTCAAATCGCTATGGTGACAGGCATTGCATTCATCGCTGGGCGTGAGTTGAACCAACAGTCTGCCCTAGAATTCTTGGCAGCTCTCGGAGTCAATATTGGAGCTGGTTTTGCGATGCGCGAGATTTCCAGGGCAATCGCCAAGTTTATTCTGCCGGGCGGAGGGAGTTTGATTTCTTCAGGAATTGCCTTTGCGACTACCTGGGGCATCGGTGAGGCTGCCATTTCATACTTCATCGATGGTTTGAATCTCGAGGAAGCCCGTGAAAAATATTGGAACGAAAAAGCAAAACACAGCAAGGAAGATTATTCCAAAAATTCATAAATTGCCACACGAATTCAAATTTTACGACTATCGCCCGAAAAAGAAACAAACCCAGGAGCGGCTTCTATGAGTTTTTATGGTTTTTGTTATTTTGTGCCCTGCTCCTTGTGATTTTTGCCCGGTACGGCAAGCAAATAGAACATTATGTCAAAAAATTACTTAGGTCAGAACAAAACGATCGCCGTTCCCGCAATCTGACCGACTTTGGCATTTATATACCTCGGCAATACCAGGTTCATGGGATCGACATATCTCATTATCAGCAAGATATAGACTGGGAGGATTTGAGCAGCATGAATATCAATGGGATTAGCTTTCAGTTTGTTTATATCAAAGCTACCGAAGGGGATTCACACCGCGACAGGCTTTTTGCCGCCAACTGGCAATCGGCCAAAGAATACGGACTGATTCGGGGTGCTTATCACTTTTACCAGCCTGACATCAAATCGGATTTTCAGGCAGATCATTTTATATCGACTGTTCAACTGGAAACAGGTGATTTACCTCCGGTGCTGGATATAGAAATTACGGGAAGTTACTCGGTCGAAAATCTTCGAAAAGGGCTAAAAAACTGGCTCAGGATTGTAAAAGCTCATTATAAAATCAAGCCGATCATTTATACCAACCTAAATTATTACAGAAAATACCTCGCTGGTCATTTTTCCGAATATAAATTTTGGATTGCCCAATATGAACGCAGCGAAACCAACCTCCCAGATCACAAGTGGTATTTCTGGCAATACAGCAATCAGGGCAAGGCGAATGGAATAGCCGGTTTGGTAGATTTTAATGCTTTTCAGGGAAATCTAGAAGAATTAAAGGCAATTTGTATTCCTTAGGAAGTTTTTACTTTTTTTTTTGGGGAGGTTTTTGAGAACTTTGAAGCGCGTTTTCCTGCCCATTAATCAGACATATATCACAAATTTTTTTGACGGATGAAGTAGGATCAATCAGCCCCATACAGGTCTCTTCTCCACAAACATCACAAATAAAATCACTTTGGTAGATTTTAAATACAGGTTGATTCACTTTGGGTAATTTTTGGTCCACGATCATTTATAAAGCTTGAGTTTGCGGATAAATTTTTAAATACTTGCTGGGCGGTATTTCATAGAAGTATTTAATTGTAGATTTATTGCTGTTTATTTAGCTTTATTAACATACTTTTGATCAAAAGGTTTGGTTTCTCCCAAAAAATGCTTATTCTCACAAAGCAAGAATAATTTTAAATCATGGCACATATTCAACCTGAAATTGAGCAATATCTGGATTTTCTAGGGCAAGCACAGTCTTATCCCGAAAAGCCCGATGAGGTACAATTGATTCAGACGCACGCCTCCGTGATAGCCTTGACCGATCAATTTGCTTACAAGCTTAAAAAATCCGTAAATTTCGGTTTTTTGGATTTTAGCACCTTAGCGCAACGACATAGTGCCTGTCTGGAAGAATTACGGCTCAATCGTAGACTCAGCAAAGGAATTTATCAGGATGTGATACCGATTTATTGGGACGGCTCAAGGCTTGATTTTGAGCCGATTGAGGGAGAGATAGTCAACTATGCTGTCAAAATGCGCCGAATGCAAGAAAGCGGTTTTCTGGTGAATTTGATTCAAAAACCGGATTTCAAGCTCCAACAAATGGATTTGCTGGTAGAGAAACTCTGCGATTTTTATCAATCTCAGGAACCACGCCCAGAAGTACTTGCTTGGGGAACACCCGAAAAACTCAGCGTGAGTATCAGGGATAATCTCAAAAGTATGCAGGAGTTTGTAGGGTTTACCGTTCCGATATGGGCTTGTGAGATCATTACTGAAAAACAGGAGTTATTTTTAAATCATCGCCAGGGCCTACTTCTGAAGCGGATAGACGAGGGTAAAATCCAGGATTGTCACGGAGATTTACGCTCCGAACACATTTATCTCGAGAATGATCAGGTGCATATTTTTGATTGTATAGAATTCAATGAAAGCTTTAGATTCATTGATCAGTTGAATGACCTGGCTTTTTTGCTGATGGATTTGGAGTATCGGGGGCACTATGACATAGCACATTATTTTGCACAAAAGATCATCCCAAAGCTTGAAGAAGATTTAGTGACCGAACTACTGGATTTTTATAAAATCTACCGAGCTGCCGTTCGTGGGAAGGTCAACAGCCTTAAAGCCCAAGAACACGAAATCGCCCCGAAAATCCAGGAAGAAAGCATACAAAAAGCGCGGCATTATTATCAGTGGGCTTTGAAATATGCCGTATTGGGCTCAATGCCTACCATTATTGCTGTGCTGGGAGGTACAGCTACCGGAAAAAGCACCTTATCGAGAACACTCTCTGAATTCTTGCCTATCAAACATCTCAATTCAGACCTCATCCGTAAGACTTTGGCCGGCGTTGATCCTTTTGAGAGAACGCCTTTGGAGGAAGTTCCAAGAGTCTATTCCGAAGAAATGAGCCGAAAAACTTATGAAAAACTCTTGGAAGAAGGACTGGCTACAGTCCGCCAAGAAGGTATTGTCATTTTGGATGCTACCTTTCGTCAAAAAGAACTTATGGAAATTCTACATCAAACAACTCGGGCAGCCCATATCCGACTTATCTTGGTGCAGACCACTGCCCCCGAAGAAGTCATTAAAGCTCGCCTCAAAAGCCGTGAAGCACAAAAGACTGTTTCTGATATGCGCTTGGACACCTACCGCCCTGAAGCCTTTGCGTATACATATTCAATAGAAGAATTTGGTGATTTGGCAATTTATGCGGATACTACGGAAGCTTTGGAAATCTTCATTCCGGGTTTGTTGAGAAAGTTTGCAGCGATAGATCAGGATTAAACACATGATAAAGTATTGTGCAGGGGAGAACCATAAAAATTTGAAAGAGGAACTGTTTTTATGAAGGTTTATACGATGAATCCAATCAAAGTAATTTTGATTTTAACTTATACTCAAACCGAAGTGGTTTTCCGAAATTTTAGCTCTTAAATCATTAATAATCAAGCTAATCAATCAAGAAAATCAGGCAAATCACTTTAATCTGGGTATAATATTACAATTTATCATACATGGGTTTTAAGATTTCTTTGATAAGGTCTAATACTTCTCGGAATTTAATACTCGTATCAAGATTTGACTTTTTTAGAAAAGTCTCCCATTGTTTTAAACAACTATCCTCATGGATAAATGAATCGTTAAATATTGGGTGATCGGCGTGATAAGGGGTATTTCTTACGTTAAAGGTATTTGAGATAGCTTCTTGTAGTATATCCTTGTCATATTCTGGGCTTGATAGAATTTTGTAAACATCATAAAAGTCTTTCATTCGTTACTACTCAGGTTGTAAAAAAGAATAATATTTGCATATTTTTAAAAAAAGAAAATTTATTTTTAAAATTTTGGGTTTAACAAAATATAATATGTTTGTGTAATAAGTAAGTTTACACAAACAAAATTATCCAGAA
>JANRIC010000092.1:0-53210 GCA_033765345.1 Microscillaceae bacterium
GTTTCGTTTTGGAAATGCCCGATCTTGCGGCTGGAGAGAGTGGTTTTGTTTTGGAAATGCCCGATCTTGCGGCTGGAGAGAGGGTTTATACTTTTATCTTTTGCGGCTTAGATACTAGAAAAAAGCATATTTCAAGCCCATTTTCAGTCCCCAATACTGTGGACGGAGGCTCAAATAATCACTTGATGGGTGGAGTGAATGGAGTGTACGGCTGTAAGTGGGTTCAACTATGGTAGACCAGTGCGCATTGTGTCGGTATTCTAGTTGAAGCCCGATTTTTCCTCTCAGGCTAAGTTTTCTAAAGGCTGTTTCGGAGTCAAAGGTATAATTATTAGCCAAGCGGTCATTGGCATAGCGGCTATTCAAAAATACATCGACACTCAGCCCGGTGAATGCTGTCAAAGCTACCCTTCCTGAAAAAATGCGGCCAGGGTTTAGCGTCCACCCCAATTCAAGAGGTACAGACAAGAATTTGTATTGTTGTTTTAGGCTAATAGACTGATTTTCATTAAAATGAGATAGATTTAATAAAGAACCCGAACCCGACTGAAAATCGGGATGATGTAAAATGGCATCTCGCAAATGCAGCAAAGCGATATTTCCCTGAGTCATTTCATTCAAAATTGCGTATTTTTTTCCGTCTGCATAATCCGTAAACCAGGCATTGGTAGTCTGAAGGTTTTGTGCGTTGAGGTATTGAAGCCCAGTTCTTAGCTGAAGGTGGCGGTTTAGCCTATAACCGGCCTCCAAATTGAGCGCGTAAGAGAAGCGGTTTTGAGAATCTTCTTGTAGGTCTTTGAAAAACGCTTCTTCGTTCAGCCCGTTTAGTTGGTGGGCGTTGGTATATTCGTCAAAATATGCATTTAGATTCGATTGGATACCGCTTTGATAGTGGGTGGCTGTGAATGAGGCACTGATCCAGTATGTAGGCTCAGACTTCGAGTTGATGTTTTGCAGCTCCAAGTTTTTGATCTCAGGAGATTTGTGTACGAGTCCGATAAATTTTTCTTGAAAAGGACTGCTTATGATCATTTGAATGTCTTTATCAGAAGAATTTTTAATTTCAGAAGCAGGCAATTCATTTTCAAGTGCCTCTTTATACTTCGGGTTTGATCCTGGGGCGGCGTTTGAGTCTGCGTAGTTTTTTAGAGGCTGTGAGATTAGGTCTTTGGTCTGGAGCACCAGGTCTGATTGCTGAGAAAGCGGATTTTTAGAGTTTTTGGGATTAGCCGCTGGTATTTTTTGAAAAGCTGGAGATTCTATTTCTTTATCCTGAATGCCTGGAGTGCGATGAGGCTCTACAGCTTGTTTCGGGACTGAAAAATGCTTATTTTCTTTGGGAGCATTCCCGAAAATTGCAGCCTGATCGGCGTGGGTATTTTGGAGTTGGGAAGATGAAGTTTGTTTTTGTTCTTTAAAGCCCAGCCAAAACCAGCCGATCGCAGACAGGATCAGCAAAGCCAATACAGAAGCACCCCCATACAACCAAATCCCTGCGGTTTTTTTATGCGTGAGGGATTGATCTATTTTAGACCAGACGAGAGGGCTAGGTTCTGCGGCTGCATTTTCAAACGCCTCTTGCCACTCTTCTTTAAAACGATCCTCTTTGGACGTGCTCATAACTCTCTGACTCGTTCTTTTTAATCATATTTTGCAGTAATAACTTGGCTCTGGCATATTGCGACTTAGAAGTCCCTTCGCTGATATTGAGTTTTTCGGCAATTTCTTTGTGTTTGAAACCATCTATATACAGGTTAAAAACCTCTTTGCATCCGTCCGGCAAACTTTGTATCATGTGCAATAATTCTTTCAAACTAAAATTTGACAGTGTGAATTCTTCATCCGGCAGGTAATCAATCATATCATCTATGTCTTTAGCTGGAAACTGATACAATTTGCCTCGGTTATGATTCAGGGCTGTGTTGATGACAATTCTTTTCATCCAGGCTTCCAGGGGGCATTCCTGGCGAAAGTTTTTCAGGTTTGCATAAATCTTGATAAAGGCTTCCTGAAGAATATCTTCTGCATCCAGACGCGTACGAGCATATCGCAAGCAAACTACAAAGAGCTTTTGCTTATACAGATCGTACAATTGTTTCTGGTAATTTCTTTTACCTTTACAACATCCTTTTATGAGCTTTTCTTCGGCAGCCATGTGTGAATATCCTAAAAATGGTGTAATTTAAAATATGACAAATCCACGCACTTTCATTATACCCAAAGGTTTTTATACATCTCCTTTGGCATAAGCTTTTCCTTCGGCTACTTGTACGCCTCCTTCTTTCTCCAGCGTGATAATAAATGTATTGGCTCTTGATACGTTTTTCATCTTTTGAATCAATATTTTCTCTGACGACACATCAAATACGCCTGCATCGGCTACTTTTTCTCCATCCACAGACCAAAGCTGATATTGCTTGCCTGGAGGAGGTTGAGGTAGATTTTTTACGTGTAGATAAACCTCCCGTGTTTGTTTGTTCCAAATCAGGGCAACTTTGGCATCAGGGGCTTCTTCGGAGGCAGATTGGAGCTCGATATAGGTATTGTAAGGGTCTTTTAGGATTGCCAGTTCCTTGTTTACTTGTGTGTAATTTGCCTTCAAAGACTTGATATCCGAAGCCAGAATTTGCTGCTGAGATTCAGCCAGGGCTAATTCTTTTTTGGTTTTCTGCCAATTATTGTACAGCAGTACATTAAAGCCTAGGCTTACAAGGAGTAAGACTAAGCATGCAGCAGCTAAGTAAGGTATCCAGATTTGAAGCCCTTTGCTAGTTTGGCTAATGCGTTTAATTTCGTGCCTGATTTCTTCTTCTTGCTCCTCCTCCTCGAGAAAAGCCAGTTTTTCCATGACTTTATTTTTCAAATTGGCAGGAGGTTCGGCCTGAAATTGCATAATATATTCTACCAAAGCCACTTTGCTGGCCTCGATTTCCATTTGAATTTCAGGGTGATTTTTGGCTAGTTTTTCTACCTCTTCATTTTCTTCGGGAGAGGTAGCACCTAAAACATAGCTTTCAATAATGCCTGATTCTATGTATTCTCTGATATTCAAGTTTAATTTTTTGTTAGTTTTCTTAATTCTCTCAGTGCGATTCTAACTCTGGTTTTGATTGTACCCAGTGGAATGCCCAAATGTTCGGAAGCTTCCTGGTGGGTATATCCTTTAAAATAGATAATATCTATTACCTCCTGATATTCAGGGGCTAAACTTTCCAATACTTGATTAATGCCAATATGATCTATGGCAATTTGTACATTACTTCCGGTATGCTGCAATCCGTCTTCTAGGGGAGTATCTGTAATTCTTCGTCGGTATTCGGGGGTTCTGATTTTATCAATGGCTGTATTGCGAGAGATATTAAGAACCCAGGTAAACAAAGTTCCTTTTTGAGGATCATAGGTATCTATTTTTTTCCAAATTTTTACAAAGCTATCCTGCATGACATCTTCGGCAAGCTCTTCAAATTTGACAATTTTCAAAATAACTCCATACAAAGCAGCAGAGTAGCGATCATATAAAAGCGCAAAACCTTTCCTGTCTTTGCTTTTTAGCAATATAACCAGTTGATCTTCATTGATGGGTACGTTTGATGTTGACCTTGTAAGCAAGTGATAAAATGTTAAAATTTAAACTTGTTTTTTTCGTATTAGGCTGTCAATATAACTTTTTATTTGGTGGATTGTTGGATATTAATCCAAGAATTTCAAAGTCATAATTTCAGTTGTTTTACGCGCTCTTTATTTCCGACACAATTGAGCTATTTGAATTCAAAAAGACCATTTATGTACGGATGAAGCTGGGTTTTTGGATTTCAGGCAAGGATCAAATCATCTTATTCCTTGTCCAGGGTATCCAGTTGATCCAGGATATTACCTCGTAAAGCCTGCGGAGGTCTTTGGGCATAAGACCATAGATAAGTATGCAGAGCTTTGCGGTTTTTTTCCACTTCCTTTCTCAAAATGGTATTTTTTTTAATCATTTTTTCTACGATGCGGTTTTCCTCAGGATCAGTAGCTCCTAAAACATAACTTTCAAGGATTCCGGACGCTATGTACTCTTGGATATTCAAGATAGGTGTCAGATTAAGAGGTCGCCATCATTTGATATAGCTACGAAATATCTTTCTATTTTGGATTTTTAATACAAGATAAATTCATGCTTATTTTCTTCTTTGAACTTAAACTTACACATCCACACTTTTCTTTGTCAATTGAATGAATATTGGTTATATTGGAATTTAAATTTTATCCACTGAATTGATTTACTTAATTTCGTCCACTTAAAACTTAAATTGACATGCAATATTTCACAAAAACGTCTTTTATTTATAGTCTATCCGTGTTGTTTTGCCTCTTACTGGTAGCCTGTGGCGGTGACGAAGGAGAAAATAAAACCCAATCCTCTCCAACTGCCCAAAGTGTTGCTTCTCCTACCCAGGCAATTTCGGATGAAGCCCAAATGATTTCTATCAAAGGAGAATCCGGGGATGAAGCCTTTTCTATAGAATTAAATTCGGAAGAAGCCCTGATTAAATTCGGTAAGGGACAAAAAACTTTAACCGGAGAACTTAAAAGAGCTGATAAAACTAAATATTATAATGAAAAGGGAGATATTATTGCCGAAGTAAAGTACAAAGATGAAAGCATCAAACTCAAAAATACCAACGGCGACTTACTTTGGAAAATCAAAATCAAAGACGATAAAATTAAGATTTCCAACAATGAAGAGGGCGAAAATGCCTTTGAAATTAAACAAAACGAAAACGGCAAATACAAGGTAAAACTCCTGGAAAAAACTCTGGGTGAGGCCAAATTTAAAGATGGGAAAATATCGATCAGTGGATTTCAAAAGTATGAAATTTCTGCTGCTTCCAACACCCCGGCTTATGTAGTACTTGCGATCAAAGATATTCCTGAAGACCTTCGGCTGGTTATTATGGCAGAGTTGCTCAAAAAATGATGCATCTATTTTATGCCGCAGGGGGTGGTTTGGGGCATATCAGCCGAACCACTGCTTTTATTCAACAACTCGATCTCAATCCGAGAAAAGTTTGTTTACTCAGCAACTCTACTTATGCCATAGTACCTTTTATTCCAAAAGACATCCAAGTAATCCCCTTAGTACCTGAGATCATTCGGGATAATCGGGTATATCGAGAGTTTCTTTTGAGGTTGATTTCCGAATGGAACATACAGAAAGTCTATTTGGATGCCTTTCCAGCGGGATTGATGGGAGAATGGAATGATTTTCCACCGATCAATCAGGTGGAGTTCTGCTACCTTGCCCGGATACTCAAATGGGAAGTTTATGAGAAGCAATGCCTTCGTCGTGCCCCTCATTTTGAAAATACCTATTTGCTTGAACCCATCACGGGTGAGCAGAGGCATTTTATTGAGGAAAACTCCCGTTTTATTATCCCTTTTACATTGGATTACCCTAAGTCTGACCTGACTGCTGCAAAAGTTCAAAGGTTAAAGAGCCTGAAAAAAGAAGGGCGTGAAACTTGGCTTATTATTCATTCCGAGCCGGAAGAAGAGGTAGAAGAACTCTTTCATTATGCCCAGGAAACCGCCCGGATTCAAGGCAAAAAGCCTTATTTTATTCTTAGCAGCCAATCCCATCATTCGCTCGATACTACGCATACTGAAGTCTGGGAGGATATTTATCCTGCTTATGCCCTTTTTCCCTGGGTAGACCGCATCGTCAGTGCTTGTGGCTTTAATACCATCCAACAGACTAGGTTATTTCGGGATAAACACATTTTTATCCCCTTTCATCGCAAATATGACGATCAGTTCCTCAGAGCACGTCTTGTGAGGGAAAATTATTATAACCTAAAAGATAATTTATACTAATTCACTTCTGACAAGCACTTCTAATTGAAAATCAGTGAGTACATCTACGCCTTTTGATTTCATATCTTCTATATCAGCTAATCCATAACGGGTGTGTTCCCATCTATTTACGGCATATTTTCTTGTTTTGAGGTAGTTTACAAATTCTCTAGAATAATGATCATCAATGCCAAAGGTTGCAAAAATAGCGACTCTGGGCTCTATTTTGGGCTGGAGCATCAATTTGGGGAACATCCGCGCTATCAGGGGATGAAACGAAACCTGCGGCAAAGCTGCCAAAACTAGCGCATTAGCAGCGTGTGTTGTGGTGAGCTTCCACAAAACAACATCTCCTGGCTCGGTTTTTACATTGATTATTTTGCCCTTTGCAACAGATTGAGTCAGGTGCGATTTTTCTCTTAAACACAAACCGTAAGAATGCTTTGAGTGATCCTGGAGATAAATGCCCATCCTCACCACGGAATAATTGGGGTCTTTCCACTCAAAGCTGTTTTTATCCATTCTGCCAGGAGAATCTTTGTGAAATCCTCCCCCTGGACCATTGATTGAAATCAAGCTGTCACCAAAATAAAACAATGAATCTGAGCCCAATGTCTCTTTAAAAATATTCAGAATTCTTTCATCCATAAGCACTTTTTTGAGCTTAGGGTGAGAAAGTACATCTCCTTGATGATCTTTGGATTGTATAGCCAGGGCTCGGAACGACTCGATTTCCTCTGGTGAAAATACACTTTTTACCAGCAACCAGCCATTTTTATCTATTTCGTTTTTCTTGTTCATTTTTCAAAAATAAATATCTTATTCTCAAAATATTTGAGTAGCAATTTATTTCAAATATCCATACTATCCAACAGGGGGGGGATTTTTTCCTAGATTCAATGCTTAAACTTTTTCAAAAAAAATTCATCTTCCTGCCAACGCTTTTCCTTCTTATCTTGTCTGGATTGATATAAAAAGGTTTAATCAATCCTTAGTTAATGGGAAGTTAATGACCTTCAATTGATCAACACAATAATTATTCTTACGTTTTATTATTTATACCATATAAACATTTAAAAAATCATGAAATTAAAAACTCTTATATTCGGTTTGTTTATTTTAACTTCCAGTCAATTGCGTGCACAAACTGGCGTAGACAGCCTTTTCTCAAACAATCAGGTCTTGTTAGTTCAGGTAGTAGAGATCACTCCCGAAGCAGTAAAGTACACTTATCCAGGTGAAGAAGTGATCAATTCTATGTATAAAAATGCGGTTGATAAAATTGTTTTCAAATCCGGTCGTGTCCAGGTTTTTCAGGAAGCCACTTCTTTTAAAACGGTGGCTGGACCACAGGATTGGGAAAACGTATCGCTGGCCAGGGTGGAGTCAGAGGTCAAAGGATTATTTAAGTTAGAAGAAGTAAGCTCCAAAGCCAAAGGCACTACTCCGCTGGCCAATGTCAACAAAGTAAAAGATCGGGCTTATAAAAAACTTAAAATGGAGGCTGCTATGCTTGGGGCTAACGTAGTGTATGTATTTAATGAAGATGTAGAAGGCAATCGATTCTATGATGAATCCGGTAACCCTGCTGAGACGAGCATATCAGGGATTGCTTACACAAGCAAGCTTCCAAGCATACAAGATTTTGAAAAGATGATTGGAGAAAATTCTGATTTTATCTTTGCACAAAAGCTGTATTTAGGTAATAACAACGTGGAAATACAGGCTGAGGTAATTGCCCCCGGTAGAGTTCGCATCGAGGAGGTGATCCATGAGCAAGGGCTTATTTTTGTAAAAACCCGCATTTTGGGCGAAAAAAGCGATAGATTTCGGGTGATTCAGTTTGATGAAAAACAAGTGACCTTGATGTATCGTGACAAAAACAAGATTTATAACCTTGTTCTGAGAAGATAGTTTTAGTTGTGTGTACCCATAAAAACCCTGTAAAGCACTTTGTTTTACAGGGTTTGTTTTTTTACGAATTCTTATTCTTGAGTTTGGGGGAGTAAAAAATCTGTACCTTCCTCCAGGCTAAACGCGTCGGCGTCCAATTGTGCTGGAAACTTTTGCCGAAATGCCACCAAGTCTTCCTTATTCAAAGTCAGTGTTTTAATAAATTCCACATTTTCTTCCCGGTAGATTACATTGCCTTTAAAATCAATCACAGCCGAATCTCCGGCATATTCTTTTTCTACTCCGTCTAGTCCGACCCGGTTTACGCCGACGGCATAAGCCAGGTTTTCGGCGGCACGTGCCTGAAGAAGCACATTCCAGGCATTGCGGCGCGGGGTCGGCCAATTGGCTATAAAAATGATGAGGTCATAGACCAAACCTACATTCCGACTCCAGACCGGGAAGCGCAAATCATAACAAACCTGTGGAAATATTTTCCAACCCTTTAAATCTTTGATAATCCTGCGATTACCTGGTGTGTAGGTAAGGTGTTCATCGGCCATACGAAATAAATGCCGCTTGTCATAATAGTCAAACTCGCCGTTGGGCTGCATCCATAGCAGGCGATTGTAGTATTTGCCGTTTTCCTGTACGATATAGCTACCCACAATCACAGCCCCAGTTTGGGCGGCTTGCTGTCGCATCCATTTGAAGGTAGTCATATTCATGTGTTCGGCTAGGGCAGAGGCTTCCATCGTAAAACCAGTCGTAAACATCTCAGGAAGTACAATCAGGTCGGTATTTTGTCCGATTTGCCAGATTTTCTCCTCGAACATGGCCAAGTTGGCTCCGATATTATGCCAATGTAGCGTAGATTGTATCAGGGTGATTTTTAAGTCTTGCACGAAATAATTAAGTTGAGTGAATTATTGGTAAAAATAAATCTAATTATACGCCTAAATTACTCAAAAAATCCAATTTTCCTAGCCCTTTTCAAACAAAAGCTTCTCGAGTTGCGCTTTGATCTTTTGGTCAAGGCGTGTTTTAAAGTTTTCGGATTGGGCTTCGGTGATATCCAGATCGCAGGCTTTGATGCGAATTTGTTCATTGCCCAATAATTTACTCTGTATTACAAACTCTCGGATTTTGTGATGGAGTTCGGGTTCTTGAAATTTGGAAGGGTATACAAGTAACAAATCCCGACAATCACGTGCGAGGGCATAGCTCAACATTTGGTACATATCCTGGGAGGCTACTCCTGTATTGGCATCGGCAAAGGGAGGAGTCCTGAGTTTGTATTTGGTATCTATAACTCGATGACGATGAGGTAAATAAATATCCTGTTTGACCAAAAATACTGTTTTACCATCGTCTTCATTCCGGGCTAGGTGGCTGCTACTCTGATACTGTGCCTGTTCCTCGGGAAAGTGAGTAGCTATAAATCCGTAGATAAATTGCTCAAAGATAGACTCCATAGGTAATAAAAAGGCAAAATTATTTACTGCGCCTATCTGCTCGTTTATATTTTTATTGAATAAATATATTTCGCAAAACGAAATAATGGTTTTTTGGATGGGGTTTGGAGTTTGGTGTCGAAGTTTTTGGCAGGCTGAAATGCTGAGTGCTTCTGCTTTACAATCGTGCAGTAGTCTGAGAATCTGTGCTACTTTTTCCTCGAGGGCATTCGTAGGCAGATGGTCGATCAGGTGTTCAAATACATATTTAATCAGTCGGTTGAAGCGATTGTCGTAGGTCAGTTTTGAATAAGCATTGATTGGTTGGTGCCAGTTGGCTTTGCGCATAGAGGTACGAATATATTCGGATGTAGCGAGTCGGCCTTTGAAGTAGGGGTTTTGCTCCTGAAGGTTTTCGTAGGCAAAATGAGGTTTTTGAGATAAAAATTGCCAGGTAAACTGCACAAAAAGCTGTATCCACAAATTCAGCAGATTTTCATTGGGCTGTGTGTCTGCTTCGTCCTGGAAAAAGGGTACATGAAGGGAAAAACAATAACTCAGGTAATAGTTTAGATGCCGAAATACCAGACCTGCTTCAGGGCTAGTATCGGTAGCGAATATTTTCGGAAAAATCTGAATCTCGATATGATCAAAGCGCAGATAGCCTGAGTAATTTCTTGCCCGAATTGTGCCTTGATATAGATCAAAAAGTCTTTGAGTAATGGAATCGGAAACTTGATCCTGAACGTCTCCCCCAAAAAGGCGATTTTGCCAAACTTCCTGTAAATAATTTTCAAAATGGTGCCATTCCGTTTCAGGTAGTTTTTGGGCTTTTCCGAATTCATGGAGAATGATTTTTTCCAAGGATAAAGCAAATTAAGCATTGATTAACCAATTTCGGGCAGATTCAGTATCTGGGAAATGACGAATTTCTATAATCTTATGATTGACATCTTTTTCTGAAAGGATCAAAGACGTAGTTCGTCGATTAGACATTTCTGTAAAAAAAGACGGTGACAACACGTGTGCGCTGTAATGTTTGCCCAGATGCTCGAATCTTTTCATTGTTTTGGGAAAATATTCCTTTGCCATCCAGTGCTCGTATTCGGGATGAATGGCTTTGACCTTTTGTTGGTTGTTGATCCAACGCATCAGGTGATTTTCAAAGGCGATTTCGGCTGCTTTTTCATAGAGTTCTCTAAAATCTGTCGTTCGGATTACTCCCCAAAACTCCAGATGGAGAATACCCTGAGGTTCTACAAACAGCCTACCGGATGTATTTTTAAACTCCTGCATAGTATTTGTTATTTGAATAAAGATAATTTTGTATAAAATATGAAAAAAAATAGAAGATTCCAATATTTAGCCTAAAAATTCTTCCAAAGAGGCTTATTTTATTGTAAAAAAATCTTATTCTTCTCAGTCTTGGCGTATTTTTTTGAATTTTAGTTCATATTGTATCTCTTCTACTTCTACTCCTGCCAGGGCTAAAATTTTTATGATTTTATCTTTTCGATTGAGAAAATATTCGGATAGCAGCGGGATAATTTTTTGCTCAAGAAGTGCTGCCAGATCATTTTGGCTAAAACCCATCAAAAAGGCGTGACCAATTAGAAAATCATCCGACCTTTTTTCTTGAAGCAAAGCCGCATTGAGTTTCCTCAAAAAATTGGACAGAAACCCATCGGCGATTAAATCCTCTCTTGGATAAAAAGGCTGAAAGTTAAACCTACGCCGGAGGGCATAATCCAGCAAGGCAATGGATTTATCGGCTGTATTCATCGTACCTACGAGGTATAAGTTGGGGGGCACGGTCAAGTCTTCACCTGATGAAAGGGTTACAACAAGTTGATTTTGAGACTTGTAGCGTTTGTCGTCTTCCAAAAGACTCAGTAACTCACCAAATACCTGGGCGATATTTGCCCGGTTGATTTCGTCGATGATAAGCACATAGTTTTTGAGTTCGTAATCTTCGTCTTCTTTTTTGAGGTCTTCAGTATGGGTTTTAACGGCTTCTACTACGGCCTGATAATATTTTTCATTAATGGCTTCTTTAATTTCCCTACCTTGATAGAGGGCAGAAAGTTTGGCTAAGGTAAGCTGGCGACTTTCATCTTTGACTATATCATTTTTGGTGCGTCGGCGATAGACCAGGGCATCCTCTTTGAGGTCAAAGATGATGATTGATTTGTAAATACGGTGTTCACTGTCGAGAGGTATTTCAATTTCTTCGGTTTCAGGGTTGATTTTATAAGACAAAAGTAAATTCAGTAAATCCTCAAAAGGGGCACTCACCTGATTTTTTTGTCTGGTGAATCCTTCATAATTTTTCAAAGCTCTATCGGCCAGGATTTTAAAAATCCCGTCTTTTTTTTCAAAAACCAGGTTTCCGACTTGGGTATTGGGTTTGATGCCTTGTACAAAATCTTCATAAGCATAACTCGGGTGAAAAGTCACAAAAGCAATTTGCCCATCTTTTTGGTATTTCTGATAACGGTTCATCAAAACCTCCCTGCTTTCGGACTGAATTTGAGCCAGCGTTTTGTGTTCGATGATTGCGAGGGCATAGTGAATCGTTTCGTAGGTTTTACCGGTACCTGGTGGCCCGTACAAAATCAGGTTTTTAGGAAATACATTTCCTTCTGTTTTGGCAGACGAATGATACAACTGTGGGCTATCTTCTATAATATTTTTTGTCATTTTTAGGGCTAAAATTTGTATTTAGGCAAATTAATCCTGCAAATTTTGTAAATTTTACACACAATGCGAAGTGGTTTGCTTTTCTTGGAATGGAAAGAACCGTTTCGGCTTGGGTATAAATACATACTTAGACAAATATACAGTCGTTTGGGCAGAAAAACTTTGCCTTTTCCAAGAAATTGGAAAATCACTATCTCTGTATTTTCCAAAAATGATTAGATAAAAAATAAATGCCTGTTTTTTTCTTTGTTTTATGATAAAGTTTGCCAAGAATGCACGAATAAATACACTTAATTCATGTATTCTGGGGCATCATCTACGGTTTTTTGTAGCATCAACTGACCATGACCATCACCTTGTTTTTGGTATGTATCCAGGAAGTAGATTCGGAAGTTATTTACCTGATCTAATTCCGTAATTAACCTATCCCAACGTTTATATCTTCATATTTTGGACAGAGTAAAAGAATAAATAGTATCATAAAACTTTAATACCGTGGTATGCCTCATATACCACTCAATTTTTGCAGTCATAAGAAATTCAATTTTGCTTTATCATATACAAATTTTTCTAAGCAAAAAATCTTTCTGCAACTCCGTACCGAATAAAAAATCGTGTGCGCCGATGATTTCAAAGCCGTTTTTTTGATAAAAACTCACCGCTCTAGGGTTTTTTTCCCAAGCACCTAGCCATACGTATTTTTTGCCTAAGTCCAAGGCATTATCCACAGCTTTTTGTAGCATCCACTGACCGTAGCCACGCCCTTGGAATTCGCTCAGAAGATAGATTCTTTGGATTTCCAAGTGTTCCGAATCAAAATCTTCGGTTTGAGCATCCTCAGTGTTTAATTTTAAATAACCGATTCTCTCCTGATCGAGGGTCAAAAAATAAAATATGGAGTGTGGATGCAGGATTTCTTTTTTGATTTGTTCAGGAGCAAAAGCTTTTTGCAAATAATCTGCAAAGTTTGTAGGTTCATTGAGTGCTTCGTAAGAAGTTCGGAAAGTCTGAATAGCCATTCGGATTAATTCGTCCAGATCATTCAGTGTAATTAGTTGAAACTCGAGCATATAGTTCAAAGATTTTGTGATAGACACGTTGCCACGCACGGATATAGTTTATTCGCTAATGTATTTTTTTCATTTGCCGAATGATTTCCTGCATTTTGAGGCTTGTACGGCAAATTCTTTCCAATAAATGCTGCAATTCATCCACAAACAAATCCAGAGAAAAGTTCTCGTTTTCTTCGCTGATTTTACGCTTTCGGACTGCCTCCACAGCGGCATATATCCAACCCAGACCACCCAAACGAGTTTCCCATACTTCCGCCGGGAAGCCGTCTATCCGAATAACCCGGTATTGATACTGCAACAAAATATAAGATTCTACTTCCTCAATCCGCAGCCTTAGTTTATCGACAGGTTTTTTTCGGATGCTGCTTTCTTCTCTACGTAGTTTCCAGGGTTCCTGTGCGGCATAATTTACGTACAGATCGGCTAATTCACGCCCCCAAGCTACCCACTGCCAAAAACCCAGATACAAAGGAAATTCTGCAAACTGATCTTTGGATAAAGATGCCTGGTGCTTTTCATCGTGCAAAACGGCGTATACATAATAAAATATATCTTCTTCCCGAATTTCATTTTCCAATCCGTAGCGGATATCCAGGCGGTTTTCATCTTTGTAAAAAAAGTCTAAAATAGCTTCTGCTCCGATTTCTCCTTGTTCGAAATAATTGGCTAGAATATCATAAGATTCCTTGCTTCGGCTGCATCGCTTGCCGATACGTTCAAAAACTTTTTTGACCTGGCGAAATTCCTGCACCAGTTTTTTAAAAAGTTCTTCGGTTTTGCTTTGAGGCTGATTGATATTTTTAAAAAGATGATCACTTTGGTTTGGATTTTCGCCCCACTGAATCAGGCGGCGGAGTTCCTGCACCAGTTCGGGTTCTACCTGACAGTTTTCAAACTCGCCGAAGTTCAGTAGTTTATTTAAGTATTCCTGGTGCAGATTGGCTTTTTCCTGCCAGGGTTCTTCGTAGTGTCTTTTAAATTTTTGCAGGGCTGCTTGACTGATATTAAACACCAGGCTGCCAGATTCATCCGCACATTTTAAGGGCAGTACTTTTAATTGGGGCAAAAACCGATGCCCAGGCAGGCTTTCTGTCAAGAATATCTCTGTATGGTTTTTACCCAACAAAATGGTCGGAATGGGTTTTTCAGGAGGGTTTTCGCCCAGATAAAAATCTTTGGCTTCGATGAGTTCGGGATGCCAGTACAGCCTTTGGTTTTGAAAAGGTGTCTCGGAATAGTACAATAACCTTTTACTTTCAAAGGTTTTTTTGAGGTTTGGTTGGGGGGCTGGGCTGGGTGCTGCAAACCATTGTATCTGTCCGTTTTGAGGCTTTTTGGGCTTTTCCGAGTTTGGTTTGTTTTTTTTGAGAATAGCTTCTATTTCTTTGGCAATAGATTTAGGTACAATATCGTGATCCCAAAGATTTTCGGGATGCCTAATACCTGAAAAAACCTGAGAAAAAACGCTCGGTTGCTCTTTGTTTGGCTTGTTTTGATTTGGATAAAGCGTAAAAACTCCTGTGGAAATGGTACTTTTTGGAGCGCGCCAGTTTGCCTGTGCATCGGGGATGATTTCCTCGAAAAACAACCTTTCAAAGGCTGGTAAATTTTTAGGGGAGTTTTCAAAAGCATAAAAAACCTGCCCCACGTTTAGTTTGGGTATCTTGAGCAGCCATAAGAAAAGCTCGTTTTCTTTTTCTAAGATATAAATTTTACCAAAGGTATCGCTCAATCCTTTGCGGAGGGCAAAATAGGCGGGTTTTTCCAGTAAATCCTTAGAGGTCGCCAACATGACCAGCCCTGGTTCTTGCACTCGGTCGCTGCACCAACGCAAAAAACGCGTCAGTGGTCTTAATAAATCTTTGGTCACTGCTGATGGGTTTTGTTTGAGATAGGTATTTTTGATCCGCAAATCGAGATCGGGGTAGGGGATCGACTTGCTTGGAAGAGTGCGAATGTCTGCCAGGATCAGCGAAATTTTCCTTTGAGCCTGTCGGTACAGCTCCTGACTGTGTGCATCTTGTCCTTTGAAAAGGTTTTTCTGGATTCCGTAATGAGCGTCCCAGTGCAGGGCATCAGACCAGAACAGATGTTGAAAAGCCTCGTTTTGATCGGTTTCTTGTCGGTAGAATTGCTCTATTGCTCGAAGATTTAAAAAATACGACAATAAATCCGGTTCATAAGCCAGTATTTCCTGGGAGTATTTGTTTTTGAGGCGGTTTTTGGGCAGATATTGCAGAAAAGTCTTGAGCAATTGGCTTTGAGGGTCTTCGGGGAATAAAACAGGCAGGTCTTTTTGCGTGATTTTCTGCGAGAAATGGCTCATCCATAAAAAGTCTACACTTTCTAGTATCCATTGTGCCTCTTCTTTGCTCAATTTTATGTCCTGAGTGGATGTTTTATGGCTAGGGAATAAGTTTTCCAGGAGTTTGTTTTGAGCTTCTACGGAGAGTCTTTGGATGTTTTTGACGTGAAGCTCCAGCTCTTCTAGGAGTAGGGGAAGTGCTGCATGAAAAGTTTGCTGTCGGGCAAAAGCATTAACTTGTTCAAAAGAATGTCCGATTAAATGAGACTTTCCGCCTGGGGTTTCATTCCAAAGCATGGCTAAAAACAAAAATTTCAGCCAATCTTCGAGTAAATCTGCTTCCTTGTAATGCAAGCCGAAACTTTCTTTACTGAGTCCCCAAAGTAGCTCATAAGCTCGCTCAAATTCCTCATTTTGAGTGTTTTCCGAAGGATTTACAGCACTCAATAAATCCTGAATGACTGATTTTTTTTTACACGCAGCCACTCCTTCTCCCAGGCAACGATAGATTTCGTTGAGGAGTTTTTGTATTTTTTGAAAATCGGCTTCGTTCTGCACTATAACAGGGAAGTTTTGCTTCATATTGTTATTTTGGTGTTGAGGAGCGAGGTGTAGGGTGTCAGGTGTACATTTTTTGTTTCAGCGTTTAGGCATTGGCAGGCGGTATTTGCTAAAACCCAAGCCAATATCAAAAGCCTGATACATCGCTCTTCACGCCTCACATCTGACACCCTGCACCTGACACACCACTCATCAAAGTTAAGTAAATTTAGCAATTATTTAAAAAACGAATTGGGATTCGTGACCAAATTTGAAACATACTCGTAAATTTGAATAATCTTATACTGCTAAAAAACATGAAAAATATTTTACTTTTCACTTTTATATCGATGGCGGCTGTTTTACTGGGTTTGATTGCTGCTACTTCGCCCAATGACCAAGACGAACCCAAAATCCTGGATTCTAAAATCGAGCAGGTAATCGTATTTGTGGACGGCGCACAAATCATTCGCAAAGCCCAAACCCAACTTACTGCTGGAAAAAACGAACTTGTTATCCGTGGTATTTCTCCTTATTTGCTCAAAGAAAGTATTCGTCTGGAAGCAGAAGGTAAACTGACGGTGCTTTCTGTGGTTCATCAACCCAACCACCTTGTCCAGCAAAAAAAACGGGAAGAAATTGATGAATTAGAAAAACAAATGGTCAAAATCAATGAGCAACTTGCCCAAGAAGAAAGCCTGATGTCCGTCTACCAACAAGAAGAAAAAATGCTCTCCGAAAATCAAAAAATCGGTGGCGAACAAACCGGAGTCAGCGTCGAGAATCTCAAACAAGCCATTGATTTTCATAGACAGAGACTTACTGAGGTCAAATTCAAACAGCTCGAGCAAAAAAAGAAAATCACTGATCTGAAAGGAGAATACAACAAAATCAACAAACAACTCCTAGCCCGTAATGCCGAACAAAACGAATCTACCAGCGAAATACTGATAGAAGTAGAAGCCCAACAAGCCGGATTAGCCAAATTTACGGTCAGTTATTATGTAGGCAAGGCTGGCTGGTATCCCAATTATGACCTGCGTGTGAAGGACATCAACAGCCCCATTGCTTTAAACTACAAGGCCAATGTATTCCAAAGCACGGGCGAGGACTGGAATCAGGTCAAACTCACGCTCTCCAACGGTAACCCCACCCAAAGCGGCACGAAACCCGAATTAGAAACTTGGTATTTGAGTTATGGTTATCCGAGACGTATTGAGGAGGGTTTGCAGGGGCGTGCGTCCGGGATTATGATTGACTCCGGAACGAATAAAACACTTCGGGGAAGGATAGTTGATGAAAATGGGGAGCCTATTCCCGGAGTTAGTATTTTTATGAAAGGTACCAGCACAGGTACGGTAAGTGATGTCAGTGGTTTTTATTCCATCAATGCCAGGCCGGGAGATGTTATTGTAATTTCAGCTGTGGGTTTAAAAAGTCAAGAAGTTATCTTGGGGCAAGAATCTACCCTGGATGTCATCATGGGAACTGACACTACTGAATTGGGTGAGGTTGTGGTGACAGGATATGCTACCAATCGTGGGTTGAATCAGAAAGATCGTTTCAAAAAAGAAAAAGACTATACTCCCGTCCCTGTCACTACCCAACAAAACCAAACCAGTGTGACCTTTGAAATAGCCATTCCTTATACCATCCCCACCGATGGCAAGACTTATACTGTGGAGATCAAGGAACACGAAGTGCCTGCGACTTACGAGTACTACTGCGCTCCCAAGCTTGACCCAGAGGCATTCCTTACGGCAAAAATCACCGATTGGGAGTCCTACAACCTGCTGGATGGCGAGGCAAATCTCTTTTTTGAGGGTTCTTATCTGGGCAAATCTTTCCTGAGTGTGCAAAACCTGAGCGATACTTTGAGCCTTTCGCTGGGCAGGGATAAAAATGTAGTCGTTACGCGGAGTAAACAAAAAGATTTTAGCCGCAAGCGTATTTTGGGTGGAGACCAAATCGAGACCCGCAGCTGGGACATCCAACTCCGCAATACCAAAAAACAAGCGATCAGGATTACGATTGAGGATCAGTTTCCGGTATCTACCAACAAAGAAATAGAGATCAATAGGCTGGAGTGGTCTAATGCCGAATTGAAAGAAGACAGCGGCAAGCTCACCTGGAAATTTGAACTCAAGCCCAATGAGGAGAAAAAGCTAAACTTTCAGTATGAAGTCAAATATCCACGTGGAAAGGTGATTGTGCTGGAATGATGGGAGTTGGCATTTAGGGATTGGGGATTGGGGATTGGGTTCTCGTAATGGCTTATGACCAATACCCAATTGCTAAAGCCCAATTAAGCTTTATTTATGAATATTCAGCCGTTTTTTGTATTTTTGATGACATAAATGATTAATTATATAGGCTATAGCAATTTTAAAAAAATCAAAACAGTTGTAAAATTGTTTGATTTGGATTCAAAACTGGGAGAGTTATTCAATCAAGTGAATCCGGTCGAGCCTAGCGAATGGCTTTTACAAACCCTTGAAAAAGCACGTGTTTTTCCTTTGATGAATGAAAAAACCAAAGCCGAGCGGATCGTTTCTCCTATTCTCCTGGAAATCACGCATATTCATAGAGACAAAATCACATTTTTTTTGGGAGAGAATATTGATATTGATAGTTCTAGAGATTTGGCTGGACCCTGTGATTTTTTCTTTGCCTTACAAACACCTAAACCTTATTGGTGGTGTTAAACAAGTAATGCTGTGTATTCAAAAAAGGGTTTTGTGTGGACACAAAACCGGGCGTTTTTTTATAGAAGCATTACATCTTTTATACTACCCCTTATTTAGAAGCACCGATCATTTCTATTACCGAATCTAAAGACGAAGACATGGGATGGGGTATCGCGCAATGTGCTGCACAACTCTATGGTGCCAAATTGTTCAACGAAATGGAAGGTAAAATATTTCGGTGTTATATGGGTGTGCTACCGATGGTGTCGAGTGGCAGTTTAAGCGTTTTGAGAACAATTTTTTTTATATTGATAACCGGGTTTATACGGATTTAAAGGAAATCCTGGGGGTTTTTCATCATATTATCCAAAGTTATTTGTGATTTTTACAGGATGGTTGTTTTCGCCGGGAGAAGATTTTCCAAATCTTTGAGTTTTGGAAAATCTCAACGCTGCAAACGCTGTGATTTATGGGCTTGATTTATCAAATCGTCTTTGCTTCCGGCATCTATTTGGGGTTGTGCAAGTATGTTTTCCACAAATACTTAAGGATTCAAAAAGTAGGGAGAGGGTAAGATTAGTATGGGGAATTACACCCAGATTAATGTGATTTAGGAAACACAAGACCCCTGCGGGGCAAGTTTTCTTGATTGATTAGCTTGATTATTCATGATTTAAGCGCTAAAAGTTCCCCTGTAAGGGTCTTGTTTTTGTATTAAAACCACTTCGGTTTGAGTATAAAATAGTCCCTTATTTCTTTTTCGCTCTATTAAGATTTTAGGGTGATATTTTTAAGATTTCAAAATTATTGAGATAGGTTTTGACCTAATTTGTATGCAAATTGTATGCAAATAAAAAAAGCACTTACAAATTTAGATTTGTAAGTGCCTGACTTTTAAGAGCCCCCTGCCGGACTCGAACCAGCGACCTACTGATTACAAATCAGTAGCTCTACCAACTGAGCTAAGGAGGCTAAAACTGAGGCACAAAGTTAGCAATTGTTTTTTGATTTGCAAAACTTAGTGCCTATTTTTTTAAATATCTTTTAGTGCATTGAGTTGTGCTTTCAGAACATCTAGTTTTTTCTGGGTATCCTTGATTTGGTCTTCGAGCGACTCTTTAAGTTTATCAGCTTTTTTAGAGTTAGCTAAGAAGCCGATGTTATTTTTCAGTACATCGATGTCGGTTTCGAGTTTGGTAATTTTACGTCGAATGGCAGATTCCTTTTGTTTAAGTTTTTTATTAGCAAATGGACTTTCTTTAGAAAGATTAATCTCGATGTTGAGATTCAATTTTTCCTGATCATTTAGGTTGAGATTTAATCGCTCAATAAAGGCATAGAGGGAGTCTTCAAATTTCTTTTGAATGTCTCTTTTGTCTTTTTTGGGTACAAAACCGACATTTTTCCATTCTTCCAGGAAGGCTTCAAGTACTTCTTCGGGGTTTTCACCTTCGGCAAGTGTATAAGCATCTATTTTCTGGCAGACGGTTTCTTTAAGGTTCAGGTTATCTTCATAGGTTTTTTCCTGGCTGGCATAACGTTCGCGTCTGCGCTCAAAGAAGGAATCACAGGTTTTTTTGAAACGATCGTAGATGCTTTGGCGATGTTTGGAAGGCACAGGTCCGATTTCCTTCCATTTACGCTGGAGGTCTTTGAGCTTATCGGCGATGGTTCGTCCATCTTCCTGGCTATGGTTAACCAGTTGGTCGGCTTCTTCACAGAGGGCTACTTTGAGTTGCAGATTGGCCTCACGTTCTTCGTCCAGGGTTTTGATGAAGGCATTTTTATTGTTGAAAAAGGCCTTAAAGGGAGTCCAGAATTGTTTGCTGAGGTCTTTGATTTTGTCTCTTGGAATAAACCGAATTGCTTCCCAGTCTTTTTGAATCTGGAGAATTTCTTTGGTTTTGGCATTCCATTCAGTCATTTTATCTGATTGGAATTCGGTAAAAGGAGCTATTTGATCGCAGAGTTCGAGTTTTTTGGTATAGTTCTCTGACTTTTCATCTTCCCTTTGTTTGATAAAATCTCGTTTTTTATCATAAACTCGGTCTGAGGCTGCTTTAAAGCGTTGCCAAAGGGCATCTTGTTCTTCTTTGGGTACGGGTCCTACGTGTTTGAATTCTTCGTGTAATTCATTGAGTTCTTTGATGGCTTGTTTGATAGATTCATACTCAACGAGTTTTTCGGCTTTTTCACACAAGGAGAGTTTGGTAGCCAGGTTTTTTTTACGATCCAGTTCTTTGAGCTCAAAGTAGATACTGCGTTTATCGTAAAAAAGGTCAATCAGTGCATTGTAGCTTGCCCAGAGATTGCGGTTATGTTGCCCGGGTACGGGTCCGATGAGTTTCCATTCATCCTGGAGTTTTTTAAGCTCCTCGATGCTTGCTTGGCTTTCTTCGGATTCGGTGAGTGCACGGATTTTTTCCAGGATATCGTTTTTTCGCTTATGGTTATTTTCTTTTTCAGCTTCTACTTTTGCGATTTGTGCGGTACGATCCTTCTGGATATCATTGTATAATTTATAAAAATGTATGGTTGTCTGATCTTCTTTGAATTCAAAACCTTCTTCTTCGCCACCGTCTTCCAGATATTTTAGGCGTGCCTGTTGTTTTTCGTGATTAACCAATTCATCAAAAAGGGGTTTGATTTCTTTGAGAATGGGGGCGAATTTGCGGTAGTCGGGTTCTTCCGAAAGTTTTTGAATAAGTGCCAAGTAGTCTTCTTTATTATAATTGGCATAATCGTCTATTTCACTATCTTCTTCCTCCAAGACGACTATCTCTTGACTTGTGTGAGGGTCAGTTAGTTCAACTTCCGGTGAGAGATTCGGTTCTTTTTCTTCCTTTTGATGATCTGCTGAAATATCTTCCAAAAGATCCGTTGTGCTGTCTTCCTCATGCATGGAGGTTTGAACTTCGGTTTCTGAGGATAAAACTACAGCAGGTTCTTCGGAAGCAGGGAAGTCTTCAACAGTGGTTAATTCCTCTGAAGTTTCTTCGTTTTGAAAAGTAGGAGTTTCTGCTAAACTTGTTGAAGGTATAACATCCTGGTCTGTCTCCGGAGTATGTACTTCAGGGGAGTAAGAAGACTCCTCTGAGCTTGTTGAAGGTATCATATCCTCATCCTGAACCGTCTCTGGAATATTTATTTCTTCAAAGGAAGGCTCTGCAAGAGAGTCTACGATCTGCTCATTTTGGTGTTCGTCTTTGTTTGTATCTCCCATAGGAGCGTATTCAGAATCAATCTGATTGTAAGCGGCTTCTTCGTTTTCGTTGATCATAAAATTATGTTACACGTTCTTCCAAATACAGGTAATTTGGTCATAAACCTGACAGACGACAAATTTAGCAAAATTATCTTAATTATTATACTAAAACTTAAGATGCTTTATTTTTAAAATAAGAGTTTTAAGATTTGATAATAAATTATTGAAATTGAGATAAAAAAAATCCTGTCTAAAAACTATCAGACAGGAAAATCGGGGTTAAATATTTTTTTAGCACTAAGAAGCTTGTTTTTTATAAAGTCTAATTTTGAGCAGTCCGTTTTCATACATAGTACGAATATGCTCGAAATCAGCCCCTTCAGGCACATAATATAGGTGCTTTTGTGCGTTTTGCGTGTTATTTTTTACGATTTCAATAGGTACTTGGATTTGCGAATTGTCTTTTAAAATTTTCATGGTTTAATTGATTAAGGTGAAGAATCATTAGTTTATTCGCTTTTACAACGAAATCCGAGCCTCTAAAGTTTATATCTATGCAAAGTCATTAATACTCAAAATGTATTTGAATCAGCTCACAGGCAAAATCAAAAGTAAGATCAACTTCTAGATTACCTCGCTGAATTCTGAGGGCATATATTTTAGAGGCTTCTTCTGTCAGACCAAAAGATACCTGATCAATCAGAAATCCTTCGTATTTGTCCAGTAAATAATCCTGGATTTTTTGTGGAAGAGTCGGTTCGTTTATCTCAGGCATCATAACCTGACCAAAAGTAAAACTATTTTTTGAATCTGTTGTCGGTAAAGTTGTTGTCATATAATTATGTTTGTATGTATTTTTTGTGATCTGAGGCGATTTTTTTGCTCAGATAAGTCGATTTATCTAATTATTCTTGTGTATCTGTGCTGATGTATATAAATTTTTGATCTTAAAAGATTTAAAACCATACATTCATATATAAGTAGTCCGTAGTAATTAGTCGATAGTCCATAGTAAATTCAATTATTTGGTTATCAATTACTTATAAAAACAACTCATATAAACTAATTGCAGGCAACTACTTACTAGCACATACTATATTGAATAAGGATTTAGAAGTTAGTTTTGTGTCTTATACAAAAACTTGAAATGCTCAGTTGTGGATTTAATAAATACCTGATTATCAGTAAAATGAACCTACAATTGATTATTAATTAAATGTCTAGAGCTTTTTTCTAAACCCCTTTTCATAGTGATTTGTTTGTGGTTTTAAGTTGGCAATTTGTATGGATAAGCAGACTTATGCAAAAGGAGATCAATTAAGAAGGATAAAGAAGTTGGAATAGCTTGTTGCCAAGTAAAGTTAAATAAACTTGAGCAATCATTAAGCCTTTTGGGGAGATTTTATTCTGAAAGTGTAAATTTAAAATTGCAATTGATTAATTTTTGTATTATGATGATTAATTTTTGTATTATTTATGTTTAACTTTATAGTGTACCTCTGAAAGGTTCCGGAGTTTATCGGCAGCCATCTCGGGGGAGATGTCTCTTTGAGCTTCTGCAAACATTTCGTAGCCTACCATAAACTTTTTAACAGTCGCTGAGCGGAGTAATGGCGGGTAAAAACTGACGTGCCAGTGCCATTCAGGGTAATTGTGTCCTTTGTGGGTGGGGCATTGGTGAATGCCCATAGAATACGGGAAAGAGGTTTCAAAGAGATTGTCTAGCCTTGTTGTGGTTGCTTGGAGGATTTGGGCAAAATCTGTTTTTTCTTGGGGGCTGAGTTGTCCGATATGTGGCATAGGTCGTATAGGGCAAATCATCACTTCATAAGGCCAGGTAGCCCAAAAGGGCACTAAAGCTACAAAAGAGTTATTTTCTATAATAATTCTTTCCTGAGAGGCGAGTTCTTGTTGTAGATAATCAGCGATCAAAGTTTTGTTTTTTAGCTCCCAATACTCTTTTTGTTTTTGACTTTTTTTCTGTACTTCCATCGGAATACTACTTTGCGCCCAGATTTGCCCATGAGGGTGTGGATTGCTGCAGCCCATGAGTTCGCCCTTATTCTCGAAGATTTGCACATAATTGATAAAGTCCATTCTGCCTAAATCCAGGTATTGCGCCTGCCAGGTAGAGATGATATTTTCTAGGCTATTGATGTCCATTTCGGGGATAGTCAAGGCGTGATTGGGTGAAAAACACATGACCTTACAGATACCTTTTTCGCTTTTAGCGGTCAATAGACCATCTTGCCAAGTACCTTCTTCGGAATGATGCATCAAAGCAGCAAAATCATTGCTAAAAACAAAAGTATTCTGATAATCAGGATTTTTTAAGCCCCCCACACGTTCATTTCCAGGGCAAAGATAACATTGAGGGTCATAGCTGGGGCGATTGTCTTGTGCAGGTTTTTCTATTTTACCCTGCCAGGGGCGTTTGGTGCGATGTGGAGACACCAAAATCCATTCGCCAGTCAGGATGTTCAGACGGCGGTGTGAATGCTCACGGATAGAAAAATTACTCATGGCTTGTAGATTTGAATAATGAGGATAAGCACTTAGCGATTGTTTACCAAATCGATTCCATCTCGGATACTGACCTCGTGAAAAGTTGCCTGAATTTGTGTCTTTTTTTGATAAGCTTCGCAAATTCTTTGAATCACTTCTTCCCAGTTTTCCTCCCGCATCAGATTCAAGGTACAGCCTCCAAAACCTCCGCCCACCATTCTAGCTCCCAAAATGTTTTTTTCTATGCGAGCCTGTGTGACCAAGAAGTCCAGCTCAGGGGTAGTGACTTCGTACTCGTGTTGCAGACCATCGTGGGAGGCAAAAAGCCTCTGCCCAACAGCAAATATATCTCCTTTTTCTAAAGCTTCCATTACCTCTAAGACTCGTTGGTTTTCTTTCAGCACGTAGAATGCTCTTTTCAAATCAATCGGGTCAAGAAACGATTGATATTTTGCAAGAGTCGCTTCATCTATATCTCGAAGGCTTTGAACGGCAGAAATATCTTTTGCAATCCTTCCTACGACATTTTCGCAAGATGCTCTGCGTTGGTTATATCCTGAGTCAGCCGCTAATTCGTGTATCACTTGGGAGTCAATCAACACCAGTTTGTATCCATCTAATTTCAAAGGAAAATATCGGAAGGTCAAGTCTCTGCAATCCAGGCAAATGACTTCATCTGCTTTCCCAAAGAGTACGGCGTATTGATCCATCAGTCCGCAATTCAATTCTACCCGATGTTCGGTAGCCTGTGCGATCAAGGCGATTTCTTCTCTGGGTATGTTCCAGTGCAATAGTTCGGAAAGCCCAAAAATAAAGCCGCAACATAAGGCTGCGGAAGAAGAAAGCCCGGCACCAATGGGGATATCACCCCCAAAAACTGCGTGTACACCCTCCGGTCGATAACCTCTTGAGGTCAACTCAAGGGTCATAGCTTCAAAATATCTTTTCCAGGAAGATTCTGCAGAAAGGATACAATTTGCCGGATTAATGATTACTTCGTTTTGGCAGTTCAAGGATTTAATACAAAGTGTTGCCTCAGTATTATTTCCCATTGCAAAATAAAGCTGCTTGTCTATGGCCGCAGGAAGTACAAATCCGAGGTTATAGTCGGTATGCTCACCGATGAGGTTGATTCGTCCGGGGGCACGCACCAAAAACGATTCTCGCCCGAAGCTTTCTTGGAATAAATTTTTTATATTTTTTTGTAAAATGTCCATGATTCAATTACCAGAATATCGTGTAAATCGCCGCCAGGATGCCTAAAATCAATACACTCATTAGATTAAAAGCGGTACTTGTTTTGAATAATTCTGGACTGGTCTCCACTTGTTGGGTTTTATGCTTGTTTTCTTTAGCCATCAAAGAAACGATTACTAAAATTACCGATAAAATTACAAAGCAGATACCCATTCGGTTGATAAATGGGATAGATTCGTGAAATATCTTAAGATAAAGCGAAAGCGGAAGTGCCAGAAATACCGCTACAAGGGCTGCTTGCGTGCTTGTCCTTTCCCAAAAAAGCCCAAATATAAAAACTACCAGAATTCCAGGACTTACAAAACCAGTGTATTCCTGGACGAATTGAAATATCTGCCCGAAGTTACTCAGCAGAGGCGTGGATACAATACCTAAGACCAAAGATACGGCAGCTACTACCTGACCTATGTAAACCAGTTTCATCTCAGAGGCTTTGCGATCGAATAATTTTTGGTGAATGTCTAGGGTATAAATGGTAGCGGTACTATTTACCATAGAACTCAGCGATGAACCGATCGCCGCTACCAGGGCTGCCAATACAATTCCTTTAAATCCGACACTTACATAATTATTGATGACCCAAGGGTATGCCTCGTCTGCTTTGGTGATTTCTGCGCCGAGTACAAAAGCTGCTATGCCTGGTAATACGATGATAAAAGGTAGAAGAATTTTTACAAAAGCAGCCAGAATCAAGCCTTTTTGGGCTTCCTGAAGGCTTTTGGCTGCTAAAGCTCTTTGGATAATGTATTGATTGGTACCCCAGTAGTACAAGTTAGCGATCCACATCCCACCGATGAGTACGCTGATTCCGGGTAATTCGGCATAGGCAGATTTGGTTTCTCCGGTTTGAATATCAGTATAGGTAGCATCCCGGCTGAAAATCAGGTCAAATTTCTCAGGAGCTTTTTCGTAGAGTGTTTGTAATCCGGCAAAGATACCATCACCATTCCCCACAGCCTGCAAAATCATCACAGAAGCGACCGTTCCCCCAAAAACCAACACAATTACTTGCACCACATCTGTCCAGACAACAGCCCTTAGCCCTCCAAAAATTGAGAAAGTAGAAGAATAAACCGCCAGCCCGATTACACCCCATACAAGCGGAATACCCAGCATATTTTCCAAGGCAAGGCCTCCCAAATAGAGCAACGAGGTGATGTTGACAAATACAAAAATCAGCAGCCAAAAGATAGCCAATCCGGTACGTACCCTGCCGTCGAAACGCTTTTCAAGGAATTGTGGCATGGTAGAAATATCATTCTTAAGAAAAATAGGCAGGAAATACTTAGCTACAACCAGGAGTGTTGCCGCAGCCATCAACTCATAAGAGGATATTGCCAGCCCAACGGCATATCCCGGTCCGGTCATTCCGATCATTTGCTCTGCGGAGATGTTGGAAGCAATCAGGGAGCCACCCACTGCCCACTAGGGGAGCGTTTTGCTAGCTAAAAAATAATCCTGTGAATTGGTGATTTTTTCGGTGCGGGCAAGCCAAAGCCCAAAAGCCATCATAGAGACAATGAAACCTATAAAAACGACAAAATCAAGGGTAGAAAATTGCATAAAAACAAGATGTAAATGGTGAATTGTAAGTTTTTAGCTTTGTTTTTAATCAGTAAAGCGATAAAAGTCAACTAAAAATATCAATTATGCAAGAAGCACCCAAAAAACAATTCACCATTCACAATCTTATACCCTGATTAAAGTGATTTTCAAAATTGATTAACCTGATTTTAAATGATTTAATCCTTAAATTTCCGAAAACCACTTTGGTTTGAGTAATCCATCCATCCTAGCCGCTAAAATAGATATACGCCATCAAAATCAAGGCGAGTACCACTCCTGAATAAATGACATCTGCTTGGGTATAGCTTGCTTTGTTTTCTGCTTTATGGGCATCAGTCATCGTAGAGAAAGTAAGCCCTGAAATTCTTTGATAATCAGGTTCTTTGGTGGCATAGCTTACACCAATCATTACAGCCACACACACCAAAAAGATCAGTAGACTATAATACTGGAAGAAAATATTGTTGATAATCCAGAAAAAGCTGCCTTGTTCATAGGCAAATCCTTCCATCAAGGCTACCGGCGTATCAATGGCCAATCGGAATAGCCCCATTACAAAACCTACTCCCAAAGCCGCCAGACAGCCTTGTGCATTGAGCCTCTTATTATAAATTCCTAAGAAAAAGACCACAAATATCGGTGGTGCCAGATAGCCCTGCACACTTTGCAAATAATCGTACAGTCCCCGACTTCCCTGAATTACAGGTATCCAAAGCAAACCTATGACTACCATTACAGCCGTAGCCACTCTACCAATATACACCAGACTTGCCTCGGAAGCTTTGGGATTAAAACGTGTATAAAAATCCATTGTAAACAGTGTTGAAGAAGCATTAAAAACTCCTGCCAGCGAACTCATCAGTGCCGCCAGCAATCCAGCAACGACCATCCCGCGAATTCCCGAAGGCAATATCTCGGAAACCAACAAAGGAAATGCCTGCTGGGCGTTTTCAGTGATTACTTTACCGTTTTCATCCAACATAGCCGTAGCAATGCTCTCTACTTTGCCGCTGGCTGCCAGTGCAAAACAAATCATACCCGGAATAATAAAAATAAACACAGGTAATAATTTCAAAAATGCCGCTGCAATCGTCCCTCTACGGGCTTCTTTGAGGCTAGAAGCGCCCAAGGTCCTTTGCACGATATACTGATCAGTACACCAATACCACAAACCAATGATAGGCGCACAGAAAAGCATTCCCGGCCAAGGGTAGTTGCTGTTGAAATACCAAGCCATTTGAGTTTCTGTCTTGACAGGTGCCCAAGTACCTTCTATGCCATTAGGTATGATAGGTTTCCAGAGATTGAACATCTCCGTGCCGCATACCCTTCTCAATTCGCTCCATCCTCCCAAAGCATCCAATCCATAATAAGTCACCAAAATAGAACCAAATATTAGTATCACCGTCTGAATAGCCTCTGTATAGGCTACTGCTTTCAGACCACCTAAAATAGTATATGCTCCTGTGAGGATGATTACTAAAATCGACCCTATCCAGAAGCTATCAAGCCCCATAAAATTAACATCTGGTAGCAATACCCCAAAAACAATCCCTCCAGCGAAGATACCAACAGCGATCTTGGTAAGTACATAAGCGACCAGTGAAATCAGGGAAAGTACCCAACGAGCTGTGGGAGAAAAGCGTTTTTCCAGAAACTCCGGCATCGTATACACCTGCGAACGCATATAAAAAGGTGCTAAAACCCATCCCAACACCAACAAACACCAGGCGTGCAATTCATAATGTGCCAGTGCTACCCCATTGGTAGCTCCTGACCCGGCCAAACCAACCAGGTGCTCAGAACCAATATTGGAAGCAAAAATAGAAGCTCCTACGATAAACCAACCCAAGTTTCTTCCAGCTAGGAAGTATTCATCTGAGGTATTATCCCGTTTCAGAATAATCCACCAGGCAACGCCTAGAATCAGGGCAAAATAAGCCCCAATGATAACCCAATCCAGTGTAGTTAATACAGACATATCAGTTATTTGTGTTTTTTATGAAGTATTCTAGTTAAAATTTTAGCTTGCTCAAATAGTCACAATGACTATATTAATTGCAAATTTTATAATTTCCAGGGGAATATTCTTATAAATTCCGTTTTTTTTTCCAAATAAAGCCTCACATCAGACATTATATTCAGGTTTCCAGTTTTCAATTCTTTGATTATCCATAGCATCCAAAGCCATTTGCACTGTAAAAGCTACTTTGGCACCACTTTCAACGGTAGAATCTGGCTTTTTCTTGGAGGTAATGTTGTCATAAAAATCTATCAAGGCTTGTTTGCTTGGATCGAGGTGCTCGACATCAATGGGTGCAGCTTCTCCTTTTTTCCAGGCATTGACTGTAGCCCCTGAGACTCCATCCACTACGCCGATTTCTTTTTGGATGCTGTTTTCGGCGTAGACCCAGGCTTTGGTATAATCCAGCACGATAGTACCTTTATCGCCGAACACCTTGATTTTATAATCATCCAGGGCGTTGGAAGTCAGGCAAGTAAATTTGGCTTTGATTCCTTCGGGGTATAACATCAGCAGGTGAATGTTGTCGTAGGTTTCGCGGCCGTCTTTCCAGTAATCAATACCTCCTATACCCATGACAGTGAGTGGGTGGGCATCCAATACCCAATTGATAAAGTCGATTTGATGCGAACAAAGCTCCGCGGTAAGTCCGCCTGAATATTCGCGGTACATACGCCAGTTGATCATACGCTCCCACTGAGGGTCGGGTACTGGGCGGCGCCAGTTGCCGTTGCGGTTCCATTGGCATTCAAAAGCTGTAATTTTGCCGATATAGCCCGATTGGATGATCTCGACAGCTTTGTGGTAAAGGCGAGAGCTATGGTATTGGTGTCCGGTCTGGAAAGTTTGTGAAGAACCACGTACTTTTTTAATGAGTTTTTTGATTCCTTCAATGCCTTTGCCCAGGGTTTTTTCGCAGTATACGTGCAGTCCAGCATCCAGAGCATCCATCGCCATTGGGATATGCATAGAGAAGGGCGTAGAAATAATTACGGCATCAAGGTCTTTATCTGCCAATAGTTTTTGGTAATCAGAATAAGCTTTGGCTCCGGGTGCAGCAAGTTTCATAGCTGACTCGAGGCGAAAAGGAATCACATCACAGCAAGCAGTTACACGTAGATTGGGGATTTCCCGGATATAATTAGCCAGACCTGTGCCGCGATCACCTGTGCCAATGATGCCAATATTTAAGGTGTCACTAGGAGCAGATTTCCCCCAAGAAACCCACGGAAGCCCCCAAGCAATAGCAGCAGCACTAACACCCAAGCCAGTAAGGAAGGCTCTTCTTTTCATTTCCATAATTAGTACAAATAAATGATTAGATATTCTAATTAGTGCTTAAAGATAGAGAAGAAAATAAGGAAAAAAAATATTGACTATGATTTACTTGATTTTTAGGATTTAAGATAGTTGTTTTGTTTGATTAGGAAGGACTTGATATTTTTAATCTTTAGATTTTTTTGTTTGAGCATTCTGGATAAAAATCTACTTTTGTTGAAGATTGTCTTATATAAAAGGATAAGCAGACGATTTCAAATTTTTACCACCTCAAACTCTTTATCAATATGAATTTCTTTGAAAATTTAGAAAATATACCCTCTGTGGAAAAAATGCCGGGATTTCACGGTAAATTTAGCCATACCGAAAGGATGACCCTTGCAAAATGGCGCATAGAAGCAGGTTCGATATTGCCCCAGCACAACCACGAACACGAGCAATTGGTCATTTTGCTTCGTGGTGAATTTGAAATGAAGGTAGGAGAGGAAGTCAAAATCTGCAAACCCGGAGATATCGTGAAAATTCCTTCAATGGCCTTTCACTCCGGCAAGGCTTTGACCGATTGCGAAATAATAGATATATTTCAACCTGTAAGAGAAGATTTTAAATAATGTTACAATTATTATTCACTGTATTCTTTTTAATGATTACTCTGGAATCTGCACAGACTCAGACTATGAAATGCCTAAGCTACAACATCCGATTTGATAATCCTAAAGACGGTGAAAATCGCTGGGATAACCGCAAAGAAAATATGAGAGCTCAAATTCGGTTTTTGGAGCCGGATGTGTTTGGCGTGCAGGAAGCCCTGGCACACCAGGTCAAATACTTGGATGAAAACCTAGAAGCATATACTTTTGTGGGCGTAGGAAGGGATGACGGCCAGGAAAGTGGTGAATATTCGGCTTTATTTTACAAAAAAACGATTTTTAATCTCCTACAATCCGGTACTTTTTGGCTTTCCGAAAGCCCCGAAGTACCCTCCAAAGCCTGGGATGCAGCCCTGCCTCGCATTTGTACGTATGCCTTGCTGGAATACAAAAACTCTGGTAAACAATGTTGGGTCTTTAACACCCATTTTGACCACGTGGGTGTGCAGGCTCGCCTGAATTCCGCCAAACTGATTCTCCAACAGATACAAGCGTTCAACAAAAACAAACAGCCCGTAGTCCTAATGGGTGATTTCAATGCACGCCCCAAAGATGCCCCTATTCAGGCGATCAAAGAAGAAATGTTGGACAGTCAGGCTGCGGAGGGAGTACTAAAATTCGGGCAAGAGGGTACTTTTAATGGTTTTCAGATAGATCATTCCTCAGATGGGCGCATCGATTATATTTTCCTGAGCCAGGGCAGTTTTAAAGTAAAAAAATATGCTGTATTGAGCGAATTGATCCGACAGCGATTTATTTCAGATCATTTTCCGGTTTTTGTAGAGCTAGAGATGAACTAGGATAGAAAAACGATTTATGTCACGTTTTGAACCTTAACACTTCTCGAGATACTTTGAGCGTAACGCCCTTTTCGGTTTTTAAAACACGATTGAAATAGGTGAGGCTTCTAAAACAGGGGCAAAGGCGATTTCGGTCATCGTTTTATCAGTTTCTTATAGTTTTGAAAAATTCGTGGAAAGCACCCTCCGAAAGATGTATCTGTTCAGCTACCTCAACTATCCGAAGTTTTTTTGATTCGGGATGATGATACAAATGGAAAGCAATGCATTCCATCTCAGAAGCATATTCCTTAAGACTTTAATTGCCCTGCCTCGGTTTGATGACTTCAAAAGTTGCCCTCATACTTTATTGCTTGATTTTTTGATAAAAATGATATTGAATTTCAGTATAGTACTATTATTTGCTCAAATAGGGTAAGATTCTCATATCCAACAGCCATAACTTTGTACTATGTTTAATATTCATTCTAAATTTTATCCAAATGCAAATACCAGATTCCATAGCTACATTTCTATACAAACCATTTGAGCTCACAAAAGAACAGATCCAATACTACGAAAACTATCGCTACATCAAGCTCAAAGATGTACTGAATGAAGAAACATTAAGTTTTTTTAATGAAGTGATTAGTCAACAAGTCGATAAAATGAATTCCGAGACAAGATCATTGGAAGAAAGAACAACTTACGGCAAGGCTTTTCTACAATTATTTAACCTCTGGACTCAAAATGACTTGATCAAACAACTGGTTTTTAGCAAACGACTCGGAAAAATCGCTTCCGATCTCATGCAAACCGATGGCGTCCGCATTTATCACGACCAGGCTTTGTTTAAAGAAGGCGGCGGAGGTATCACACCCTGGCACGCTGACCAATATTATTGGCCACTTGAGACAGATAAAACCATTACCGCTTGGATGCCTCTACAAGCGACTCCTCTTGAATTAGGCCCTTTGGAGTTTAGCGCAGGAAGCCATCAAATCGTGGAAGGTAGAGAATTGGAAATTGGCGATGAAAGTGAAACGTTGATTCAACAAAAACTAAGGGTTACGGATTTCAAGCACGTCATAGAACCTTTTGATTTGGGAGAAATCAGCTTCCATTCTGGCTGGGTTTTTCACCGCGCTGGTGCCAATACCACAGATACAATGCGAAAAGTGATGACCATTATTTATATGGATAAAAATATGAAGCTCAAACAACCCGAAAATAAAAATCAAATCAATGACTGGAATACCTGGTGCCCTGGTGCTCAAGTGGGTGAAATTATCAATACGCCCTTGAACCCGGTTATATTTGCACATTGATAGATAAAGTCTTATGTATCCAACAAGTTTTGGCTAAATATGTACTTTTTAAAGTACAGACCAATCCTGAAAGCAGGGTAAAAGTAAATCTACTTTATCAGGCTTAGAAGTGGAGTATTTTATTATTCAAATGTATAGCCAACCAAATGATGTAGCATTTAGCCTACTACCTACGTGGTCATGCCAAATATTTGTGGAGCGATTTTGTAACGATGACCCCAAACCTTAACGAAGTCTATAGTTTAGACCGAACCCAAGCCCATAATTGCTTAATTGTTCGTTGCTGAGTTGTGCATTGTAACGGATTTCGGTAAGGAGTGATAATTTTTGATTGAGTTTCCAATCCCTTCCCAAGGAGAAAAGTATACTTGAGTCAAAAGAACCGTACTTTTGAGCCCGGATGTTTACGTCCGAATCCTTAGTACGCGTGTGTACTCCTAAAAATGTATCCACACTTAAACCCATAGCTAGGTAAGTACGCCCGAACTGGTACCGGATACAAAAGGGAATTTGTAAGAAATAATAATCTACCGTGGCAAAGCCATTTCTGAATTGTCCGGGCAAGTTGAAGATATACTCAAACCGTACTCCCCGATTAATTTGATATAATCCGCTTTCAATGCTGCCGTGTTTGCTAAATTGATAAATAACCTGCCCTCCCAATCCAGGGGAAAAGACAGCAGAATACTCAGCAAACTCGACAAGCAATTTTCCTCCCACCCTTAGAGTGTTTTTTTGTGCATGCAGGCTTGTGCAAATCACCAAGAACAATAAAAAAAATCTTGTTTTCATAATGGATCATAATAATGAATAGTTCTTAGGAATAAAAATTTATCTTTTACCTCCCAATACAATCAATGCGATTGATTAGAAAATGAAGATTGATAAAGCATTTAAAATTAGGGAGAAGAAAGACGGTTTCCAAATGTTCAAAGCCCGTAAAGTACCATTTTGGAGTTAATATGAAGTTAATGTTTTGGGTGCTTGTTTATGCAAATATCCTCTGAAAAAAATGAGGTTTGGATGGTTTATATCCCATCAAGTTTCTATGCGTTTGTTGTTATAAAAATTAATAACTAAATTGTCAAAAAAGAAAAATAAGATGCAGCAACTCATTTTAAATATCAAAGATCAAAGCAAACTGGAGTTTTTATTAGAACTTCTTAAAAGGATGGAATTTGTGGAAATTGTAGATCAGGATAATCCTGATTTTGATACGGATACTTTTTTGAAAGACATTTATCAGGCAAGGGAAGATTCGGGTAAGTCTCTTGCTGAAAAATTAAATAATATATTGGATATATGAAGCAGGTTTTGGTGGATACAGATATTCTTTCGTACTATTTATTTAAGAATTATCCCATTGTTAAACAAAATATCGAGGCTTTTTTGCTTAATGAAGGTTTTATTCACATTGGTCGCCCTACTATATTTGAGATTGAAAGCGGTTTAAAGGCTAAAAATGCTATCTCACAGTTATCCCAATTCCACACATTTATAGAGGGTCAGCAAATCTTAGAAATCACACAACAATCAGCACAAATTTCTGCTAATATTTATGCCCATCTTTATAACATAGGCAAACATACAGGTGTAAATGATTTATACCTTGCTGGTATTGCCCTTGAAAATGATCTTATTATATCCACTAATAATGAAAAAGATTACCAATTTATTCCTGATTTGGAGATTATCAATTGGACAAAGGGATAAAATTTTATTGGGCTTGCCTCAATATCATATCTAAGAAAACAAAGGGATAAATTTTAGACTGTATGCATAACGATAAAAACCAAAAACTCCGCATAGGCATCCTCGGCTGCGGGCCGATTGCACAGTTTGCCCACCTGGAAGCTGCTCAGAAGGCAAAAAATGTAGATTTATACGCTGTTTGTGATGTGGCAGAAGACTTGGCGCAGAAAATGGGCGATTTTTATGATGCCCAAAAAATCTATACCAATTATGAAGCCATGCTCAGTGACCCGGCACTGGATGCGGTCATTGTGGCTACTTCGGATGATTTTCATTTGCCTGCTTCGCTTCAAGCAGTACAAGCTGGCAAGCACGTATTGGTAGAAAAGCCCTTAGGGGCAGACCTAGAGCAAGCCTGGCAACTCAAAGCCTTGATTGATCAAAAAGGCGTGAAATTCCAGGTGGGACACATGAAGCGTTTTGATGCTGGGGTAGACTTTGCCCAAAAATTTATTCAGGAAGAAATGGGCGATCTCATTGCCTATAAAGCCTGGTATGCAGACTCTACGCACCGCTATGATATGACAGATAGCACCCAGCCGATGCCTATGAAGAGTACCTTGGCTAAAAAACCCACCCAAAACCCCAAAGAAAATCTCCCCAAATATTATATGATGGCGCACGGAAGCCATCTGCTAGATACGGCGCGTTTCTTGGCAGGTGAGATCAAAAGTGTGCAAGCAAAACTACTCGAGCGAAAAGGCATTTACAGCTGGTTTATTGATACCGAATTTGCCTGCGGCTGTAATGGACACCTGGACTTGACCGTGGCCGTAAGGATGGACTGGCACGAAGGTTTTCAGATTTACGGGGAGCAGGGCAGTGTTTTGGGCAAACTTTATAACCCCTGGTATTTTAAAGTAAGCGACGTACAGTGTTTTTCGGAGAAAGACCAAAGTTATCATCAATTACTCGACAACAAAGCCCACTTTTTTCAACTACAACTGGAGGCTTTTGCCGATACCATCCTGTACGACAAAGCACAAAAAGGAACGGATATTCTGCAAGGCATCGAGTCTATCCAGGCGATGATTGCTATTGCCGAATCCGTAAAAAATAATCAACGTATCTACCTCAAAGACGTAAAAGGAGCACTGATATGAAACTCGGAATATTTGCCAAAACCTTCCCCATCAAGCCCGTAGAGGCATTATTTGCCGAAATACAAAAGCATCAAATCGCTCAAGTACATTATAATATGGCTTGCTCGGGGCTTTCCGAACTGCCGCTTGAGGTTCCTGAACCCATTACGGAGGAAGTCAAAGCAGCCGCCCAAAAGCATCAGATTGAAATTGTGGGGATTTCGGCTACTTTTAATATGATTCACCCTGACCCTCAAATCAGGAAAGAAGGTCTGAAATCTTTGGAGAGCTTGGCGGCTGCCTGCGTTATGCTAGGCACTGATTCTCTATCATTATGCACCGGAAGCAGGGATACACAGGATAAATGGAAATGGCATCCTGACAATGCCCAGCCTGAAGCTTGGCAGGATTTAATTGCTACTATGGAAAAAGCTCTTTTGATTGCTGAAAAATATCACGTCATCCTGGGCGTAGAGCCAGAAGCTGGCAATGTAGTCAGAAATGCCCAGATTGCCCGACGATTGCTAAACGAAATGCAAAGTAAACACATCAAAATCATCCTCGATCCAGCCAATCTATTTGAGAAAGCTACGCACAAAGACGAAATTAATCAATTGATCGCAGAGGCTTTTGAGCTATTGCACGAGGATATTGCCGTAGCCCACGCCAAAGACCGTACGCTTGACGGTCAATTTAGGGCAGCAGGCAAGGGAGATATCGATTTTGGTTTTTTTATCAAGCAGCTCGAGCAGATCAATTTCCAGGGGACTTTACAGATGCACGGTTTGGAGGCAGGGGAGGTGAGTAGTTCTTTGGAGTATTTGAAAGAGATGATAGATTCTTAACCCTCACAAGTTTAATCACCCTCGCCTGAACTGGCACGGTAGCAAACATATTTGCCAGGGTACGGACTGTAGGTAGCTTGGTATAGAAAATATTTGCCAGGGTACGGACTGTAGGTGGCTTGGTATGGAAAATATTTGCCAGGGTACGGACTGTAGGTGGCTTGGTATGGAAAATATTTGCCAGGGTACGGACTGTAGGTAGCTTGGTATGGAAAATATTTGCCAGGGTACGGACTGTAGGTAGCTTGGTATGGAAAATATTTGCCAGGGTACGGACTGTAGGTAGCTTGATATGGAAAACATTTGCCAGGGTACGGACTGTAGGTAGCTTGATATGGAAAATATTTGCCAGGGTATCTAATTTAAGAGACCTATGAGGTTTCTAAAACCTCATAGGTCTTTGAAACCTTATAGGTCTTTGAAACCTTATAGGTCTTTTTTTACTTCATGGAGGCCAAGGTAATCCCCGCCCCGCCCCGGTCGGCGTGTTCATCGCGAATACCCGTGATTTCTTTATACTGCTGGAGTTTTTCTCGTACCAGTTTGCGAAGGATGCCATCACCTTTGCCGTGGATGATACGCACTTCGTGGATGCCGAGCAGCAGGGCATCATCCAGGAAGACTTCCAACTCGTAGAGGGCTTCTTCGGCTCTTTTGCCACGTAGGTCGAGCTCTGAACTGAAATTATTCATCTTTTCAAGCATATCGATGCCTTTGAAAGAGCGCTTAATTTTTTTCTGTTCTTCCTTATAGGTTTTGTGGCTGACTTTCTCGAGGCGGGTTTTCTTGACATTGGATTTGAGGTCGCCGATCAGGATTTCTACATCCTTGCCTTTGATCGCAACGACTTCACCGAGGGCTGTTTGCCCCTTGAGGCGTACTTTATCCCCAACTTGGATTTCACCCTCGATGACCAATACTTCTTCTTCTACTTCTACGGGTGCAGGGTCTTCAAAAACGATCTCTGTGGGTTTGATTTCTTCCTTAAATTCCTCGAGTTCTTCTCGGATTTGTTTGGTGATTTCCTTTTCGGCTTTATTTTCCTTAATAATTCGGATAGTATTCTCGATCTTCTGATTGGCTTTTTGCAGGATTTTCTGGGCTTCGGCTTTGGCCTGATTGATAATTCTGGTTTTTTCACGATCCAGATAATCCCTCAGTTTGGCGTATTCATCGGTGACTTCTTTGAGTTTTTCTTCTTTGGCTTGCACGACCTGGCTCTGTGTAGCATAGTTTTTTTTCTCGATTTCAAGTTCCTGAAGCAATTGATCGTAATTCACGTGTTCTAAGCCTACGTGGTTGCGGGCTTTGTGAATGATTCCTTCAGGCAAGCCGATTTTTTTGGCTATTTCAAAGGCAAAAGAGCTTCCCGGTAAGCCAATTTCCAGTTGGTAGAGTGGTCTTAGGTTCTTGGAGTCAAACTGCATAGCACCATTGACTACACCTTCATGATTTTCTGCATAGGTCTTAAGGTTGGAGTAGTGCGTGGTAATCACCCCAAAAGCCTTGCTCGCATTGAGCTTTTCAAGAATAGCTTCGGAAATGGCACCTCCCATCGTAGGTTCGGTACCCGTGCCGAATTCATCGATCAAAAATAAGCTATGGCGATCAGCAAATTCCAGAAAATGCTTCATATTAGTCAGGTGAGAGCTGTAGGTACTGAGGTCGTTCTCGATCGATTGCTCGTCACCAATGTCAATAAAAATATCTTTAAACAGCCCCATACTTGAGTCTTCGTTCATGGGCACCAAAAGCCCACATTGGAACATATACTGTAGCAATCCTACGGTCTTGAGGGCTACGGATTTTCCTCCGGCATTAGGGCCGGAGATGATCAAGATGCGCTGCTTGGGGCTAAGGTTGATATTGAGCGGAACGATCTTTTTGCCGTGTTCCTCAAGGCTCAAGAAGAGTAGGGGATGTACAGCTTTACGCCACTCGATCAGATTTTTTTTGAAAAAGCTGGGACGAATTCCGCCTATTTTCTGGGCGAAAATTGCCTTTGCTCTGATAAAATCCATCATTCCGAGAAATTGATACGCTTTTTCCAGATTCTGTACGTGGGGGCGCACTTCGTTGGTGAGTTGAGTCAGGATTCGGATGATTTCGCGGCGTTCTTCATAGTGTAGCTCACGGATTTCGTTATTGATGTCGATGATTTCGGCTGGTTCTAGGAAAACCGTTTGCCCGGTGGCCGATTCATCGTGTACAAAACCTCTGATTTTTCGCTTAAACTCGGCTGCAATTGGAATCACCATTCTGCCCTCACGTAGGGTCAGCAGAGCGTCTTCTTTGGCAAAACCCTGCTGCTTGGCGGAGCGCAGGATCGAGTCGAGCCTTTTACGAAGCAGGCTTTGTTCTTCAATAATTTTAGCCCGGATAGAGCGAAGCTCATAAGAGGCATCATCGCGGATTTTGCCACGATCATCAATGACCAATTCAATTCTGCCGATGAGTTTTTTATCAAACTCCACCTGATTGCGAAGTTCCTTTAAATTGGGATAAGCTTCGGGGGCAGATTTATCAAAAAATTTCAAGCAATCGGCGATGGTATGAAGCGATAGTTTGAGGTCAAAAAACTCAAAATCACTCAAAAATGCGCCATACAAAGTGGCTTTCTTGAGGTGTTCGCTGACATCGATATAATTATTTTTGGGGAAACCTTCTCCTTGCCGAAGAATATCACCAAACTCTGAGGTCTGAAGGGTTAATTTGGAAATAAGGTCAAAATTATTCGAGAATTGGATCTTATCTACATAAGCCTGACCCAGGGTACTGATGCAGTTATCTTTGAGTAATTGGCGAATTTTATCAAAACCTAGTTTAATTTCAATGTTTTTAGGATAAATCATGCAGTACTATATTATTCAATTGTATAAAGCAAAGACACATTAATTTTGTCTTTTTGTTTTTAAATCCGAGAGTTTTTTTCTGTTGATCAGCGGTTTAAGCGAGTTTCCTTGTATAGATTTGGATTGTTGCTGAGTCTGAACAGGAGGTCCAGGTTTACCTGGGGCAATTTTGAACAGGCTATCCTGAATTTGAAGACTGTCATGAATCACCGTATAAATTTCACTCAAAGATGCGATGTTTTCACTATAAAACACAAAACTTCTGCGGTATTTGGCAGTATCTAGCTTGTGTTTTTTGAAAATTTGCTCCTCTTGTTTTTTATAGTCGGCTCTGGCCGAATCAATATTTCTGTAGCCGCTTGCTTCAATACGCCCTTCGGCCAGATGAATATCCGTCAAGACCTGGATCATTTTTTCTTTGGGGTAGATTCCCGAACTGTCTTCTTCGAGATGAGCACAAGCTACAAGGCCTGTAAATACAAATAGACATGGCAAATATTTTTTGAAAAACTTCATATCAATTAGTTTTCTAACGACTCAAATACCAGTTACGCTCACTATAAATCTTCTGAAAAAACTCATCCTGCAATTCATTGATAAAATAAATGGCTTCTCCCGTTGATTTCATTTCAGGGCCGAGTTCTTTATTTACATTGGGGAATTTATTGAATGAAAATACCGGAATTTTAATGGCATAACCCTGCCCAACAGGCACAAACCAAGAGGTGGCTGATTTGTCTAGATCAAAATCCGTCAATTTTTTATCTCCCAACATAATCTTTGTCGCATAATTAATATAGGGTTTTTTATATGCCTTACAGATAAAAGGTACCGTTCGTGAAGCTCTTGGATTTGCCTCTATGACATAAACCACATCATCTTTGATCACAAATTGGATGTTGATCAGGCCGATGGTATTCAATGCTTTGGCTAACCTTTTGGTATACACGGCAATAGTTTCTATGATTAGCGGGCTGAGTGAAAAAGGCGGCAGCACAGCGTTCGAATCTCCTGAATGGATACCGGCGGGTTCAATATGTTCCATAATCCCGATGATATACACACTTTCGCCGTCGCAAATGGCATCTGCTTCCGCTTCAATGGCGTTGTCCAAGTATCTATCCAACAAAATATTATTGTCTGGAAAGTAATTAAGCACATCGACCACGTGCTCCTCGAGCTCTTGTTCGTTGATTACGATTTTCATCCGTTGCCCACCCAATACATACGAAGGGCGAACCAGGAGCGGGAAGTCTAGCTGTTTTGCCAGATCGAGGGCAGCTTCGGCTGTTCTTACGGCACCAAATTCAGGAAAAGGAATAGTACATTCGCGCAAAAGCATAGAAAACCGCTCCCGGTCTTCGGCCAAATCCAGCGAATCATAAGGCGTACCGATGATCGGAATTCCGTAACGATCGAGCTTTTCGGCCAGCTTGAGGGCAGTCTGCCCGCCTAATTGTACGATGACACCTTCGGGCTTCTCGAGTTGGATGATGTCGTAGATATGTTCCCAGAAAACGGGTTCAAAATACAGCTTATCGGCGATGTCAAAGTCTGTGGAGACTGTTTCGGGGTTACAATTGATCATAATTGTCTCATAACCTGCTTCTTTGGCAGCCAGTACGCCGTGTACGCAACAATAATCAAACTCTATTCCCTGTCCGATTCTGTTGGGTCCTGCTCCGAGGATAATCACTTTTTTGCGGGATGTAACTTTTGATTCATTAAAAAGAGACGTTTCAAAGTGATTAGCTGCAAGATGTCCTTCTTGATCGGTACAGAAAGTGGAATAATAATAAGGAGTTTGGGCTTCAAATTCGGCAGCGCAGGTATCTACCATTTTGTATACCCTTTTGATTCCCAGTGTTTTTCTCCTTTCATATACCTGGCTTTCCAAGCAGCGGGTCAGGTGGGCGATTTGGCGGTCGGCATAGCCTTTTTGTTTTGCCAAAATCAGTAATTCTTTGGGTAAACTATCTATGGAGTACTGTTGAATTTGCTTGTCAATCTCGGCCAATTCCTGAATTTGATGCAGAAACCATTTATCGATTTTGGTGAGTTTTTGAATGGTACGGAATGAAATCCCCATCGTAAAAGCATCTTTGATATGAAAAACACGGTCGGCACTGGGATGCTCCAGGCTATCCAATACGGCTTTTTGATCGGTCAATTCTTTGCCATCAGCTCCAAGCCCGTTGCGACGATTCTCAAGAGATTGACAGGCTTTTTGCAAAGCTTCCTGAAAATTACGTCCGATGCCCATAGCTTCACCTACTGATTTCATTTGCAGCCCCAGCGTGGTATCAGCTCCTTTGAATTTGTCAAAATTCCATCGAGGAATTTTAACGATCACATAATCGATGGTCGGCTCAAAATAAGCCGAGGTCGTTTTGGTGATCTGATTATTCAATTCGTCCAGATTATAGCCGATCGCAAGTTTGGCGGCAATCTTTGCAATGGGGTAACCTGTGGCTTTGGAGGCCAGTGCCGAAGAACGCGAAACACGGGGATTGATCTCGATCACCACGATTTCGTCATTTTCGGGGTTTACGGCAAATTGAATATTACAACCTCCGGCAAATTGCCCAATGCCATTCATACACTGAATGGCTAGATTACGCATTTCCTGATAGAGCTTGTCTGAGAGTGTCATAGCAGGGGCTACAGTGATAGAATCTCCGGTATGGATGCCCATAGGGTCTACATTCTCAATGGAGCAAATAATGATGATATTGCCCACACTATCCCGGAGTAGCTCCAGTTCGTATTCTTTCCAGCCTACAATGCTTTGCTCCACGAGTACTTCGTGAATTGGCGAAGAAGTCAGCCCGTGTGTAAGGGCTGTATTAAAGTTTTCGGGGTCGTGTACAAATCCCCCACCGGTACCTCCCAGGGTATAAGAAGGGCGAATGACCAAAGGAAAGCCTATTTCTTGGGCAATTTTTTTACCTTCCAGAAAAGAGCCAGCTGTTCTGCCTTTGCAGACATTGGCTCCCAGTTCTTTCATTTTGAGGCGGAATTTTTCCCGGTTTTCGGTCGTTTCTACGGCGTGTATATCTACGCCGATGATTCGCACGTCATATTTTGCCCAAATACCAGCCTTTTCGCAATCTATGGCCAGGTTGAGGGCTGTTTGCCCGCCCATCGTAGGGAGTACAGCATCTATGGAATGGTTTTCTAAAATCTCGATGATATACTTTTTCTCAAGAGGTTTTAAATACACGTGGTCGGCCATCGAGGGATCGGTCATGATGGTAGCCGGATTGGAGTTGATGAGTACTACTTCAATCCCTTCTTCCCGCAAAGAGCGGGCGGCTTGTGAGCCTGAGTAATCAAATTCACAGGCTTGCCCAATAATGATAGGACCTGAACCGATAATTAATACAGTTTTTAATGAAGAATCCTTTGGCATTTATACAGAATGATTTATCTACTAATCCAAAAATTGCACAAAGGTATATATTATAGCCTGGAATGAGGTACTTTGGCGGATAAATTTTTAATTCAATTCAAATAGGTTAATTTTATCTTTGATTACTACAAGTACAAAAACTTTGAGATTGTTCAAACGGCGCAATTCCTCAGAACTGGAGATATATTGACGGAGTTGATCCTGCGCCTGAGTTTTGACTTCTTCCAGTTTTTTGGCTGCTTCTTTTTTGAGGTATTTGAGTTCAAAAATAAATTGATAGGGTACTTCGACAGGCTTACGCTCTAAAAATTGAATATCCGTATAGCCGCCTGATACTTCCCTCTCACTCTTGATAAAATAGGCTTGACTTTGCAAAGCCAAGCTGATGATTAGAAGCTTGATGTATTTTTCATCAAATCCCCGAAAATCACGGCTTGAGAGGTGTTCCAGGATATTTTGAATCATCTGCATAAATGGTTTCGGATTGCCGTTTAAGGCCATCTCTTCCATTCCCCGACGGATTTCTTCAGTATTCCATTGGATTTGTTCGCGCTCCTGGAGCAGGTGGGCAAAATAATCCAGAAAAAGCTTTTCAATTACATAATTGGGTACTTTAAAAAGTGTAGACCCAACCTGGCTGCCTGCGATGGTCAGATAACCCAAATAATACAATAAGCTTAAAAAATCATCCCTGCCGAAATCTTTTTCAAAAGAAAACTGGGCGGTCAGATTTCCTATGACTACCTTTTCCCGAACGATTTCTTCAAGCACTTGGTAGTTTTCGTTGGGGTTTTTGAGGTTAAAAAGTTTGCGAAGTTTGCTGTAGTCGCTAGCAATGTTTATATCCAGGATAGGTTTTGGATAGGTCTGGTATCGTTGATAATGTTTGGCAAAGTACAAAACCATATTGGAGTTGTAAATGTGTGACTCAAAGTCTTCATTAAACTTATATCCGTCATACCATTCTTTCAAATTAGGCATTATTTCCTGGATTTGGGCTTCATCTCCCTGCGTAATGGATTCTAATATTTCCAAAACTTCCAGCTCTTGGAAACCAATCATATCATTAAAGGCCAGTTCGGTACTGATATTGGTGCCGATATTAAAGCCACTGGTGAGAGAATCGAGGGTAATAGGGCTTACACCCGTTACAAAAAGGCGATCTACAGTACCTTCAAAGGTAAAATCCTTGATTACTTCATAAAATTTACGCACAAAGCCATTCCGACTGACAAATTCCTTAAAGCTATCAAAATCAAAGGCAAGCAATTCATTGGCAAAGTGGTCGTATTCGTCAATGATGAGGTAGATTTTATGTTCTTTGTCTTTGAAATAAGCAAATAAATTGGAAAGGATGCCTGCGGGGGAATTTGCGGATAATATCGCAGGACTTACATGTTCAAATTCTTCTTTGGCATATTCTTTCAGGAAGCTTTGTACCCCTAAATGCACATTTCTTAAAAAATCACCATAGGTTGTCTCTTTGGAAGTGGTATCGATGCCACTAAATCGCAATTGCAGAATAGCGTATTGATTTGCCAAAGGCGTAGGATTTTGCCCGATGTAGAATTTACCAAATAATTCTTCAAACAAATGGGCATAACGGGTGTCATAATAATAAGACAGCATGGAGACGAATAGACTTTTGCCGAAGCGGCGGGGGCGTAGGAAAAAGAAATATTTTTCGCCATAACTTTCCAGTAATTCAACAAAGGGAGTCTTATCTACATAATAATAACCTTGTTGAATCAAATCACGAAAATTACTGATGCCATAGGGCAATTTTAAGGGTAATTTCATAGGGATAAAGGTACACTTTTTTTGGGGAAATGGAAAATATATCCATAAAAATTGGAGTTATTTTCAAAATCATTTTCCCAGCTTAAGACTCAAACCCAGGTGAAGCCCTAGTGTATACGGGCGAATTTTCACAGGTTCGGTTTCATTTTGGATGCGATTCAAATGAATACCCAAAGTCGGTTCAGCCCAAAAAATTACATTTTTTTGGATGGGATAAGACCAGTTATAGCCCAGTTGCCCAATAATTTGGGTTTGTAGGGCAGGGGCACCCACCGGAAAGCTTACCTGTAGCCCACTCACCCAATAACTTGTATGCCGCTTGCCCGGTCTGAAGGCATACAATACATCCGCTGCCAAACCTGCGGCATGGATGGTTTTATTTTGAGTGAATAAAGTACCTATTTCGCCCGAATTTACAGCGTTGAAGGTGTATTGCCAGGTTTGTTTCCATTGGGTATAGCTTGCGCCTACTCTGAGAGAAAACCTGTCATTCAGAGCAAGGTAACCGCCCATTTGAATGCTCCAGCCTAGCCTCTGAGCAGATAAAAACTTACCTGCATCTATATCGCGCACCAAAATATCATCTTTTTTATCAGGGCGGATGTGGTAGTAGTTCATTTGGGGTTTAAGACTGATAAATAATCGGGGTGCTTTATTCTCTCCAGGTTGAGGGCTGAGGGCGTGCGTGTTTATTTTTGTTAATTTGAGGATGGTTTCAGGATTTTTTGCTGGAGAAAACTCTATGCCAGGTATTATAGAAATATAAAAAGGTTGATTTTCAGGAATGGGTGCGTTTTCCCTTGAGGCTATTTTGATTGTATCAGGTAGGGTAGGGGTGTAATCAGATGAAAAAAAGGCAGTGTCTTTTCTCGATCTGGGAATAATTTCAGTGTGGTGATTTTGATGATTTGTAGGTTTTTGTGGCTGATGATTTTGATAAGCTTCTAGTTCAGTGATGGTTTTATCGGGAAACTCGTTTGTATGTGACGGCAGAGGCATCAATCCATCTCCCCAAAGTGCTAAAAACACCAAGGTGCTGCTCACAAGCCATACGCTCGGGCCGAAAATAGTTTGCGTTCTATGGGTATAAGGATTCAAACGCGCCTGAATTTTTGCCAGTAAAGCCTCGTCCGGTTCAGCCTGGAAGTCTGAGAAGCGTTCTCTGAATTTATTATCCAATGGATCCGGTTTGTTTTTCATAGGAGGTAATGCCGCATTTTTTTAGTTTTGACCGAATAAGTTCTTTGGCTCTTGAAAGCTGCGATTTGGAAGTACTTGCTGTGATTCCAAGTAATTTGCTGATTTCGGGGTGCGTGTAACCGTCAATGACGTACAGGTTAAAGACTACCCTGTAGCCATCTGGGAGCTCATTGATGATTTTGAGGAGTTCGGTGGTGGTTAGGTCATCCATGATTTTGAGGTGATCTTGGTTGCTGCTTTGGTAAGCAAGGTATTCGTAATCTTTGATTTGGTTAAATTTGAGGTGTTTTTTGTAATAATTAATGGCTGTATTGACGACTACCTGCTTCACCCAGTAATCAATGGCTTCAGGGTTTTTGACCTTTTTGATCCCTTCAAAAATTCTTGCAAAAGCTTCTTGAAAGATATCTTCGGCTTCCTCTTTGCTTTTGGCATAGCGTATACAGATGCCAAAGAGATAACTTTTATACAAATTATAAAAAGTTGTCTGTGCTTTGGCATCGTTTTGCTGGCAAGCTTTTACAAGATCAGCCTCTATGTGCATGCATTCAAATTAGCTGTTTTTTGATAAATTATTTAATGATTAAATCGGTTTTTTCAAATTATAATGTTTCAATATATTTCATACGTAACAAACCTTTTATTTCACCCACCGGGTCAGAAGAGTTGCTGAAAGGGTCAAACATGTTGATTTTTACATCAAAAGTTACTTCTAAAGTTCTTACTGTCTCATTGTTGGCGTTTGTTTCGGTGTCTTCATCCAGGTCTACTACTTTTAGGTAGTTATCTTCTTGGTTGCCATCACTATAAAACCCTCTAAAAAAATTCTGGAATACAATCCCCAATCTGAATCCATTGATTTGATCTCCACGAATTGGTTTATCACCCAGGCTTAACATATTTTTCACGGTTTCATAAGGGTATTTTTGGTTGATATAAGCCGTGACGGGTGAGTTTTCAGCCGGTTGCTCTCCGCCCAAGTTGATGGTGTCATTTTCGGTTTTTATCTCTGGTAATTCTATACTTATTGAAATTTGCGAAATGGTGTCCCGAAGCCCTAATGCTACACTTACAAATGTACCTACGCCGCTGATGCCCGTTACTGTACCACCATTTTCTATTTTTAGGTTATTAGATAGAAAGCTTATGGTGTCTACGGGCATAGTACCCAAAAACCCCAATTCGGTGAGTTGTACTTCAGGTTCTGTATCGTTCTCGAGAATATCACAAGAGGTGAAATAAAGCATTAAAAAAACAAAAAACAGGATTTGTCTCATATAAATTTGAATTTTAGTTTATTGATGAAAGTGTATGACAAATCAAGTCGCCAAAGGGTTGCACGAATTAAAAAATAATGCGGTATGTTGATGGGTATGTACAAACGCTGCAAAAAATAAAAGAAACAATTTTCATGCATGAGTGAGTATGATGAAAATTGCATCAGTCCGTATTTAATCTTCCAATCCAATCTCCTCGTTTCCGGCCAAGCTCTTAAAGATCACCTGCAAAGGCACTAATTCGGTGAGCAGGAAGCGAAAAGTGCCAAAGCTATCCAATAATTGATGCCCATAGGTGTATAAAAGCCAACGCCAATACGTACTTAGTCCTTTTTGCTCTTTTCCGGTCACTTCGCCGCCCCTTGCTATAAAATCATTCATCAGTCCTTCCATGATGGCTGTGGATTGTGGATTTTGCGGATTGATGTAAAGTATCCGGGTGTTATTATAATAATTATATATTTGATATTCAATTTGGGTAGTATCCATCCCTTTTAAATCTGGGAGATAAGTATAGTCGTACTTGCCGTGGCCTTCTAGTAGGGAAGCGATATTACACATTGGGTTATCGAGTGCGAGCCCTCCCGCAGTTACTGGCCAGTAATACCAGGCATCCGGCAATCGCTGAATGGCTGTGTTCATTTCCGGGAATTTATCTATAATTTTTTGACGAAGCGTTGCATAGATACTTTGTCCATTTCCAAAGAGGTTTTTGTTGAATTCGGAGAGTGTCTCGGCGGCAGTTTGGATGTAGTCTTGTTTGATTGGAAATCCTACTGCAAATCCTTTTAGGAGGAAAGCCATGTGTTTGTTATAGGTATTGACAAAGGTAAAGATGGAAGATTGGGCTTGTAGGAGATTGACCAAGTTTTGAGAAAATTCTCGGACGGCATCAGGACTAATCTGCCATTGGCCATTTGCATGCAATTGTAAAAACATCCACTGTGGTAATTTTCCATCAAAGCCTTTGATCCATTTGTCATCCTCGACAGGATATCCGAGCAAAACAGCCCCAGTCTTTTCACGATTCAGTCTTAATCCAGTGATTTCACAAAATTTTTGGATCGTATCCCAAGCTTGTTGAATCGATTTTTGTGATTCTCCGAAAACATACATATCATCCATGTATCGATATACCGATGTTTCATCCTGCTTGAGGGCTTTTTCCAATAAAGCCAGCAGTGAATCGGCAACTAAGGAAGAAAGTACATGCGACAAAGAAAGCCCCTGCCGGGCAATATACTGCTGATCCTGATGAAAATAAGGTGTCTGGAAATATTTATGAAAGAAAATAATCCAATCTTCACTGATGCCCAATTCTTCTAAAAAAACCAACAACAAACTATGTGGTATAGTCAGAAAATAATCTTTCAGGTCAGTATGGAGCAGATACATTTTTTTGAAAGAGTCTAGGGATTGATTTGCGTGAAAGGTTTTAATTTCTGCATTCAAACCCTGGAAAAGGTTAAAAAAAGTGTCTTCGGTATTGACTACGAGGCTGGTATTATCAAAACCCCGGTAGGAATCCTCAAAGCGGATGCTTTCATAATCGAGATACTGAGGAAATTCTTTGAGGAATAATCCGTCAGTGACCAGCTTTCGGCTATAACCCGGTTTGGGATAATAAGGAAATTCTCCCCAGAAGTCTACGGTGGTCAAAATCTTCTTCAAAGCCATTCCCCAACGCATTCCTAGTACTTCCAGAAAAAGTGTATGGAGCAAATCCCCATTGTTATAAGGTCGCCATTTATTTTTAGTCCAGAGGCAGTTGAGGGTTACACCCTCCTTGGGCCAGTTCCACTGTCGGAAATTATTCAACAAAATCGTAATCGTGCCAGCTACTTCATTCATCAGGGCATCATCTCCGAGCATGGATGATATCTCCGATTTAAGCCCCAGGTGGTGGTAGGGGTGTGCTCGCATTGCCCTGACTATGTATTCGGCTTCCTGTTTACTGACTGGTTTGAGGACTTCTTCCTCTATAAATGTAGTGATGTCTTTTTTGATTTTATCTGGGTTTTTTACGTGCGTTCGTATCCATTCTTTGAAGGCTTCCAAATCAGGGGGAGTGCCTTCACTTTGTATAAGTTGGATAAAAAAATCTTCAAATTCGGTTTTTCCAGGCTCTACAATAGGCTTACCGGATTGGCGAGCGGCATCCTCAAGGATAAGCCCAAAAAGCAGACCGGCTTCAAGGCGTTGTTTTCCTTGAACGATCTCCCGCTCAAGTCGCTCGATCCAGTTTTGGAGCAAATCTTCGGAGACAACTCCCGTGTCAGTTTCCAGGCGGAGAACGTGGAGGTTTTCTACATCAGGGTGTAGTTTTTTCTGGGCAAACCGAATTTCATCCAGCCCTTCATACAAAATCTTTAATTTTTCACGTGGGGTAGAAGCAGCCTGCGATTTGACCTGCAAATCATCATAGTGTTGATTCAGGCGTTCGTACTGTTTGTTTAGCTCGGTTAATTTAATACGGGCGATATTTTGAGAGCTTTGAGGTTTCATAATAGTCAGTTTTTTTGAAAATAAATATAGTTAATTTTAGTCAAATATTTTTATAAAACTTTGAGCTTTCCGATATTTTGAGCCTTGGGTAAAAAAGGAATATTTTTGGGGAAAGATTAGATTTCTTAAAATTATTTTCGGAAATTATATTTTATTAAATTTGGAAAGTAGAAAGAGTCAGAGTTAAACTCAAGATTAATAGAAAGAGATGATTACTTATATCAAAATAAACGGCTTTAAGTCTTTTCATCAGTTCGAAATGGATTTTACCCCTTTTACAGTCATTGCAGGGTTAAATGCTTCAGGGAAAAGTAACTTATTTGATGCCCTACAACTTCTATCCAAACTAGCTGAAACGGATAATCTAAAAAAAGCTTTTAACGAACAAAGAGGTGAATTTCTTGAATTATTTACCAAGTATGCCGAAGATAAATATGCTTCTGAAATGGAATTTACAGTAGAGATGCTCGTAAATAGGCAGGTAAAAGATGCTTGGGGAAATGAAGTAAATCTCAAGTATACCAGGCTACGCTATGAGTTGAAAATCAGAAGATTTACTAGTTCATCTGGTTTAGAGGACTTACAAGTCTCGTATGAACATTTAGAAAATAAAAAACACCAGGATGATAGCTGGATAAAGCTAATCCCTAAGGCTTATCTTGAAAATTGGCGACCCAAAGTGGAAACTGGTAAAAGAGGTAGACCATATTTATTCACAGAGACACAAAATGACATTCCAACAGTCATCGTACCCCAAGATGGGGTGCAAGGAGGCAATAAAAGAACTTTTCCCTTGAATAATGCTTCCAGAACAGTTCTAAGCAGTTTTGATACCGTTGACTTTCGCCATATTCTGGCTGCTAAAGAAGAAATGAAAAGGTGGAAGTTTTTACAACTTAATCCCGAAGATCTTCGTCAGCCTACGAGTAAGCGAAACGGAGAAGATATAATTACACAAAGCGGCAAAAATTTAGCCGGAGCCTTATTCCGTATCAAGCAAGAAAATCCTGAAGATATTGCTTTTATTTCACGTAAATTGAATAGCTTTTTACCCAACTTCATACAAATAGATGTAGTAGATGATCAGGAAAATAAACAATATCTGATTAAATTGAAAGATAAGGATAAGAAGGAATTTTCCTCCAGAGTATTATCCGAAGGTACATTAAGAATTCTAGCACTTTGTATCCTTGAATATGATGATAAACATACAGGACTGCTTTGTTTTGAAGAACCTGAAAATGGTATTCACCCTTACCGTATCAAAACCATGGCTGAACTTTTAAAAGATCTAAGTATTGATTTCACAGAAACTGAAATGCCTTTACGACAAGTAATCATCAATACTCATTCCCCTGTTTTAGTAGGGCATCTCAATCCATGGAATCAAGACCCTCATGTGAGTATCTGGTTTTCTCAGATGCGAACCTTAAATACCAACCTGCAGGAGGAGAGAATACAGATAAATATTACAAAGATTTCCAAAGTGATGCATGCATCTACACCACAATTAAACATAGAGTTTTCAGAGCAGGAAAAAAAATTTACACTTTCCAAAGTGAAAGAATATTTGCAAATCGCCGCAGATTTTGAAACAATTCTCAATTAAGACTCTATGAGTAGGTTAATTTTTGCAAGTCTTTTTACGGAAGGCGCAACTGATGTGAAATTCTTAGAGAGTGTCGTTAAAAAGACGCTGGATGAAGTCGCCTTTTACTGTAAAGGGGATAAAGAAACCGAACTTAAAGTAATCAACATTCGTAAATCGGGATTAGATTTTGTTGAACAAGTACTTGAAGCTTCTAAAAAGGGGCTTGAAGAATATGGAATCATGATTTTATGTGTGCATGCCGATGCTGATAATTATAATCCTGAAAATACATATAAATACAAAATAAAACCTGCCCAAGAGGCACTTTTTGAAAAGGATGATAAAGAATATTGTAAAATATTAGTGGCTGTTGTGCCGATTCAAGAAATGGAGGCTTGGATGTTGGCTGATAAAGAATTATTGAAAAGACAATTAAATACCGATAAGCCTGACTTTGAATTAGGAATTGGTCAAAATCCAGAAGAAATTACACAACCCAAAGAAAGAATTGAGGAAGCTATTAGAATCACACGTCAAAATTTGCCAAAAAGAAGAAGAAGAGACCTAACAATCTCTGATCTTTATCTGCCTATCGGACAGGAGCTGGAAATTGATAAATTATCTCAATTACCTTCTTTTCAAAAATTTAGAGAATCGCTTGAAGATGCTTTTAGAATGTTAAACCTTCTGGCCTAAAACTATTTTTTTTAAGACCTTCTGCAAACTCCTTTGCAAAATAAGTCAAAATTACATCCGCTCCGGCTCTTTTAATACTTAATAGGCATTCCAACATTGCTTTTTCACCATCCAGCCAGCCATGTTGATGGGCGGCTTTGATCATGGCATATTCTCCACTGACATTGTAGGCAGCAATCGGAATGTCAAAATTATCCCGCAGTCTGAAAATCACATCCAGATAAGGTAAAGCAGGCTTGACCATCAGAAAATCTGCACCTTCATCTTCGTCCAATTCAGCCTCGAGAATGGCTTCTCGGGCATTGGCAGGGTTCATCTGATATGTTTTTTTGTCACCGAATTTGGGGGCGGAGTCCAGTGCATCCCGGAAAGGTCCATAAAAAGCACTGGCATATTTGGCAGTATAAGCCATAATGGATACATCCGTGAACCCTGCATCGTCCAACTCTTCCCGAATATAACCCACACGTCCATCCATCATATCCGAAGGAGCTACGATGTCGGCACCAGCTTCTGCCTGCGCAATAGCCATTTTAGCAAGAATTTCAAGGGTTTCATCATTGAGGATTTGCCCGTCTTTGACCAGCCCATCGTGCCCGTCGGAGCTATATGGATCCATAGCCACGTCCGTAATCAGACAAATCTGAGGAAATTGTGCCTTGATCTCCCGAATGGCTTTGAGATAGAGCCCATTCTTATTCCAGCTTTCGCTGGCTTGGGAGTCTTTGAGTTTTTCATTCAAACTGGGGAAAGGCGCAAAAGCCATCATGCCCAACTCCACACAGGCGGCGATTTCTTCAAGCAAAAGATCTAGCGAATACCGATAAATGCCCGGCATAGAACTTACTTCAATTTTCTGGCTTTGACCTTCAATCAAAAAAAGTGGAAAAATTAGGTCATTGACCAAAACATGGTTTTCCTGCACCATATTACGAATGATGGCAGATTTGCGATTGCGACGTGGACGACGAGTAAACATACTGTAATAATTAAAATAATTAAAATAATTAAAATAATTAAAATAATTAAAATAATTAAAATAATTAAAATAATTAAAATAATTAAAATAATTAAAATAATTAAAATAATTAAAATAATTAAAATAATTAAAATAATTAAA
>JANRIC010000093.1:0-45210 GCA_033765345.1 Microscillaceae bacterium
GGTGCCACTTTTATTTTTGCCATTGAGTACAAGATTGGTACTCCCACATTTTGAACAAGTATGAATAGTTGTTATCATTTTTAGTATAGTTTTCGGAATGCAAATATAATTAAATCAGTTAATTTTTAACATTACCCAAAAAAGTTCTACTCTCATAGTGCGTTTAGTTTATGGATCCACCGATAAAAATATTGAATGCCTGATTTTTTTTATCTTTTCATTTCATATTTTTCCTGCAATCAGCCTATACGCCCATCGAGGCAGTCTTAAGAAAAATATGCAAAGAACTCTTGTAGAAAACTTTTACGCTGCAAATACCTAAATGACCTTAAATCTGCACCTAAAAAGGCTTTTCTTTCTTATATTTGCCCTTACAATTTTCCATTCCAATTTTTGAAACCAAGTAAAAACCTAAATTCGGATACATTATGCTTTTCAATAGCCTTCATAAATACTTTTTAGGAGTTTCTCTGGCTCTTTTGATGTGCCAATGCAATTCGAGCAAACTGATACAGGTGAATATTCTTCAGACCAATGATGTTTATGAAATCGCACCTTTGGAAGGTGGCAAAACTGGTGGTATGGCGCGCCTGGCTCAGGTTAAAAAAGACTTATCGGCGCAGAATCCCAATACAATCTCAGTGTTGGCAGGTGATTTTCTTAATCCCTCAGTCTTAGGAACGCTTAGCTTTGAAGGCAGCCGTATCCAGGGAAAACAAATGATCGAGGCCATGAACAGTGCCGGTATTGATTTGGTCACCTTTGGAAATCACGAGTTTGATCTCAAAGAACCCGATTTGCTCAAACGTATTGATGAAAGTAATTTTGGATGGATCATTGCCAATGCATCTTATATAAAGCAAGGAACTAAGGCACCTTTCCAGCAAAAAGGACAAGTCGTTCCAGCTTATCATATCAAAGAATTTAAAAATCAAGAAGGAAAGACATTTAAAATCGGCTTCATTGGCATTTGTCTCAATATGAATCAACCCAACTATGTATCTTTTGAGGATCCCATTCAAAGCTTTAAAGAAGTCTATGAAAGCATCAAAAATGAAGTGGATATGGTCATCGGACTTACCCACCAAAACTTGGAAGAAGACAAAGCACTAGCCGCCGCCATCCCGGAAATTAAACTGATTCTGGGAGGGCACGAACACGACAATGTGCTTCAACTTGTGGGCAATGTACGTATCACCAAAGCGGATGCCAACGCCAAATCAGCCTACATTCACCGAGTCAGTTATAATCCTGAAAGCAAAAAGGTGAAACTCAAATCTCAATTAAAAACCCTGAACGAACAAATTCCTTTTGAACCCAATACGCAGCAAATTGTGCAAAAATGGACGAAGATTGCTGATGAAGCACTCCGAAAAGAAGGAATCAACCCCAATGAAGTACTCATCACCCTCAAAGAACCTTTGGATGCCCGTGAATCTTTTATCAGAAATCAGCCTTCCCCGATCGGCCAATTAATCGCCAAAGCCGCAGCATCTGCCTACCCCGAAGCCAGAGGGGCAATCCTCAATGTCGGTTCTATCCGTATAGATGACTTCCTGAGCGGACAAATTACCCAATACGACGTGGCGCGACTTTTACCTTTTGGCGGAGGAGTGATCTTAGTAGAAATGAAGGGAAGTCTATTGTTAAAGACAATAGAAGTTGGGCGAACACTCAACATCGGCAAAGGAGGTTTTCTGGAATTTGACAACATCACATTTGATAGTGCCAACAAACAAGCTACTATTCAAGGGCAAGCCATCGATCCGAATCAAAATTATAAGATCGCTATGCCCGCTTTTCTCATTACAGGGCGTGAAACCAACTTGAGCTTCCTAAGTCGTGAAAACCCCGAAGTAATCCAAGTAACCGAACCAGATGCCAGTGCCCCAGGTATACAAAAAGATATCCGACTAGCTCTGATCGAGTTTTTGAAAAATAACCCCTTAAAATAGGTCTAAGATAAATTTAAGCTTGTAAATTCAGTTTGTTCACCATATATTGCAATAAAAACTTGCTAAAACTAAAAAAAATAATTCCACGTGTAACTGAATTGCATGAGCAAGCATATCATCCATCTGAAGGATTTACTCTTAAAGAGTAATCTTTCGGATTTCCTTTTGGAGAATCCACCTAAGAGTTTTCGTGAATTATTGGGTAAACCTGACAAAGAAATTCATCTTTATTCCGAAATTATCAAAGTATATTATGGAAATTATGAATTTGAGATTCATCGACAATATGATACTATTTTGATGGCTCAAAATATCCACCCCGCACCGGCTTATCGGAGCAATTTCCGAAAATACCTTCAATATGAAAACGAAACTTTCAAAGTGGATACTGAAAGCTTGATGCACCAAAAAGATATTTCCTGGAGAGAATTTCAAAAAATTTTACAGATTAACCCAGAGCATATTTTACAAAAAGAAGAAAGTGAATCTCAGTTCAAAATTCATCTTAAAAATAAACTTCAACTATCTTTTACCGGAGAAAGTGTAGAATGGATTTATGACGATCAGGGCAAAAAAAAAGATTATCGTGCCATTCACTTTGAAGATCGCCAAGATTTTATTTTGTTTGGAATCCAATGCAGGTTGTACTAAAATTAACACTCATAAAACATGCAAACATCGCATCGTTGGATAGGTCTTGTCTTATTATTGCTTTTTATTGCTTTTATTTACCTAAGCCTAGTTTTGCTTTCCCCTCCCAAGGCAGTGCCTGAATCGGCAGATGTGCAGGTTTTTTCAGCACAAAGAGCCTTAAAGCACCTTGAGATAATCGCCAAAGAACCCCATAGCTCAGGTACTCCGGCGCACGAAAAAGTTAAAAATTACCTGCTCAAATATTGCCGCAGCATGGGCTTAGAAGTAAGCCTGCATGATGCCACCGGACTGAGGGAGTTTCCAGGCCTTGTCCTTGTTGGGCGCACCCAAAATATTATAGCCCGCCTGAAAGGCACCCAATCTCAAAAAACCATCCTGGTGATGAGCCACTATGACTCTCAGCCCAATACCCCTGGTGCTGCCGACGACGGTGCCGGAATCGCAGCCATGCTGGAAAGTATCCGGGCTTTAAAAGCAGGACCGCCGCTTAAGCACGACGTTGTATTTCTGATGACTGATCTGGAAGAGGTCGGATTGTTGGGAGCCGAAGCCTATGTCAATCAACTACTTAAACCAAAAGACGTAGGCATCCTGCTCAATTTCGAGAGCCGAGGCAATAGCGGCGTTAGTTTTACCTTCGAGGTATCCGACCAAAACGGATGGCTCATGCGTGAATTTGCCAAAGCAGCACAGTATCCCTTTGCCAATTCACTGGCTTATGAAATTTATAAACTGATGCCCAATGATTCGGATTTTACGATGTTTAAGGATACAGGCATTAGCGGTTTGAACGCTGCATTTATTGAAGGATTTTCTTATTACCACAGCCCCGAAGATACCCCCGAAAATATAAATCTAGGAAGCGTACAACACCACGGTACACACATGTTGGGTTTGATTCGGCATTTCGGGCAGTTGAGCCTCAGCCAAACGAAGGCAAGTGATGCCATTTTTTTCAATTTGATTGGCACTTGGCTGGTACTTTATCCGGCTTCTTGGGACTGGGCTTTGATCCTTCTGACTACAATCTTGTTTGGGGTGGTGATGGTGATAGGGCTTAGAAAGAAACGAATTCAATGGGCTGATTTTTTCTGGGGGCTTTGGTACTTTATAGATGTGATCGGATTGGCACTCGGGCTAACTTACCTCTTACATCTCACTATTCCAGCTCTTTATCCGCATTACAGCAATTTTTACGCATCCAATTTTTACAATGCCACGGATTATTTGTATACACTTTTAGGATTCGGTATATTGGCTTTTATGGTGATTTTTGGGCGTTTGGCGCGCAAACGTCAGCCGGAATCTTTATCTCTAGGAGCGATTATGCTTTTAGTGGTCATGATGTACTTGATCAAAATCTTCTTACAGACCGGTGCCTTTATTGTGTATATCCCCTTACTGGCTGTTTTTACGGTATATTTAATACTGTTTGGCTTGGGCATTCAGCACAAAGAAAACCCCTTGTTTTATGCGTTTAGCCAATGGCTGGCTGCTTTGCCGATGTTGGGGATATGGGTTCCTTTTGTATATATTTTCTTTGTGGTATTCAGTTGGGATATTCCGTATGCAGCGGTATTGATGATTGTCTTGATGACACCCTTATTCATCAATAGTTTATCATTGATTCCGAAGCTTTGGATAGAAGGACTGGGTTTGTTTCTTGTACTTTTGGGCTTGGTCTTAGGGCATCTGCACGCTGCTTACACGCCTCAAAAGCCCTTACAAAGCAATTTGTTTTATGCCCTAGATTTGGACAATTCCACGGCACATTGGGTATCTATGCAGAAAAATCGGGATGCTTGGAATCAACAATATCTACAACAAAAAGAGAAAAGTACTTTATCTGAGTTTTTTGGAGCTGAGCGGAAAGTTTGGAAAAATACTGCACCTGCCCTCCCAAGTGCAGGAAGCACTTTAATAATACTCCAGGACACCATGATCGCCCAACAAAGAAAACTTACATTGCGGGTAATGCCTTCCTCAGAAACCAATACTCTGGAACTTAGATTTCCACCCAAAACGAAAATTATTAAAGTCAATGAGCGTCAGATAAATGAAGATACCACAGAAGGAAATGTACGGCTACGCTTTTATGCACCTCCCCAGGAAGGACTGGAGCTTATTTGTGAAATACCCCTTGAAAATCAAATGGAGATTACCGTTTTTGACCGAAAGATGGGGCTTCCGGTATCTTTGATGGCACATCCCGTGCCGAAAGAGTTCATTCCGGCACCAAATTATTACAGCCACGTAACTTTACTTAAAAAATCAGTATCACTTTGAAACCCACGCATACATCAGAAAGACATCCGATATTGGATGTATTAAGAGGATTTGCTCTTTCTGGTATTTTATTGATCAATATCGTTGCTTTTAACTTTCCGGGAAGCCCTCCGGGGTATCTTTATGATGGAGGTTTGAAAGAAAAACTAGGATATGGGTTACTTATCTGTCTGATAGAATCTAAGTTTTTTTGCTTGTTTTCATTGTTATTTGGCATGGGCTTTTACCTTCAATTAGACCGCAGCCAAAGGCGGGAGGGTGATTTTGTTTGGCTTTTTATCCGAAGAAATGTAGTGCTGATGTTGTTTGGGATTTTGCACATTTTGTTTATTTGGGAAGGGGATATTTTGCTGATTTACAGCATAGTAGGTTTTATCTTATTGAAATTTAGAAAAGCTGAAGGTCATTTGCTTATAAAATGGATCAAGGCATTGATTACAATCCCAACCCTGATTTATGTCCTGATTATTTGCAGCTTGGAAATCATACGTTATGTCGAGCCTATAGGCTTTAAAATAGCAAAATTTGAAATGGAATTCCCTGTTTTTTTTGAAGAGGCCAAATTAGAAACCCTCCAAGCTATTCAAAATAATTCTTATGGAAGTTCTATGAGTTATCGAATAAATGCCTATTTGAGTGTTATTTTTTTACTAATCACCCGTATTCCAGTGGTATTGATGATGTTTTTGATGGGATTTTACCTGGGTCAAAAAGAAATCTTATTCCATTTGAAATCAAATCAGATGTTTATCATTCAAACTGCCCAAAAGATGGTTTTGATTGGACTATTATTGAGCTTAGGGATATGTGTGATTTATTTTGAGGCACAGCCTATAACTGCACTTTTGATCTTATTTTTAAATCAAAGCATAGCAGGTCCTCTCCTGTCGGTTGGTTATTTGATGAGCCTCAGTTGGATTTATATAAAATACCCACACTGGATTGTGTTTAAACTGTGGGAAACATACGGTCGGACAGCACTCAGTGTATACATTATCCAATCTTTGGTTTGCAGTATCTTATTTAATCATTACGGCTTTGGATGGGTAGGTCACCTCAATATCTTAGCATGTTTGATGTTGGCTCTGCTGATTAATCTTATATTAATGGTTTGTAGTTACTATTGGCTGAGAAAATTTAGATTCGGTTTATTGGAGTGGATCTGGCGAATGCTTACCTATCAAAATATATTTCCTTTAAAATCATCAAGAAATCATTGATTCATATTCATTTACGAATCAATGACTTCAAATTAAAGTATGCTATCATCAATAACCCCATTTTTTCATCACCTCGAGATCTTCTTTGACAGATTCAAGAGGAGTTTTGCCCTGATAGGCTTCCTGCTCAATGATAAAGTGCTTAGAACCACCGATTTGTTTGGCAGCATCTACTACTTCTTTTAGGTTTACGATGCCTTTGCCCAAGATAGTGCTTTCATATTTTTCATTACTTCCTTCACTCAGGATTTCATCTTTGACGTGTAGGGACACAAACCGCCCAGGGTATTTTTTGACTACATCCATGGCTTTTGCTCCTCCGTTGTAGAGATTGCCTGTATCAAGCTGTTGGATTACGAGGTTTGGATCGGTATTTTTCAGGATATAATCGTATAAGGTGCCTCCCTCAATCATTTCACTGAACTCGAAATCGTGGTTGTGGTATCCAAATCTCATTCCGGATTTTTTGCATAATTCACCTGATTTATTAAATACTTCCAATAAACGGTCTAAGCTGGCTTTATCTGATCTTACTTTAGCATCCATCCAGGGGCTGATGACAAACTCCTGCCCTACGATGGCGGCATCTTCTACGGTATATTTCCATAGATCGGTAAAATCTTTTTTGCTTTCGTCCCAGTGTTTGTCATTCATCACGGTATGTCCACTAGGCATTTTCATTCCCAGATCGGCGAGTACTTTTTTGAATTCGGTGGCAGAATAACCGTAGAATTTGCGGTCTACATAATTGGCGTGTTCCACGTATTTATAACCAAATTCGGCCAATTGTTTGAGGGTAGCCAGCGGGTCTTTTTTCATATCCTCCCGGATGGAGTACAATTGAACTCCGACCAGTTGTTTTGTTTTGGGAGTGGCTTTGAGTAATTGGGGGAGAGCCAGAGTACCAGCCAGCAAAAGTGAGCTTTTTTGTAAAAAGTGTCTTCTTGAGCGATTCATTGTGTTTTCTATGTTGTTTAGTTTTTTTTAAATAGGCCAGAGACCTTATTTTGATCTCGAAACTACAAAAAAATTCTAAAAAATAATAGAATATTAATTTTTGTGATGGGAATACAGCTTGTCCCACTCTCGCTTGAGCATCGCATATTGGTACTCATTGATCCATTTCCCTTTTACAAAGAGGCTCTCAATCAGATGCCCTTCCAGTCTGAAACCCAGGCTTTTGAGTAGACAGTTGGAAGCTGTATTTTCTACGTCGGCATATTCTACCACCCGATGCACCCCGCAACGATTAAAAAGAAAATCCAGTATTCCCATAAATGCTTCTTTGGCATATCCTTTTTTTTGTGCTTGATGAGAGATGGTGATGCCGATTTCGGCGATTCTAGCATCATAAGCATCCAATTTGATGGCACAATCACCGATTAATTTGGCATTTGATTTTTGCTCGATACCATATTGAGTCCATTCTCCAGGATCACCAAAAGGCTGATCTTTTTGATCTTGTATAAATTCGTCGGACTGATCCAAGGTCATTACATCAAAGCTTTGGTATTTGGTTACTTCTGGATTGGAACGATAGGCATAAAAATCCAACAGATCACCGTCGGAGAGGTTTCTAATGAGTAGTCTGCTGGTATGGATATGTATATTCACGCAAAATTGTTTTTGAATTCGCTGTGTGTATGGATTCAGAGATTGTGTAATTTAATCAAAATAAAATCTAAACCAGGCTTAACAACCCAAGTTTAGATTTTATTTCTGCCAGAAATATCCAGTTCGGAGGTATATTTATCTACGAACTCGGTTGATAAAATGCACCAGACCTTTTTTGACAAATCTTTCGGGATGCATAATCAAAGCCAGGGATAGGTTGGTAACAAATTGAATATATCTCCCATTCCCAAAATTGATCCCTGCCGAACGATAATAGGTATAAGCATTTTTTTTGCGAGAACTGTTTAATTTTACATACCAGGGTCTTTTCTCGAGCTCTATCAAAAATTCATCATACGTAAATTCTTTCTCCCCTTTTCTACGCCGAATCATATTGGTTACGACCAAATCCTGGGTATTTTGGAGTTTTTTGTTTTTCATACCGTCGGCCATCACAGAATTACCATGCATACGGTAACGCATCAAGGGTTGACGCATAATGATGAGTGTGTTTCCGTTTTCAACCATCCGGGTAAACAATTCCAGGTCAACTACACAGGTAATATGTTCATTGTAGCCTCCTACATCAAGAATAGCCTGTCGATAAGTAGTAAAACCAGTATGAGCACAGGCGACCAGCACGTATTTTTTGAGAATTTCCCGGCTAAATTCGGGGGTATCGTATCCTGGCATAACCTGTTTGCCGATGGTTTCGCCTTTGTCATTCATAAATTCTGCATCACAACTCAACATAGTGACCTCGGGATGTTTTTTGAGGTAATTCACCTGTTCTTCAATTCTATTGAGCTTCATCACATCATCTGCATCCATACGCACTATGATATTCCCTTTTGCCAGCTTCAAAGCCCTATTGGCAGACCTGGAAATACCCATATTTTCGTGATCGTCTATGACAATTCTTGAGTCTTGGGTTTGGTATGATTTCATCACATCAAGCGTATTGTCTTTAGAGCCATCGTTAACCAAAATCAGTTCAAAGTTGCTGTAGCTTTGGTTCAGAACACTCTCAATAGCTTCTCCCAGGTATTTTCCGGCATTATAAGCCGTAATGATCACAGAAACAAAATCAGTCATTTTGATGAATGGTATTAAATGAATAAATAAATAATAATCTTTTGTTGGATGAGCTTAAGATGAATGTTAAGAATGGGTATAATGGCATAAATCTAAGCATTAAGAAGCCGCCCAATTAGGAATTACGGTTTTATCAAAAAATCGGACAAATATATGGCTCAAATTTATAAAACAATTGAGTAAGAAACAAAGATAGGGATTTTAACTTCTGTCTATCTTTGTTTGTTGTTTGCTCAGGTGGTATGTGCCTATGTAGAAGGTGGTTTTCTTAGCGTGGCTTACGACATGGGTTCGTTGAATGCCTCCTTGCCTAAAAAAGCCTTTTTTTTATATGTAAGGAGGCTTTATTGTATAAATTCCTGGAAAACTCTGATAAAAATACTCAAAACACCTTTCCCAATCTATCTGTCTTAATCAAAGCAATTACTGAATTTGATTGAAAACAAATGGTATTAAGAATAAGGTAACCACCGTCAGAACTAAGTTGACGTACGATTTCTCCTTGATCTTTCTCACACAAACTGGTTTCGTCGCCATTTTCTTGATCAGATTCAGCCCCAAAAAACCGAGGGTTAACCGGCCAACTTGTGTCCTTAGTTAAATCTGCATTTATTTTCAATAAGAAAGAACTGGGATTACCCCCCTGTACAAAACTTCCCGAAATCACATAACCACCGTCATCCGTAGGAAAAATAGATCGTCCAACTGCTTTTCCATCTCCTATATCCAATAGCTGGGTTCTGGGTGTACTCTTTAAGTATCCCTGAGCGTTTACTTCCATTTCTACTACATAAATATCTTCTTCATTATCGCTGCTTGACTTAGAGCCTACCACAATGTATTTTTCCTGAGCAACTTTTTGAATGTCCAAACCGGACTCTTTGGTATCGGATGCCTCTTCAAAATCAAATGACCAGGAAAGCTCCCCGGAGGAATCCGCCTGAAGAACCCGCATATCCGAATCATCAACCTGGCGATTGGAAGTGCCGCACCAAATTATATTTTCATCTTCAATCACTAAAGAGCCTGCAATATCGTCTTTGTCAAACAAACCGTATCGACGTGTATAGACAGAATCGAGGTTAGCATCTACTTTCAAAAGAATCATATCTTTTTTGTCGCTGTTTTGTGGTTCAGGGCTGGTTCCTAGCAAAATAAACCCTCCGTCCGCCGCAGACCTCAGATAAAGTTTTTCATCAGGATTTACATAAACTCCATAACTTTTTGTCATAATAGTATCTAACTCAGCATTTAATCTAAGGAGGTAAAATCTGGAAGGTGACAAACCGTAGGCAAGCACCAATATCTCTCCATTATCCAAAATTGTCAGATCTTTCCCTTCTTGAACATCCAGCCCGTTTCCAAAAAATTTCTGAGTAATTCGATTCCCGTTTGCATCCGTCTTAATGACAAATACACGAGGTATTAGTATGGGTTCTCCAAAAGAACTACTACTGCCTACAATAAAGATGCTGCCGTCGGAAGCCTCCCGAAACGAATAAGCCTTTTGGTTGAATGAGCCGCCAAAAAATTTAATAAAAGTGCGTTCATTGCCCAAATCAGAGTCTTCACAAGCAGTAAAGAAATAAACCCAAGGTAAAACCAGAAAAATTAGCCGCTTTGTTGATTTCATAGATTAGTTAAGATTTACAATATATATATTCAAATTTAGAAGAAATGTCCAATAATGACAATCATTTGAATAAATTATGTAAATTATGCCAAAAAATTGAAGCTCTCAAAAATAAAAAATCCGTTTGTTTGACAATTTCTCTAAAAGACCCTGCTGTACTATTTTGCAAAGAATATTGGGTGGACTCGGATCACGACTTCCATCCGATTCAATTCTCCTTGCTCACTCCCTCAAAACCGGAATCCTATTTTTTTGAGTCACTTTCAAGCACCTGAATGGCAGAAACCATCGAATCACCATTTACGGCTGTAAAATGGATATTTAAAATACCATCGTGGAGTGCAATGTTATTGTATGTCCGAATAAACGTTGTTCCAGGAACTACCCAGGTATTCAAATTGAAATGGGTGTCTCTTGCCTGCCCATCTTCTATATCAATATTAAAAATCCGATCGGTTGAGCTTTCTGACATCTCCCCCGGAAATCCGAAATTACGCTCCAAGAATAGTAATCTGACTGTGACAAATTTAGCGCTTTTGAGAGGAATGTTATAACTGAATTTTTTTCCGCAACGATGCGTGAGATAAAGTACATCCTTACTCTTGGAGGATAATTCAAAAGATTGGGGCAAGCCGACTCCTGAGTTGAAATATGTATCCGCAATCCAGCACCGATTTTCAGTATCCGTATAAGTAGGTCCCCCAGCATTGATATTGATCAAGGTAGTAGGTGTTTGATTGCTTCGTGCTAATCGAGCCGGACGAACATTAGAAACAACAAATACATAATCCTGATAGTCCGCATTAGAAGCATCTTCAAAACAAACGAGATAAGAATTTTTTATGCGTTCTCCCTGGCGATTTTTAAGGGGATAAATCCGGGAGCGATGATACAACTTACCGGAATTAAGCATATTTTCGGTATAGTTGGTTCTTTTAAATTTATTGGATTTGACATAAATCCCAAAAACGGCACTTTTAGGATCAAAATAAGTGTTTCCTTCCGCAAGCTCAGGAAACAAAGTTTGGTGTTCGTCGACTTTATTTGTCAAAACCCCCAATTGTACCGGAATGGGGGTTTCCTCGTCTTTGGTATAAAACCCAAAAGGCAATAACTCTTTGGGAGAATAACGAGCCACAGGAATAATACCCACATTGCCTGAATCAGCTTTCTGAAAAAGCTCCAGAGCCACTTCATCTCCTTGCAGCGCAGGAGAACTTTCTGAATAAAGACCTGTCCAACCCACTTGGATATTATAGCCCAAAGTAGTGGTTATGTCCCTGAGTGAAGGTTCATGCTTGCCTTCAAATCCATTGGCACATAATCCGTAGACATCTACCTGCAACAAATTAAAATTGCCGCTTTTGAGATGAATTGTGCCGCTTAAAGCACCTAGATGTGCGCCTGGAACAAAAGCAACTCCAATTTTAAGAGATTGTGCTTTGGCAAGTTTTATAGGGAAATTATGCGCCGAGGTTAGAATAAATTTGTTGGATGAAGAAACAATATCCGTAATCTGTATCACAGTATCAGCACGATTAATTACTTCAAATTCCTTGGTCGAGGTTGTATTGTATTTGATAGTATCAAAAATCAGCTCTGTTGGAGATGCCGTGAAATGCTTTATAGTCTCAGAATGATCTTTTATGGGAGTAGACACCTCGTTGATTAGCCAAATTTGAAAGAATGCGTGGAATGAAAAAAACGGATAAAACACAGAGGAAAAGTATATCACCATCATCAAAATTAATAGGTAGAGGTTAGTCCTTACCTTAGATTTTTTCCTGGAGGATTGAATGATTTGGGTTGTTTTTTCTAAAATAGCCATAGAATATTATTTTAATATAACTTAAAGATGAAATCAAAAACCGACCTTAGTTTTGTTTTCAGATGTAGCATTCTTGTCTAAACAGGCACAGCATTTACACACTCCTGACCGATCACTTGGCAGTGGCTCGGAAGACAATTATTTTTTTATAGAGATGATCTTTTATTGAAGAATGTGTTGAAAAATGTCAATAAATTCAAAGCAATGAATTTTTGTTTGATGCTATTACTTTAGATTCGTACAAAGGGTTATGCTGTAAAGCCAGCCACAGATATTGGGCTAGGGTGATTTCCAGCAATTTGTTTGAGGTAATTGGTGAGTTTTTCAGATCAACGGATGCAGTTTGACCAGAGTTGCATTAAACTGCATTAAAAGGCTTAATGCTTTTCCTTTTGAAAAAAAATATAAAAAGTCAAGGCATTTTTGGAATTATACCAAGCTAATGGCTTCAATAAGTGATTTGCTTCAAGCCCCTTGTTTAGGATATTATTCCTGGATTCATAGCAGCCCAAGAACTAGCAAAGGGGATATTCCAAAAATAAAATCGGGGATGTCGAGCTGTTCAGTGAGGCTGCCGACCTTACAATGGGTTTTTTGTACCCAAAAGGTGCTTTGGTCTAGCTTTGTGCTGACCTCGAGCACCCCGAAGCTGCTCAAGTCCACCTTTTAGCTGCTCGCTTGCACCAAAGAGGTTCGCGTTTGCACCTTTTGGATACTCCAAGCAGCTAAGAGGATACCCCTAAACCTCTGAGTAAAAGGAGACTAAGTCTTTCTCCTAAGAAGATAAGCGTTCAGGGCGCAGTACAATACAGTTTTTCACAGAAATTGCCAAACAAGCAAATAATTTTTAGGTTAATCGCATCCACGAAAAGACAAATGAGCTTTTCCAAGCCCCAAAGGGGCAAAATATTTATAGAAATTCAAAATAACCTAAAATTAAGTTCCGTAGGAACGGCATCTATGCCGTTCCTACGGAACTTTATCAACTGAAAATGAAATTGCTATAAATATTTTACTCCTATGGAGCTACGAAATACCTGTAAAAACCCTTAAATTTGATGCGATTCACCTAAATAATTTTTAAGCTTATTCTCATCTCAAAATCCTTAAAAGGTATCGAATTTCGCAAAAATCCTTAACTTTGAGACTATGCAAGTATCTATAACTATATTTCGTAGCCTTTTTTTGCTTTTTGTATCATTTTCAGTCTGCAATTGCCAAAAAACATACAATGAACCCGAAGACCTGGCAATTCCTCTTGACTCAAGCTTTAGCCTACCTCTAGAAACCGGGCTGGTAGAAAATGATGAAATTGACGAGGCCTCCGGGCTTGCAGCCAGTCGAAATCATCCAGGTGCTTTGTGGACACACAACGACAGCGGTGCTAAAAGCCGCATTTTCCTGATTGATGAATCCGGTAAAACCCTGGGGCAGGTTTCTCTTAAAGGAATCGATATGCGCGACTGGGAAGACATCAGCATCGGACCTGGACCTAAAAAAGGAATTCAGTACCTGTATATTGCTGAGATAGGTGATAATGAAGGGAAATTCAAAACCAAGATGATCTACCGCTTTCCCGAACCCCAAACCCGCAAACTGAAGCCCCCCTTCAAAATAGAATTGGGTAAAAAAGACTTTGAAACGATTGAAATCAAATATCCAGACGGAAAACGCGATGCCGAAACGCTGATGATTGACCCTCTTACATCCGATATCTATATCATCTCAAAAAGAGAAGATAGCGTACACGTATACCGGATGGATAACCCCCAAAAACCATCCAAAAAACCTATCACAATGCAAAAAACAGGGCAACTACACTTTTTTAAAGCGGTGGCAGGAAATATCAGCCCGGACGGCACCGAGATTCTTGTAAAAAATTACGCCAATATTTACTACTGGCGCAGAGATCCCCAAGAATCCGTAGCCGAAGCCTTAAAAAGAAAACCTGTACGACTCCCCTATTTAAGAGAACCTCAAGGTGAAGCCATCACCTGGAAAACAGACGGCTCTGCTTTCTACACACTGAGTGAAGAAAGACACGGAATAGAAGCAAAAATCTATATTTACAAAAGAAAATAATGAAACTAAATACCTTTTCCAGAACTTTTGCCTTCTTAGCACTATGCTCCTGCGGTGAAAGCGAATCTCAAAATATTAGCCCCGATAATCCGGTGGTGATTCCAACCGAAATTACAGAATCGTACACCGACCGCCAGGATAGAGGTGTCCTCGAAAACTCCGACATTAACGAAGCCTCCGGACTGGTGGTCAGTGTCCTTAATCCCAATGCCCTCTGGACACACAACGACAGCGGCGACGATGCTCGAGTCTTTTTGATCGGTGATAGTGGGCAAAATTTGGGTGTATTTTATCTGGAAAACCTAACCAACCGTGATTGGGAAGATATGGCACTCATCCAAGACCCCATCAAAGGCACCAATTATCTTTATATTGCCGAGATCGGAGACAACAATGCACTCCATAAATCTATTCTGGTGTATCGGTTTCCAGAGCCGAATGTGTCAGCCTGGAACGGACAGTTCCATCAAGATACCATTCCCGAAGAAGATATTGAAAAATTCACGCTCGTTTATCCCGACGGCGCCCGAGATGCCGAAACCCTACTTTTAGATGTTTCGGGCGATATGTATGTCATTTCCAAACGAGATAACCCCGTAGGAATTTATCGGGCAAATTATCCCCAAAGCACATCCACAAATAATGAATTACAAAAAGTAGGAGATATTGATCTGACCTTTGTAGTGGCAGGAGATGCCGTGCTGGGAGATATTTTACTTAAAACTTATGATCGTGTGTATCTCTGGCGCAAAACCACAGAAAATAATACCCTGGAAAATATTTTTAATCATATTTCACCCCTGAGATTGCCCTACACCACCGAACCCCAAGGCGAATCCATCGCCTGGCAACCCGATCGAGGCGGTTATTTTACCCTCAGTGAGGCAGCAGGGCAGCAAGTACATTTGTATTATTATAAAAAGAAATAAGGTAAAAATAATTTTATCCATTATTTTTACAAAAGAAATAACATCCAATTCCCATGCAATACTATAACTCCATTATCGAGACCATTGGTAACACACCTCTGATCAAACTCAACAAAGTCACCAAAGGTATTCCTGGACTCATCCTTGCCAAAGTAGAATACTTTAACCCCGGCAACTCCATCAAAGACCGCATCGCCGTCAAAATGATCGAGGATGCCGAAGCAGCCGGAATCATCACTCCCGGAGGCACCATCATTGAAGGCACCTCAGGCAATACAGGCATGGGGCTGGCACTGACTGCCATCGGAAAAGGTTATAAATGTATTTTTACGATGGCCGATAAACAATCTCAGGAAAAAATTGACATCCTACGCGCCGTAGGTGCCGAAGTGGTCGTCTGCCCCACCAATGTCACTCCTGACGATCCCCGCTCTTACTATTCCATAGCCAAAAAACTGAACAGCGACATCCCCAATTCGTTTTATCCCAATCAATACGATAACCTCTCGAATACCTTAGCGCATTATGAAACGACCGGACCCGAAATCTGGCAACAAACTGAGGGTAAAATCACCCACTATGCCGCAGGCGTAGGCACAGGAGGGACGATCTCCGGCACAGCCAAATACCTCAAAGAACAAAACCCTGGTGTAATTTCTGTAGGTATTGATACCTATGGTTCGGTATTTAAAAAATACAAAGAAACTGGCATTTTTGACGAAAACGAAATCTATCCATACCTCACCGAAGGCATCGGCGAAGACATCATGCCCAAAAATGTAGACATGGATATGATTGATGCCTTCGTCAAAGTAACTGACAAAGATGCAGCCATTATGACCCGCCGCCTAGCCCGTGAAGAAGGTTTATTTGTGGGTTGGTCTTGCGGCTCTGCTGTCTTTGGAGCTTTAGAATATGCCCGTGAACATCTCACAGAAGACGATGTGATGGTCATCATCCTTCCCGACCACGGTACTCGATACCTAGGCAAAATATATAATGATCCCTGGATGAAAGACCACGGCTTTCTGGAGGCTCGTGATTTTGCCAGTGCCCGCGACATCATCAAAAGCCGCAACGGACAAAATTCGCTGGTAACCATTGAGGTAGATTGCAAGGTAGAAGATGCTATCAAAAAAATTATTGAACGAGGTATCTCTCAGATTCCGGTGGTGGATGGGGAGCATTTTGTAGGCAGCCTCACCGACTCCCGCGTACTGGCTCAGATGATTGAGCAGCCCGCTATCAAAGATAAAAAAGTAAGCGAGGTTATGGGCAATCCCTTCAAATTTGTGGGTTTAGACAATACCCTGGACGTACTTTCTTCACTTATCGACAGAGACAATAAAGCACTGTTGGTCAGAGACGAACTCAATCAGGTACATATCATCACACAAGCCGATTTGTTAAAAGCCATAGCTTATTAAAGAAAAATCCATCATTTTTCCTATATTTGCTTAAAGCAAACCTTTTAATCAAAAACTTATGCAGAAAGAAAAATTGAGTATCGAGGAAGTACTCCTGCAAGAAATGGAGTGGTTTTACAGCTTTTGCACAGAAAGAGGAAAATATTACGAAGAGGATGCTACTGGTACGAGAAACATGGTAGACATTCAAATATTTAAAGATGCGCCGCTGCCCACCTACCAAGGTGACACACCCTACGAAAACCTCATCCGCTCTTTGATCTTTGAAGCCCATAAAAAATATTCGGATGAATCTGCTCTTTATGTACACGTAGCCGAAAGAATGACGCTCATCCTCGCCTTGATGCCTTACATCAACCCCGAAGGATTGGATTATTTAAGAGAATTGGAATCTGCCTCAGGGCATACCGTCAATTCTACCCAGGGTGTACAGCAGTCCGCTTTTATTCCGTCTGCTGAAACAGTTTTGTATATTCTAGCAGGTAGAAATCTAACTTTGCGCCTGCTTTGCCAAAGTATTTACTTTTCTGATCATTCATTTGCCAAAAAAGATATTTTATACCTTGAAGATACTCCCTCAGGCATCCCCAAATTCAGAGGTGCACTCACCATAAGCCCCGAATATCTTCATCTGTTGGTCAAAGGTGAGGAATACGCCCCAGAGCTTAGTACCGATTTTCCTGCCCAGCGTTTGCACACCGACCAAAGCTGGGAGGATTTGGTAGTTCCCCTGGAAACCCACCTCAAAATCCAGGAACTGCTGGAATGGATTCGACACTACGACCAGTTGCTTGAAAATGAGCATTTTTCCAAAGAACGCAAAGGATACCGATGCCTTCTGGTAGGTGAACCAGGAACCGGTAAAACCATGCTGGGGCGTCTGCTTTCCAAAGAAACCAACAAACCTGTTTATAGGATTTCTCTGGATAAAATCGTGAGTAAATATGTGGGAGAAACCACCAAAAACATTGCCCGTGTTTTCAAAGCCGCCCGCAATCGGAATTGGATATTATTCTGTGATGAAGGAGATGCCCTTTTTTCAAAAAGAAGCGCGAATGTAAACAGTGCCCAGGATACTTATGTCAATCAGGATATTGCCTATTTGCTTCAGGAAATTGAAGACTTTCCAGGGATCATCCTGGTAGCTACCAATTATAGCAATAATATGGACAAGGCCTTCCAGCGAAGATTCGACACCCGCATCGAATTCGGCAAACCGGATTATTCTGATATTATCACCCTTTGGGAAAAAGCCCTGGCGCCCTTTAGTATTAGCCGAGAAATAGACCTAAGCTTTATCGCCAAAGAGCAAAGAGGACAAATTACCGGGGCGCAGATTGCCAAAGTAAAGCATTATCTTGGGATTCAGGCAGTCAAAAAGAAAAGCTGGGCACTAAGTTTAGAAGATTTTTGTGAAGGTTTGACCCAAAATGAAATCCCAGTCCCTGATTTTGAGAGCCTTAAAATACGCAAAACTTTTTATCCGAAATAATATTTTTAAGTAAATAAATGAGGTGATTATTCACTCATCCACACCAATCCCTAGGGCTATATCAGCACAGAGTTTAATTTCATTGCCTATTCGCACGGGATGTACCGCTTCGGGTTGAGCGACAGGCAGGGCAAAGATGATCTGCGTTTTTTTTCGGCTTCCAAAATTGAGTGTTTCCTGCTTTCGTAGTTTTTTTTCAAGAAACAATTCAAAGCGAAAAGGTGAACGCTCGTAGATGGGCAGGGGTTTATTGGAGGTATACACCCAAGCTCTTCGGGAATCGGGCATGAGAATTTCATCAGGCCCTTCAAAATACACACTTTGATCTTCGGTCACGATTTTTAGACTTTGAATATGGTCGGGGTTCTCGCCCGGATTCAAGTAAAACCAATAACGCCAATAAACTGAACGGGTTTGAAATTGGAGATAATAAGTCAGTTTTTCAAAAGGGTTTATGGATTTGAGTGCCTTTAGCCATTTTTCTTTTGTCGCTGCTTTGAGGTGAATATCTACCCAACCCGCCATTTTTTGCATTTTGAGGGTGGGTTTTAGGCTCAAAGCCAGGTCTCTGGAAGGAAAGGACAAACTAGAAAGCCGCTTTAAGCCTGTTAAAATCCTGGGAGAAGATTGTGCAGAAAGAATATCCAGTTCGGTCACAAATTCGGAAACGTGCAATTGATCGTTGGAAGAATTCTCCTGATTGGAAAAATAAAGCAAGGCAGGTTGTTTGTTGAAATGAAAAGGAAGTTCGGTGAGGTTTAGCCAATAAGGGTCTACCTCCTGGAGATAAAAGGAGATCAGGCTATCACGGTCATCTTCCAGCAAGTGGATAAAAGCTTCTTTTTTATGCTCATCTGCACAAAAAATCACCCGATTTTGTACATTTTGAATCAAAATTCCGGATTTCCGAATCCATTCGGCAGTTTCAGGGCTGGGCTGCAACTGAAAAGCCTTAGAACCCTGCTGATTGTAAAAAAAATTATGCAGCAGGTGAATTTCCAGTAAAACATTTTGATTTTTTTGAGCAAACACCAATTGTATTTTTATTTGGGTCTAATAAAGCAAAAATTCTGTTTTTTTCAAAATAATGTATGAAAATAACTTGGTAGTGTGTAACATTCATTGTTGTGCATTCATAAATTTGATCGCTATTCTACACCCAACGATACACCCTGGCTTCATAAGGGCGAAGTGTTTGAGCATTTGACTCACCTACTTCAAGATAGTTTGAAATCAGTAAGGTGTAATTATTTTCCGGTTTTAGGGTAAAACTATGTATTTCGGCACTAATATTTAAAATAATGAGCATTTTTTGATCTTCCAGGCTACGTTCATAGACAAACAATTGCGGGTGTTGTGAATCTATGTCTTTAAAATCTCCATACATCAGCACATCGTTTTCTTTTCTGAATTGAATCATTTTTTGGTAATAATGCCATACAGAGTTCGGGTCTGCTTGAGCTTTTTGAGCATTGATTTCTGTATAGTTGGGATTGACCTTGAGCCAGGGTTTCCCTTGCGTAAATCCGGCATTTGCTTGGGTGTTCCACAGGAAAGGCGTGCGGGCGTGGTCACGGCTGATTTGGTTCTGGAGTCTGAGGTAATCTTCGTCTGTACTACCTTTTGATTTAAATATGGCATATTGGTTGCGAGCCTGTACGTCATTAAATTCATCAGGGCTATAAAAAGGCGTATTGCTCATGCCCAGTTCGTCGCCCTGATAGACAAAAGGAATTGCTTTGAGTGTAAATAATAAAGTGGCAAAAAGTTTGGCAGCTACTTCGCGATACTCCTTGTCATTACCAAAGCGTGATACCAACCTGGGTTGGTCGTGATTGCCCAGATAAAAGGTGTTCCAGCCGATGCCATCCAGGGTTTTGTCCCAGTCGTTCAGGATTTTTTTGAGTGTAGGTAAATGAAACTGTGTTGGGAGAAATGTCAAAGGATCTCTATCAATAAACATGTGATCAAAATAATAAACCGTATCCAGCCCAGGGTTTTCAGGATTCATATACAAGTGGGCATCTTCTGGAAAAACACCGATTCCCTCCCCTACTGTATAGCAATCATAATGCTGAAGTACTTCTTTGTGCATTTCCTGCACGAATTCTTGTACTTTTGGGCCGTTGGCATACATTTTTATCATATTCAGAAAGGGTAGATCGCCATATTCTATATCCGGTAATCCAGCTTTTTTAGAAATCAAGGGGATTACATCAAAGCGGAATCCATTCACGCCTTTATCCAGCCAGAATCGCATAACCTGGTACAATTCCTGTCTGACTTTTGGGTTTTCCCAGTTGAGGTCGGGTTGTTTTTTGGTAAATAGGTGCAAATAATAATCCTCCGTAGCGGGGTTATATTCCCAGGCACTCCCCTCAAAAAAACTCACCCAATTGTTGGGCGGGTTACCGTCTTTGCCTTCGCTCCAGATATAATAATCACGATAGCGATTGTTTCTGGAGCTACGGGCTTCTACAAACCAGGGATGTTCATCGGAGCTATGATTAAAAACCAAATCTAAGATTAGTTTGAGGTCTTTTTTCTTCATTTCGGCAAGCATTTCCTCAAAATCAGCCATGGTACCGAAATCCTCCATAATATCGCAATAATCTGATACGTCGTATCCGTTGTCATCATTGGGAGATTTATAAATAGGGCTTAGCCAGAGCGTTTCTACGCCTAGGTTTTTGAGATAATCCAATGATTGTGTGATACCTCTGAGGTCTCCGATGCCGTCACCGTTGCTGTCTTTAAAGCTACGCGGATAGATTTGATAGATAAAAGTTTCTTTCCACCAGGTCTTGATCAGATGGCTCATGATAGATTGTATATTTTAATGTGAATAAAAAATCTCAAAGCTTTTTCTAATGCAATTTTAACCAAATAAGCTTATAAAAAATACTTATATATAAATAATCCTAAAAATGTCGTGCAGGTCTTCTGAAAATATCGGAGTCTAGTTTTATTTTTGCCAAAATTCAATACCTGGAAGATGAAACTGGAACACATAGCCATCTGGACATTTCAACTGGAAAAGCTCAAGGATTTTTACGTACGTTTTTTTGGCGGAGAGGCTGGAAATATCTATCATAATCCACAAAAAAATTTCTATTCCTATTTCATTTGTTTTGAAGGAGGAGCTCGTCTGGAGCTGATGAGCCGCCCAGACATCTCGATCTCACAAAATCAGCCAGGTTATTTGTTTACAGGTCTCACCCACTTTGCTTTTGAAGTAGAAAGCCGGGAAAGGGTAAAAACGCTTACTCAAGAACTGGCAGAGGCGGGCTACGAAGTAATCGGTAAGCCTCGGGTTACAGGCGATGGTTATTATGAAAGCGTTATATTAGATCCGGATCAAAATCAAGTGGAAATCACCTTTCCTGTGGAAAAATCATGATTAATTTCCATACATTTAGAAGAAATCCCCGTGCTTTTTCGGCTGGATGGATTTTTGCCACCCACAGTTTGGCATTTAGCACCTGGGTGATTTACATTCCTTATGTCAAAGACAGACTTCAGATAGATGAAGGAGACCTGGGAATTGCGCTTTTTTTTGCAGCCTTGGGAGCATTTTGTATATTGCCCTGGAGTGGCGTATTGATTCGTAAGTTTGGTGATGGTGTGGTGACCTTTTACAGTACATTGGCTTTTTGCGTCTTTTTCTTGTTTCCACTAAGTGTACCTTATTACAATCTGCTGTGTTTATCTTTATTTTTCCTAGGGCTTTCTGCGGGTCTGATGGATATTGCGATGAATGCAGTGGTTTCTATTATTGAGAAAGAGGAAAATATTTATATTATGTCAGGAAGCCACGGCTTTTTCAGTCTAGGGGGCATGGTGGGTGCCGGTGTGGGTACTGTACTGGTTCCTATTCTGGCTCATCCGCAGTGGCACGCTTTTATGATGAGTATTTTTTTGATTACTACAAATCTTTATTTACAGAAAAATTACCTGCATCTTCGTGGCGTACAATCTGAAAAATCTTCCTTAGACCTAAAAACAATCATTCCTATTTTGGGTCTGGCAATCATCGGAGCGTTTGTGATGATCGGCGAAGGTGCTGTGGCCGACTGGAGTGCTATTTTTCTCAAAGAAGAAGTACTTGCCCCAGAGATGTACTGGGGGCTGGGTTATGCGGGTTTTTCGCTGATGATGTCGATTGGTCGTTTTCTGGGAGATGAGTTGAGCAAAAGGTGGCAATCACACAGAATGATCAAGACCGGAGGGTTTGTGGGGCTGGTGGGTATATTATTGGTGCTTACGAGCCATGTGGGGATTACTATTTTGGGATTTTCATTAATTGGTCTGGGATTTTCGGTAATTGTACCTGAGCTGATTCGTATCACTACCAATCTGAAAGATATTGCCCCGGCACAGGGCATTGCTACCATTGCCGGGGCAGGTTATACCGGATTTTTGTTTGGTCCGGTGCTAATTGGGATGATTGCAGAAGTATACAGTCTGCACGTGAGTTTCTGGGTTTTATTCTTTTGTGTATTTTTAGCCTTGACTTTGCCCATCAAAAAGGAATAAAAATGATTATTCCTTCACAAAGCGAATTACCGATTTAAAAGGTTCAGTGATCAACAAAAAATACACACCTACGGGCAAATCTTTGGTTCGGATACTAAAATCCCGATCATTTTTACCTTCTGCAATCACTTGCCCCCATACACTGCTGAGTACCCACCGAATACTTTGGGGGCGTTCCATTTTTACAAAAAGTTCTTCATTGACAGGATTGGGTGAAATGAAAATTCCTTGCTCTTGAGCAGGCTCTAGAGGAGTCAGAAGGCCGGAAAATAATTGTCTTTTAGGGACGATTTCTCGAGGCACTTTGGCATTACTCCAGGCAAACTCTATCAAAGCATCTCCCCCATTCTCAAAGTATTCTATTTTAACTGGATACCTTTGTCCGGCAATCAAATTAATTTCTCCGGTCCATTCCGTAGAAGCTTGATCAACCCATTGATCAATAAGGAGCTGATCATTTACCCACAATCGAATGCCGTCATCTGCTGTAAGGTAAAAAGTATGAACTCCGGTAATAATAGGTGATATTTCGCCTAGCCATCTGGCTGTAAAAGAATCTTTGCTAATTTGAGGAGCTGGTGAATCTCCACCCCAGTTAAAACTCACCACAGTATCCGTACGAGACAGCGTAGGGCTACCGTTCAATGTTCGGAGTTGGTTGCTAAAATAAAAAGCTTCGAGCCCATTGCCCTGCCCCACAGGGAGTTCTTGAAAAGTAGCTGTAAAAGTGACGTTGTCTGTTGGGGTATCAAATACAATAGCGTTCTCCGTTGAGTTATTCTGCCATTTATCAAAGACATAAAATTTGTTATTGGCCGCTGGCTGTGTCAATTGTGCCTCTACGTACCTAGTAATGCCCACTACGCTATTAAATACGTAAGGGGTTTGAACGGGTGCTCCGTCCAGAATAAGATTCAGCCCTGGAGGATCGGTTTGAAGGGTGATTTGTGTTTTTTTTGGGAAAACCTCCTTGAATACAGTCTGACTAAAGCCTTGCTGATCTGTGGCTTTCAAATAAACCCTGTACCAGACATTATCCGAAGTTTCTCCAATTCTAGGGATCACATACGAGCCTGATGACAATCCTGCCGTTGACCCCATTCCCGGATGAAAATGATCATCGTGATGAAAATCAATTTTCCATTCCAGGGCTGAAGTAGGTACGGTACCATCTTCTGGGTCAGTAGCACTACCGCTAAACTGGAGCGTGTGCCCACCTTGGTACAAACTAGCGGCGTCAGGAAGTGTAATCGAGATTTGAGGTGTAGGACGCTGATTGGCACTCACCTGTAAAGTAGCTGCATTGCTGAATACTTCTCCGAAAGAGTTGCTTACTTTACAGCGAATTTGCTTTCCATTGTCTGATAAAGCAGCATTTTGAAAAGTAAAACTTGCCGAATTTGCTCCCTGCACATTGTTTTGGTTTATCTGCCATTGGTACTGCAGGGGTGGAGTTCCAGAAGCACTTACAATAAATGTAGCATCTTCTCCTTCGGGTATGCTTACATTTTGAGGTTGGCTGGCGATGGTTGGCACTCCTGATCCTGTATAGGTTATTTTCCAAAGTGTACCGCTATTGGTGCTGGTATTGTCTTCCTGAGAGCCGCCTCCTAATCCGGCACGCGCCAAATAATACATCGAGCCATCAGGTGCTATACGAATGGAAAGCGGGCGATTGATGTATTTGGCAAAGATTTCAGGCAATACGGCTTTTGTAGCAGGGTCATACATCCTGATATAGCCATTGCAATAATCTGCAAAAAAATATTTGCCCCGATAAGCTGCCGGAAAGCTACCCGAAGGAAAGTGCTGAAAATTATAAAAAGCAGCCCCCATAATTGAGCAGCCCGACTCGAAGCCTCCTCCGTGCGGATATGCGTGCAAAGGATCCGCATAATTCTGTAGATTTGTGGCATTTGTGCGAAGGCCCTCAATCTCCGGCCAACCATAATTTTTGCCTTTCTCTAGTTTATTGATTTCTTCAAAAGCCCCCCCTCCTACTTCGCTGATGTAGATATCACCAGATAAAGGGTCAATGCCCATAGAGAAGGGATTGCGAAATCCCAAAGCCCAGATGAGTTTGTAATTTCCGTTGAGATTTGGAAAAGGGTTATCGGAAGGGATACGCTGTTCGGGCGAACTTCCATAAGGATTCATTCGGATCACCTTGCCCAATAAAGTAGTAAGCGACTGTGAAGTAAGCCCATAAGAACCGTCTCCAATAGAAATGTATAGCATGCCGTCTTGCCCGAATACCATCGCACCTCCATTATGAATAGTACCGAAAAGCGGATCTACATCCAGCAATACAACTTCGCTCCCTGGAATGGTTGAATTTCCATTGGCCGTAAAACGACTCACGCGGTTTCTATTTTGCCCTTTAACCGTGTAATAAACATAATAATAATTGTTACTTTCAAAGTTAGGGTCTAGCACCATGTGCCCTAGTCCTCTTTCATTGCTATTATCTACCTGTGTATTGATGTCCAGAAAAGAACCATTAAGAAGGACATCATTTTGCACTACGAGTATTTTTCCGCTTTTAATCGTGATGAGTACCCTGCCGTCGGGTGCAATGACCATATCAGTAGGGTCAAGATTTTGAGCTACCAGCTTTTCTACAAATCCCACCGGAAGTTCTGCTGCATGGAGAATAGGAATAGTTAGAAAAGATAAAATTAGAATTAAAAAGTATTGAAAGTAATTGTTCGAGTACATAAGGCTTTTTTTTGTAAATATATAATAAAAATTAAAAATATTTTTAGTTTTAAAGCTGGTAAACGCTGATACAAATAATTTTTATACCGATTAAACTAAGGGGCTGGGGCAGAATGAATCGGTTTGCTTCTTGTTTTTTTATATACGATTAGAAAAAAAAACTGTTGAAAGCTCCGCATAATCATCTATCGTATATTTTGTAATATTTTGCTTATTTTTGAACAAAAAAAGACAATTATGAGAAAAGCGATCTTGGCCGGAGCAACCGGGTTAGTCGGTTCGGATGTGCTACAGTTTCTCCTAGAATCTGAAGTCTATGAATCAGTGACGGTACTGAGCCGCCGTAAACTCTTGATAACACACCCCAAAATACACGAGGTTATCCTCAATTTTGATGCCTTGGAAGACTACAAAGATCAGATCCAGGGAGATGATGTTTTTTGTACCCTGGGTATTACTTTGAAAAAAGCAGGCTCCCAAGAAGCTGCCCACAAAGTAGAGTATGACTACCCGCTACAATTGGCAAAAATAGCCTCTCAAAATGGCGCAACACAATTTCTGCTGGTTAGCACCATGGGCGCCAACGCAAAATCCAATAATTATTATTTCAAAACCAAAGGCGAGTTGGAAAATGCCTTGCTACAACTGAATTACCCTTGTTTGCACATCCTGCGCCCCTCTCTTTTAGTAGGAAACCGCAACGAAATTCGAATTTGGGAAGACTTAGCCAGGGTATTTATGACCGCCTTCCAAACTTTTATTCCCAAAAAGTACAGGGCTATTCAATCTCGAACCGTAGCCCGGTTTATGGTTTCTCAGGCTGAAAAATCCGAAAAAGGAAGCGTCATTTATGAATCTAATCAAATACGTTGGATAGAAATTAGGCGTTTTGATATGAAGGAAATGCGTGAAAAAGTGATTTATCGAGATATTTAAATCAAATTTATCAGACTATTCCGATTTATTTTACGTGTATCCTGTAAGTAAATTTTTATATTTACCGGATTGAGTTACCTTTGTATGAAGATATAAACCCGAATTTTTTTCAGAAATTATTTTATGTTAGAAGCCTTATATTCAAATAACACACTTTTTACACTCCTTTGGGTGAGTTTGGTCGCAGGTTTTATCGCCTCTGCCCCCATCGGGCCTGTCAATCTCTGGACAGCTAACCTACTGATCAGCCGGGGTAAAAACGTGGTGTATTGGTTTTTGGCTGGTGTAATATTAGTGGATATTACTTATGTATTTCTTGGATTCTGGGTATATTTTTTTATTTCCGACAAAGGCATTGCTCCCCTAAGCACAGGCTGGGAGATCGTCGGTGGGATTTTTATTATGCTGGTAGGCTTTATTTTCTTGGTCAAAAATCAGAAAAAATTAACCGAACAAAAGCTTCAAACTCCTTCCAAATACCATCCTCTTCGTGCTTTTGTGACCGGTGCGCTGCTTTGTGCTTCCAATTCCATGCTTTTTGTGATGTGGTTTTTTATCGCCAGTGTGTATAAATCATATAGTTTAGAAGTTGAAAACGAACTGGCATTATGCACAGTGCTGGCTGGAGTCCTGCTGGGTGACCTTGTTTGGTTTAGTGCTTTGGTCAAAGTGCTTGAGAAAGGTCTTACCCGCATCCGCCCCCTAAATCTCCGCCGCCTCCAGAATCTCATCGCTATAAGCCTTGTACTTTTCGGTTTGTTTACGGCTTGCAAGCAGATCGGAAGCTAGGGAGAATTAAATCAATTAAGAGAATTAAATCAATTAAGGGAATTAACGCAATTGCCGTGTTTGGTATCCTCACCATAACCATCAGGTTAAAAATATAACTCACTGACCATCAACGAAGCTTGTCATCTGTCATAACAAACAAAAACTTTTTACAAATTATTGATCCTTACAGAAGGCAAAAGCCTAAGCAAGTAAGCTTGTTTAATTTTCCGGGCTGACAAAAAACCTGAGATTTTACTCCCGAAAAATACCACATTACACAAAAAATAACGGATATTTTATTATATTTGTAGGAATAGAATATAATCTATGGACTATCAAAAAAAGGGAAAGGCTATGATACAATCATTTCTCATCAAAAACTACAGACTTTTTAAGGAGCTAGAAATCAAATCCCTGAAAAGAGTCAACCTCATCGTGGGTGGCAATAACACGGGCAAATCCGCCTTGTTGGAAGCCCTGCTGATATATTCTTCCAAAGGAGATATCAGAACCCTGAACGCTCTGTTGCATCAGCGGGGTGAGTGGCTGGATATTGGAGCGCATCTTAGCAAAAGAGAACAGACAAACTCATATTTAGAAAATTATCAAGAACTCTTCCCAGAAAGAAAAATAGATTATGGCTCTGATAGTTCTGTTATATCTGTAGGTGAAGGTGAGGAGAAAAATTTTATTACACTCAAATTAAAATATAACACTGAAAGAGTTCTTTATTATTTTGTTCAAGGCCGACCAGGTGCAGATTATAACCCTACGAGTAATATGGCAGAACGCGTTTTCTCAGAGGGTAAAGAAAATTATATGCTCACGAATGACATTCCACTTGAACCGGATGTAGTATCTTCATTTTCTCAGCAATTTATCCAAGCGTACTCCCGACCCGAACACAATCACCTCCTCTGGGATGAAATACAACTCACTCCCCAGGAAGATTTTATCATCGAGGCACTCAGAATCATTGAGCCTCGTATAGACCGCCTAGCCTTTGACAGTGTCACGAAAAAAGCAAAAGTGCGCTTACAAGGCGAATCCAAACCCCTAACCCTCAGCAGTATGGGCGACGGCATCAACCGCATTCTGAGTATTGCCCTAGCGATGGTACGCTGTGAAGGTAGTATTTTTCTCATAGATGAATTTGAAAACGGACTGCACTGGTCAGTACAAGAAAACTTATGGAAAATCATCTTCAAACTGGCTCAAGAACTGGATATTCAGGTATTTGCTACTACACATAGTACGGATACCATCAGAACACTTGCCAAAGTCACAGAAGGAGAATACCAGGAGAATACAAAATTCATTAAATTATCCAATAAAAAAGGAATTTTAAAAGCTATTGAATATGACTTTGAGAATATTCTCATCGCTCTAGAAGATGACATTGAAATACGCTAAACATGAAAAAAATACTTATTGTAGAGGGAAATCAAGACAAAGGATTTATAGAATTACTTTTTAAAAGACGAAAAATTGATGCTAAGGTCAATTATGGTGATTTTGAAATTAAACCTGTCGGCGGTTTTGATAAAATGATCACAAGACTACCTGTACGTTTTCAAACTGATAACTATGATATAATAGGTCTGGTTGTTGATGCCGATACAGACCTGCAAGATCATTGGAATAAACTAAAATTGACATTTCAAAAATTAGGCTATCAAAATCTTCCAAAAAAACCTGAGCCTAAAGGAACTATTGTCTTGCAGAATAGTCTGCCCAAATTAGGAGTTTGGATTATGCCTGATAATCAAGTTGAAGGAACGCTAGAAACTTTTGTAAAATTTCTGATTCCTGACTTTGACAAAGATGAACTACTCAAATTGGCAGAAAAAACAGTGGATGAACTGATTCAGAAAAAACTAAATCTATTCAGTGTATCTGATAGGATGAAAGCCATTGTCCATACCTGGTTAGCCTGGCAAGAAGAACCAGGGCTTTCGCTGGGGCAAGCCATCAATTTTCGTTTCACACAAAAAGAAAAAGGATATTTATTGGATGATCGGAAAGCCAGCCCCTTTATCCTCTGGCTACAAAAGCTCTTCAAAGACTAGGTTATTACATAGGAAATTAAGAAAATTCAACCCATTCAGCCTGATCCTAACCTGACATTTACCTCCACACTTTCTTTTGATAAAAATCACCCAAAAAATAAAATTTTTTCGCAAAAACCCTGAGATATTTTAAGCTTTTTGCTATTAAATAGTAAACACGCTTTTTAACCAAACACACTATTTGATGGAAAAAGAAAATCTAATCTCATTGAGCATTTCCCAGGAGGATTTGCAGGCAATTGAACAAGCTACCAAAACCCTGGAAGAAAAACTGATGCCCCTACTCATTCAGTTGAGCCCTGCCGAAAGTAAGGAACTCAATATGATGGGCGACAAAACCGTGGCATTCGTCATCAAAGCCTATGAATTTGCGGTGCAAAATCCCGATCTGACACCCAAATTTATGGATACTGATGAGATGAAAAAGGACATGGATGCCGTAGAAATCCTTCGCAGATTGATCAACCCCCTCAAACAACTTGTCGAGTTTATGGAAGATACCCGCAGACTCGCAGGTAGTGAAGCACTCAGCGAGGCTTTGATCTTTTACAATGCCATCAAAGCAGCTTCCAAAGCCAAAATCGGAGCAAGTAGGCTCATCTATGAAGAATTAAAGAAAAGATACCCAGGAAGAAACCGAAAAAAAGAGGATGAAAGCGGCTCAGAAACTGAAAATTGATCTAAAAACAGAGCTTTTTGACCTTAAATCAGAGAAAAAAACGCTTTTAAAACACAAACTTGCGCTTTTTTAAGTCAAAATTTCTCAAAAATTATAGCTTTTTCTACTTACGCACGTCTTTTTTAATTCAAATTCAATCAAACTTGAGCTTTTTTTGCCCAAGTTTGATTTTTTTTTCCGCAAAATGCTGTTTTTACACATCAATCTCAAGCTATAAAATAGCAAATTTGATCTATCAAACATCAATCTCAAGCTATAAAATAGCAAAAATTACTTTTCCAACTTCTAAACCTGTAAGACATCCAAAGACATGATTGTTTTTTAGGATTTAATCCATTTCGGCGGCTTCTTCAAAACGTACTGGATACCGACTCATCTCGAATTTATTCATATCCCGATCGAAGTAAGCCGCTTTTTGCCCTTTTTTGTCTTTGAATAAAAACCTAAAAACCTGTATGGATTCTTCAGTCTGATTGCCTGGAAAAAACGTAAAGCTTTCCATACGAATAAGTGTATTTTCTTTGAGTAGTTTTTCAAACTTTTCATACACTGCATCCGACACACCGCCTGTACCCAGATAAACCTTCAAAAAATCGGCTTCTTCCCCTTCTCCATTACCCAAATACTGCGTGGATGAGGTTTGTCTGCCGTCTTCGGTGTATCTGATACGACGTTCCAGCGTTTTGCCACTGCTTTGATCCATCGCAGTAAAAACAGCCACATAACGACTCTGAGCATTGCTTAAAGTCATTTTTGCCCAATAATCAACCGGAAAGCCCCATTGCTCCTGAAAGTTTGTTTTGATGACTTCGGGTACTTGACCTTCTTCAACTTTTTGGCTTTTTGAAGCTTGTTGAGCATTTATTTGAACCACTGCCAAACATAGAAAAACACTTGACAAAATAATTTTTTTCATAAAAGATGGTTTATTATGGATTAAAATTAAGCATAGTTCACTCAAATTTCAAAACAAAGTCTTAGATAAAATATTCTATAGGCTATACAGCTTTTTTTTTATGATTAAATGATTTTCCATTCCAAGAAAACTTACACTATTTTGCCCTTCAAGCTTTCAAAATAAATATATTTTCTTCCGAATGCTTATATTTGCTTAATCAAATAGTAGATTCTCACAGATTCTAAGATCAAAGAGATTTTGGTTTGAGAATTGTTTTTTAATTTTGAATAACAACAGGATTATTTCTATATGAGTACAACTCCAGAAACCAAAGACAAGGAATCTTTAAACTTCATCGAGCATATCGTAGAAGAAGACATTAAAAACAACAAGCACGAAGGTAGAATTCATACCCGATTCCCACCCGAACCCAATGGCTTTTTACACATCGGGCACGCATCTTCTATCTGCCTCAACTTTGGTATCGCCCAAAAATACAATGGCAAGTGCAACCTACGCTTCGACGATACCAACCCCGATACCGAAGACTCAGTGTATGTAGAATCTATCAAAGCCGACGTCAAGTGGTTGGGCTTTGATTGGGAAGACCGCGAATTTTACGCCTCAGATTATTACGATCAATTATATGAATTTGCCCTGCAACTCGTCAAAGAAGGCAAAGCTTATGTAGATGACCTGAGCAAAGAGGAATTTGACAAAATCAAAGGCTCCATAACCGTACCCGGCAAGGAAAGCCCCTATCGCAATCGCAGCGTAGAGGAAAACCTGGAACTTTTAGAACGCATGAAAAACGGTGAATTTAAGGAAGGTGAAAAGGTACTTCGAGCCAAAATAGACATGAGCTCCCCCAATATGCACCTCCGCGACCCAGCCATGTACCGCATCAAATACGCCGAACACCACCGAACCGGTAACAAATGGTGCATCTACCCCACGTATGATTTTGCACACGGGCAAAGCGACTCGATGGAGGGAATCACACACTCACTCTGTACCCTGGAGTTTGAGCTGCACCGCCCACTGTATGAATGGTTTATCAAGGAATTGAATATTTTTCCTTCCCGTCAGATAGAGTTTGCCCGCCGAAACCTGAGTTATACAGTCACCAGTAAACGTAAACTCCTACAACTCGTGGAAGAAGGACACGTAGACGGCTGGGACGACCCACGCATGCCTACCATCTCAGGTCTACGCCGCAGAGGTTATACCCCGGAGTCTATCCGAATGTTTGTAGATAAAATCGGGATCGCTCGCCGGGATAACCTCATTGACCCCTCTCTGCTTGAGTTCAGCCTCAGAGATCACCTCAATAAAATTGCTCCCCGTGTGATGGCCGTCCTTGATCCGATTAAGGTAATCATCACCAACTATCCTGAGGGAAAATCAGAGGAACTCCTCACTGAAAACAATCCCGAAGACGAAAGTATGGGCAATCGTATAGTTCCTTTCTCAAAAGAACTTTATATCGAGCGTGAGGATTTTATGGAGCAAGCCTCTAAGAAGTTCTTCCGCCTAGCACCTGGCAAAATGGTACGCCTCAAAAGTGCCTATATCATCCAATGCGACGATTTTGTAAAAGACCCTGAGACCGGAATGATCACCGAATTGCACTGCAGCTACTTCCCCAACTCCAAAAGCGGGCAGGATACCAGCGGGCTCAAAGTCAAAGGTACGATTCATTGGGTTTCTGCTGCACAGGCCGTAGATGCCGAGGTGAGATTGTACGATCGTCTTTTTATGGTCGAGAACCCCAGCAAAGACAAAGACCGTGACTTCAAAGAATTTATCAATCCGGATTCGCTGATCATTTTACAAAATTGCAAACTTGAACCCAGTCTGAAAAACGCCCAACCCGGCGAAAGATTCCAGTTTCAACGTATGGGTTATTTTTGTGTAGACACTAAAAATACCACCCAGGAAAAACTCGTTTTTAATCGATCCGTGACTTTAAAGGACTCCTGGGCAAAGGAACAACAAAAATGATATTGCGGGTTTTTGGGATTGAAGGAGATTATTTCACTCTGATCTGTGAGTCCTTATTCTATTGGTTTTTAGAGCTTGCCTGATGGGTTTAGGCAAATTTGAGCTTCAAAATAAACTCAGCAAAACAGGCATCCTTACCTCTCTGATTGTACCGGGTTTCCTTTTGGATTTGGAGAAGGTTTTTTAAATGAAAATAATTGATATTGCTGCACATGCACGAATTATATGCCAGCATGCGCAGCAAACATCTAAAAAACACCCGGATATTTGTGAATTCTCAATTTTTTTGTAATAAATCAGCCGGATAGCAGTAATTGAATCAAAGAGAATTTTTTATTCAATTAACATCTTATCCGATATGATCAAAAAGACTGCCCTGGTTGGGATCGCCCTTTTAGCTATCCTAACCAATCTCCCACTCCTGGCACAAATGAACAAGGCCTACGACCTGGCCGGCAAAATGGTTCGAAGCAAACTCGAGCAGGAAGATGCCCAAAACATCAAAATCCTGGATAACTTGAACGAAGCAGACATCATCGTAGTAAGCGGCACCTACGACCATATCCATCAGGTGCTTGAAAGCATGCATATTCCTTACTTGAGCATTAGTCAAGAACAAGTATTACAAGCTGAATTAAAGCCTTTTCATACCGTTTTTGTGAATTGTGCCTCAAGTTTTCCCGCAGAAGCCGCTCACAAACTGGCTGCCTTTGTACAATCCGGCGGGCAACTCATCACCACAGACTGGGCTTTGAAAAATGTATTGGAAGTCGCATTCCCCCATACAGTCGCTTATAACAATAAGCCCACCCAAGACGAAGTAGTTAAGATTACTGTCCATGATACAACTGACCACGCTGTGGCTAGTTTTGTAGAGGAAAAAACCGACCCCGTGTGGTGGCTAGAAGGATCTTCTTATCCGATTCAAATTCTGGACAAGGAGCGGGTCAAAGTCTTGGTCAAATCCCAAGAACTAAAAGATAAATACGGCGAAGAAGCAGTCATAGTACGTTTTGAATACGGCAAAGGGCGTGTATATCACATGATTTCACACTTCTACCTACAGCGCACCGAAGCCAAAGTAGCCAAACAAGCACTAGAGGCCGAAGAATACCTCAAAGAAATGAATGCCTCTGAAGATGTACTCAAGGATGCCGAAAAGAATCAAGTCACTTATGGCGAAATGCAATCTGCCAACCGCTCTGCCGATTTTGTAACCAGAGTAATCATCCATCAGGCCAAGAAAAAATAAAGGAGAAAGGTGTTGGGTTTATACCCTTCACCCAACACCTGACTTAAACTCTAAAGGTTGTCTGAGCCATTCGGGGCGGGTTGTTTTGACTTCCGCCCTGAGTTCGTTGAGAATGGAGTACAATCCAAAATAAGTTCTATTAATATACAGTGAATGTCTCGAGCCTCGAGCTTCCTTAGAATTACGTACTTCGGGCATAGTAGATATTTTTTCACCAAATTCATAAATTTGGGTGAAATAATCATCATCACTAAAATCAAAGGTATCCGTGCGGAAGGGGCGACAAAGTAGGGAAATCATTTGTTTGAATAAATCACTGAAAAACTTCACTTCTCCAGGTGTATCTCGCTCAAACAAAAATTCCATCTGATAAAAAATCTTCAAAAGAGCCTCATCATCCTCAAGAATATGTGGATTAATGACCACAAAATAATTTTTGTAAAAATCTTCTGGGATTACTTTTACGCAGCCGAAATCAATGATGCCCAGCGTCCCGTCTTCGTGCATCAGGAAATTACCAGGGTGTGGGTCTGCATGAACAGCTTTAGACTCATGCATCTGAAAATTATAAAAATCCCAGAGGGCTTGTCCAATTTTATTTCTGATTTCCTGAGAAGGGTTAGTCAAAAGAAATTCTTTCAGGTGTTTTCCATCCATCCAATCCATGGTCAGAATCTTTTTGGAGGAAAACTCAGGGTAATAATGTGAAAATTTGAGTTGGGGCATGTGTGCACAAGATTCGGAAATCTCCACAGAACGTTGTAGCTCAAGTTCATAATCGGTTTCTTCGATGAGCTTGGATTCTACTTCGGCCAGATATTTATCAATATCTTTATTGGGCAGCCCCAAGATGATGCTTGCAAAAGGTCTTACCATTTTTAAATCCGAATGGATGCTATCTGCCACACCAGGGTACTGGATTTTGACAGCCAGTTTTTTGCCATCTTTATAAGCCAGGTGTACTTGCCCAATTGAGGCTGCATTGACGGCCTCCATCTCGAAGCGATCAAAGATTTCGCCGGGAGATTTGCCGAAATACTTCTGAAAGGTCTTTACTACAAGTGGTCCCGAAAGCGGTGGTGCACTATATTGCGACATCGTAAAACGGTCTACGTAAGCCTTAGGAAGCATATTTTTATCCATACTCATCATTTGGGCTACTTTAAGGGCACTGCCCTTGAGCTGGCTTAAAGAATCATAAATGTCCTTGGCATTGTCTTCGTGGAGTTCGTTTGCATCTACATCTTTATTGAAGACTTTTTTGGTATAGTGCTTTAGGTAATTACCTCCTATTTTTACGCCGGTTGTTACGAATTTGGTAGCTCTTTGAACTTTAGAAGTTGGAATATTTTTTTGTGATTTCATGAGTATTATTGAGGGATAGTTTTAAACGGATTCTGACTAGCGATTTTGAAAAGCAAATTTGGCAAAATCAAAAGCCGAATCCAGGCTGGTTTTACCCATCGTGTCAAAGGCAAAATTGACGGCCTTCTCAATATAAACGTCGGTTTTTTCAAAGGATTTGCTGGTGTCATTGACCCAAAAACGTGTAACCAATAACAGCTGCCACCAGAAAATACGAGAATAATTATCCATCAAGAGGGCAGGTCTTTCGGCGATTTCCTGAGTTTCACGCCCTTCCATAATTAGATTTTCTATAAATTCATGAAAAACAGGCTTAAGCTCTTTTAAAAAAGGAGGTTGTGGAGCCATTCTGGGCAAACCTTCATAACACATCAACACAAAACTACGCTCTGCTTTTAATACTTCAACCAGGGTATAATAAAAGGCAAGTACCTTTTCACGCACCGAATAGCCGGAATACACTTCATCCTGCTCAATTTTATGCCGGGTTTCTTCAAAAAAATCCAACCAGATTTTTTGATCTATCCCTTCAGTGCTATTAAAATGCTCATAAAATTCGTCTTCTTTAATTTTGGCCTTTTTACAAAGTAAATATACTGAGCTGGGTTTTTTATCACTTTCCAAGAAATACTCAATATATGCTTTTTTGATTTTTTCTATTGTATCCATGAATTGCTTTATGTTATTTTCATTGTATATCCAATAAGTAAACTCTTAATAAATTCATAAGGTTTGATAATAAATCGGCAATCTTTGAAAGTGGTATTTTTCCCCATGAAAATTATTGAAGATGCGTAAAAAACCTTTCTGAAAAGGTAGTTTTTTAAAGGTTTTTGATTAAGATTGCCACTCGAATTGATCAAAAACTGTAACCCAAACACCACACTCAAAGTTAAGGTAAAGTAAAAAGGAACATTAAATATTGTATAATTGGAATATAAGATATTGATTAATTACTACGTTTACTAAGTAGTATTCTCTTCGATCTGCTTTCTTCTTAATTTTACCCTACTTATACCTGCTTGAGTATTCTTATCTTCTAAAGTTGTTTTTCCTTTTTAATCAATAGGCTTGTTGTTCAGGCTTTATCTCAATTGATTTTAAAATTTAAATTATTTACTTATCATGATGTTTTCAGAAAATTCTGCCAAAGAACTTAATTATTTATTTAATCTATTACAAAGTGCCCAAGAAGAAGAGCAGATCAAGGATATCGAGTGCAAAATCTGGGAAATCTGGATGGAAAGTGGTACACCACAGATCAATATTTTGATGGAGCAGGGATGCGAAGCCCTGGCAAATGGAGATTTCAGTGCGGCGATTAGAACGTTTACCACCATCATCAGCTTAAATCCTGATTATCCAGAAGCCTGGAACAAAAGAGCCACAGCATATTATTTACGTGGAAACTATAAGTCTTCCATCGAGGATATTCGTCAAACCCTGGATCGTGAGAATCGTCACTTTGGCGCCTTGTCGGGCTTGGCTTCTATATATTTGACCATTGGAGACTTCAAAGGCGCACTAAAAACGTATGAAAATCTACTCAAAATTTATCCATACGATCAAAATTTTAAAAAACAAATGTCTCTTTTAAGAAAAAAACTAGATATTTGACAGATTGAATACTAAATCTTCTGTCTGTTTATGCTAAATCTCTTATGGGTGATTTTAAGTTTTTATTTATGCTCCATCGAGTCGCCCCGATCATCCAATCTAAACAGTCTCGAAAATCAGGCTGATACCAGTATGGTAGATGTACTCAGCCTGGACAAAACCCTGGTACTGGACGTAAAATATGCAACGAGCGATAATTTTACGGGCAAAGTTTTATATCCCTGTGCGCGTTGTTATCTCAGAAAACCCGTCGCCCAGGCTCTAGTCAAAGCGCACCAAAAATTCAAAGCCAAAGGGTTCAAAATTAAAATATTTGATGCCTACAGGCCTATTTCTGTACAATGGAAACTCTGGAATATGTATGGCAACCCGGATTATGTCGCCGACCCCCGCAAGGGCAGTATGCACAACCGAGGTGCTGCCATAGACCTCACCCTGGTAGATAAACAAGGAAACGAACTAGATATGGGCACTCCTTACGATTTTTTTGGTGAAAAAGCCCATACTGATTTTCCGGATTTGCCCCAGCAAGTAAAAGCCAACCGCTATTTGCTCAAATCTGTGATGCGAAGTGCCGGATTTTCAACCATCAAAACCGAATGGTGGCATTTTGTATACTTAGGGCAGTCTTTTAATATCTCCGACTTACAGTTTAGATGCCCCTAAAAATTTATAGAAAATTTTGTAACAAATCCTTTCCAAAATCAACCTATTTGAAGGCTAATTAAAATTTGTGGACTTATGAAAAACAGATTAAAAAGTATCTTACTTATGGGTGTTTTGGGTTTGCATCTGATTTTTACACAGATTAGCTGGCGTGTAGACATCAAAGGTACGTATCAAAACCCTGAATTCTCCTTGAAAATCATACCCCAAAACCAGCCTTTTGCCCTAACACGCCAACAACCTGACAGCCTCAGCTCCAACACACAAGCCACAAAACCCTTAAGTAAGGTTCTGAATTGGGCTATTCGGCAACTGGACGCTCATTTATCTGACAATCCTTGAAAATTTAGACAAAGAATTCGGAGAAAAGAAAACTCTTTTTCTTGGATACAATCTTTATCTTTGTGCCTGTACATAACCCGAATTCTACCATGCGTATTATTTTTATGGGCACTCCTGATTTTGCTGTGCCCAGCCTCAAAGCCTTAGTGGAGCATCATTTTGACGTAATTGCCGTAATCACCGCCCCCGACAAACCGGCTGGCCGCGGTAACAAACTTTTACAATCCGCTGTCAAAGCGTATGCCCTTAGCCAAAACCTGACCATCCTACAGCCTACCAACCTCAAAGACCCCGAATTTATTGAAACTCTCCGCAGTTTTCAAGCGGATTTACAAATTGTGGTAGCATTTCGTATGCTTCCCGAAATAGTCTGGAATATGCCTCCTTTGGGCACATTTAATTTGCACGGCTCACTACTCCCTGCCTACCGGGGGGCTGCACCGATCAACTGGGCAATCATCCGTGGAGAAACCGAAACAGGCGTGACTACCTTCAAGCTTCAACACGAAATAGATACCGGAAGTATTCTTTTCCAGACCAAAGAACCCATTTATCCCGAAGATACGATGGGGACACTTTATGGACGGTTGATGCATCTTGGAGCAGATTTGGTCGTCAGAACTGTGCAGGCAATCCAGGAAAATAACTACAGCCCACTGCCCCAGGATTTAAAAGGAGAGTATCCGATTGCTCCTAAAATAAACCGGGAAATCTGCGAAATAGATTGGAATCAACCTTCTGAGCACATTCATAACCTCATTCGCGGGCTTTCCCCCGTCCCTGCCGCCTGGACTACCTTATTGGGTAAGCATTGTAAAATCTATAAAAGCAGTTTAGAAATCAAATATCCCATTCCTGAAGACACTTCCACGCAAATAGGTGAATACCTGACTGATAATAAAAAATTCCTTTACTTCCGTACAGGCAAGGGCTGGCTTTCGCTGGAAGAACTTCAACTGGAAGGTAAAAAAAGACTGGAAATCAAGGCGTTTCTGGCAGGAAATAAGCTCTAAACTCAGTTTTAAGATCTATCAGGATTTCAAAAAAATTAACCTTAATTCAATCGTTTTATCTCAAAATAATCAAATATTCCTCTAAAATTTGGTTAACTTGCAGGGAAAAGTTCTAATTTACAACGAAATATCTATATATTACTCTAATTATCTGTAAGTTCTTATGAAAAAGTACTTTCACCCAAGTCTTATCCCGGATTTTTTATCTAAAGCGTTTACTCATTTTACCGGATTATCTTTTCTGATTATCCTGACCGCGATAGGGACGACTGCTACACTGCACTCTTGTCGTACACCCACTGAAAAATTACAACTCGATCAACAGTTATTATACCCTAAAAAAATTATCCTTCTCGATAAATCCAGGGCAGCCGAATTAGCCCAAAAAATCAGAAAAGAAGTGGCCGTTGAGCTTGCAGATGGTCTTGAGCTTTCTCTTTGGGCTTCTGATACCTTAGTAGCTGACCCTATTGCTATCAGTATCGATGCCCAAGGGCGGGTGTTTTATACCAGTGCTACCCGTCAAGCCAACTCTGAATTCGACATCCGAGGGCATCGCAACTGGATGACCGCCTCCATCTCCTTTCAAAGTGTTGAAGACCGTCGTAAGTTTCTTAGAGAAACTTTTAGCAAAGACAGCGAAGAGTCCAAAAAATTTCTCAAAGACCTCAACAAAGACGGCGTACGCGACTGGCGCGACTTGGCCGTAGAAAAAGAACAAGTCTGGCATCTCGAGGATACCGATAAAGACGGCATCGCCGACAAAGCCCAACTTTATCTCGAGGATTTTCACGAAGAAGTGACTGACGTAGCCAATGGGGTAGAAATAGTAGGCAATGATGTGTTTGTATCCGTAGGCCCTGATATGTGGCGTACCCAAGACAAAGACAAAGACGGCATCGCCGATCATAAAGAATCTATCAGCCACGGTTATGCCGTGCATATCGGATTTAGTGGCCATGGCATGTCAGGAGCTACCGTAGGCCCTGACGGCCGAATCTGGTGGGGAATCGGTGATATAGGGATGAACGTACTCGATAAAACTGGCAAACAATGGAAATACCCCAATGAAGGGGTAATCGTACGCTCCGAACCTGACGGTTCTGACTTTGAAGTATATGCCTCCGGACTGCGGAATACCCACGAATTTGTATTTGATCAGTACGGCAATCTGATCTCCGAAGATAATGACGGCGACCACGAAGGCGAACGCGAAAGGCTCGTTTACCTGATTGACGGCTCTGACACAGGCTGGCGCACCAACTGGCAGTTCGGCAAATATACTGACCCTGATAATAACCGCTACAAAGTCTGGATGGATGAGAAAATGAGCATTCCTCGTTGGGACGGCCAAGCAGCCTATATCCTCCCTACCATCGCTAATTATGTGAACGGACCTACCGGAATGGTATACAACCCGGGTACTGCCCTAGGCGAAAGATGGTATAATCACTTTTTTATTGCCGAATTTAGAGGTTCACCTGCCAATTCGCCTATTCACGCCTTTACCCTCAAACCCAAAGGAGCTTCCTTTGAACTGGATAAAACCGAAGAAGTGGTCAAAGGCTTACTTCCTACTGGCATGGATTTCGGCCCGGACGGTGCTTTGTATTTTGCCGACTGGATTGACGGCTGGAACACCAAAGACCAGGGAAGAATCTGGAAGCTGGATGTGCCTGGTGAGGCAAACTCTGCGATCCGTCAGGAAACCAAAAAATTGATTCAGGAAGATTTTAGCCCAAAAACAGAAGCCGTCCTGAGCAAATTGCTCCAGCATCAGGATATGCGTATTCGTCAAAAGGCTCAGTTTGAACTCGTAAAAAGAGAAGCTAAAGGATTAAAAATATTCATAGAAGCTGCCAAACAAAAAAAACATCAGTTGGCTCGTGTACACGCCTTGTGGGGTCTCGGTCAATTAGCCCGCAAAAACCCACATCATGCTTCGCATTTAATGCCTTTTCTGAAAGATACCGACCCCGAAATCGCCGCCCAGTCTGCTAAAGTACTAGGAGATATACGATACGCCAAAGCAACCCAGGACTTGATTCCTTTATTAAAAAATAAATCTCTCCGGGTGCAATTGCTGGCTACAGAAGCTCTGGGCAGAATAGGCAATGCTTCTGCCTTTCAAGCAATTACCCAAATGCTTATTGCCAATAATGATGAAGATGCCTGGCTCAGACACGCTGGGGCTATCGCCCTAAGCCGACTCAATCAAGAAAAACAACTGATCGCTCTTAGCAAACACAACTCCAAGGCATTAAGAATGGCAGCCGTAGTAGCCCTACGCAGAATGCAAAGCCCCGGTGTGGCTAAGTTTTTAGAGGATAAAGACGAAGGCATCGTTACCGAAGCTGCTAGAGCCATTAATGATGATTATTCCATTGAACCCGCCTTGCCAGATTTGGCCAGGGTACTCAAAGAACCTCGTTTCAGCCAGGAAGCCTTGCTCCGACGGGTGATTAATGCCAATTTAAGAGTAGGACAACCCGAAAATATCCGAATGCTCACCGAATTTGTCACCCAAGGCGATGCTTCTGTCGCTATGCGTGCCGAAGCCCTAGAAGCCTTAAGCACCTGGGCTAAACCTTCAGTATTTGACAGGGTTGACGGAAGATACCGGGGAGAGATCAATCGTGACGCTGCGCCTGTCAAAAAAGCCCTTCAACCTCTGGTAGTGGATTTATTAAAAGAAAATAATTCTGCCATTCAAATTGCAGCCGCTAAGGTGGTAGCCAAATTTCAAATCCCCCATACGGTTGAAATTTTGACAAGCCTGCTCAATAGCCATCCAGAGGCAGAAGTCAGAACCGCAGCCCTGAAAGCCATTTACGGATTAAAAGATAAAAGTCTGGATTCGGCTCTTGAAAAAGCCCTTCAGGATAAAGAATCCCTTGTGCGTTCTACCGCCTTGGAGATATTGCCGGAGTCTGGTTTGGCAGAAGACAAAACCGTTCAACTTTTTGAGCAGGTACTCCAAGTAGGTACCGTAGAAGAAAAGCAAACGGTTCTGACGGCATTGTCTAAACTTACTGGTGCCGAAGCCAAACAAGCCCTGAGCAAGGTACTCGATGAATTGGTAGCCGGAAAACTTGCCCCCGAAGTCCAATTAGACCTCATCGAGGCGATTGAAACCCAAAACTCACCGGATTTGATGAAAGAACTCAAAGCCTTTCAGGATGCCAAACCCAAAGACGACCCGCTGGCTCTCTACAAAGAGACCTTAGCCGGAGGCAAACGCTGGGAAGGGCAAAGGGTATTTTATGAAAATGAAGCCGCTCAATGCGTTCGTTGTCACGCTATTTTTGAATACGGTGGCAATGCAGGACCCGGACTGGCAGGTGTGGGTTCAAGATTGACCCCAGAGAAAATCCTTGAATCTTTGGTAGCTCCCAGTGCTGCGTATGCCCTCGGATATGAGGTGGTCAGTCTGAAATTAAAAAATCAGGAGAGCATTTCAGGAGTAGTGACCAAGGAAAGCCCTACGCAACTTAGCCTACGCATCGGCAAAGAAGATATCAAAGTAATTGACAAAAGCCAGATTGCAGAACGTAAATCCGTGCCTTCTGCGATGCCCCCGATGGGCAGAGTCCTGAGTAAACGACAAATTCGCGACCTGATTGCCTTTTTAAGAGAACTCAAAGAGGAGAAGCAATAAATATCCAAGTGTCTTTGGGGAGATAGTGATGATCTTCTGCATGATCTGCGACATCTCCCTGAAGACCAATTTGGTCTTCTGCATGATCTAAAACATCTCCCTGAAGACAGAGTATTTTCTATTTATACCCAGATTGAAGTGATTTGCCTGATTTTCTTGATTGATTAGCTTGATTATTAATGATTTAAAAGCTAAAATCTCGGAAAACCACTTCGGTTTGAGTATAAAGATGGGAAAGACTATCCTTGGATGCGCATTGCAAAAGATTTGAAGAAAGAAAAAAGAGTAAGAATTAAGAGGAGTCCATGCATAGCGTATATTCATTCAAAGCCACAAATTACACAAATTATCAATTGGTTATTTTGTGTAATTTGTGGTGATATAATCCAAAAGTATAAATACTCCTGATTAAGATAAAAATTTATCTAAAGCCTGATAAGGCAATCCAAAAGCTTGGGCTACACCCGGATAAACCACTTCCCCCTGAATGATATTTAAACCTTTTTTAAGCTCAGCGTTCTCCTGGCAGGCTTTTTTCCAACCCTTATTGGCCAGTTCCAGGGCATAAGGCAAGGTAGCATTGGTCAGAGCCATGGTAGAGGTATAGGGTACAGCGCCGGGCATATTGGCTACGCAATAGTGGATTACATCATCAATGATATAAGTTGGGTCTTCGTGTGTGGTAGGTTTGCAGGTCTCGATACATCCCCCCTGGTCTACAGCTACATCAATCATTACAGTACCAGGCTGCATCAATTTGAGCATATCCCGTGTAATAAGGTGTGGAGCTTTGGCACCCGGAATCAAGACAGCCCCAATGATCAGGTCGGCGGTTTGTATAGCCTGCTTGATTACATATTGATTAGAAACCAGTGTAGTCACATTGGCTGGCATAATATCCGACAAGTAGCGAAGGCGTGTCAGATTGATGTCCATAATGATCACGTGAGCACCCATACCGGCGGCCATTTTGGCAGCTTGTGTGCCTACGATTCCCCCTCCCAAGATCAGTACGTGGGCAGGTTTTACACCGGGCACGCCCCCCAATAAAATTCCCCGTCCCTTGAGTGGTTTTTCCAAATATTTTGCACCTTCCTGAACGGCCATTCTTCCGGCTACTTCTGACATAGGAATCAGCAAAGGGAGCGAACGATCGGATTTTTCTACGGTTTCATAGGCTAGGCAAATGGCTTTTCGTTCAATCATCGCTTTGGTAAGCTCTTCAGAAGATGCAAAGTGAAAATAAGTAAACAAAAGCTGATTCTCACGAACGAGAGAATACTCCATTTCAATAGGCTCTTTCACTTTAATGATCATTTCGGCAGTTTGATATACCTCTTCTATCTCTGCCAAAATTTGCGCTCCTGCCTGCGTATATTCTTCGTCGCTGAAGCCACTTTCTACGCCTGCTTTGCTTTGAATAAAAACCTGATGCTGATGTTTGGTCAATTCAGCCGCACCCGCCGGAGTAAGTGCTACACGATTTTCGTTATTTTTTATTTCTTTGGGGACACCGATAATCATTGGAAATAGAATATTATTTTAAATTATGGCTAAAATTAAATATTTATAACAAAAAAATAAAATAAATTGTAAGTAACCAAGAAAAATAAAAATTTTATATGGTAAAGTAATTATATGCAGGAGATTAGACCGTAAAATATAATAAAAAAAGGAAATTATCCGGTTAAACTTTAAATTTACCCTTTTTTCTTTGTTGGATACCAAAATATATTAACAAATTACAAAAAAATTCGGGAGAAATCGGTATTCCTTTGCGTATAAATTTTATTTTGCCTCAAAGAAAACTAAGTTTATTTAAAAGACACATCTTTTTACACCAAAGAAATTCTACTTCATCCTAAAAGAACTTAAGTTATCCTGAAGAGAGTTTATTCATCCTGAAGAAATCCTACTTTACCCTAAAGAAAGCCTATTCATCCTGAAGAAATCCTACTTCACCCTGAAGAAATATTACTTTACCTTAAAGAAAGCCCATTCATCCTGAATAAATCCTACTTTGCCCTCAAGAAGCCCTTCTTTGACCTAAAGATACCCTATTTTACCCTGAAGAAAGCCTATTGTAGACCAAAGCAGCTTTGGTTCATGATGAAGAAATCCTATTTTATGCTAAAAAACCTATTTGCTTCCTACTTCTTAGAAGACGGATATAAAGAACAACACCATAGCCTTCAGGTTGAGCCTCCCTCAAGCTGTCATCCTGTAAAGGAACTTGTTTAATCCCACCGAGTCGTAATTTGTAAAAAGTTCCTGTCTTTATGACAGGATGACAATGTTTTTTATACCCAAATCAAAGTGATTTAGGAAATACAAGACCCCTGCGGGGCAAGTTTTTTTGATTGTAGCTAAGGCTTAACGACAAGATCGCTCGAAGCGATCTTGTCGTTGCTCGGCTAAAATTTTCCTCCACCCCTTACTAAATTATCTTCCTGAATTTGCTTATTTTTATC
>JANRIC010000100.1:0-25516 GCA_033765345.1 Microscillaceae bacterium
CTTTCGGGTTTATGCTTTGCTTCTTGAGCAGCCTACGGCCTTCTGCTTGCGCAGAGTAGATGCAATCTACTGTAATTGGCTTCCTTAGAATTATTCTAAGGAAAACTTCTTGTTTTTTAGTCATTCTCCGGAGAACTGGGGAAGTCCAAACCACTAAAATTCTCGTTTTTTATATGTTCTTTAATTTTAAGAATCAACTCATATTCCTCTTTATCAAGTTGTTTGTAATTGTTGCTTGCATAGATATTAACTTCTTTAGTTTCTCCAACGTCTTTATGCTCTATTTGACCTTGATTATTATCATCTTTCTTAGCACAACTGGATAAGAAAAAAAATATACTCAACAAAAATATCATTTTCATAAACATGAAATTTTATTGTTTTTTAATTTTTCCCATTCTGTGGTGGAAATTATCTTTTGGATAATTATTTCCATATCCTGTTAAAGGCTCTTTTATTTTCTCGATATATTCTTGATTACCGGGATTAGATCTTTTAGCAAGATCATAAAGAGATACTCCTGGGGGTTCGACTTGTAATATTTTTTCAGACATTATACTTTCAGGGTAGTGAGCCATACCTGAATTGTGACCAGCTCCGTGTGCGATAACGAAACCTACAGCTCTGCTAATCCCAACAGCAGTACCTAGTGGATTTGAAGCATTTGCAACTCTAAATCCACTACTTTTATAAGTATCTGCCCTGTCAAAATCTATAGCGATTGTATTGACAGGACGTTTATTTTGCAATAATTCGTATTTTTCACCATAGTTAGTAGACAGCTCAATGTTTTCCTCATTTTTTGGATCTACCCAAGCACGTACTAAATTCCCTTCATTATCTTCTCCTTCTGTTCTTAATTGTACGCCAAATTCCTTATTAACTTTATTTTCTATAAAATCGGCAACCTCTTTTGCCCCACCTAATACTGCAACGCCATCAGTTTTATCTAGTTTTGTTTTATCAAAATCATCTAATGAACCATTATAAATTTTAACCCGTGTTTTAATTCCTAATTCCATAAAGAACATATTTGCCGCAGCTTTAATTTCAGCCAAATGAACATCTTTCTTGTTTTTCGCTCCTCCTGCATATACAAGATATATAATGTTGTCCATACCATCAGGGTCAATAAATATCATAGGACTATTATTAGCGTATGCATAAGCAGAAACTTCGTAATATTTTTCAGATGAAGGGTCTACTTTATGCCACCTCCCCAAAGCCGCATCATACATCCTCGCCCCATAATCCAGCCAGTTGAGTCCAAACTCCTCCTGCTTCTCCTTGCCATTGTATTGAAACTTCATATTAGGCTCTCCATTCTTCTCCAAGCTTACGATATTAAGTCCAAAGGGGTGATAGTCTGCGCCTGCTTTTTATTGACTTAGCCTTTATCTGAACTCTTAATGCAACTCAGGGTAATCAAATCTAAGATAAAAATTGATCCCCCCCTTCGTATCTTCATCAACTGAACAGTGAAAAAACAGTTTATTTATGTTATTTTTAATGTAAAATCCTTTCATTAGATTGATACAATTAATATTATTCAAAATCAGTATATTTCTAGTATATAATGAATCTTTCAATTCCTTCAAATTAACAGAGGCTACCTTGAATCTTTTGAACATACAAAGAGGAGTTTGCCCTATTTTTTCACCGATAAAATCAAATTGAAAATATACCAATGTATCACCAAAATTTTTGGCTAAGATTGGGACATCTACACCTGGAAGTCCAGTTTGCAGTTTGAAGCCTTGATTTACTAAAAAATCATAATCGATATTAAACGGTGGATTAAATATATCATTCAATAATGGTTTATTATTTGATTTTTTACAAGCTACCAAGTTAATAATAATCATTATTACAGAAATAATATTAAGTACTTTCATACTATTTTTTCTTTTGTCCTGTTTTAGCCCTTTCTTGTCGCAATCTTTCTCTTTCTTTTGGTGTCCATATTGTTTTAGGCTCTCCATTATGCTTAGTTGTACTTCTAGGGATTTTAAAATGTTGCTGTAGACCTACATTATCTTCTTCTCCACCTAAATAGTGTAAATGAGCCACTCCTTCGTGTAAAAAGGTACCCCCAACTGTCCATTTTGAACTAAGTAAACTAACATCATAGACGGTGATAGGTTTTAATCCCTCATCTATCATTATTTTTCCAGAATTTACGCCCTTCGTGGTACGTCCTTTCTGATCTTTTAAAGTACCTAACTCTGTTTTCATACTTCCCGACTCCAGGCTTACCTCGAACTTCATATCGGTATTTACTAAGTCAAAAACTGCTGATGCATATTTATCTTTGTTCCAATCAAAATCACTATTCGTTTTAAGACTGTATTTAGTTATTTCAACTTTCTCTTTTACTTTTTCAGTTTTTTTACCATCCCAAGTGTCCCAATCAAACAGATTAAATTCCACATCCTTTTCAATATCTCTAGTTTTTGTACCTGTAACTTTCTTCTCTTCTAAACTAAAAACATCGTAATCTAAATCGTAGATTTGCCTGAATATAATATTCAAATCAGCAAGTACCCTCGCTGCATCTTGACCATTCAGAAAATAAACTTCTTCTCCGTTAGGATCAATCGCATTAATTGGATTATTTAGAGCATAGTTGTAAGGAGTTGATTTTTCATATAATTCTGATTCAGGATCCACCGCATGCCACCTCCCCAACTGAGCATCATACATCCTCGCCCCATAATCCAACCAGTTCAACCCAAACTCCTCTTGTTTTTCCTTGCCATTGTATTGGAATTTGTGATTGGGGTCACCTTGCTTCTCCAAAGAGACGATATTAAGTCCAAAGGGGTAATAATGGTTTTCTTGGGTAATTTCTTTCTAATCCTAGCTAATTGAGGAAGCTTGATTTCCCTAAAATAAGCATTTCCGAGGGATATTCCAAAAATAAATTCGGGGGTGTTAAGACAATTGGCGAGGCCGCCGATCTTACACATCGAAAAGTTGTACCCCGGCATTTTGCTCGAGTGAGCTATCTTTTGACTAATCCCCCCACCTATCAGACACCACCCCCTACCTAAACGGGCATCTAAGCCACCGATCAGACTACCCCCCTGCACCTCCAGGCTGCTCAAGTCCACCTTTTTGCTGCTCCATTCCACCAAAAAGGTTCTCCATTGCACCTAGGAGGATACCCCTCCCCACCTTTATGACTACCAGGAGCTAGGCTAAAGCTGCTCCAGACCGTCTCTATGACTACAAACCTGCAAAGTTTCACCTTTGCCAATGTCTGGAAAAACACCAAACCAGTTTAAGCGTGCTGCCTCAATGCTGTCAGCTCAAAGGTTTACTTGCTGAAGGCATAAAATGATGTCATTTCTCACTTAAAGCGGGAAAATTTTTTAATATACTCAAACCGAAGTGGTTTTAATACAAAAACAAGACCCTCACAGGGGAGCTTTTAGCGCTTAAATCATGAATAATCAAGCTAATCAATCAAGAAAACTTGCCCCGCAGGGGTCTTGTGTTTCCTAAATCACTTTAATCTGGGGTATAAATCATAACAGAACTAAACAAGTAAAATGATTTCATAAACCCATCTTCTCCTTTCCCCGTAAAACCTCATAGAACATTCCTCTTTAAACCCCGCTGAATACTTACCTCCTTAAATACTTAAGGAATTTTTTAGTAAAAAATCATTGAAAGCTTCTTGTTAAAAAGGTATTATGAATCAGGAAATTAGATATCTCCAGGAAATAAGCTGGGAAGAGAAATTGGGATTTTTTTTATTGCAAAAAGGTTTTAAAATACTGTTTTGGGTCACTGGCTCTGTTGTACTTTTACTAGGATTGACTTTTTTTGTCCACCTGGTCAAGCAAAACAATGCAAGCCGCTTGATCGATACTGCCGAATCTACCCGTACCCAGACTTTAAACCTACTCCGGGAAAAAAAGGATTTTTTGCACGAAAGGTCTTCTTATTTCAAAGAAAAGGACTTTTATGACCGCGCCCTGGATCGGCAAATTCATTTTTATCAGGCCCTTTCTGCCGACATTGAGGCACTTCAAGCAGAAAAATCCAGCGATGTCATCCGCAAATTTAAAACGGGGCTACTTCGGAAGTTCCAACCCAATTCAAAATCTCAAAAACTTATTCAAGAAATTGAGCAGGTTTTTGAGGCACAAAACTATCTGATTGAAAACTGGACAAAACTCAGTGCCTATCGGGAAGGTCTTGATAGCCAATGGCAAAATGAAGAAATCAAACACCAAGAAATTCAAGATCATTCGCCTTATGAGCGGGTACGACAACAAGGCAAAAAAAACTTTGATCGCCTAGACAAATCTTTTGGGATTTTTAAAAATCATTACGACCAAAATCAACGGTTCGGCAGGGCTGAAATCGGTAAGTATAACTTTGTGCAAATTCAAGCATTTTTGAAAACACTGGAAGATGTCAAACAAAAACATGCCGATTTTGTAAATTTCAGGGAGGCTCTTGATCGCTATTACAACCTGCTACAGGTGCAATTTTATACCAAAATCATCGCCCAATACACACGCTCTACACTGACTTATGAAAGTGAACCCAACCCCGCTTTCAGAGAATGGACCGAAACGGAAACCTACTCCGATACAGAAACTTATTACGAATCGCAAAGTTATTCGGCTACCTGCACCGAAACTAACTACGAAACCCGAACTACCATCGTAAACGGCAAGGCCGTCACCCGAAGTGTACCCCTAAGCCATAGCGTGCCTTGCACCAAAACGCGCCAAGTCAGCAAAACCCGCCCCGTAACGCGCACCCGCAGCATCACCAAAAACAACGGCGAAGCCCGCTATGTGGATGTACCTTATACTACTTTTAGCTTTTATTATACCCGGGAGCGGGTCACACCGCAAGGAAAAACCCAATCCGAGCAAAATTCGGGTAGCATCAAGCTAAAAGGCAGCAACCCTTCTGAACCTGATTATACTTACAAAACCGATGAGCAAATCGGGTACGTTATTTGGAAGGAAAAATGGAACGATCAGGAGCAAAAAGGACTTTTAAATCCTCATCTCAAATAAGGTATCGCTATGAATGCACAATTTCTGGACAAACTCAATTTTTATCAGGAAGCTTATCAGGAAGAGCTACACCGTGCCAAAGAAATTCGACTCAATCTGCAAAACCTGAAAAATAACCTGCTGCAATACATTTCTGAGAAAATCAGTACCTGGCTGGGGCAGGATTTGGACGAAGAAGAGTCTGCCGCAATTGAACGCACCGGGCTAAGTCTGACTAGTATCTTTGAGGAAATAGAGGAAAAACGCAAACGCCTACCTCTTGAAATCGAGACCCTCCGAATGGGCGAATTTTACCAGCAATACCTCGACATGACCATCAACCACGATTTTTCGCTGATCATAACACTGGAAGACGACCCTACGTTTACGTACCTGATCACCGAAAACTTCCACAATGAAAACTTTGTCAATCGCCCCAAGATCAAATTCCCTCTATTTGGCACTTTTCAGCCCCGATTCAAGAAATTCGCCCGGATTGCTGCCCAGGTAGCCCAAAGGCATCGATTTGAAAACTATCAGCAGATGTTCGAGACCTGGGCTACGATGCGTAATGCCTTTCGGGAAGTAGTAGGCGATAAAAAAGTCAAGGAGGCAAAGGTCAAATTTGAGAAAATCCAGCAAGACATCTGGCAGAAAAACGAGCAACTCAATAACCTGACTCACAAGGAAATCGATATCATCATCCAAAAGGTCAGTGAGTTCATTTTCCAGGCTCAGGAGTTTACCTTGTCTGTATTGCACACTTATGAATTCAACTATATCCAGGATCAAAAAGAAAAAATCCGCCTGGAAGACCAAAATTTGATTTTGGTACAAAATACCGTCAATCAAATTTTGAAAAATATGGGTTTTGTGCAGGAAATTGCCCTACAGGCGCACAAAGCCCAATCCCATCCAAATATCCAAGAGAAATTAGATCAGATACTAGCACTCAAAGACCCACACCAAGACCTACACGAAATTCTGAGTGAAGAGGAATGGCAAAAAGCTCTGCAATCTTTCCAGGAATACGACCAAAAACACTTCAAAAACGCCAAAATCCACTATGAGCAGGCAAAATATAGTGTCACTGATTTGACTCCCGAGCAAATCCAATCCCTCATGAAAAAGTATCAAGTCAAAGAAGGCGAAACCTTTGAGCCTACCCCCGAAGATATTCGAAAGCTGAATTTGATGGGGTGATCTTGTAGCGTCGGCGGCTCGCCGACGCTACAAGATCATAAACGAGGGCAAAATCTACCACACCCAAATCGCCTGTGAGGACACAGGCGAAGGTAAAAAAATTTTCGAGGGCAAAGCCCTCTCTTAAAACCAAAAAAAAATAAAAAAAACCAAAACTACTACCCTGCAAGCAAACGACAACCGAAGTAACTGTAGCGGTTGACGGGACTGTAAAGGTAGCGATACGCCACACGACAGCTATCACCGTAGTAGAACCAGGAGCCGCCACGCAAAACGCAGGTATTTTCACGCTGTTTATCATCAAATACTGCTTCACGGCTATTTAGCACTTTTCTATCCAAAAACAAAGGATTTTTACAATTTTCCGGCGTTTTTTTGTATGCTTCCGCATCATATTCATCCAAGCACCACTCCCATACATTGCCGCTGAGGTCATAGATACCGAGTTGGTTGGGTTTTTTAAGGCCTACTACTTTTGTTTGTTGGTGGCTGTTATCATAATACCAAGCTACTTCGTGTAGGTCGTCAGAGCCTGAGTAAGTATAGCCATCCTGATGATGGATGCCTCCCCGAGCGGCGTATTCCCACTGCGCTTCGCTGGGCAGGTTAAAAGATTTTAGCTTTGCTTCGGAGTCCTTCAAGAGGGCATTCAGCAAAGCTATCCAGGCCATACAGTCCAGCCAGGATACCTGCTCTACCGGGCGCTGATTGCTTTTGAAGTAGGCCGGCTCAGGGTCTAACTCGTGCTTTAAACCTTGTGCATTTGCCTGCTCCACTACAGCTCGCCATTGTGCTTGGGTGAGGGGATATTTGCCCATCCAGAAGCCGTCTAGTTCTTCTTGGTGGGCAGGTTTTTCACGGTCATATTTACTTTGGTTATCTCCCATCCAGAAGCTACCACCTTCTACCCAGATCATCGGGATAGTGATGGAGGTATTGGGGATCAGGATGTCTGTTTGTGTGGTATTGGGCATATTGTCTTAGACTGTGATTTTTTTGATTGGGGTGATTTGTTTGATTTTTTTGTGAAATATACAAATAAATATGAGAAAATCAGAAAATAAAAACTGTCAAAATCTGGAACTGTCATTCCGACGGCAGGAGGAATCTTAGCCTCTGCATCCAGAAACGTACAGATTCTTCCTATCGTCGGAAGGACAGGGAGAAAGAGGAATCTTAACCTCTGCATCCAGAAACGTACAGATTCCTCCTTGCGTCGGAATGACAGGGAGAAAGAGGAATCTTAACCTATGCATCCAGAAACGTACAGATTCCTCCTTGCGTCGGAAGGACAGGGAGAAAGAGGAATCTTAGCCTCTGCATCCAGAATCGTACAGATTCCTCCTTGCGTCGGAATGACAGGGAGAAAAAGGAATCTTAGCCTCTGCATCCAGAATCGTACAGATTCCTCCTTGCGTCGGAGTGACAGGGAGAAAAACGGAACGGCAGGAGGAATGAAAGACTAAATTAAGATTTTTTTGCAAAAACCAACAAAAGCCTGTATCTTTTCACATTCAAATCATATTGCCTTTGACCCTACAATGATCACAAAACACGACATACGTATCGAGAAAACCCAAATCACCTGGCAAGAGCTTTGGCAGGACGTACAGACCCAGGCTACCGAATTTGTAGATTTGAGCAAAGGCAGTTGGACGGAGCTTGATTTCCCCGACTACGTGCTGCCCTCTGTCAAAGTGTTGGGACTGAGCTATCACCAAAGCGGCATCCTCAAGTTGAATATCCCTGCACAGGTTTTCCCCAATCTGGAGTATTTGTTTGTGTATCAAAGTCAAGTACAGTATTTTGAGATAGAAGGTATCTTTGCCCACTTAAAAGAGCTGAATCTGGCAGGGAATCAACTCACCCATATCCCCGAAGATTTTTTGGATAGAGTGCCTGGGTTGGAGTGGTTGGTACTTAAGGGAAATGACATCAAAAATATCCGTGAGTCGGTATTAGAGGAAGAAAATTGCCTAGAGAGTCTTCGCGCCACGCTAGAGAGCTTCCGCAAAGGCACGCAAAAAAATACGGAGATCAAATTGATTCTGATGGGCAATAGCACCGTAGGCAAAACGACCCTGGCCAAGCTATTGGCCGGTGAAGACATCGAGCAGACCGAAGACAGCACCCACGGTATTCTAGTCAGTAAGATAAAGATACCCGATACAGAGATCATAGCCTATTGCTGGGACTTTGGCGGTCAGGAATACTACCACGCCACCCATAGGCTATTCCTGAATGACAATGCTGTTTATTGCGTACTTTGGTACACAGCCACCAATCAGCAGGGTTTTTTTGGGGGGTTTATCCATAAAAATCAAAAGAAAATACCCGTCACCCTGGAGCATTATCCTTATGACTATTGGCTCGACAATATCCGGCATTATGCCCCGCAAAGCCCTATCCTATTGGTGCAAAGCCGCAAGGAAAGCCGACAACTGCCAGATAATAAGGTATTGGAAAAATATAAAATCCCGGCGGAAGACGTGCATCATATCTGTGTGCATACCCATCTAAAAGAACCTGCGGTGAATGCAAACAGTGAATGGAAAAGATATTATGATAATTTTTATGAAAGACTCAAGCACATCGCCCAGGAAACCGCCGAAAAAAGCTTTACGCTAGGGAAATATTGGGTGATGATTTGCGACAAAATCAGAGAATATGCCGAAAAGGGAGAATACCGATGGACTTATGCAGATTACAAGCAGGTTTGCAGGGAGATAGACCCTAGCTTGGAAGATGCCGAACTCCATGAACTCAGCAAATACCTGATAGAAATCGGCGTAATTTTATATTATCCCCAAAACAAGGCTTTGGCGGATGTTGTGTTTGTCAGCCCAACCTGGGTTACTGATAGAATCTATGAAATCTTGGATGACAAAGTACAAAAGGCAAATGGTAAATTTGATTTGCCGCACATCCGCCAAAGCCTTATTGCTCATGAAGTATGCGAAGCAGAGGAAGTAGAAAATTTGTCCCAAGAGATTTTGGCTTTGATGGCTAAGGATGGTTTAAGCTTATTTTTTCCCCCAAAGACAAGCCTGATGAATATTATGCCATCCAGTATTTGCCCAATAAGTATCTAGGCGATGAGAAAACCTTTAAGCGTTTGAGAAAAGGCACTTCGCATTTTGCCTTTGCCCTTCTGGATACCCGCTTTTTGCCCAAAGCTGTGTTTAATCAGTTTATGGCAGATTATGGCAAGGATGCTACCGATGAATTTTGGAAATACGGAATATTTTTTACCCACGAAAGCCAAACAGAAGTCTTTGCTGAATGTAAATTTAATGAGCGTAAGATAGTAGTTTTTCTCCAGCAAGAAGACGCACAAATAAGTCGTGAATTATTGAATAAACTCTTGGGCTATCACGAAAATCATACTCATTTATGTATTTCTGTGGATCAAACCCATTGGGTGATGTGGGCGGATTTGCAAAAAGCCCAAAGATTAGGTCATCAAAAAGTTGATACAATAGACGAGAAGACAACGTTGGAAGTAAAAGACTTTGAATTTTTATTAGGTCCTAAGTCAAACCCTGACCCGATAGAGCAACCACCTGACCGAACTAAAATCATAACCGAAGCTTTGGAAGCAATAGAAGCATCGAGTATACCCAAAGTTTTTGAGTTACTTGATGCGTTAAGGGTTTATTCAAATGCATACAATAGTCTAAAAAATGAATTTATTTCTGGTACAAAAGATAGAGAATATATTGATAGACTCAGAGTTTTCATCGCCAGTCTTAAAAACGAAAAAAACTAAATTTATCCTTCATTGATAAGAAAATCCCTTGACCCAGAAGCCCAAAGCGCATATTTTAAAAAAATCTAGTAAGCTGCAACTGATTGCTATGGAGTAGCTATAGCTATCTACAGTGGTTAGCTATAGCTACCGGGATCGGATAGCCATAGCTATCTGGAAACTGGAGCTAGTACTACCAGGTATTGACCCACGCCCTTGCCTGTGTCTCCACAGGCAACCCCTCAAACACCCAAATCGCCTGTGAGGACACAGGCGAGGGTAAAAAAACACAGGCGAAGGAAAAATTTTCACAAAATAGCTGTCCCGATATATCGGAAGGAAACTAATATTTCCTTAATTTTGCAAGATTAATTCACACACATTCTGATAGTTGGCAGGTAAAGATAGCTCATGGAGATACTGATATACAACGAATTGGACTATTCTAAGGTCAAAAAACAATTCAATAAGGTCTTAGACTTTTTGAAGGCGGGTGATTTTAAATCGGCAGATGTAAAAAAGATGGTCAATACGGGCTTTTATAGAGCCAAACTGGATGATACCAACCGACTTTTATTCAAATATACCCAAATAGAAGGCAAAAAATACCTCCTGTTGATGGAGGTTATCCTCAACCACGCCTACGAAAAATCACGCTTTTTGAATGGAGTTCAGCTAGACGAAAACAAGCTCCAGCGCATCGATCACGAAAAAATGCTCGATGAAGCGGATGCTGCCCCGGTGAGTTATGTTAATCCCCGACAAAAACATTTTCATATCCTAGACAAGATTTTGTCTTTTGATACCATTCAGGAAGAGGTTTTTCAGCTGCCCAGCCCGCTCATCATCATCGGCTCAGCAGGAAGCGGCAAAACAGCACTGACCCTCGAGAAGATGAAAACCCTACCCGGCAAGATACTTTATACCACGCTTTCGGCTTTTTTGGTAGAAAATTCGCACAACCTATACTATGCCTTGGGCTATGAAAACGAGAAGCAGGAAGTAGATTTTATGTCTTTTAATGAGTTTTTATCGTCTATTGAAGTTCCTCAGGGCAAAGAAATCGATTATCGGGCTTTTGAGCAGTGGATTTGGCGATTCAAACAAAGCCACAAAATCAAAGATGCCTACAAGGTCTACGAAGAATTTAAGGGCGTAATCACGGGGGCAATCGTGGATAAGCCTCATCTGAGCAAGGAAGATTATCTGAACCTGGGCGTAAAACAGTCTATCTTTCTGGATGCCGAAAGGCCGGCGATTTATGATCTTTTTACCCGATATGTAGATTTTTTGAATGAAGGAGCTTATTATGACAGTAACATGCTGGCGCACCAATACCTTTCCAAAGTAAAAAAACAATATGACTTTATTGTGATTGATGAGGTGCAGGATATTACCAATATTCAGTTGTATTTGATTTTGAACACCTTATTATATCCCGGCAATTTTATCCTTTGTGGCGACTCCAACCAGATTGTGCATCCTAATTTTTTCTCCTGGAGCAATATCAAATCTTTGTTTTACAAGCAAGACCTTCAGGGGAACATCATCCGCGTACTGGCTACCAACTACCGCAATACGCCAGAGGTAACCCAAATCGCCAACCAACTTTTGTTGGTCAAAAATGCCCGTTTTGGCTCTATTGACAAGGAAAGCACCTACCTGGTCAAATCTAACTCCAAGCACAAGGGCGAAGTCAAATTTTATGAAAATAAGCCCAAAGTCAAACAGGACCTGAATCAGCGTACCCGGCGTTCGGCCAAATTTGCTGTAGTCGTTATGCGGAATGAAGAAAAAGACGAAGCCCGTAAATTTTTTGAATCTCCCCTCCTATTTTCTATCCACGAAGTAAAAGGTTTGGAATACGAAAATGTGATCTTGTATAATATCATTTCCAATTATGAAAAGGAATTCAGAGAGCTAACGGTGGGAGTTCGGAAGGAAGACCTGAAAACGGATAATATCGAATACGCCCGCTCCAAAGATAAAAGCGACAAATCGTTGGATGAATACAAGTTTTACGTCAATTCGCTGTATGTAGCCATGACCCGTGCCGTAAAAAACTTATATGTCATCGAGGCTCAAAAAAAACATGCCTTGCTTGATTTGCTAGAATTGACCAATTTTAGCGAACAGGTAGAATTCAAAGAACAAAACTCCTCTGCCGAAGAATGGCAAAGAGAAGCCCATCGCCTTGAGATGCAGGGAAAAACCGAACAAGCCCAAAGTATTCGCCAACAAATACTACAGATTCAGCCTGTACCCTGGGAAGTAACCACCAGAGAAGAGTACGAGGAGTTGGTAAAACAAGCCCTGAATCCTGATAATTTCAACAAAAAAGCCAAAGATCGCCTCTTCGAGTTTGATTTGTTTTATGGTAACTATAGTCGTTTTCCTGAATTGTCTGCCTTAAAATATCGCCCAGCTGATAAGGGGCGATGGGAAAAAGAAGGGCTTGGGAAAATCAAACGAAAGTATACGCTTTATACCCAGGACAATCTCAAGCAATTGCTCCCCCTGATCCAAAAATACGGATTGGATTTTCGTGATGAATTTAATCTCACGCCTTTTATGCTTGCTGTTATTTATGGGGCGGAGCAAATCCTCCACCATCTTATTGAAAACGGTGCAAAAACCGATTTGGTGGATAATTTTGGACGTACTGCTTTGCAAATTTTACTTTCAAAAGCCAAAGAAGACACAAAAACAAAGCATATACTCAATCGTTTTTATGTATCGCTCAAAAGTGAAAGTATCAAAGTAAAGATTGACAACAAACTGGTTAAAATTGATAGTCATCAGGCTGAGTATCTGATGCTTAATTTTATGGTAGCCGTTTACCAAATCCATAAAACTAATTATAAGATCGTCTTTGATAAAGAACGTCGTAAGCATCCTTTGTATGAAAGTGCCGATTTTCTGAAGTTTTTTGAAGGATTGACACATCAAGTTCTACCGGAATATCGGATGAAAAGAACATACATTACCAGTATCTTAGCTAAAAACGAAATCAATTCGACCAATGCCTATTCCAAGAAACTATTCTTACGTGCTCGCCAGGGGATGTATATGCTTAATCCTTCTTTGGAACTTTGGATAGAGGAAAAATGGATCAGTCCAGCCAATCTTGCGTGGGAGATTAACTAAGTATTTCTGAAGATTACTATACTCAAACCGAAGTGGTTTTCCGAGATTTTAGCTTTTAAATCATTAATAATCAAGCTAATCAATCAAGAAAATCAGGCAAATCACTTCAATCTGGGTATAAGTACTTAGGCATCATAGCTTCACGCCCTTCCCTGTCTCCGCAGCCTGAATAATCGCCTGTACGATTCGAATATCGCGCATACCTTCTTCTCCAGGAACCATCACGGCTTTATTGTTAAGAATGGCCAGGGCATCGTCGTCCATTTGTTGTGCTTGTTGATTTGCGATGGGTTTATTGAGTAAAATGCCATTGCTTGTGCGTCCCTGTACACCGTTATAAGACTGCATCGGGCTGAGGTGATAGTCTCCTTTTTCACAGATTACTTCCAGGATACCCATATTTTCACTGACGCTGGTTTTGCCGATGGTTTGGATGCCACTAGCGAACTCGAGTTCGTATTCGGTAGTTTCATCTACATCATTAAAAAGTTCGGGGCGGTTGCGGTATTGTTTGGCATTGAGTACGCCGATGGGTTCTTGTGCGCTGGCATAACGGATGCCATTGATGGTATACACGCCCATATCGTAGAGTGCGCCTCCTCCCATAGCTCTTTCAAAACGCCAGCCTTTGCCCCCTCCCCCACCATAACCAGCCAGGGCTTTTACAGACTTGATCTTACCATAAGGTAGGCTGCTTGCGTACTCGATGACTGTGCGTGTATTGGGTTCGTGCTGCATGCGGTAGCCTACGGAGAGTTTGACTTTATTTTTGTTGCAGATATCTATAATAGATTGGCATTCTTCTACGGTCATGGCCATGGGTTTTTCGCACCAGACGTGTTTGCCGGCATTGGCGGCGATGAGGCTGTATTTGGCGTGTAAGGCCGTAGGAACTACTACATAGACCACGTCGATTTCCTCATTATTGGCGATCGTGTGCATATTGTCATAGTTGTACACATTTTTATCTTTGATATTGTATTTTTTCTGCCATTCAGGGATTTTATGGGGGCTTCCGGTGACGATTCCTGCCAGGTAGCAGTTTTTGGTTAATTGCAGCGCAGGCGCTAATTGACCAGCACTGTAGCCTCCCAAACCGACCAAAGCTACACCCAATCGCTTGGAGTGGGATTTTATGTTGCCCTTGCTATGGCAAAAGCCAAATGAGAGTGAAAGCCCGGATAAGGCAGAGTATTTGATAAAATCTCGTCTTTTGATGATCATGGATGCGTAAATTTTTTCTGTTTCCAAGTTAAGAAAAATTATTTTACTTGAAAAATATCTTCCAGTTGAATTGAAAAACCTGCTAAAATTTTGGAATGTACCGCACCTTTTTCCTGTGCTTCGGAGAAAATCTGATATGCACCGTTTTCATCCAGCACTTCCACCAAAATATGTGCTTTTTGCGCATAAACCTCCCAAAATTCAAGTATACCATTGGAGGCATATAATTCTTTTTTGGTTTCGCGTTCTTTTTTCTTATTCCCAGGAGACCACACCTCAACTACTAAATCGGGGGCACCCTTAGCTTTTTTACCATCCAGTATTTCCTTTTTTTGTACCGATACAAATATAACATCAGGAATTACCACATTGCCTTGATTCAGGATCACATCAAAGGGGGCAATAATTACATCTCCTAGTTGGTTGTTTCGCACAAATGTCTTTAAGGCGGCGCAAAGCTCAAAAGTAATATCTTGGTGTAGTTGTTCGGGACTAGGCATAATCAATAACTGATGGTTAAGGATTTCTACTTTGATTTTGAGGTTTTGGGGGAAATACTTTTGCAGGTCTGTGTATGTCCAGCGATGATCGGATGGGAATTGCCCAGCAATAGCCTGAATATCTTCTAGTGTATAGCTGTGTTTGGGCGTATTGTATAAAGCAAGCGGCTCTTGGACTAAGGAAGGTTCTTGGTTTTCTTCTAAGGATACCGATTTTTCTGGCTCGTTTTCCAGGATATGTACTTCTTGAATAAAGCTGAGATTAGGAACAAAATACTGTAAAAATTCCTGGGCTTTTTCTTCATCCGGGATATTGATTAGAATTTTAGGCATGGTTTAAGATTTTCTAATTAATTTGCCTAAAATTACCATTTAATTTGGTTAATTCCTAATTTTAGATGAATAAAGTTCGAAATTATTCAACCCAATCCAATAAACTCAATGCCAGTGTTTTGCCGGATTCCAACTGATATTTATGTTCTTCTTCGTCTTCAAGCATACTGATATAATAATAAGTGCCATCAATAATTCTAAAAATATGATCGGCCAGGATTTTGATATTTTCAACCCGGAGGCTTCTATCATCTTTACATAGCTCGATGATTTTGCCTAGATGTACCCTGAGTTGTTTGTGTAAATTGCGAAATTTTTCCTTGATTTGAGGATGCCTGAATATCAAAGCATAACAGCTATAATAGACCCCATCATCAAACAAGTGATTCCAATTCATAGAAAAGATTTTATCTATCGTTTCCAAAAGATAAGCTTTGTGGCTGATATTTACGGGTTGGCTGGTTTGAAAAATTTTGCTATATTGCTCCAGATTATACTCAATTAAAGACAATATCAGCTCTTCCCGATTGGTAAAATAATGCACAATCAGGCTGGGCTGTATCTCAAGCTCTTTGGCAATTTTGGCAAAGGAAGTATTTTCCAATCCTTCCTTACGGGCAATCTCATAAAAAGCCTCCAAAATTTCTCTTCTGCGGATCTCAGAAATCGTTTTTCTTGCCATAAGTAATTTTTAATGCAATAATAAAAACAAAAAAATTAATACCCATTCAATTAATAGAATATTCATTAAATTATTGCACTGAATATTTAATTCATAATTCCTTAATCCTATCCCAATCATCAGTTAATATTCAATTCTTACATTTGTGAGAAGCTTACTATTTTAGGAAAATAACAGACATTCAAAATCAAGGTGGGCAATGGTCAATTTTTAGAATCCCTTATTTATCAAAATAATATATGAGATCACACAATTTCTTTCATGTCACTTTTGCATTTTTACTTTGCGTTCAATTTTCTGCTTTTGCCCAAAAAAAAGCTATTTTTATCATCGTTGACGGTATCCCGGCTGATGTCATTGAGAAGGTCGCTACACCAACACTGGATGCAATTGCAGGCAACAAGGGATACACACGCGCCTATGTGGGTGGTGAAAAAGGCACTTACAGCGAAACCCCTACCATTTCTGCGCCTGGTTATATGGACTTGATTACGGCTACCTGGGCTAACAAGCACAATGTCTGGGATAATGACAATCAATCGCCCAATTACAATTACTGGAATATCTTCAGGATTGTAGAGACACAAAAGCCTGACTTACACACGGCTATATTTTCTACTTGGCTGGATAATCGTACCGTGTTGATTGGTGAAGGCAAAGCCGGAGACTTCACACTGGATTATGCCTTTGATGGATTTGAATTGGACACTGTCAAGTTTCCACACGATGATGAGCGTCAGTATATTTTGAATATTGACGAACACGTCTCCACCGAAGCAGCCCGATATATCTCTGAAAAATCTCCTGATTTGAGTTGGGTTTATCTCGAATATACCGATGATATGGGGCACGGCTTCGGCGACAGTGAGATTTTTTATGAATCTGTCAGAAAAGCCGACCGACAGATTGCTAAAATCTGGAACGCCATCCAAGCCAGAAAGACACTGGGCGAAGATTGGCTCATCGTCATCACGACCGACCACGGCCGTGATGCCATCAAAGGCATGGATCACGGCGACCAATCCGAGCGCGAACGTACTACCTGGATGGTAACCAATGCCGTGGCACTGAATGAAAAATTCACAAAAAACGATCCTCCAGTGATAGACATTACGCCTTCTATTTTGAAGCATTTGGGGATAAGCATTCCCGAACACCTGATTTATGAAATGGACGGCACTCCCTTTATTGGTGATATCTCTGCCTGTGATTTGAAAGCAGATTTACAGGGAAATAACCTTGTTTTACACTGGAAAGCCTTTCAGAAAAGCGGTGAAGCAGAAATTCTTGTATCATTCAGCCATGAATTTAAAAACGGAGGCAAAGATCTGTATGAAAAAATAGGGAGTGTAGCCTTAAAAAAACAAACATTTCAAATTACTTTGAATGAGCAACAACTCAAAGCTTATCAGCAAAACGGATTGATCAAAGTGGTACTAAAATGTCCGCTAAATACCCTAAATTGCTGGTATAAGCCCAAAAGTGAAAACTAAAAATGTTTGACAAAATCCCTGAAAACTATTATTATGAAGGGATAGGCTGGTTGGGGGCACTGCTTTTTTTGGTGTCTTATGCCTTCCTAATCACTGGTCAATGGAAATCTACACAGGCGATTTACCATATGTTTAACTTATTGGGGGGTATTTTTCTGGTGATTAACACCTGTTACTTTGGCTCTTGGTCAGCAACTTTTATCAATGCAGTTTGGGCTTTGATTGCACTGTATGGTTTATTCAAAGATAAACACCTTAATTTTTTTTAAAATCAATTTCTGATGCTTATGCTTCAAATCTATCAGGATCACATAAAAATTCAATGGGCTAATGGTCTCTCTAGCGAATTCCATTTTTTATGGCTTAGGGACAACAGCCCGCAGTTTCGCCACGCAAAGGGTCAAAAACTCATCAATACTCTAGAGGCAGGATTAGATGTAGCAGCCCAAAAAGTTGTACTAGAAGACGAAAAATTATTGATCGAGTGGCAGGATGGGTTGATCAGTCATTATCTGCTGGACGATTTATACCAATGGGCTTTCCCTGCACCCAAGCCTAACATCATCCTTTGGGATCGTGATCTGGCTTCGGAAGTACCTGTATTCAAGTTTGTGGATGTCTGTGCTCAGAAAAATACACGGAAGGCTTTTTTGCAGACGGTGGCAGTTTATGGTTTTGGTTTGTTAAAAGAAGTTCCTACATCCAGAGATATGCTCAAACACGTCGTAAAGCTGTTTGGATATATTCGAGAGACCAATTACGGGAAAATATTTGACGTAAAAACCTCCGCATCCCCTACGAATCTGGCAGATACACACCTTGCACTAAGTCCACATACTGATAATCCCTACCGCGATCCCGTTCCTACGATCCAGCTTTTACATTGCCTGCAATCGGATACTCAAGGTGGAGAAACGATTTTGGTAGATGGTTTTCAGGTAGCCAATCGTCTACAGGCATTCAATCCTGAATTTTATCAACTACTAAGCCAAATTCCGGTCAGATTTCGGTATACGGATGCTCAAACCGATCTTCTCCATGAAACAACTATCCTCAGCAGCAATCCAAAAGGAGAAACGATTAATGTGCGTTTTAACAATCGTTCAATACAAGCTTTTAATTTACCTTTAAATTTAACAAAATCATTTTATGAAGCTTATCAAGCCTTTGAGCGGATGCTGCACGATCCAGAGAATCAGTTTCAATTCAAATTAGCACCTGGAGACTTGTATATAGTGGACAATGAGCGGGTTTTGCATGGGAGAACGGCATTCAGGCAAAGCGGAGAAAGACTGCTTCAGGGCTGCTATGCCGATCGGGATGGATTGTTGAGTACATTGCGAGTGAGTGAACAATCCAAGTAATTTATTGTAAATCAGTCCTTAAGGATCATTTAGGGGTGTGTGATAGGGATATTTTTTTCAAAATCAAAAAGAGTAAGTTTTCGGATTAAGAAATAGGACTGCCAAAATTTATAAAGTGCATTTAAGTACGATTGTTTGGCTGTATCCTTTTCGCTGAGGGCGATATTTAGGTCTGTGACAGAGATTTTAGAGATCAAGAACCTTTGGTAGGCGATCGCATATCTTTTTTGGGCGATCTCGTCGAGTTGTTTGGAGAAAATGACTTTTTCCCTAAACAATTCCAGTTGTTTTACATAAAGAAATATTTCTTGTTCAAAGGTAGTTTTTTCAATTTCTACTTGATTAAGCACCAATTCTTGATTGGCTGTGGCTGTTTTGACGCCGGCTTTTTGCTTGCCCCAGTCAATGACCGGGATTTGAAAACCGATTTGCAGCACTTGTTGGTTTTGGGGATTGAGGTAGGTATCAAGAAATCTGTCGGCACTTTGGGTGAAGCCAAAAGAGCCAAAAATATTTAGGTTGAGTTTGCTGTTTTTTTGGGCTTCTGCCAGGTCTCTTTGGGCTTCCAATTTTTGCCTTTGGAAGCTTATAAAAGCTTGTCTGTGTTCTTTGGCTTTTTCTATGGCAAGCAGAGGATTGACACTAAAATCAGGCAAGGAATAGGGTATTTCCAAGATGATATCTTCAAAGTTGGTATTCATTCCTAAAAATGATTTGAGTTTTAATTGGGACAATTCTATATCTAATTTGGCTTGGTTGGCATCTTGCGAAGCATTGATTACCTGGAGATTTAATTGCAGCAAATCATTTTCGCTCAGTGTACCCAATTCAAATCTTTGTTGAGCGATTTGAAAGAGGGTATCGTGCTTGGCTTTGTTGGTGAGGGCTATTTCCAGGTTAGCGCGAGCAATGAGTAGATTAAAAAACAGATCTGTGCTTTCTGAGGCAATTGATTCCAAATCTTCGTGAAATTTTTTGGTAGATTCTTCATATTTGAGGGGTTCAATTTTTTTGTCCCACTTCAGGGCATTAAAGCCAAACAAAGGTTGTTCAAATCCTATCCGAAGGGGTACAGAAGAATATTGCACACCTGCAAAATTTCCTGATAAATTTTCAAGCCGGGCAAGGGAGGAATTTAGGAAAACTTCCCCACCCGTCCATCCGATTTTTTGGCTTATCCTAAGCCCTATATCCGTATTCAAATTACTGACCGGAATAAATCCAATACTTCCGTCATCATTTCTATTGGTGAGTATGGAGCGGTTGTAATCAGGCAAAGTACCTGAAAGAGACAACTGCGGACGTTGCTCGGCAAGGTATACCCTGTAAGCCCAGTATCCGGTTTCTTTTCTGTTTTTGGCCTGGAGGGCTTTGACAGACTGCTGCCGTGCAAGCGCAATGACTTGCTCGAGGGTATACACTTGCTGTGCTTGAAGGCACGAAGCATAAAATAAGGCAAGCAAAATACCTGATAAGCATGTATGTAAGACTTTCATATAATTGAGGTTCTCGTGGAGGATTTAGGTCTGAAGTCAAAAAAAGCTACATAATAATAAAACAAAGGAACAAAATACAGTGCTGTAAGTGTACCCAGGGATAAACCACCCATGACCGCCAAAACTAAGGGTTTTTGCAAATCTGCCCCTATCCCAGAGGAAAATAATATGGGTAAAATAGCCAAAATAGTAGTAAGCGAGGTCATCAGGATGGGCTTGAGGCGGATCTGACCAGCGATGTAGATAGCGGTGTCTAAATCGTGTGTTTTCCTAAGTTGGTTGATGGTGTCAATTTTCAGGATAGCATCATTGACCATAATCCCTAGCATCGCCACCAAACCAATGGCAGACATGACATTGAGAGAAGCCCCTCCCAACTTTAAAAACAACAAAGCCCCTGCTATCCCTAAGGAAAGTGTGGCAATGACGATCAGAGGCTGCACGAATGATTCAAATTGTGCCGAAAGGATAAAATACAACAAAACTATCGCCAGGATCAAAATTCGGATCAGTTGTACTAGATTGTCGCGATCGCTAAAGTATTGACCCGAAAAGTCAATCAGCAACTGCTTTTTGAGGGCTATTGCGTTTAATTTTTGTGTAATCTTCGCAAAATCATCAATGGGCTGAAAACTAATACCGTGGTAGATACCCAAGCGGTCGGCGGTGATATTTTTGTAATCCGAATCAAAGTCATACTCCATCAAATCGAGCATAGGATAAGATTTACCTTCAGTATTTGTGATACGGCTGTTTTTGAGCTTTTGAAATAAGTCCTGGTCTTTGACAATTATCCGAATTGGTGTGCTTTCGTTGAAGCTTTTGAGCTCGCTTATTGATGAAGCACCGAACAAAGACCTGAAGCGATCCAGAAAATCTTCATAATCTACCTGATACAAAGCCAGCCGCAGGCGATCAATTTGGACTTTGACTACGGTTTCTTCCAGGCTTCCCGGAGAGCTTAGTATCTTATATTGAGGGAATTGAGCGGAAATATCTTTGAGGGTTTCATTCAAGATCGTGGGGGGAATCCATTGTTTGTGTTGAAAGCTTTTGAGCCTTACTTCAAAATAAGCTTGATTTTGTCTGAAAAGTTGATCGAAGGCATTGGGTGCGGGTAGGTAGGAAAAAATAGCCTTGGGAAAGTTTTTTTGCATATAAAGAGTGATTTTTTTTTCCACAGTTTCTTTTTTTGTGGCATCGCCGATGAGTAGATAGATGAAGGCTTTTTGCAGGGAATTTTCTTCATTTTGCAAAATAAAATCAGAGATACCCAGGTCACATTCACTTTGTAAAATGTCTTTTTGAATCGTTGAGAGTAAGCTCAGGCTTCTCCGTTTGTTTTCTAGGGGTGAGATGGGTTCATTCCATTGAATGATGAGCTGTGTTTCGTTTTTTTCAATGGCTGGCAAACCCTCTGTTTTAAAAAAGAAAAAACCGAAATATCCCAAAGAAGAAAGTCCCAACAACCCAATGAGTGAAATTAATTTGTATTGAAAAACCTTCCGAAAAGAAGCTTCATAGCTGTGTAGAATCCCCTGAAATACTTTTGTATCGGACACAATTATTTTTGATGTACCTTTAAAAAATAACAAGTACAACAAAGGTGTCAGGCTAAAAGAAACCCCTAATGAAATGACCAGAATGATCGTAACCGAAATAGCCTGGTCATAAAACAAAGCTCCCGACAAACCACTCAAAAATATCAGTGGGATAAATACGGCCAACGTAGTAAGTACCGAACCAATCAGGGGCGGAATGACCTCCAAAGTACCTAAAACTACATTTTCCAAAAAATTTTGATTTTCTTGTTTACGAATACTGATATTATCCAGCACCACAATGGAATTATCAATGGTCATGCCTAGCCCCAGGGTCAGACCGCTCAAAGAAATGATATTGAGGGAGATTTGAAAAAAATAGAAAAACAAAAAGCTTATTATCAGCGACACGGGCAAACATAAGCCCATCACCAGGCACACCCGCAGATTGCCCATAAATAAAAATAACACCGCAAAAGCAAATAAGCCTCCCCACATCAGGCTGGTCTGTAGGCTTGAAATCCCTTCTCTCAGCAGAAGCGATTGATCCTGGCTGAAGTAAAAATCTACTTGGGGATACTCTTTCTTAAAAGATTCTGATGTCTGATAAATAAGTGGCATGAGTTGTGTTACTTTAGCCTGACTTTGCTGGTATATATTGATTACGATGCCTTCTTTTTGGTTAAAAAGGTGAAAACCCTGTCGGGTTTGTGTAGTTTCTTCCAGGCGGGCAATTTGTTTGAGAGAGATCAGCTTACCGGATTTTTGACGGATGGTGAGTTTTTCCAAGTCCTTGATGTCTTTGATGCCTGCCTGAAGCTTTACAAAATAGCGATATTGCCCATCCAGCACAGAAATACCCCCTAAATCTTGATTATTTTCACGAATAGCCTGAATCAAGTCCGTTTCGGAGATTTGCAGGGCATTCATCTTGGCATGATCCAAGCGAAGGGAGATTACTTTTTTATGCAGTCCGTTCAGGTCTACCAGCGAAACGCCGTCTAGGGTTTCCAGGCGTTTTTTTAATATTTTCTCTGCCAGATTGGAGATTTGAAGTATGTCTTCTTCGTTTTTGGGGATGATCTGAAGCCGGATAAGCGGAATATCTGAAGTATTGAGCCTAATTATTTTGGGGCGTTCCAGATTTTTGGGAAATACATAACTCAATCCGTCTATTTTTTCATTTACTTCTATATAAGCCAAGCTCATAGAAGTGCCGTATTCAAAGTCCAGCGCGACCCTGCCCGTTTCGCTAGAAGCCATACTTTGTATATCTTTCAGCCCTGAGAGTGTCAGTAAATTCTCACGAATGGGTCTGAGGATGTTTTGTTCTATTTCGGCAGGAGATTGATTGGGGGCATTGATTTGAATGACGATCTGCGGCACGTCTATATCGGGCAGCAAGGCAATGGACAACTGAAAAAAAGCCACTGTACTAAAAATAATGAGTGCCACATAGCTCATCAATACCGCAATCGGGCGTTTGAGTAAAAATCTCAGCATAGGCTATGGTTTTTGAATAGTTTTTACGGGCGAATCGTGGTCAAGCTGTAGATTATGGTTGATAATTACCTTTTTGCCAGGGTCCAACCCTTTGACAATTTCAATCTCCGTTTCATTTTCCAGGCCGGTTTCCACATAATTCCATTTGGCGAGTCCTTTTTCTTCGGTAAAGACTACCTTTTTGCCTGATCGGACTACGATGGCTGATTTAGGCACTACCAGGGCGGGTTTTTGGGGGATGGCGATTTCGGCAGAGGCGTTCATCCCTGGCAGCAGCCCCTGGGTCTGCAAAAGTTTTAGTTTGATTTGCACCAAGGCGTTTTCAGTCACATACGGGTTGATTTCACTGACTACTGCGGCATATTCGACGGTGCTTTTCGAGATGGGTTTGATGCTGGCTTTTAATCCTTTTTGCAGCAGAGTGACTTCACTCTCGAGTACCTCGATGGTCAGTTCAAGGTCATTGTCTGCATAGACAAGGCAGAGTACATCGGTGGTACTGATTTGGTTATAGGGTTTAAATTTGAGGTCGGCTATCACCCCGCCGATGGGTGCGTGCAGGGTAGCGTAGCTCAGGGCAAGCTGTGCTTCTTTGAGGAGTAGTTCGGCTTCGGCAAGCCCACTGTCGGTTCTGAAATACTCCCGGAGTTTGGGGTCGATCTCTGTTTCATCTTTTAGGTTCATCTTATGCTGGATCAACAAATCCTGATAAGCTACTTTACGGGCATTTACTTGCTGGATAGCCTTTTGCAGGGCAATATCTAGGGCGGTTTTATCCAATTGGGCGATGAGCTGCCCAGGTACTACTTTTTGCCCTGTACTCACGTAGATTTTTTCCAGAAAGCCGTTTTGTCTGAATTGTAGCTTGCTTTGGGCTTTGGAGGCGATTTTCCCGGTGGCTTGGATATAGTAATAAAATGTCTTTTTTGTAGAGCTTACCGTGTTTACCTGTGTAATCTCGATTTCGGCAGAAGACTGAGGGGTATTTGTATCCAGGTTGGCAGTGGTTTTGCCTGCACAGCCGGGCAAAAGCCATACTACCCCCAAAAGAATAAAAATTAAATCAATGCAGTTTTTCAAAGCTAAAGGATGTTTTTTGGGTATAAATATAGTATTTTTTCTTGATTTTTGCTTACTCGATAAGATTTAAGTTCGGCTAAGGGATTTTTTTCATTACTTTTTTACATTTAAAAAAAAATAGAAATGCAAGCTTTTAGGCTTGTTTTTTTTGGGGGGGGGAGAATAAAACAAAATAAATAGCAGAATTAGCCAAATATTATTGCAGATCAAATGTGAGAATTTGCGGGTTTTTAATATCCTCAAAACCATATAACATCTTACCCCGTGAATCAATGGTAAAAGTACTTATGTCATTACTTAATTGATAAGCTTTTACCGGATTTCCTTCCCAATCAAATACCAGCACGGTATTTCCCTGAAGGTATTTGTCCTTGTGTCGCTCCCAATTACGCCCAGAATAAAGTACATAGATATGTGATTTATCTGCACAAATATCTATAAATCCTACTTTATTTTTGGTAGTCATAGTTACATTAATAGTACTTCCACCCTGGCCTCGAAAATCAGGTGGATTTAAATGAAAATTCTTGACTTTTTCAATTCTTTGAGGGGTGATTTTACAGATATCAAGGTTGGGAGAATCAATCGTAGCAAAGGCAAATTTGCTTCGGTCAGAGCTAAATATTAGGTTACCTTGATAAGCCATGGCTAAAACCCGGTGAGAAAATTCATCAAGGTCGTTTTGATGCGGGTAATCAAAAAAACTTTGTAAGATTTTTCCTTCCTTGTCAGAAACCACAAAACGATGAGAAAAAAGCCCTACACCTACAAATCTTTTTCCATCCAGTTTGAATAATCTTTGATGATTGAAATCAAAAGTAACTGATTTTGCAAAAGGCTTCGGGTCATTGGAAAAAAGCACACTATCCAGTTGAAATTCAGTATAGGTAAATTTACGCGCAGCATATAGCCCCATCATAAGTCCTTGCTTACTAGGATAATATTGCATAAAAGTAGGAAATTGGAACTCATTGGGGGCTTCGCCGATCCGTCCAAATTTTTTAATCAATTGGGCGGAATTCAAATTAAAAATACTGAATAACTGACATTACGCAGTTGAAGAATTTGGAAATTTGTAAAAAAATACAGTTGTGTTTAAATTAGGGAAAAAATTTAAAAAAGGATGAAATCACCAGAATTAATGGATTTGTATTCGGATTATTTGTTGAGTAGCCCTA
>JANRIC010000105.1:0-19549 GCA_033765345.1 Microscillaceae bacterium
CTTAATTTCCTTAATTTCCTTAATTTCCTTAATTTCCTTAATTTCCTTAATTTCCTTAATTTCCTTAATTTCCTTAATTTCCTTAATTTCCTTAATTTCCTTAATTTCCTTAATTTCCTTAATTTCCTTAATTATTTTAATCATGAAAAAACTATTTAGATTTCTCCTTGGATTATTCCTTTTTTTATGCCTGCTGGTCAATGTCATTGCCTGTAACCATGCCTATCGTTTTACGCACTTCTCCGAAGACAAAATACCCAGGGTTAAACCCGAAGAGCTGACTTTTAAAGAAAAACTCAATATTCTTTTCTTCGGCATCAAACTTCCCAAACCGCAAATCGAGGCATTTCCTGATACTAATTATGAAACTATTGAGATTCAAGGTCAAAAAAAACTTGAAGGCTGGCTGATTGAAGTGCAAAATCATCAAGGTATTGTGCTGATATTTCACGGATATGGGGGAAATAAATCTGAGATGCTGGAGGAAGCGCGTGAGTTTAATCATATAGGTTACAGTACTTTTTTGGTAGATTTTAGAGGTTCGGGAGGTTCTGCGGGTTATCAAACTACCATTGGTTACCACGAAAGCCAGGATGTAAAAGCTTCTTTTGAATACATTCAAGATCGTTTTCCGAATGATAATATCATCCTGTACGGCTTTTCTATGGGGGCAGTCGCAATCATGAAATCCATGGCTGAGGATCATTTGGAGGCTCGCAAAATTCTGTTGGGATGCCCTTTTGGAAGTATGCGAAAGGCACTAGAGCAAAGGTTTAAGATGTTTAAAGTTCCTACTTTTCCCCTGGCTGATTTAATGATGGTGTACGGAGGGTTTTATCATGATTTTAATGCCCTCAAGCATAAACCCAGTGAATATGCACGAAAAATTCACGCCCCTACCCTTTTGCTCTACGGCAAGAAAGACCCCAAAGTAAGTATGGAAGAAACCGAGCAGATTTATAACAATCTGGCAGGTAAAAAATTTCTTCGGGTTTTTGAACATACCGAACATTTTAGTTTTCTGATTCACGACCGGGAAGTATGGCGGCAGGAAGTGAAGGCGTTTTTAGAAAATTAACTTTTTGATAAGGAATGTACCGATGCTTTTCCGAGCTTTGAATGTAGGATATAACCCATCATCCATTATGGGCAATAAATAAATATATTGCCTAAGCATTCATTCCTATTAAATATTAGTATTCTATATATCCTCGATTCAGAACTTGAAAAAGCACAGGAAGAATTGTATAAAAACAAAGCTAATTTTTTTGATTTTGCTCTCGGTTTTTAGACTCACGTAATGATAGCACTTCATTATAATGATCTATCAAAAATACAAAATCCTTTCTACTCTCGAGGTTAAGGTCGTTTTCCTGGATAAATTCCTGCAATTCCTTCTTCTCAACCCTCAAAACATCTCCCAACGTATCAAGTTTATGATAGGTTTTAATCTTACCCTGAGCATTTAATAAAAAGTAATCTTCTTTGAATGACCATTCGTTTTGGTTTACGAGTTTGGGTTGTGTAGGGTCTTTGATAGGGGTGAATGCTGTTTTTTCACGACTGAGTAAAGATACCTGCCCTTGAAATAATAACTCATAAAAATTATACGAAGATTGTGCTGCATCTCGAGTACGTAGGGTAAAAAAATTTCTCTGAACCCTAGTCAGCGTATCCCAAATATAAAAATTATTGATTTGGGCGCTAGAATAAGCAGTAATTTTTTGATCATACCCCTGTATCAGAATTACATTTTCATCCAGATGATATTTGATCAGTCCTGCCAGGGTTTGACCGGATTTTAGCGTCGCACTTCCTTTGTGCCAGTAGTCACGGGAGAAAAGAAGTTTCTTCTGGGCGGAAAGATTATGCATTTGCAGTAAAAATAAGCTCAGAAAAATGAGTTTTTTAAAAATTTTCATAAGCCACTTTGTTTTTTAGTTTTAGGACATTTATATCTGTAATAACTATTTTTTAGCCAAAATGTTCAAAAAAATCTTGCATTATTACAATTAATTACAAAATTTAGATAAAAAGCTAAATTTTCATTTTAGAAAAGCAGTAATTCCAAAACAAAATCCGGGAAGAATAGGTCGTGGCAAAATTTTTTTAATGAAGGTGGAATAACCAAATCCCTCTCCTTCTCCTTTTAACCAAAAAAATTTTACTTGGCTACAAAGTGTTATTGGCAAATTTTTATTAAAAATTAAAATCTGATTTTTTGGGTTAAATTTCAATCCTATAATTCAAAAAATAAATAACTATTTCGATAAATAAGTCTATTTTTTAGCTTGATTTTTCAATTTTATCCACTTTTATTTAAAAATAGATAAAAAATTAAAGTATTTATAAATCATTTTCAAAACTTAGGCTTACATTTAGCCGGAAAATTAAATACGGATTTATAAGTTAAACACCCATCATTATTGGGTGTATCAATCAAAAACAAATTTATCTTTTATTAAACTAAAAAAATAAAAAACAATGAAACAATTCCTACAAATTACACTATTCGTAACCCTGTTTGTTTTCACAAATACACTAAAAGCACAGGTAGCAGAAGACTCTACAAAATCTTCCAGTTTTAAATTTTCGGGTTATGTGGATGCCTATTATTTTATGAATTTTAATCAGCCTGCTACACGATCCAATCTGGGCAACTCAGGTATCAGTAGGGGCTTTGACCGCTATCCAGGCCAATTTCAGTTGGGTATGGTGATGACTCGCGCAGAATATAACCTTAAAAAAGCGGATGTGGTTGCTGAATTAGGCTTCGGTCCCAATGCCGAATACGGAAGTTATGGAAATGATTTTCGCTATCGTTGGGGAACTACTCTGGCCAATACGACTTACTCAGCCATTTTGATCAAACAAGCTTTTATCAATTATCGCCCCACAGACAAGCTCACCTTTACGTTGGGGCAGTTCGGAACACACATCGGTTATGAATACATAGATGCACCGCTTAATTTTCACTACTCCATTAACAATACTTTCAATGCAGGGATTCCTTTTTATCATACCGGGCTTAAAGCTACTTATGCCTTTAGCGACAAAGTAAGCTTAATGGCCGGGGTAGTCAACGGATCAGATATGTTGAATGACAATAACCGCAACAAAAGCTTCATTGGTCAGTTATTCGTATCTCCAGCAGAAGGCTTTAATATTTATATTAATACCATTGTGGGTAATGAGGCCAATTCAAGAGCCAATGGTAAAGATACATCCTCACTCTTCGTGGTATATGATTTGGTGGCTACCTATCAAATTACCGAAAAATTCAGCATTGGTACCTGGTTAATGTTGGGTACTTTGAAGGGAGAATATCAGGGGGGAACATATTTTGCCGAAACTGGAAGCTGGGGAGGTGCCAATCTATATATGACATACGCATTTAATGATGTGTTTTCTCTAGGGGCTAGAGTAGAGTATTTTGATAATACCACAGGCGTACGCGGACTGCTGACTCAGGGCAGAGGTACTGAAGCGCAAAGTTATACCCTTACTGGTAACTTTACGCTGGCTGACGGACATTTGCTACTTAAACCTGAATTCAGATTAGATAACTTCAAGAAAATAGAAGGAACAGAAAATAGCGATGCACAGCAATTTCAGGATAAAGATGGTAATTTCACCAAAAACACCCAAAGTACTTTTGGAATGGCGGCTATTTTCAAGTTTTAGACAAAAATCAACAAGCTTAGATTCTCTAGACTCCTAGTGATTTAGTCAGATTTCAAGTTTTACTTTCAAATATTAAATTAAGAAAACAGTATCTTTATAGGCTGTTTTCTTAATTTTTTTATTTTTTTGAGAATTTATAAACTTGATAAAAGATAGATGAAAAAACCTAAGCCAATTTTTCTTGCAGATTTGTTTCCAATCCTTGATCAAAAGTTGATTCAATTACTCAAATCTCTGAGTGATGAAGACTGGCAAAAACAAACCCTTGCCCCAGCTTGGAAAGTCAAAGACGTGGCTACTCACCTGCTGGACGGCAATATGCGTACGCTTTCTATGCTCAGAGACGGCTACTTTGGTGAATCTTCGGGTGAAATAAATTCTTACAAAGATTTGGTAGCTTTCCTCAATCGCCTGAATGCCGACTGGGTCAGCGCTATGCGTCGATTAAGCCCAAAAATTCTGGTGGAGCTATTGGAAGAATATGGCAAACAATATTGTGATTTTATCAAAAACCTTGACCCTTTTGAAAAGGCGGCATTCTCCGTAGGCTGGGCGGGTGAGTCCGAATCGTTGAACTGGTTTCATATCGCTCGTGAGTATACCGAGAAGTGGCATCATCAGCAGCAAATCCGCTTTGCTGTGGGTCAGGAAAAAGAGCTTTATGAAAAAACGTTTTATTTTCCCTACCTGGATACTTCCATGCGTGCTTTGCCACATCACTATCGAGATACGAAGGCCAATCCCGGCGATAGCGTACAATTTAGTGTCCTTGGCAAAGGTGGCGGAGACTGGTTTTTGTATTTCCAAGAGAACCAAGAATGGACTTTGGTGACTGAAAGCGAGACCCCGGTAATTTGCAAGGTAAGTATCCCTGGAGAAATCACCTGGCGGATCTTCAGCAAAGGAATTAGCAGAGAAGATGCCCTGTATTGCTCGGAAATCGAGGGTCAGGAAAAACTGGGAATCCCGATTTTTGATATGTTGGCCGTAATGGCTTAAAGCAAAGTCCCCTACTATTCAAAATGGATTGTGGGGGAATTGGCGGGTATAGCCGTCCGAATCAGGCGTAAATCCACTTCACGGCACACGTATTTCCATTCTTCGGTACTCCGCAGGTAGGCGACCAATTCGTCAAAAAGACTGCTATGCTCCGGGGCAAACTCAAACCACGTCAAAAAATCAAACTCCTCTCCTATATCTCGACAATGATACAGTTTTCTGGAAATGGCTGAGAGATACTTCATGCTATAGCCGATATGCCCGGAACTTTCCTCAAAAATCTGCCTTCTTTCATCCTGAGTCATACTCCACCAAGCTTCCGACTTTTTGATAGGAATCAGAGAAGCATAGGTATTTTCGGGTTTGGATAATACGGAAGGGTTTTTATCCAATTCGTTTTTCTCTGAGCGGGTGGTATAACGAATATTGCTAGAAAATCCGCATAATTCCCACAAGGCACTCTGATGCTGGGGTTGTTCTCCAGCTTCTACAATTTCAATTTTTTGGACGTGCTTCAGCGATTCCCCGTGTATGGAGTGGATAGAAAGAACCTCCCATTGCCCGGAGTCTCCTCCATAAAAAGTAGTGACTGTTGTGTTTGTTTTTGAAGGGTTTGCCATAAAAATATGATTTTTTCTTAAAAATAGGTGAGATATTCACAAGAGACTGTCAATTGTATGACAAAATATAATTTTTCAATAAAATTCAATAATCACTTTAAAAAAATATGGTTCTCTGACAATTTATGTGGGAATGATCAAATACATATATCTTTTAAGAATGGCTAGATAAAAGATAAGTGCATTCACTTTTCTTATCTTTATGACAAACTTTGCCACGAATGCACGAATAAGTGTATGTATTCGTGCATTCGTGGCAACCCTTGCCCCAAGTTTTTAGCCTATATTCTCATCATTTAAATATGTATTATCCACAAAATTTGTCAGAGAACCAAAACATTTCACTGAACTGGAGGCACTTCCGGCTCAGGTTTCATTTCTTTATTCAAAAACTCAAGCCCTATAAGCTGCATCAAGGAATAATTGGCGGGTGCTTTGGGGTTTTTGGCTACTAAGTACACGTCGTGTTTTCCTTGTATGCCCTGCACGGGGACGATCTCAGGCTGTGGCGGTCTGCGATTCCATTCGGTGGAGCTGCTTACTTTAATCTCAACCGTACCTAGAAGTTTGCCAGTAGGTGAATCCAGTCGTACCTCCACCGTAGCACCCAGGTCTCCGGAGCGTTGGCGGGCACGGGCATAAACATTGATTTGTTTGATTCCGGTCATATCGAGTTGTTTGTATCCGATATGTGCCTCACTGCCTACCAGCGAGAAGTTGACACGAGGAGTAATGAGTACCTTGACATTTTTCTTAAAATCGGCGTGCTGCGGTTCAAGGTTAGAATTTCGTAGGAAAATGATATTTTCGGCAGAAAGCGTAGGTATTTTATTTCCTCCCTTATCCGTATAGGCTGCTCTGAGTAAGATTCCTCCTTTGCCATTATCGCCTTCGGGGGCTTTCATCGTGTAAGTTCCTTTCAAAGGTATGTTTTGTGCTTCTGTAGGCTTTTTGGCAAGGCTCAAGATGTAGGATACCATCTTCTCGGCATCAGCCTGCGACACATTGGGGTGGGCACTCATGGCGTGGTCTCCCCAAACACCTGCACTACCTTTAATAATTTTTTGGGCTAAATTGCTTTTGGCAGTTGCGTCATTCTGGTATTTGGCTGCAATATCTTTAAAGCTTGGCCCTACGGAGGGTTTGTCTATGATATGGCAAGATTTACAATCTGAGCCAGCAATTAGTTGTTGCCCTACCGAAAAGCCCGCCTGTAGATCAGATGAGCGGTGATTTTGCAAAATTTCAATCGGATCAAAACCTTCGGGCATGTAATCAAAATTAACGGCTACCAAATCCGACTTGATTTTTCCATTTGTGGTGCTTCCATCTTCTTGATCAGTCACTTCTATGGCGTATTCAATGGCTTCATCCGGGAAAAAGAAGGATTGATTTCCTTTGAGTAAGGTGATTTTTACCTCTGGGCTTTCATTTCCGGCGATTAGTTGAATGGATTTGCTGTTTTTATCGCCCTTGCTATCCGTCACAGTCAGGGTAGCTTCATACACACCGGGTTTATCCAGGGTAATTTCAGGATTGGGTTCGGTAGAAGATTTATCGATGTTATTTCCTTTGATTGTCCAGCTATATTTCAGGGCGTCCTGGTCGTAAGGATCATAATCTTTGGTACCTTCAGAAGAAAGTTTGACTTTAAAAGGAACAGCCCCACTGGTTTTAGCGGCTTTGGCTTCTACAATCGGCACTCGATTCCCTGCATTGTATTCAACCCTTACCAGCCTAGAATTGGGGTTGCCCTTAAACCAGGCACTTCCATACTCCAGGATATACAAATCTCCGTCAGGGTTAAATTGCATATCGATTACACTGCTGAAGTTTTCATTGGGAAGTATTTGCTCCATAGACTTGTAATTTCCTTGTTCATCCATGGTGACTGCTATGAGCCAACCGCGCATAAAATCTGTAATGATCCATTTCCCTTCATAATAATCTGGCCAGGGTCTTTTGGCATTTTTGAAGTTTGCCTTGCGGAAGACTGGCCCTCCTACCGCACTACGCCCTGAACTACCCAGCATGGGGAATTTTTCAGAAATGGCATAAGGATACCAGATCATGGGTTTTTGTGCGGGGGGTAGTTCTGTGAGTCCTGTATTGTTGGGTGAATTGTTGATAGGTTTGGCAGGGTCAGTCAGTTCACCATAGGTACTGTCTGCATAATTAAATTTGCGATAAGGTTGGTTATCTCCGATAAAATAAGGCCAGCCGAAATACCCTGGTTTTTTAGCCTGATTGAATTCATCATAACCTCTTGAACCGTAGATTGAGTCTACGGAAGCGTCTGGACCTACTTCACCCCAATAAATATATCCGGTTTGATCATCTACGGATACTCTCCAGGCATTGCGATTACCTTTTATATAGATTTCAGGTTTGGTTTTGGGAGTTCCTTGGGGGAAAAGATTGCCCTCTGGGATGGTATAAGAGCCAGTATCTTCAGGGTGAATTCTTAGGATAGCCCCACGCAAGTCATTGGTATTTCCGGCACCTGCTTGGTCATCAAAGTTTCTACGCCCAGGTCTTTCATCACTTGAAAAAGTACCGGATTGAGGATTGGCAGCATTGTTACCGACTGTCAGGAAGAGGTTTCCTTCTTTGTCAAAGGCCATTCCACCGCCCGTATGGCAGCAAACTTCTCTTTGGGTGGGTACTTCGAGGATTATTTTTTTCGTATTTTCATACAAGGAATCGCCGTGAAGTTCCCAGCGTGCAAGTATATGTTTGGCATCTGTGGGGTCAGCATAATAGAGATATACCCAATTATTTTCGGCAAACTTTGGATGAGCAATTACTCCCATAAGTCCTTCTTCAGCTTCTCTTTCCACCCCTTCCTTATTTTTGTATTTGGTATTGACAGGAATTGTCGTAATGGTCTTGATCTGATTGGTTTTGGTGTCAAATGCTTTTACGCCGCCTTTTCGCTCTACGATCAGTACTCGTCCATCTGACAAAAAAGTCATTGCCATTGGTTCATCCATCCCTTCGGTGAGTACGACTTTTGTAAATCGATTGTCTTCGGGTTTTTCGGAGACCGATTGATTGGCGGTTGTGATGCGACTACAGGCATAAAAACCCGCACTCAGAGCGATCCCCAACAGAAAAAGCAGAAAAAACTTTTTTCTTTGTATAAATGAGAAATGCATACAAATATAATTTTAGATAGTACAATTTTGGTTAAATAAAAGTAATTGCAATCGGTTGTCAAACAAATACAAAAATGAGTTTTAACAATTGATTAACAATATAAGTTTTATAAAGGTAGGAGAATGTATCCTTACAAATGCCGTGGAGAATCAAAGAAGTGTTGCATTCCGGCAAAACAAACTCAAAATTGATGTAAAAAAAGAGCTTTTCGCGCTTAAATCAGAGAAAATAGCAGTCTTTAAGTGCAAGCTTGCGCTTTTTTAGGTCAAATTTTATCGAAAATGAGAGCTTTTCCTATCCAAACACGTCTTTTTTAAGTCAAATTCAATCAAATTCGTGTTCTTTTTGCCCAAGTTTGATTTTTTTTTCTGCAAAAAGCTGTTTTTGAATATCAATGATGAGGTAAAAAACATCAAGTCTGAGGTCTTAAACGTCAAATTTGAGGTAAAAAACATTAAGTTTGAGGTCTTAAATGTCAAATTTGAGGTAAAAAACATCAAGTTTAAGGTCATAAACGTCAAATTTGAGGTAAAAAACATCAAATTTGAGGTAAAAAACATCAAGTTTAAGGTCTCAGAGATCAAATTTGAAGTAAAAAACATCTAATTTAAGGTCTCGGAGATCAAATTTGAAGTAAAAAACATCCAATTTAAGGTCTTGGAGATCAAATTTGAGGTAAAAAACATCTAGTTTGAGGTCTGAAATATCAAATTTGAAGGGCTTGGATCCACTAAAACTTATTCCCATACATAAAAGCTTCTGCCTCAGAATAATAAGCCTGATACAAAAGCCACGCATTAAAAATAATATAGAGTATCAGGGAGATAGAAAAAGCCACGAAATCCCAGCGTTTGGCGAGTCGGAGTTTCTCTCCTTTTTCCAGATAAAAGGAAACCACCGAAACGGTCAGGGCAATAAAAATCAAGAAAAAGGTGAGTAAATGGACTTTATCTACCAAAGTAAAGTTAATGGTTTCGGGAAGGATCGAGTCTACGATGTATTTATTACCCACTGCCGCAAAAAGGCTACCTACCGACAAACCTACCCTGGAATCTATCTGTATCGGCTCTATAAAATACACCAACAGAGAAATGGCAAAAGCAATATATACCCCAATGAATAATTTAAGGAATAATCCTATGCCGGAGCGTTGCATCCGAATTTGTACCTTGATATGCCCATAAGCACTCTCACCCGAAAGTACCGGATCGCCATACGTGGTATGGTACAAAGAAACGCCGTTCACAATGTCAAAGGAGGTGATCTTCCAGCCTTGTATCCTGACTTGCTCGGCCAGGCGGCTGTTTTTCTTATCGGCAATGAGGTATATGGCACTGGTATCCGCTACGGCTTCCTCAAAAAATATCTCCAGATTTTGCCTGTCAAAAGGAAAATGCTCTATATTCCATTGTTTTTTGAGTACGACCTGATACTTCTGGGTAGACCAGTTGATGCCGTTTTTTTTCTCAGTGCTAGGGATTTGCTTATCTACTTCTTTGGCATTGATGATCTCTACGCTTTCCAGCATATCTAGTCTGTCGTTGGTATAGTTGAACCAAAGCCAGAAGTCGGCCTTGAATGAATTGTCGGGCAGGCTCATATCGTACAGTGAGGTGATAAAAACACCTACTTTGACCGTATCTTTTTCCTGGGCGTATCCGGCGGAGGTACCTATAAGTATGAGTAAAAAGACAAAAATAGATTTTTTCATGCGGATGTGTTAAAATCAAAATCTAAACAAAAAGTGTACTTTTTACCTGCAAGATGTCTCAATCTTTTTAAAAAACAAAAAAGCCGCCCTTATCTATGAGGGCGGCTTTTTGATGAATCTTAAGGATTCACTAAACCCAGTGTTTTTTTAAGCTTCCAACGTAAAATACAGTCTATTATAGGTGACTGAGATTAAGTGATATAAATCTATGGATAACAGACTAAACATTAATACGCAATAAATCGCTTGGTTTGGTCTATTTTGTCGGTTTTAATTTTTAAGAAGTACATGCCTTTTTGAGGAAGATTTACTTGCTCGTTCAGATTACCGTGGATTTCCAAAATAGCAATTACTTTTCCGGTAGCACTGATTACTTTCATCGTTCCGATGCCTACTTCCTCATCACTAGTGACTTCTAGCAGTTTTTTGTCGGAGGGGTTAGCCAGTACTTTCAGTTCTACATTTACGGCCGAAGTTACTACTTCAAACTTCACATTCAATGGCTCACTAGCAGCACCCTGGCCATTATTGGCATTGTAGGCAATCGTTTCCAGGGTATATTCACCAGTACCAAAGGGCTTTCCGTTGAAATCACGACCAGGCATATCTCCAAACAAAGCATAAGGCAATAAGTTTTCAATCGTTTGTTGGCTTACAGGCCCGTTTAGATTGAATATTACGCTACCAGTGGGGCTAGGCTGAGTAACAGCCATTACACTGAGGTGGTTTGTACCGATTTCGGCAAGGTTTACTACTTGACCGTCTTTGAGCTCACCGATTTCTTTGTCGGTATCGGCATTGATCAATACAAGTCTGCTAAGGCTAGGTGCATCTCCTATATCATTGAATGAGAATTTTAATACAGTAGGTTCATCGGCATTTCCTTGGCCCCCGGGCTGGTCGTAAGCAGTAGCAGTCAAGGTGAATACATCTCCGTTTTGAGGGGGTGCAGGTCTCCAGGAAAGGTAGTTAGCATTATTATCATTAAACAAAGCATAAGGAGCGACATTTTCAATATTAAAGAAGCTTGGATTATTTTCTTTTTGTAATTTGAAAAAAATACTGCCTACATTTTTAGAAGTGTTGGCTCTGATATTCAACTGACGGCTTACTGGAAGTTCGCTCAGATTAATGACAGCACCTTCTTTGATCGGATCAAAAGCAGGGATAGGCTGATCATTTTGGGCATCAATCAGGGTAAAGCTTGTGATGGTTTTTTTGCTGGGGTTTTCTACTCCTTTGGTCAAGAAGTTGTCACCGTCATTGGTTCCCCAGGCAGCTCCGAATACCTCACCCGCAGCCGGATTGAGTACATCTGTGGTAAAGTACCAGTTGGATTGTGCGCGGTCGGGTTTCACATCGAGTACCAAGTATCCCTGACGAATCAAATCATTGTATTTGATATGTGGGTTTGGATTGATTCCGGCTACCGGCCCTGCATTGGCAGGAAGCGGATTATTTACCTGGAACTGGAATCCCAGGGCAATATTCAGAGCTGTGGCAGGATCTAGACCTGACTCGATGAAAAACTCATCAAAGTTCTGAGAAGAAATACCTGGTGTAGCAAATTCTACGGCTACCGAACCGACACCGGTTTGTGGGTTATACGTAGGTGTAACGGGGAAAGGAGCTACTCTGAATTTAGCAATATTTTCATTGACTCCGGCAAGTACACTGGGTTCAAGGGCTACATCAGAAGCAATGGAAGAGTGAAAATCTCCGGTGATAATCACTACGTTATCAATTTGTTTATTCGCCAGGAAGTTGATCACACGGTCTTTGGCTTTTGGATAACCGTCCCAGAAATCCAGGAATAGGTCTTGGCCGGCGATAGGGTCACCATTGGCATCAGCCCACCAGGTATTAAAGTCAGCAAATACGATTTGATTACCGATTACCTTCCATTTGGCAGTAGAATTTTGCAATTGTTCAAATAGCCACTGCTCCTGCGCCTGCCCCAAAACCTGACGATCATCAGCATACAAACCTGGATTGGCTACATTGACGATGGTGTCATTATTTGCTCCATCGGTGATATCACGACCTTCCAGACGGGTATCCAGTAGGATCAAATCCATCAGATTACCATAGTGAATGGTACGATAGAGTACTCGTTCGTTCAGGTCACCGCGGATAGGCATCCATTCGCTATATGCTTGCTTGGAAACGCTTTTACGGACTTCCCAATCGCCTTCACCCTGGTCGGGATCGTGGTTTTCGGCACCGTCACGGTAGGAGTTGTTGGTAGATTCGTGGTCATCCCAGATGGTGATGAATGGGTGTACCTGATGTGCTTTACGGAGGTTAGAATCCAGGCGATACTGAGCATAACGGGTTCTGTAATCTTCGAGGCTTACGATTTCTTTGTCAGGTTCGTGTAAGCGAAGACCCGCATTTAAGAGTACACTTCTACCAAAACGGTCATCACCTGTTGCAGAATATTCATAAATATAATCTCCCAAGTGAATGACTGCATCCAGGTCGGTACGCTCTGCAATGCGGGCAAAAGCATTGAAATAGCCGTCCTGGTAGTTGTTACAAGATACCACGGCAAATCTGAGGTGGTCTACTTGGTCGGCAGGCGTGGTTTTGGTTCTACCTACGATAGATTGTTTTCCGAGAGCTTCAAAAGCGTAGTAGTAAGTTTTGCCGGGCATAAGGCCGTCTACGTCTACTTTGACGGTATAGTCTCTGTCGGCACCAGTGCTAAACTTACCGGATTTAACCACATTGCTCAGTCCGTAATCCATAGCCACTTTCCAGGTCACTTCAAAAGGAGCGGCATTGGGTGTTTCGGGCGTTACGCGTGTCCAGATGATTACACGGTCGCTCAAAGGATCACCAGAGGCGACACCGTGATTAAAAGGTGTTTGGGCAAAGTTTGGCAAAGACAAAACAAGGAACAAGGCACAAAAAAGAGCCTTTCGGAGTGTAAAAGGTATTTGATGCATAGAATGTAACAGATTAATTTAACAAGGTTTAAAGCGAAAAATTAAGTATATAACTTTGATGCAATATCCGAAGATTCTTAGTTTAACTCAACAAAAAGGAGTTATGATACTATTAATTAAAAGGCATGGATTCGTGGGAAAGGTTAATAAAATTTAACTCGATTTTTAAAACAAAAAAAGAATTTTTGTACAGGAAACTTCTAAAAGAGATTAAGTTTTTTGGCGAGTGAAGTTGAGATGTATTTTTTTATTTTTACCTTTCTCCCAGAAAAAAATTCAAACTTTATTGACAAACCAAGCATGCGTATGGATTTATCCAACAATTCGCAGGAGCATATTCTTCAAAAATTTGAAAAACTGGTAAAGTACCGACAAAAAGTCCAATCTCAGGTATCACTATCTGATTGGACTTAAATTTAATAAAAATAATACCGAAATTTTACTTAAACTCTAGGCTCTTGTCCTTAAGCGAACTGTACTTAATCGTAAACACATCCAAAGGATAGTTTTGATTGAGCTTCCAGGGTTTTTTGGAGCCTTGTTTGGGGAGTGAGTCCAGGGCGCGGAGTACATAGCCGGAGTTAAAATCCAGCAGGGGTTCATCCGCAATAGCGTGTTCGGTCATTCGAGGGGTACAGCTTTTGGTGCCAGTTTTTCGCATGTGATTCAGCAGACGGCATACATAAGCGCAGATCAGGTCAGTTTTGAGTGTCCAGGAGGCATTGGTATAGCCAATGGAATAGGCCAGGTTTGGAATATCCGAAACCATCATACCCCGATACATATAATGATCAGGCAGGTGAATTTCCCGACCATCTACTTTCATTTTCATACCGCTCAGAATCTGCATTTTGAGTCCGGTGGCTGTTACGATCAGGTCTGCTTCCAGTTCTTTGCCGGATTGGAGTAAAATGCCTTTTTCGGTAAATCGCTCAATGTGGTCGGTGACCATTTCGGCTTTGCTAGATTTGATCGCCTGAAACAAATCATCATCTGGCACTAAGCAAAGACGTTGATCCCAAGGATTGTACTTGGGTGAGAAGTGAGTCTCAACGTCATAATCCTTGCCCAATGATTTTTTTACGCCTTTTTTGATGAGGTTTTTAACAAAATTGGGCTTACTGCGGGAGAGTTTATAAAAAAGCAGACCGATCAATACCTTTCGCCAACGGTTAAAGCTGTAAGCTATTTTGATAGGTAAAATTTTTCTGAAAAAGTTTGCTAGAAAATCTATGGAGGGTCTGCTTACAATATAAGTTGGGGAGCGTTGGAGCATCACAACGGATTTTGCTTTTTTGGCAAGCTCGGGTACTAAAGTCACGGCAGTAGCTCCGCTTCCGATTACGATGACTTTCTTATCGATATAGTCAATATCTTCTGTCCATTTTTGAGGATGTACAATTTGGCCTTTAAAATCATCCCTTCCGGCAAATTCGGGAGTATAACCTTCTTCATAACTGTAATACCCGCTGCACATAAACAAAAAATTACAAGCATAGTTCAGGATTTCCTGAGTTTCGGTATTTTCTACGGCAATACGCCACTGCGCCTTTTCGGATGACCATTCAGCCGCTACTACTTTCCGATTGTACTGAATTTTCCGGTCTATTCCTTCGTCTTGAGCAGTATCGTGGATATATTTTAATATGGCAGGTCCGTCAGCAATGTCTTTGGCTTCTTTCCAGGGTCGGAAGGCATAACCCAAAGTATACATATCCGAATCCGACCTGATACCTGGATAGCGAAACAAATCCCAAGTGCCTCCCATAGTTGGGCGCATTTCCAAAACCGCATAACTACGATCTGGGCAGTTTGTCTGGATATAATGTGCCGCACCAATGCCCGAAAGCCCTGCACCTACAATGATGACATCAAAATATTGTTCCTCTAGCTCCGTAACTTGCGACTGGGAAAGCGTATTTGTGGATTCCATTTTTTTGAGTGTTAAGCAGATAGATTCTATTTGTAAGACTGCTAAAAATACAAAGTATTCTGATTATTTTCAAAAAAACAAGGTGTTTGATTTTAGAATTACTGTTTTGTCCATTGTCAATAGTCCATTATCTAAGGCTTGTAATAACAGGCTCTTTATGAAATTACTTGAAACTTATTTATTTACACCTGAAGACGGGCAACGACAAGGTCGCTTTGAGCGACCTTGTCGTTTGAATAGATTTATCTTCAAGTAAAATCATAAAGAACCCAATAACACCAATACCCTTTCAAATTTTCTCTTAGATTCTTTTTAATTTCACCGGATAGGTTTTGCCGGAGTACCATTGAGGGACGTATAAATTTTCCTCATCGTCTACACATACATCGTGCGGATTGAGGAAAGTCAGCCCATCATACACAGGTTTTTGTAAAGCACCTCCTTCATATACAGGTGCCGAACCTCCTGGTAAGGAAATTACCCGGTTATTTTCATCCAAAATTACTACCATTCCGTCATAGTCGTACCAACTTACGGTGACGATCACTGCAAAATACAAATATTTACCTTTGATCACAGGGCGACAAATCCAGCAACCGGGCAATGAAATTGTCTCGAGATGTTTGCCATCGAGTGTAAATCGCTTGAATTCTTGTTTGCTGCGTGAGGTTATCAAAAGGCTGGGATTCTCAGGCTTTCGCATATCCAGTGTCACACCGTGGCAGCAATCAAACTGGTCTTTGCTGTCTCCTTTACCGCCGAAGTGGCGGATGTACTCACCTTTGGGGCTGTATTGAATGATAAAATTCTTGCCATAACCATCTGCCACATAAAAATCTCCATTGGGTGCAACGGCTACTTCGGTAGGTTTGAAATCATCTGCTTTTTCATACGTTTTGATTTCTTTGGGGTAATCAATCGTCAGTAGGACTTTACCCTGCATGGTGGTTTTATACACTTGGTGCAGATCGGTATCGGTGATAAATAAAAACTCCTCATTACCTTCCTGGCTTAGTGTAAGCCCGTGGGCGGCGGGGAGTTTGAGCGTCCAGTTTTGGGTGATTTTACCGGATTTGTCATAAATCAAAATGTTGTTTTGGATATGGTTGGTCAGTAAAATCAGGCGTTTTTTTGAGTCTTGCACCATTTCGTGGCAATGATTGACAGGGTACTTGCCAGGGTCTTGATTGCCCCAGTTTTTATCTACTTTGTAGGTAAAATCTCCGTGACCTACAATTATTTCTTTCTGTTTTTTTGAGGGATTCCCCTGAAAAGAGGAAAGAAAAAAGCCTGTTCCGGTGGCTAAGGCCATGTTTTTAAGAAAATCTCGTCTTGGAGTAGCATTGTTATTTTTCATCATCAGATACAAAATGAATTATTTCGTTTTCAAAGATTCGGAGGCTTTTTTTACAAACTGAAACCCTGTATCTATCTCTACATGAGGCAATTCTTTTTTGAGGTTCTCTAATGCTCCAGCACTTACTTCGGTTTGCCAGAGGTAGAGCCTTTTTAAAGAAGGGAGTTTTTTGAGATGTTCCAGGGATTGCTCACTGATTTTGGTTTTGTAAATATTAAGTGACTCAAGATGTTCAAGCTTTTGTAATTGGGCAATACCCTGATCACTGATAGGATTATCTTCCAGTCGCAAGCGGGTCAGGTTTGGCAATTGAGTTAGGATAGAGATCATATCATCCTGTATGCCGCTTTTGCCCAAATTCAGCCAGGTGATCTGGTTTTTGGCTGCCAGGAGGCTTTCTAAGGCGGCTTTGTCCAAAGTTTTTTTACTGGAAAAAGACACTTCCAGAAAACCGTTTTCTTGGGTAATTTTAGAAACCTGAAAGCCTTTTTCCTGGATTTTCTTGATTTGGTTTGCCGGAATGGATTTAACGGATGTTTTTTCCAAATAAGACTTTTGGCGAGTATCCAGGGCGTATTCCTTCAGCAGAAGTACCTGAAGGTCAACCGGGAGTGGTGCATAATCTGAAATTTTTTTATCAAAAGATGTCCCTGCATTGATCCACCATTCCAGCAGTTTGATCTGCGAGTAGCTCAAGGGTTCTCCTTTGGGAGGCATAAAAAGCGGGTCTTTTCCGGGCAAAGTAATACGTTTAATCAATTCGCTTTCAAAGGATTTGCCTGATGCCAGTACAGCCCCATGGTCACCTCCCTTAAGAAGATTCTCTTTACTATCGAGCAGTAGTCCGCCTTTCATTTTGTCTTTATTATGGCAACTCAGGCATTTTTCATCCAGAATCGGCTGAATCAATTGTTGAAAAACCAAGACGGAGTCGGGATTTGAAAATCGTAGGGTATCTTTTTTATTCACAGAAGTATAACCCAGCATTTTCTGCACAAAACCGGGAGCGTATTGCAGGAGATAATCCGAGCCGTGGGTCAGATTTCCCCCCAAATGCCCCGTCAGGAGTACTAGAATCAAAACAAAACCTGCAAAAATGGGTATCGAGCGATAATTTAGAGCAAACCATCCTGCTTTTATACTCCAGATCAAAAAGGTGAAAATTGTCATGAGTATCCCCATCCAGCGGTGCCAGAAAAGTGTATCCGCCTCGTAGCCCCCTTGGGCAGCCAGAAACCAACCACAAATCACAGTTGCTAGGGCACTCCAAGCACCCAACATCCAGATAAAAAAGGCAGCTCTCCGAAGATCGGTGTATTTTCGGGAAAGAAATTCTAACAAAACAGCCAGTAACAAAAAACCAATTGGCAAGTGAACCAGTAAAGGGTGAAACCGACCAATAAAAAGTCCCCAGTTTGTGTCTAAAAGCATAAAAACTAAACTATGATTTACAGGATTGATTTACTTGATTTTTAAAAATCCGGCTTAAATTTTATCTTTTAAGCCAAAATATCGTGGACTACCTTTCCGTGTACATCGGTCAGTCGATAGCGTCGCCCCTGAAACTTATAGGTGAGCTTTTCGTGGTGAATGCCCATCAAGTGCAGAATTGTAGCCTGTAGATCGTGTACGTGAACCGGGTTTTGTACCACATCATAGCCGAAATCATCAGTAGCACCATACGTAAGCCCTTTTTTGACACCTGCCCCCGCCATAAAGATGGTAAAAGATTTGGGATGGTGATCTCGCCCGTAGTTGGTTTCGGTGAGTTTGCCTTGCGAATAATTGGTACGCCCGAACTCTCCACCCCAAATCACGAGTGTATCATCCAAAAGCCCTCTTTGCTTGAGATCCATAATAAGTGCTGCGGTAGCTTGGTCGGTCTCCTTACAACGCTCTGGGATAGCATTGGGCAGATTGCCGTGGTGGTCCCAATCACGATGAAAAAGCTGGATAAATTTCACATCTTTTTCAGCCAGGCGGCGCGCCAGTAAGCAATTGGCAGCAAAAGTGCCAGGTTTGCGGCTATCTTCTCCGTACATTTCGTAGATATGCTCCGGTTCGCCGGAAGTATCCATGATTTCGGGCACAGAGGTTTGCATCCGATAAGCCATTTCATATTGGGCGATGCGTGCCTCAATCTCGGGGTCCATCACCTCCTGTAATTGAAGCTCCTGGAGTTTCTTGAGATAATCCAACTGTTCTTTTCGGTTTTCGGGATCAATACCGCCTGGGTTGGAGAGATATAAGACTGGATTTTTTCCGGCACGGAATTGTACCCCCTGATGCTCGGAAGGTAGGAATCCATTGCCCCACATCCTTGCATAAAGTGGCTGACCGGTTTTGCCCTGGGTTACCAGTACCACATAAGCGGGCAAATTTTCATTGTCGCTGCCCAATCCGTAACTTATCCAAGAGCCGATCGAGGGTCGCCCTGAGAACTGTGACCCACTTTGGATAAAGGTTGCGGCAGGATCGTGGTTGATGGCCTCGGTATACATAGATTTGATGAAGCAAAGTTCGTCTACGATTTGAGAAGTATAAGGCATGAGTTCGCTGACCCAGGCAGCACTTTGTCCGTGCTGTCGGAAGGCAAATTTAGAACCCACCAGAGGGAAAGAAGATTGCCCTGCAGTCATTCCGGTCAATCTTTGTCCTTTTCGGACACTTTCGGGAAGCTCTTCACCCGTCATTTTATTAAGTAGCGGTTTATAATCAAAAAGTTCTAATTGTGAAGGAGCACCGCTTTGGAAGAGATAAATCACTCGTTTGGCTTTGGGTGCAAAATGCGGCTGCCCTAGCACACCTCGGCCAAGTGCTTCGATTTCGGTTATTTTGGGGCTGGTTTTCCCCCAAAGCCCAAAAGGATCCATCAAGCTAGTCAAAGAGGCAGCCCCCAAACCCAGGGCTGTTTTAGCCAGAAAATCCCGGCGAGAATAATACTGAGTATACTTGTGACACATGATGAAGAGAATTAAGAGAATTAAAGCAATTAAGAGAATTAAAGCAATTAAGAGAATTAAAGCACTTAAGAGAATTAAAGCAATTAAGAGAATTATAGCAATTAAAGCAATTAAAGCAATTAAGAGAATTAAAGCAATTAAGAGAATTAAAGCAATTAAGAGAATTAAAGCA
>JANRIC010000112.1:0-25852 GCA_033765345.1 Microscillaceae bacterium
TTTCTGGATAATTTTGTTTGTGTAAACTTACTTATTACACAAACATATTATATTTTGTTAAACCCAAAATTTTAAAAATAAATTTTCTTTTTTTAAAAATATGCAAATATTATTCTTTTTTACAACCTGAGTAGTAACAAAAAAAATATTTTTTAATCTAATTATTCGTGCATTTTGTCTAAACCGGGTTTTTTTTCACAGCTTTATCTTGCCCAAAATAACAGATTAAGTTTGAAAAGAGAAACCCACAATTCAACAATAAGATAAAAAATAGTTGATTTTTGCGTGTTTTCATCACATTTGTAATTTTATTTATTTTTTTTAATAAAATGCTTGCTTCACTCAAATTAAACTTTTACTTTTACGAAAGACTAGAGCAGGTTTTATTTAGGGCTGGTTAATTTACTGCTCATTAAGTCTTTCTTTCCATAGCTGGTTGAAGGATATTGGAGGTTTGGCGTTCCAAGTTAGAACCTCCAATTATCTTTTTTAGTCTAAGTAAGTTTTTATCTCGTTATTACCTTCCTCTAAATTTTTCAACAAATAGATTTTTTTGTTTTTATCTTTTGGTTTTTTTTTTCACCATTGTTGGATTTCAAACTCCCAAACACCTGATCATATACATCACACATCATATTTTTATCAATTCATTTGAATACATGAACTATTCCAAAAATGAATACAATGTTTCAAAATGAAATGTTAGGTGGGAATTATTTGCTTTTTGGGATAAAATACAGGAAAACCCCCATATTTCAGGTAGGTTTTTGAGGGATGAAACACAGGAGTTTACCTAATCAATTTTTTTGGATTCGTCCAGATGAATAAGATTTCGGATTTGCAGTTTTTCCTGTGGGCGTTTGGGGTTTCGGAGCCACTGAGGGTCGCTTGTATCCTGACGGCGTTTACCCAATACATTTTTTTTGATTCCTTCAAAGAAAATATCGTCAAATAGGTCGGTCATTTTTTTGTAATTTTATGTAAAAAAGAGCTTTATCTGTCAGTTGTATGAGAATGTGTATAAAATTACGAGATGTTAGCCAAAAATAATATGGAGCTTTGGCATTTTACTTTAATTTCTTTGTGAAATACCTCATTTTACGGGTGAAAATTACCTCTTTCTACGGGATGGGTTTTTCTCGATAACATACGCCATTTCAATTTTACCTAAAAAAGTTCCCAAAATCCTCTTATTTACCTAAGTGTATACCCTCAATTTTGATGGAAAAGCCTAAAAAATGAAGCTAAAATTATCCATTAGGTTTTAAATCCAGTAAATTCGTGTGATTAATGAATACTCACATTCACTTTTTATTAAAATTTTCAAAAACCAATCACAAAAATTAAAAAAATTATGGAAACTTTACATTCATTCACATTGGCAACACATGTAAACCAAACCAACCCAACTCTTACATCCAAGCTTTGCACAAGGATAAGTATGTTTATCTTCATGATGCTCTGCTTATTGATCGTAGAATCTTCTTTTGCACAACAATGGAATCCAGCCGCCGCTACCGTAAATGACCCAATTTGGCGTAACGGCAACGTAGGTATTGGGATCAATGCCCCACTTCGTCCTTTGCACCTAAGAGGTAGCAATACAGTATTACAGATTGATCGTGATACCAAAGACCCTGGTTTTGGTGTGACCCGCTTCAGCCCCGGCTTCGGGCAGGTGTGGAAAAGCTTTTTCTTCTATACAGAAGGAAATGCCCCCAATGACGGTCGTTTTGTGATTGCAGACTGGGGTACCAATGTAAGTGGACCCAGTGCGCCTCGTTTTGTAATCGGGAATACAGGCAATATCGGCTTGGGAGGTGAGCTGAATCCAAATTATCCACTTGATATTAATGGAACATCTACGGTAGGCATTCAATATGACGGACCAAATGCAGCAAATGCATATTCTGGTGCTTATATGAATGGAGGCTTGCCTTTTTATGGATTCAAGCGAAACAACCAAATCTTAGGCTGGAACTATATGAGTGCCAATAACAACTGGGTAGTGTATAACCAAGGAGATAGATTAAGTGTAACTCCCACTGGAAATGTAGGTATCGGTACCAACACACCCGCCGAAAAACTTCACGTAATCGGACGCGGATTATTTGGCAATACCCTGGTAGGAACCTGGGCGGTAAGTTCTACCTATGCACTTTTTGGCAATAATGCCCTGGATCACAGCACAACATCGGTCAATTATGCCTTGTTACAACAGGATAATGGCAGAACTTGGCTGAATTCACCCCTCGAGATTCGTTTTATGATCAACAATGCCAATCAAATGACCCTGGCTAACAATGGAAATTTTGGTATTGGTACTACTTCACCCGCATATAAATTAGAAGTAACTGGCTCAGGTACCACAGGAGTCCAATACAATGGCCCTGCGGGAGGTTTTGCCGGATACTATGCCAATGGTGGTTTGCCTTTTTACGGCTACAAACAAGGAGGTACAATCAATGCCTATCATTACCTCGATGCCAGCGAAAACTGGCGACTGTGGTTGAATGGAGCAGAACGTTTTATCATTGAGAATGACGGAGATGTCACAATTAGCGGATTCACCTTGAAGCATGAAGGAGCTGATTTTATATTGGGAACTAATGACGGGCGAAGCATCGGTACCAAACCCCTGCAAAGAGCTTTGGCACACTGGACCGGCGACCAATTGGTGATGAATTTTGGTGGCGATTTTGAGGGAGGGGTGTTTGTAGACGGCCCTGCATTGATTACGCGGGTACTCACCATCATCGGTGGTGCCGATATTGCCGAGCCTTTTGAAATCTCAGAAAATACTGAGATAGAAGCTATGCCGGGTACGCTGATGGTCATTGACGAAGAAAACCCTGGAAAACTCAAATCCAGTACTACTGAATATGACACCAAAGTAGCAGGTATTGTAAGCGGTGCACAAGGTGTAAACCCTGGCTTGGTACTCAACCAAGAAGAAAAACTGGGTGGAGGCACCAATATCGCCCTTACAGGAAGAGTGTATGTCAAAGCCAATACCAGCAATGGAGTGATCAAACCCGGTGACCTGTTGACTACCTCCAATATTGCCGGAGAAGCCATGAAAGTGACTGATTTTGATCGTGCTCGTGGGGCTGTTTTAGGCAAAGCGATGACCGCCCTTGAGGGTGATTCAGGCTATGTATTGGTATTGGTTACTTTACAATAATCTCAAATCAGCTCAGACACATGAAAAATTTTGGAATTCTTATACTCTTACTGACCTGTTCACTGGCAGTAAATGCCCAGGGACTTATCTGGATAGATGTATCCTACAAGGTCGTACTGAACCCAGCAACCGGACTCCGACCTCCAGGAGTGACCAATGCAGGTATTGATGAAGCCATTGCCGAAATGAATGCTTTGCAAGAAACCTACTTTCGAGGCTTTCGCTTTCGTAGAGTAGACCCCATTACCGATGTGGGCGGATTAAACCAATTTAACAACAGCCCTAGCCAGTGGTATAGTACCGATTTCTTTGATGTAGACGGAGCTAAAGACCAAATGGAGGCGGCAGCAGTAGCCAATCCGGGGCAATATGCCTGGAACAATAACGCCATCAACCTCTATATCACGAATGGAATTTGTGGCGGAATTTGCTCCTTTCCAGGTGGAGGAGACGACATCATCATCATAGGTGCCTGCTCTGATGCCGACGGAGGCTTGCATCTGCACGAAATAGGGCATTATTTTGACCTTTGTCATACACAGGGTTGCCCTTGTGGAGGTTGCAGTGCTAGTGAGGTAGGCACTTGTCATACCACCCCAGGTGATGACGGAGTAGACGATACCTTGCCCGATTTAGAATGTTGGAATCAGAATAACATTGCCTTGAATGCTTATGGCAGCCTGTACGGGGCACTCTCCGCTGGGCAGCAAAACCAGGTAGATAACGTGTTTTTTAATGTGATGTCTTATCACGGAAGTTTTATTCGGATGACAGAACTACAACTGGATCGCTGGACAAACACCGCCAATGGTGCCAGGGCAGGCGTCGTAGACCGACTAAGCATTTTTGTAGGCAAATACGGGATACTTTTCTTTGAGCTGGGAAACAGTGTATTCCCTTTCATCACAGTACAAGGAGGCGTAAATGCTGCCCCAGTAGGGTCGGTATTGATGGTCAAACCCGGTGCTTATGACGAAACAATGACCATCAGTAAGCCTATGAGCATTCGGGCTACACGCGCTGGCGTGGTCACAATCGGCAGTGGAGCTATTGTGCTTTCTAAACAAACCGAAGAAGCTCTAGCGGCAATTGCCGACAGCACAGAACTCAGCCTCGATGAAGCCCTTGTATCTAAATACACTATTGGTGATCAGGTTTATTTGGGTTTTGCAGGTATGAATATACCCGTAGACAGGTCAGGAGTTGAAGAAGTGGGTTTTGAGGGTTTTACGATGTACCCCAATCCTAATCACGGTATATTCGCCGTAGAGATTGACCCGAAATTCCTACAAGAAAATAGCGACGCTCAAGTCACAATCTATACTTTGCAAGGAGAAGCCATCTATCGGGCAAGTGCCGACCAAAGCCATATTGATGTGGATCTAAGCACGCAGCCCAAGGGTGTTTATTATGTCAAACTGACTGGCGCTCGTGGTGAAACCTTGATTAAGAAGCTTATTTATCAATAATTCTTATTTTGTAGATCGAAAAAGCCAAATTCTTCGGATTTTGGCTTTTTTTATGAGTTTATAGCGGATTGGATATGGCGGAGTATCTCAGCTTCTTGTGTAGGCTCAAACCAAACCATCCCTTCATCTTTTCTAAACCAGGTAAATTGTCGCTTGGCATAACGCCGACTATTTCTTTTTAAGAGGCGAACCATTTCTTCCTGGTCATAGTCTCCTTTCAAATACCCAAAAACTTCCTGATAACCAACCGTTTGTAATGCGCTATGATTTTCATAAGGGAGGAGTGTGCTTGCTTCTTCTATCAAACCCTGCTCAAGCATCTGATCCATTCTTTGTTCAATTCTTTGATAAAGTAGTTCTCTATCCCTCTGAAGGGCAATTTTGATGCAAAAAAAAGGACGTTCAACAGCGGCTTGTGTTCTAAAAGATGAAAAGGGCAATCCACTAATTCTGCATACTTCCAAGGCACGAATAATGCGATGCGTGTTGGCGCGATCTACTTGTTCAAAATAATCGGGATCGGAGACTTTCAACTCATCCAGCAAAACCTCAAGTCCTTGGGACTGCCAAATCAAGGTAAGCTCTTTTCGAATCTCAAGGTCGGTTTCAGGCATTTTATCCATACCATCGCACAGTGCTTTGATGTACAGCCCCGAACCACCCACCAAAACAGCAACATCCTTTTTAGCAAATATATCTTCCAAAATAGCAAGGGCATCGACTTCATATTGGCCGACATGGTAGTATTCCTGAATGCTGTGGCTATTGATCAAGTGATGCCTGACCTGAAAAAGCTCTTTCGGGCTGGGTTTGGCAGTGCCAATATTAAGCTCTTTGTAAAACTGACGAGAATCGGCAGAAAGGATTTCTGTATCAAAATATTGCGCCAAACGAATGCTCAAATCCGTTTTACCAACCGCCGTAGGGCCTGCAATTACGATTAGATATTTTTTTTTCTTCAATTTTTTTATATTATTCTGGTATAAGCTTCGTAATTTTAAAAATAGAACAGGATTGTATAGTATTTAATTACTCAAAAAGGAATGATTTTTCTGCGCCTGCTATTATAATACTGAAAACCAATCACTCTTTTTGAGTGAAGAAAGGAAATATTATGCGTGATTTGGCAATCAACAAAGACTATTTAGAGCTTTTGCACGAAAATAAGCAACTCTTGGATAAAATTCAACTGCTTGAAAACAAGGTCAAAAGCCTTGAATATACGCTCTATAACAAATACCAGGATCAGGATAACCCGGCTCAGTCCGAAATGCGTTTTAGAGAAGCACTAGGCGGAGTAAATCTCTTTGGGATCGCCGTAGAGCGTGATGGAACCATCTCCTTTTGCAATGAATATTGCTTCCGAATGACAGGCTGGTCAAAAGAAGAACTAATTGGAAAAAATTACTTTGAGGTACTCGTACCCCACGAAGATCAGGAATCCAGAAGACAAGAATATGCCCAAGCTCTTGAAAGGCAGGGATACTGGAATAACAGCGCCCGCAGTATCCTTACCAAAAGTGGCGAAATACGTTATATCAACTTTACTTCGGTGATTATCAATACCTTCAAAGGTGAAATTCGAGGGCTTACCAAAATCGGGGAAGATGTCACCGAACACCGAAACGTGTCTTTGGCTCTTAAAAGAAGCCACGAAGCTCTTCAGGATTTATTCGATAATTCTAATGACCTGATTTTTATCTGCTCCACACGTGGGAAGTTTTTATTTGTCAATAAATCCTTTAAAACCCGCCTAGGCTATGACAATGATGAATTACAAAACTTGAACATACAAGATATTATCCTTAAAAAATCTAAAATAGCCGCTTATCGAAATGTGCTCAAAATCATCAAAGGAGAGCCAATTCATAAGTTTAAAACTATTTTGTTGAGTAAAAAAGGCAAACCTATTCATCTCGAAGGAAATATCAACTTCCGCTACGAAGAAGGCCAACCCACCGCACTAAGAGGAATTCTCTATGACATCACCGACAAAATCCGAGCTGAAAAAGCACAAACACTTTATTACAGCATTGGAAACCTGACAGCCAAAAGCATCAATCTTAATCAATTATATCAGACTATCCACCACGAATTGGGGAAGGTCATCGAGGTCAGAAATTTTTATATCAAATTATACAGCGATGATAAAAAAGAAATCCTCTTTCCTTATTATGTAGATGAAGCCCGAGATGTCAATACCAAAATTACCAAAAGAAAAGCTGGGAAAGGCTTGACCGATTATGTCATGCAGCGCCAAAGAGCACTCTTTTTATATGAAGATGAAATCGCTGAATTACTCCAGAGAGATGAAATACGCCTCTTCGGACCCTTGCCGAAAGTATGGATCGGCGTACCTCTGAAATTTGAAAATGAAGTCATCGGGCTGATCTCCGTAAAATGCTACCGAAGCCGAAATACTTACACAACCAGCGATCTGGAATTGCTGGATTTTATCTCCGGGCAAATCGCACTCGCCATTCAACGTAAAAAAAGTGAGGAAAAACTACGTAATCAATCCGCCAAACTGAAAGCAATTTTTGAAAGCAGTTCACACATGATGTGGACCATCAACCGACAAAACCAACTGACCTCCTATAACAATAATTACCTCAAATCCATCGAGAAACAATATGGCATTCAACCCCGCACCAACGGAAGCCTACTAAACCTGAAATTGGAACTTGAGAAAAGTGATCTGTACGAATTCTGGCAGGAAAAATACGACAATGCCTTCAATGGTGAAATGCAACACTTTGAACTCAAAGACCGGCTTTCAGACGGGCGACACCGCTGGCGAGAGGTCTATCTGAACCCGATTTTGCTGGGAGATGGGCATATCGAAGAAGTATCGGCTATCGCCCACGATATTACCGAAAAAAAATTGTCGGAAATTGCCCTGATCGAGAGCGAACGCAAATTTAGAAGCATTTTTGAATCTTTTCAGGATGTGTACTATCACGCCAATCTGGATGGAATTATCACCCTGATCAGCCCATCAGTCCAGGAAGTACTGGGCTATCAACCCGAAGAAATCATTGGGCGAAATATTGCTCATTATCTCGTTTCTCCACAAGGAAAAATATCAGTCTTTATCAAAAGATTACTCCGCGAGAAGAAAATCAAAAACTTTGAATCGGCTCTCAAAACCAAAACCGGCGTTTTTATCCAATCCATTGCCAATATTCGAGTAGTCTATGATGAACGCAACCAAGCCATGGGCATCGAGGGAGTGCTTCGTGATATTACAGAGCTTAAAAAAGCTACCGAAGAAGTATTGAGAGCCAAAGAACTTGCTGAAAAATCTCTCAAAGTAAAAGAAAGCTTTTTGGCCAATATGAGTCACGAAATTCGTACCCCTATGAACGGCGTCATCGGAATGATTGACCTGATGATTGATACTCCCTTGAATAAAGAACAATACAGCTACATGGGTACCATCAAAAAATCTTCTGAAACTCTACTCAATATTTTGAATGATATACTAGACCTTTCTAAGATTGAGGCAGGTAAAATGGTACTTCATCAACGCTCTATGAACCTCAGAAAGACCATTGAGAAGGTCTATACCTTATTCATGCAGCAAGCCTCCTCCAAAAAAAATAAACTTAGTTACCAAATAGACCCAGATATTCCTCCTTATCTGATAGCCGACGAAACCCGTATTCTGCAAATTACCTCTAACCTGACCTCCAATGCCATCAAATTTACCGGAAATGGGGCTATAAAACTACGCACACGCCTGGAAAGCCTCACCGGAACACAGTGCCGAATCCGAATAGAAGTGGAGGATACAGGCATTGGCATCGATCCCGAAAACGTCAAATTATTATTCAATAGTTTTAGCCAAGTCGATAATTCTTCCTCCAAATCTTTTTCAGGAACCGGACTGGGGCTGGCTATTTCTAAAGAACTAAGCCGCATGATGGGGGGCGAAATTGGTGTTAATTCCGAACTCGGGCGTGGAAGTATCTTTTGGTTTACCTTCTTGGCACAAATTACCGATGTTCCGCCGCAGGAAAATGATGAAGACACCATGGATTTTGTCTCAGGAGATCAATTTGATGAAAGAAAACCCTACATCCTTGTAGTAGATGACAACTCAGTGAATCGCAAAGTAGCTGGCGAAATTCTTCAGAAAGCAGGCTGCGAAGTAGAACTCGCCACCAGCGGAGAAGATAGCATCCTTAAAATCAGCCAAAAAATAAACGGAGAAAAAATGTATGACCTCATCTTTATGGATATACAAATGCCCGATATGGACGGCGTAGAGGCAACCCAGCGCATCAAATCGCTCCGAATACCTGCTTTGCCTCCTATCGTGGCCATGACAGCCTACTCCATGAAAGAAGATCGTGAAAAATTTCTGGCCAAAGGACTCGACGACTACATCCCTAAACCCATCAAAGCACAAATATTAATTAATAAAGTTAAAGAGTTGGTTTTTAAAGCACAATTAAAGGAACAAAATAAGGCGGTCTATTTTAATGCAGTAGCTCAGATTGAAACGAAAAATGACTTGCAAAAAACAGAAAAAAACATCCCGCAGGTAATTAATCAGCATACCATCGCTCAACTCAAAAAATATGGGGGCTCCGAACTAGTCTTGCAATCCTTGGATGAATTCCTGAATGACACAGAAACCCTTCTCAAAAAAAGTGAGCGGGCTTTACAAAAGCAAAACTGGAAAGAGATGAAAAATCACCTCCATACCCTCAAAGGAAATGCCGGTACACTGGGCGTAGATGCCGTAGCACAATGGGCTACACAAATTGAACAAAACCTAAAAAGCGAAATTATAGAAAATATCGCCTCAGACTTTATAATTCTTAAGAAAAATTTTCAAGAGTTCAAAGATTATTACAAATTACAGGTTCATTAAACAAGCACGATTATGGATAAAAAACGAATCCTCATTGCTGAAGACAGTTCGGTCATTCAGAACATCTCCCGCAAGGTTCTTGAGTTTCAAAATTTTGATATAGACTCTGCCAAAGATGGGAAAGAAGTCTTAAAAATGCTCGAGAAAACACACTACGATGCCATTCTGATGGATATCAACATGCCCAAAATGGATGGCATGGAATGTGCCCGACAAATCAGAGCACTTGCCGATGAAGTTAAATCTCAAATCCCCATCATTGCCATTACCGGAAATGCCAAAAATTATTCTATGGAAGATTTTCAAAAAGCAGGAATTAATGATTATTTACCCAAACCCATTAATTTTGATAGTCTCATTGATATTCTGAAAAAAGTAACTGAATAAAGCCTGATATTCCAGGCTTTATTTGCCGTCAAGTATGAAAATTAAGTATACACTAAAATATCTCGGTCTGCTGGAAAATATCTTCTCTCAAAGTGGATATACCCTCCGTTATGAAAAGGGAAATTTTAAGTCGGGCTACTGCATTCTTAATACCCAAAAAATAGTAGTAGTCAACAAATATTATACTACCGAAGGTAAAATAAATTGCCTAATTGATATCATCAGAACAATCAACTGGGAATTTACCAACCTGGATGAAAAAGAACAGAAATTATATCTGGAAATTTTACAATCTGATCCCAAAGCCTAAAACACCGGACGACGGTGTGCCATTTCAAGTTTAAGCACGGGAATCAACCTTTTTGTACAAGACTAAAAACTATGAAAGTTACTGTATTAGGAAGTGGAACTTCCCAAGGTGTACCTGTAATCGCCTGTGACTGTGAAGTCTGCCTTTCGGTTGATTTTAGAGACCAGCGACTGCGCCCCTCGATTCACATTGAGGTAGACGGACTGAGCCTAATCATTGATACTGGACCAGACTTCCGCCAGCAAATGCTTAAGCACAACATTCGTCAAGTAGATGCCGTCATTTTTACGCACCAGCACAAAGATCATACAGCAGGTATGGATGATCTACGTGCTTATAATTTCAGACAAAAGGAAGATATCCCGCTTTATGCAAGGCAAAGTGTAATGAATCAGCTCAAACAAGAGTTTTCTTATGTCTTTGTGGACAAATCTCTTAAATACCCAGGTGTTTTGTCGGTTCAGGAATTTTTTATCGAGAATAAACCCTTTAAAATTAAGGATACCGAAATTGTTCCTATTGAAGTGATGCACCTCAATCTGCCTGTATTTGGTTTTAGGATTCAAGACTTTACCTATGTGACCGACGTAAGCCGTATACCTGATACCGAACTAGAGAAAATGAAAGGAACCCGCTTTTTAATCCTAGATGCCTTGCAAAAAGAAGGGCATCTCTCACACCTTACCCTCGAGCAAGCTGTCGAGATTTCTCTCAAACTGCAACCTGAAAAGGCTTATTTTACACATATAAGCCACCGAATGGGGCTGCACGCCGAAGTAGAACAAGAACTCCCCGATAATATTCACCTGGCTTACGATGGATTGGTGCTCGAGTGGTAGTTCTGAGATTTACAACCAAGTATAAACCTGCCTACTCGCCTCAAATAACCCTCCATAACTTTCCTGGGTGTGCGCTCTGAGCTTAGTCGCAAATTCCTGGATATATTTTTCATAATCTCCTTGACTATCAAAGTGATAGTGAAATAGATACACCTGATCTGCCCCTTCTTGGGGCTTCAGGATTTGGAAAGATCGCACCAAACCCGTTGCAATTACTTGGGGTACGTGCTCGGTTTTCATCCAGTGCAACCAGGCGGATTCTACACTGGGGTCGATTTTGATTCGGACTTCGTAAGTGATCATAGATCAATATTTGAAGAAATATTAACAAAAAAAAGAAAAACGCTTGAAAAAAATCAAAAAAAATATTTGTAAAGACTCCTATTTTTCAAAAACAATTCATAAGTTTAGTTTATTATAAATGGACTGAAATGTAGAAAATATCTGTTCAAACAAAATAAAATTATGAAAAGTAAAATAATCAGCCTTCTTTTTGGATTATCTTTTTTGACAATTTCTTTGGGGCTTTTTTCCTGTGAGGAAGAATTCGGCCCTGCAAGTATTCGTATAGAAAATAACAGCGAATACGACTTTGAGAAAGTGGTGGTTCGATCAGGTGACAATGAAGCTTCTTATGGAACTATCAAAAGCGGCCAATTTTCGGGATATAGGGCTTTCCCAAAAGCTTATCGGTATGCCTATGTAGAGCTTTCTATCAATAAAACCAAGTTTGTGATACAGCCGATTGATTATGTAGGAGCTAATCCTCTGAAAGTAGGAGAATATACATACAGAATTTCGGTACTAGATATGAATACCAAAACCCTAAAGCTGGATTTTATCGAGAATTAGATCAAATTCTAAAAATATTTCCTAAATTTGAGAAAATCTCATTTTCTCAATTTTTATGAATTACCGAATTCTTGGCAATACAGGTTTTAATATCTCCGAAATCTCTCTAGGCACTTGGCAGGTAGGAGGGAAGTGGGGCAGTACTTTTGATCATCAGCTTGCCGACCGAATCCTACACACAGCCATAGATCAAGGAGTCAACTTTATCGATACAGCGGATGTATACAGTGGCGGTGAAAGCGAAAAAGCCGTTGGGCGTTTGCTAAAATCCCGCTCCGAACGAATTTTTGTAGCTACCAAATGCGGCAGACAAATTAACCCTCATGTCCAGGAAGCTTATACTCCCCAGGTGCTTCGCAATTATGTAGAAGCCAGCCTAAAAAATATGGGTTTGGAGTGCCTTGATCTGATTCAGTTGCATTGCCCGCCTACGCAGGTCTACTACCGCCCTGAGATATTCGGTTTGTTTGAAGATTTACAAAAAGAAGGGAAAATTCTGTATTTGGGCCTAAGCGTAGAGAAGGTAGAGGAAGCCCTGAAAGCCATTGAGTTTCCGAATGTAGCCACTGTACAGATTATTTTTAATATCTTTCGTCAGCGACCTTCTGAGTTGTTTTTTGATATAGCGCAGGAAAAAAACGTAGGTATTATTGTGCGTGTGCCATTGGCCAGTGGTCTTCTTACGGGAAAATACACCGCTCAAACCAGTTTTGAACCTGGTGATCATCGCTTTTTTAATCGGGAAGGACAGGCTTTTGATAAAGGAGAAACTTTTTCAGGCATAGATTATGAAACCGGGCTCAAAGCCGTCGAGAAACTCAAGGTACTTTTTCCACAATATGACAACCTAGCACCCCTAGCCTTGAAATGGATTTTAGAATTTCCTCAGATTAGTTGTATCATCCCAGGAGCTTCCAGACCCGATCAGGTACTTGCTAACTTGGAGGCTTTGAAAGTACCTGATTTGAGTCCCGAAGAGATCAAGGAAATCCGAAATATTTATGAATCTGATATCAAAGCCTTCGTACACCAGCTTTGGTGATTAGTGTTTCAGCTCAAGATATCGTTCGTTTTCCCGAAAGGGTGTTTTAAATTTTATTTCAATACTCGGCGTGTCTTTTTTCCATAAAACCAAGTAAAGTTTTTCTTCTTCCAAGCGAAGGATTTCGCCGTTGGTCTCAATAGTGCCATCCACAAAATCATCAAAGAGAACCATTACCAGTCTGCCACCCTGGAATTTGGATTTTAGATGAGGTGGCATATCCTCTTCCAGCCCAGTGACTTCTCTTAACTCAAGCAACTCGATAAGCTTTTGTGAATCATCCGTCTCTAGTTTGAGAGACACTTTCCCTGTTTGAGCTTGTACTTGCCAGTCAGAAATTTTGACCCTTTGTAAGGCATCTTCCTGTGGTTTTTTGCCATACAACTTCAAAGAATCAGCTTCAGATAAAGTATATGCTTCATAAACTTTGGGTTTCTCCAGCATAAGCTCTCCCTGTCGGGTGATCAGGTTCATTTTCAAAGAGACTTGTTCAAAAGCAATCTCTTTTTCCAGACCTAAAAGAGATGATAAAATGAAGATCAAAGACGGAATAGGAATCATGTTCAATTTTTTATTTGTTATTTTTTCTTTCTTAATTTATAACTTTCACTTCTACTTGTTTTTTGTGCCATTAGATAATCGGTAGAAGACATATACACCATTTGTTCGAGCTGTTGTTCATAATCCAGAATTTGCTGGTATTGTTTTTTGAGTTCTTCGCCCGGAACGATGATTTTGAAATAGGTATCCAGGTAGGTTTTGATCTGAGCAATGGTTTTTTTGGCGGCTTCCATATCGTGTTTGTCTGCGTGGCGGATAGCTTCCTCAAATAAATCATTGGCTACAAAAAGGGCGGTTTGCTCTATCACTATTGGATTGACTCCTGCAGTATAGCTTTTTTCATCCGGACTGATTGGAATGCTCAGAGAAGCCTTTTCTTGTATTTTCTTGATATTGACTACATCATCGTACTCCAAATCAGCCTCAAAGTGAAGTCCTTCTTGGAGCGTACCCAATACCTCAAATTTGATCAAAACAGCCTTTTTTTCTTCTGCAAATACATCATTGAAGTTGATGCTGATTTCGTGTTGACTTACAGTAAAGGGATAACCGTAGACCTTCTCACAGCGAACCTGTTTTGCAGGAAATTTGACTTTCAAATGGGTATTTTGAGCTACTACTGCCAGCAGCCCTTCCAATTCTTGGGCAAAAATCTGAGGAATCTGATCGGGTTTATCAATAAAATAATAATTTGCACCTCCATATTCGGAAAGATTGGTCATCAGAATTTCATTAAAATCTGCTCCTACTCCAAAAGTAGATAATCCGATACTTTCTTCCCTGAATTTCTTCTGTGCAATTTGCTGTAACTGAGCCGGGTCTACGATGCCCACATTTGCCAGTCCATCAGAAAGGAGTAAAACCCGATTTACAAAAGCTTTTTGAAGGGTCAGAGCAACCTGATTGTAGCCCTCAAGCATTCCACCACTCAAATTGGTTGAGTTACGATCCTGAATCTTTTGCACCAAGCGGTGTAGCTCAGCTTTGTTGGTGACTTTGGCTGAGGCACTGAGTACTTCCACCAGGTCATCATATTGCAAAATAGAGAGAATATCTTCGGCACTCAGGTTATCAATCACAAAATCTACAGCTTTTTTGACATAATTCAGTTTGTCACCAGCCATAGACCCACTTCGGTCAATCACCAAAGAAATGTTCAGTGGGATGCGTTTGTTATTTTTAGGAGCTGCCCCACCCTGGAGTACGATATACAAATAAAAATCCTTTTTGGGTGAATCTTTTAGGCAATAGGCATTTTCGGCTAGGCATTGAAATTGGAGTGTATATTGAGACATAGTAGGACGGTTTGGGTTTTAGAATGGTAAATCTTTGTTGTAAATACTCCGATGCGGGGCAGCTTGTTACTGAAAAACAGGAATTTTTTGTAAACATTTATTGATTGGATGGAAAATGTGTATTTCCAACTCAACTTGTGATACAGCAATAAAACTTTTGCTGAGGTTTATTATGAGATACGAGATTCAGGTGATTTACAATACAAGACCCCTTCGGGGCAATTTCTTAAGGATTGATAAAACCTTTTTTTGCACACCATTTTATTTTGAGTATACATAATCATTACTCAAGTTAATTCTAATAAGTAGTTGCCTATAATTAGTTTGTGTGATTTTTTATAATTAATTGGTAATCAGATGATTGCATTTACTATGGACTATCGACTAATTACTATGGACTACTTAAAAATAACTCTTTTGATAGGTCTCAAAATATCGAGAGCCCCCAGTTTCTTAATTTCCAGAGGCTACATATTTGACCAGCAGACGCTTGGCCACCGGGAGCAAAGTCTCCTGCAAAGGAAAACTCAGCTGTGAATATACCAAATAAGCCGCCGGATTAGGAAACTTCTGATATTTTCGAATCAAATCCAGTTTCATATTTTCAAAAGTTTTCCCAATAGATTTGAGTACCGTCTCCAGGAAAATCACGTGTATCGCCCTAAAAGTCTCGTGGGCATTCTCAAAAACCGTCAGTTGGTATTGATAAATATACGTTTCTCGTACATTTTTCTCATCCAGAAATAAATACCCCTCCTCGAAACGCAAAGGACTAATCCCAATCGGGCTGATTTCCAAATGCTCCTCCACAAAATCAAACAAATCTTTGCCTTCCCGCAGCATCGTTTGAACCTGTGGCAGGGCAAAATGAAGAATTTCCTCAAGCTCTGACATGATATCGTCATCGGCTACTACTTTTTTATATTGTATCCGAAGCTTCTCAAAATCTGCCTTGCTGATCTTTTTGGGGAAATTTTCATAAATTAGCTCCTTATTCTTTTTAAGTGTGAGTAGATTTTGATAATGGAAAACCAAGTCTGACAGATAAGGGTACAACCTGACACTGTCAAAATTTCCTTTTACCTCCTGCAAATACGCCAGCAAGATATACTTTTTGTACTCAAAATCAATTAAACCGCTTGTAAGCCAATCTTTATTCAGTTGTTTCATAAATATCCGCATTAACTCTGGCGTGTAATCACTGACAAATCAGGATGACACAGATTTTTTTTTGATGTATAATTTAAATTTACAAGAAATATATTTCAAGATTCTGAAAAAAAGCCGTTGGAATGGTATTAAAACTTTTATTAACCAAATTTAATTTTAATTCTAAAAAAAATAATTGGAAATATCAATGACGAAACCTGATTTTTTTTCAGACCAAAATGCAAAAATGTCAGAAATAATATGCCATTTTTGCTTAAATTTTCCCTGGCATAAGAAATGTACATGAAGGGATTAAAATAAATAATAATTTTTAATTTAAAAATACAGAGAGATATGTCATTGAACATTAAACCATTGGCTGATCGTGTTCTAGTTGAACCCGCTGACGCAGAAGAAAAAACTGCTTCCGGAATTATCATCCCGGACACTGCCAAAGAAAAACCTCAAAGAGGAAAGGTGGTAGCTGTGGGAACCGGAAAAAAAGATGAACCGATGACGGTTAAAGAAGGTGATCAGGTTTTATACGGCAAATATGCCGGTACAGAAATTACCGTTGACGGTAAAGAGTACTTGATTATGCGTGAATCTGACATTTTCGCAGTTATTTAATTGTTCTAAATGCTCATTTTGAACAAACAAAAAATTATTTATTTAATTGTTAAACTACATTAACCTATTTCTGAACTATGGCAAAAGAAATATTTTTTGATACCGAAGCAAGAGACAAACTGAAAAAAGGTTTGGACGCATTGGCTAACGCCGTTAAAGTTACACTCGGACCCAAAGGTCGTAATGTGATTCTGGATAAAAAATTTGGTGCCCCTACAATTACCAAAGATGGTGTAACCGTAGCCAAAGAAATTGAGCTGAAAGACCCTATCGAAAACATGGGTGCTCAACTTGTCAAAGAGGTGGCTTCTAAAACTGCTGATACTGCTGGTGACGGTACTACTACCGCTACTGTATTGGCTCAGGCGATCTTTAATGCCGGAATCAAAAACGTAGCCGCAGGTGCTAATCCTATGGATCTCAAAAGAGGTATCGACAAAGCCGTGGATGTGATCGTAGAAGACCTTAAAAATCAATCCAAGCAAATCAACAATTCTAGCGAAATCGCTCAAGTAGCGACCATCTCTGCCAACCACGATGAGAAAATCGGCCAAATGATCGCCGATGCGATGGACAAAGTAGGCAAAGACGGCGTAATCACCGTAGAAGAAGCCAAAGGTACTGAAACTGAGGTGAAAACCGTAGAAGGGATGCAGTTTGACCGCGGTTACCTTTCTCCCTATTTCGTGACTGATACCGAGAAAATGGAAGCTAACCTGGACGGCGCTTTTATCCTGATCTCTGAGAAAAAAGTTTCTTCCATGAAAGAGCTTCTTCCTGTGCTGGAAGCCGTAGCTCAAACCGGCCGCCCCTTGTTGATCATCGCCGAAGATGTAGACGGTGAGGCTCTAGCTACCTTAGTAGTAAACAAAATCCGTGGTGCCTTGAAAGTAGCTGCTGTCAAAGCTCCTGGCTTCGGCGACCGTAGAAAAGCAATGCTTGAAGATATTGCTATCCTTACTGGCGGTACTGTGATCTCCGAAGAAAGAGGTTATAAACTCGAAAACGCTACCCTGGATTACCTCGGAACCGCTGAGAAAATCATCATCGACAAAGACAATACTACCCTCGTAAACGGTTCAGGTAGCAAAGACGACATCCAAGCTCGCATCAACCAAATCAAAGCGCAAATCGATAACACGACTTCTGACTATGATCGTGAAAAACTTCAGGAAAGACTTGCCAAACTATCAGGCGGTGTAGCTATCCTGTATATCGGTGCTGCTACTGAGGTAGAGATGAAAGAGAAAAAAGACCGCGTAGATGATGCCCTGCACGCTACCCGCGCTGCCGTTCAAGAAGGTGTCGTTACTGGTGGTGGTGTGGCATTGATTCGTGCTTTAAGTGCCCTCAGCAAAGTAGTCACTCTCAACGAAGATGAAGCTACAGGGGTAAACATCATCCGCATTGCTTTGGAAGCTCCTTTGAGAACTATCGTAGAAAACGCTGGTGGCGAAGGCTCCGTAGTGGTACAAAAAGTAAAAGAAGGCGAAGGCTCCTTCGGTTATAATGCTCGTACCGATGTGTACGAAGACCTGTTCAAAGCCGGTGTTATTGATCCTACCAAAGTGACCCGTCTGGCTCTTGAAAACGCCGCTTCTATTGCTGCCCTGTTGCTGACTACCGAAGCTGTAGTAGCCGACCAACCTGACGAAAACGCAGGTGGCGGAATGCACCACGGTGGAATGCCCGGCGGAATGGGCGGTATGATGTAATCAGAACCCTTTAAGCCTAAAAATAAGAAGCCACAGTTCGAATAATACTGTGGCTTTTTTTATATTTTTTGACGGTTTATGTAGACCAGCACTCCCTAATAAAAAACCTTCACGCCTAACTTCCACCAAAGGGCGTCCCAAACACTCCCACAGCAAGCTCTATCCATATTAGGAAAAGCATCACCAAAAGAAATAACACGATAGCCACTCGATACTCGATTTTTTTTACTTTCCTCACAGTAAACTCACAGAGCAGCCCAGTGCCAAGCAGCAGAACACCAGCAATCACAAAATCGGACAGCGTCCACTTCACCTCACCTGTAAATTGCATCGCTACGAAGGGAATCAATAAAATAAGTGCTACGACAAGCACAATAATCATAAGTCTTATGTTTTGAGCAATCATATTCGTATCATATTTTAGTTATAAATGTATTTTAAAGTGCTTTGTAATTCAAAGTAAATACATCTTTCTGAAATGCACAAATAAATTCTCAACTATTTTAAGTTGGAGTAAAATATGGATAGCAATTTCATTTTCAGTTGATAAAGTTCCGTAGGAACGACATCTATGCCGTTCCTACGGAACTTAATTTTACGTCATTTTGAATTTCTATAAATATTTCGCCCCTTTGGGGGCTTGGAAAAGCTCATTGTGTCTTTTCGTTGATGCGATTAACCTATAGGATAAACGAGAAGCTGATATTCAAGAATCTATCTAAAAATGAATGCTAAATTAATCAGTAAATAAAGTGCTTAAATTCCGATAAATTTACTATCTTAGAAATGAGACTCAAACCAAAGTGGTTTTAAAAGCAAGACCCTTACATGGAAGCATTAGGCATTAAATCATTCAAAATTTGCCCCAAAAGGGTCTTGTATTGAAAATCACTTTAATCTGGGTATAAAATGAAAATATTTCCACAAATTTACGTTAAAGTACCAATAAGCTTTTTTAATTGATTGCTCATCAAAGCTTTAACATTAAAAAAATAAAATAATACTATGAAAATCAACATTTTCCTGGGAGGTCTGATATGGATTAGCTCGGTTGGATATGTATCCGCTCAACAAGACATTCCCACCAACTGGCATCATCTGGATGAAGAATCCGACCAATTTCGTGGAGTTAGCACCCAAAAAGCGTATGAATTGCTCAAAGGACGTAAATCCAAAACTGTCGTAGTAGCAGTCATTGACTCCGGCGTAGAAATAGACCACGATGATCTAAAAGGCAATATCTGGACAAACCCCAAAGAAAAACCAGGCAACGGAATAGACGATGACCAAAACGGTTATGTAGACGATATCCACGGTTGGGATTTTATCGGAGGAAAAGACGGCAAGGATGTAGACCACGATAATTATGAACTTACCCGAATTTATGTACATCTCAAGAAAAAATATGGAGGTAAAAACGCTGCCGAGATCGCCAAAAAAGACCAAAAAGAGTTTGAATACTATCAAAAAATCAAAACTGATTTTGAGCAGAAAGTAGAAGAACTCAACAATGAATACAATCAAATCAAGCAAACATTGACCATGATCAGTCAGTGCCTTGAGACCCTTACTGAACACCTGGGCAAAGATAATTTTAATATTCAGGATGTAAAAGGTATTACCTCTCAAGACACACGTATTCAAAGAGCCAAATTCATTCTAACAGACGTGTTCAGCAATGATCCTAGTATGGACGCACAAACACTCAAAAGTGAAGTGACTGAATATCAAGAATATTTTGAAGGGCAACTCAACTATGGCTACAATACCGAATTTGACCCTAGAAGCATCGTTGCTGATAATTATACAGATACCTCCGAAAAATCTTATGGAAATAACGAAGTAGAAGGCCCTGATGCAGAACACGGAACCCACGTGTCAGGTATTATAGCCGCCATTCGTGGCAATGATTTGGGTATGGACGGAATTGCAGACAATGTCAGAATTATGGTCATCCGAACTGTGCCTGACGGTGACGAACGCGACAAAGACGTAGCCAATGCCATCCGCTACGCCGCTGATAATGGTGCTCGAATCATCAATATGAGCTTCGGAAAAGATTATTCTCCCCAAAAAGAAGTAGTAGACGAGGCTGTTAAATATGCCGAAGCAAAAGGTGTACTCCTCATTCATGCCGCCGGAAATGACAGCAAAGACATCGATAAGGAAGCAAATTACCCCAATAAATATTTTAGTCAGGGAGGAGCTTCTAGCCTCTGGATCGAGGTGGGTGCTTCTTCTATGGGTGATGAAAGCAATTTTGTAGGTGATTTCTCAAATTACGGACAAAAAAATGTGGATATCTTTGCCCCAGGTGTTCAGATTTACTCTACTGTGCCCGACGGACAATTCAAAAACCTCCAGGGAACCAGTATGGCAGCTCCAGTAGTCAGTGGGGTGGCAGCCCTGTTGATGTCATATTTCCCGGATTTGTCATCAGCCGAGATAAGAGATATTTTAATGAAATCTTCCCGAAAATACCCGCTTGAAGTGACCAAACCTGGTGATACAAGCAAAATAGCTTTTGAGAAACTTTCTGTAAGTGGTGGCATCATCAATGCTTATGAAGCCGTAAAAATGGCCTTAAGTAAAAGTAAATAAATTTCTTTAAAAAATTATATTTGTGCTGGAAACCTGGGATATCTCAGGTTTTTTTTTTCTCTCCTAACAAAAGAAAAAAGCACCTACACGTGTAGGTTTTAAATATGATTAGACCATAAGAGGGAAGTGTAAGCAATTATATTTGAATTTTATTCAGCTCTTGATTAATTCCTTTATGTAAGCTTTTTAAATAAATAATTTTATTAGCAAACCTAAGCACTATGCTGAAAGAACCAATAAGCCTGATTTACAGGATTTTAGAGCGTATAATACGAGGTGTGTGTAAACAATCGCTCAGGTACTTTCTATACCGAAAATTAATTTTCCTCAAAAAAAAATAAAAAAACATTGTGAAGTAAGAATATTTCATTACTTTTGTATAAATAGCAAAACTTGATTGCTTCAACCCCGTAAAATTCCATAAATACATTTCTTCTTTAACTACATCTTGTTATCAAACTGTTCTTGAATTTTAAATGAATATCTATCGAAAGTGGATAGGTAATGTTGATTTTGTACAATTTTTTATAGCTGTGGACTCATTAAAACTATTGCCCATTTATTTTAATCAACATCAATACTGTTTTCTATACTTAAAATTCAAGAAGGGCTTCCTAGGTAATACAATCACCAGTAAAATTTATTACAAATTGTTTTTTGATGACATTCTTTATTTTGAAAAATTTTATTCAGGCACAATAAATTCACCCATCAAGAAGGGAATACAACTGCCTATTCAGTCAAATTAAAAGGATTAACTCATCAGTACGGTTGATTTTCTGTTTTTACAGACTTAAACGGTATTCTAATTTCGGAAAAGACAATTAGCTCAATTACTCAAATTGCGATCCGCAAATTAAATGATCATTTGCAAACTAAACTTAATTTAAAAAATGTTTAAGTACAAGTTTTTATTACTAACTCTTACACTGTCTACTATTTTTTGTATACGGTCGATAGCAAAGGATTTTTACATTACCAATGGAAATGTATATGGAACTAACGGATTGGTGGAAGCAATCCGTGCAGCAAAAGACAACAATGATTTGATTAATACTATTCATCTGGCGAACGGGGGGAGCTATGTGTTGGATAGAATCATTGAAGAAGCACCCGAAGGATTAGGACCCAACGGATTGCCTGTCTGGAGAACCGATTCAAATACCAATAAGGTTCTGATTTTCAAAGGAAACGGCGCAACGATCAGCCGGTCTGCCTCTGCACCGATCTTTAGAATGATGTTTGTGTATAATCACGCTGACGTACAGGCTGATAATGTAACTTTCGCTAACTTTAGAACCAACACCCGTGGGGGAGGGGTATTTTACATCAAATACGGCGGTACGGGTAAATTTACCAACTGCAAATTCCCCAATAATCAAACTGTCTCCATCAGTGCCCTTTATGGAGGATCACTCTTCATTGATATTTTAGGCTCTCTTGAGATTGATCAGTGCGAATTTACTGACAATCGCTGCTGGGGCGAAGGAGGTGCCGTTTATTGCGTGGGTTCTGACCTCAAAGTAACCAATAGTACTTTCCTCCGCAACAAATCTCTAAACCCTACCTCAAATAACAATGACTATTATGTCAATGGAGGTGCTATTCAGGTGGATGGAGTCAATAACGAACGTACCAAAAAAGTCACGATCAGTAATTGTGTCTTTGATAGCAACGAGGTAGGGGATCAGGGTAAAGAGCAAGGTGGTGGAGCCGTTTTCATTTTCTTGTATGACGATCAACAGTTCGAAATGGATAGATGTACCTTCAAAAATAATAAATCCGGGGGTTTTGGCGGTGGATTATCTGCCAGTGCTACCCTGGCTAACCCCAATGCGTACATTAAAATTACCAATTCTGTTTTTCATAACAACCGCACCGAAGGGCAAGGCGGAGCTATGTGGATGATCTGCAAAAAAGCGGACATCGTCAACTGTACAGTTAGTCAAAATTATTCTGATGAATATGGCGGTGGTATTGCCATCATCAATCAAGGAAAAACAGTAGTTAAGCACTGTACTATTGATAATAATGATTGTAGACTGAGTGGCGGTGGGTTATTTTGTAGTGAAAGAAGCCTTGAACTCTATAATTCTATCGTAGCCTTTAATACCATCAAAGGGGCAAATTATATTGCGGCAAACTGCCGTGAGTTTTATCAGGGTTCGGGTAATATTGAGTATCCCCAGATTATCAATAATGTAAATGCCGTTAATTGCGGAAGCAATGTCACAATTGCCGACCCCAAACTACTGGCTCTGGCTGATAATGGAGGAGGTACTATGACTAAGGCTTTATCGGCTACCAGTCCTGCGATCAACAAAGCAAACAATAGCTTTACAACGCCAACCGACCAAAGAGGAACCAACCGCCAGGGACTCCCTGATATCGGAGCTTATGAATATTCTACCACAAGCACTACTCCTCCTGATGTAATAGGTGCAGGGGTTACCATTAATAAATTGGTATTGATCAATACAGCCACTGGGCAAGCTGTATCAGGTCACGACCCTTTGCTAAGTGGTGCTCAGATCAATCTAGCCACCGTAGATCCGAGTCAGTTGTCTATTCAAGCATTTACCTCTAGCGCACCTCAAAAAGTTAACTTTAACCTTGCAGGTGCTGCTACCTGGAATCAGACCGAAGGTGCTGCTCCTTATTTCTTATTTGGAGATGTAAATGCTTCTGGGAGCCCCTGGAAAGCAACCGTCCCAAAAGCCGGAGATAATTTTACACTGACAGTAACGCCTTATAACCTAGATGGTACTGCCGGATTGGCACAGGTTGTAAGTTTTAGTTTTGTCAATACTACTGCTCCCCCTCCACCTCCTACAAGTACTGCCCCGATTGTAAACAGCGTATCGGTCATCAATACATTGACTAACCAACCGATTCCGGGTTATGAAAACCTTCAGGATGGCACTCAGTTTAATCTTACTACATTGCCTACTACCAAAATCAGTTTTAAGGTCAATACCAGCAATACAGGTAGTGTGGATTTGAATCTTTCAGGAAGTGCTACCTGGCAACAGGTAGAAAGCGTGCAGCCTTTTGCCATGTTCGGAGATAATGCAAACGGACTAATTCCTTGGCCTATCAAACCGATTGCTGCTGGAGACAATTATAAACTGGTCATCACTCCTTACAGCGGAGCCGGAAAACTAGGTACGAAAGGAGCGGTGAAGGAAATAAATTTTACTTTCGTAAGCGGTGAAGTAACGCCGCCGCCACCACCGCCTTCTTCAGGACTGAGTGTAAGCTCCATGACCCTAATCAATGCTTTGACAGACCAGGAAATCAAAACTCTCCAAAATGATGAAACCATTGACCTGGCCTCACTGCCTACCGACCAGCTAAACATTCGTGCCAATGTGTCGGGAGGTACTGCCGGAAGTGTGGTATTGGAATCATTTGGGACTGTAAATAGTCTTAGAAATGAAAACGGTGCTCCCTATGCTATGTTTGGAGATGTAGGAGGAGATTATTATGGGCAGACTTTCTCTGCCGGGCAGTATACCTTTAAGGCTACTCCGTATTCACAACTCAATAGCAGTGGAGATACAGGTACAGCCTTGACCTTAAATATTACTTTTACAAATAATATCAATCGTGTGGCTGCATCACCAAGCACCACTTTGCAAAATAACCTCGAGGAAAAACTGAATGTGTATCCCAATCCGGTGCTTGCAGACGGCCAGCTCACTATCGCCAACACCAGTCAAGTGGCTTCTAAAGTGAGTGCAGTCATTCTGGATCGTTTGGGTAAGACGGTATACAGTGGAGAACAGATGCTAGAGGTAGGTCAAAACGCAGAGATTGACCTTTCTAAGCTAAGTCTGCAAAAAGGTACGTATACCCTAAGCTACCACAATGGTACTGAAAAGGTATCCAAAGTCATTATCATCAGATAATTTGAACCAAATTTTTAGAAATAAAAAGCCTGGCCAGTCAAGGTCAGGCTTTTTTATTATTTCACCTCAAAATTCAGCATTTCTTCCTCTTCCAAATAAGCCTCTAAGCGATCTCCCACTTGTACAGCAGCTACTCCGGCCGGCGTACCCGTAAAAATCAAATCTCCGGGCTTCAAGGTAAAATATTGCGACACAAAACTGATGATATAGCTGAAATCATAAATCATAAATCCACTATTTCCTTCCTGACGCAATGCGCCGTTAACTTGAAGGTTGAATCGGATATTTTTCAGATCAGGAAATTGAGAAATGGGTTTAAAAGCAGAAATAGGGGCAGAGCCATTAAAACCCTTGGCCAAATCCCAGGGAAGGCTTTTGGATTTGAGGTAGGATTGCAGGTCTCTGGCCGTAAAGTCTATCCCAAGTCCGATCTCATCAAAATACTTATAGGCAAATTTTTCCTCAATGTTTTTGCCCATTTTAGAGATTTTTAATACCAATTCTACCTCATGATGGATGTCTTTAGAGAAATCCGGGTAATAAAACGGCTCATTGTCTTTGAGTAAAGCGGTATCCGGTTTGGTGAAAATTACCGGAGCTTCAGGTTTTTCATTTTTTAATTCCTCGATGTGGGCTGCATAGTTTCGCCCGATGGCAATGATTTTCATAGGATCAATTTATGTATAAAGAGATGTTTTTAGTAATAACAATTTGTGACATTAGAGATCATAGTAGGCATTTGATACATCCACGGGCTTAGATATTCTCCGCATGGGCTTAGATATTCTCCGCATGGGCTTAGATATTCTCCGAATGGCCTTAGATATAATCAGAATGGGATAAGATAAACTCCTCATTGGGTAAGCTTTGCACGGAATTTGATAAAATATTGTCGTCGAATCCAATCAAATGCGGAGAATTTCCCATCCCATGAGGAGTATATCTCAGCCCATTGGGAGCATATCTAAGCCCATGCGGAGAATATCTAAGCCCATGCGGAGAATATCTAAGCCCATGCGGAGAAT
>JANRIC010000166.1:0-79930 GCA_033765345.1 Microscillaceae bacterium
ATTTCCTTAATTTCCTTAATTTCCTTAATTTCCTTAATTTCCTTAATTTCCTTAATTTCCTTAATTTCCTTAATTTCCTTAATTTCCTTAATTTACTTAATTTCCTTAATTTCCTAAAATTAATTAATTTCCTTAATATAATTAATTTCATTAATTTCCTTAATTTCCTTAATTTCCTTAATTTCCTTAAATTCCTTAATAAACATTGAAAACCAAATTATTATAAATTATTCTTTTTTTATAATTTCTAATTAAAAATATATTTTTATCAGTTAAAAATTGGAATAGTACAATTTATTGGTTATTTTCCTTGAAAGTAAATCCGATTTCTAACAAGGTAAATTTATAATTTCCTTAATTCCTTAATTAATTTAATTTCTTTAATTAATCTAATTTCCTTAATTTCCTTAATTTCTCACCGCCGATGGTTCTGCTTCTGAAATACGGATTGGGAATTGGGCACGTACATCCTCAAGTTTTTTCAGCATTTTTTCATCCAATTGATCTGCTTCTTCAAGTGCCAGATATTCCTCTGGGCTTATGCCCAATGCATCGGCACGAAGCTCGTGATAAGCGGCTTTGATCTCATCCAATACCTTGATGTATTGTAGGTATTCTGTCCCCCGGTCGGTTTTGATAGAAATAACAGCTATTTTGGGGCTATCCGACCAATTTTTTTTCTTCTTTTGGTTGTTGATAAATCCTTTGGCTTCTTCTTTTAGAGATTCTAAGTTTTTGGGTTCGTTTTCTACCAATAAATCATTGTGCGAATTCAAAATAATTGCAAAAACATTTCGGTCGTGCAAATCCTGTGGAATTCTTTTGTCAGGAGGTAAAAGCATACCCAGACCTTTGTCAGAGGCAATCGTAGTAGTGACCAGAAAAAAGATCAACAATAAAAAAGCAATATCCGCCATCGATCCAGCAGAAACCTCAGGGGTAATACGTCTTTGTACTCTCATTTTTTTTTAGTTAAAATAAATAATTGATTTTCATTGAATTAATTGACAATACCCATCCGGTAAGTCTTGGTATTCAAATAAACTAAATATTTAGTTATTGTGAAAAATAAAATGAATTGTAACAAAGTATTGTGAAGAGCTACCTATGGTTTAATTAAAAAGAGATGATAATTTCAAGAAAAATTACAGGCCAACAAATATTGAAAATATGGATTACATTCTGGAAGTAAAGAACATTACAAAAAGCTACGCCAATCACCGGGCATTGCATGAGGTGAGCCTCAATATCCCTCGGGGATCGATTGTGGGTTTATTAGGTCCTAATGGGGCCGGAAAAACCTCTCTAATTCGGATCATTACCCAGATCATAGGGCAAGACAGTGGGGAGATACTCTTCAATGGAGAGCCTTTGATGCCAAAACACATCGCACGTATCGGTTATTTGCCTGAAGAACGCGGTTTGTATCGCAAGATGAAGGTAGGAGAGCAATTGCTTTATCTGGCACAATTGAAGGGACTCAGCCGAAAAGAAGCCTTGGCAAAGCTCAAAATCTGGTTTGAGAAATTTGACATCAAAACCTGGTGGAACAAAAACGTGCAAGACCTCTCCAAAGGAATGGCGCAGAAAGTACAGTTTGTGGCTACGGTACTTCACGAACCCGAGCTAATCATTTTGGATGAGCCTTTCAGCGGATTTGACCCCGTAAACGCCAGTTTGATCAAAGATGAAATCCTAGAACTACGTGAAAAAGGCTCTACCATTATTTTCTCAACCCACCGCATGGAGTCTGTAGAAGAGCTATGCGAATATGTGATTTTGATCAATAAATCCGAGAAAATTCTTGATGGACTCAAGCGAGAGATCAAACAGCGTTATAAGACCAATACGTATACAGTAGATTATAAAGGGCATCTGAATGGGCAACTTTCAGCGGATTACAGCATTTTATCCAGTGAGGAAATCGATCTCAATTTTATTCAGGCATCCATTCAAACCCCACAAGGAGCATCGCCCAACGATTTGATCAAAGAACTGATCAATCACGTGGAAGTCCACAATTTCCAGGAGAAAATTCCAAGCATGGAAGAAATTTTTATTATGCTGGTTTCCGGCAATACAATCTAAGACTAAATTGTTAAAAAATACAAATATGAACAAGATATTACTGGTTTTAAAAAGAGAATATTTGGTGAGGGTTCGTAAACCTTCATTTATCTGGATGACTATTCTGACCCCTTTGTTATTTGCAGGTTTGATTATGCTTCCCGTTTTATTGGCTACAAGTTTTGAAAATGAAAAAAAGATCGAGGTAATCGATCTCAGCAAGCAAATAGTACAAAACTTAAAGTCTCAAAATAAGCTTACATTTATCCCCTCCAAACACGATAGATTGGAGAAGGCAAAAGCTGAACTGGAAAAAAGTGAATTTTATGCCATTTTATATATTCCAGCGATTAATCTGGACAAACCCGAAGGAATCACCCTAATCGGTAAAAAAAGTATTAGCCTCGAGCTTGAATTGGAAATTAGGGGCGGCATCGAGCAGGTTATCAAGGGCATCAAACTCAATAAAACAGGTATTGACAAAAAGGTGCTTGAAAGTCTCAAGACCAAAGTCGACATCCAACCCGAAACCCTCAAAGGCGAAGAAAGCAGCTCAGGAGCGGCTTTTATTCTGGGTTTTATGATTGCTTTTATTATTTATATGGCAGTACTTTTGTATTCTCAACAAGTAATGCGTGGGGTGGTAGAAGAAAAAACAAGCCGCATTATCGAGGTCATTATTTCATCGGTGAAGCCTTTTCAACTGATGATGGGCAAAATCCTGGGCGTGGCTGCGATTGGGATGACTCAGTTTGTGTTGTGGATTGTACTTACCTTCGCCATTGTGACCGGGGTGACTACTATTTTTGGCTTGCAGAATCCTTCCCAAAAATCGGCAGCTATTGAACAATTACAAGAAAATACGCCCGAAAAAAGTGAAGCAGAAAAAGAACAAGAGCAACAAATCATTCAAAGAGTCTTTTCCGAGTTTTCCAATGTTCCGATTGTATTGATTATCAGTACGTTTTTATTTTATTTCTTGGGCGGATACCTTTTGTACAGTGCTATGTTTGCGGCGGTAGCCTCCGCTGTAGATAGCGAAACGGATACCCAGCAGTTTGTTTTGCCAGTCTCGATGCCGCTGATCATCGCGTTTATTGCTTTTCAGGCAGTAATTCGGGATCCTGACGGTTCTGTAGCTTTTTGGATGTCAATCATTCCATTTACCTCACCAATTATTATGATGGTCAGAATCCCTTTTGGAGGTGTAGAAGCTTGGGAACTGATTTTGTCTATGGTACTCCTTATTCTAGGTTTTATAGGCACTACTTGGGTAGCGGCACGGATCTATCGGGTTGGGATTTTGATGTATGGCAAAAAGGTGAACTTCAAAGAACTAGGAAAGTGGATTTTTTATAAGATGTAGTCGTGTTTATTCCATAGTTCGTAAATAATAAGTATAGCAAAGAGCAAAATCGATTTAAGCGATTTTGCTCTTTTGCCTTAGTAGGAATGAAGATTCGGATAATTTTTTTTGACTTAGAGCCTATTATTTGCAATCTTTGTGATATTAAATGATTGGTATGAAAATAAAGTCCTCAAGTATTGTATGGCTACTGGTTTTGATCTCCATAGGGATACTTTTTGCACAAGATATGGAAGATTTTGTCAAAGAAGGTGAATCAAAATTTACTTCAGGAGCCTATTCCGAATCCATTGAATTATTCAACAAAGCCATTGAGGAAAACCCTGCCGATGCCAAAGCCTATCGAAGAAGAGGGCGTAGTAAAAGGTTTAGTGGCAATCATACCGCAGCCCTCAATGATTATGTATCTTCGCTCAACCTCAACGGACAAGAAGCCAATACCTATATCGGTAGGGCACAAACACTGGTCAGACTCCAAAACTATGAGGCTGCCCTCCAGGATTATCAAACTGCACTACGAATTGACTCCGATTCACCGCATAAAAAAACAATTCTTTACAATACTGCCTGGATTTATCAGGAGCTTAAAAAATTTAAAGAAGCCCTTGAGCATTACGATCAGGTGCTTGATTTAGACCCCAATCATCAAAAGTCTTTGGTAAATCGGGCATTTATCAAATATCAACAAAATCAAATTCAATCTGCTTGCGAAGATTGGATTCTGGCCAAAGACCTAGGGAATGTAAAAGCCGACAAAAACGCCCAAAGAGCCTGTCAATGCTGCCTTTGAGCAAATCCTGCTAAATTATTTTTTTCAGATGCAACTCCCACCTTTTCTTTGGTGTCTAGCCATTGAATCAATTCATAAACCATATATAACCATGAATAACTTGCATAAATCATTGTGTACAATTCTAATTATTGTTGTTGTTTTTTCAACAAGTTATGCTCAAGATGCCGGAGGAGGATTTAATCTGGCAGCCAAACATACCGGAATCGGATTTGGGAACTCCAAAAAATTCAATGGCGTTCGTTTTAACTATCGGGATAAAAACGTAGAGAAAATCAACGGCATGAATCTCACTTTGTGGATACCTTACGAAAAAGCAAATATGGGTATCGTCAATGGACTGGCAGTAGGGCTACCTCTCAGCGGTGCTAATCAAATCAATGGAATCTCTGTGGGTATTTTTGGGATTGCTGCTGAAAAAAACCTAAACGGAATCAATCTGGGAGGTTTGGGAGTAGGTGCCGGGGGTAATGTCCGGGGAATTAACCTGGGAGGCTTAGGGCTTGGCGCAGGGCGGGATGTCGTCGGGCTCAACATCGGAGGCTTAGGCATTGGTGCTGGAGATGACCTGAAAGGAATCAATCTGTCGGGTCTTGGAATGGGTGCCGGAGATGAAGTAGTAGGACTCAACCTGGCCGGCTTAGGCCTAGGATCCGGCGGTGACCTCAAAGGAATCAATATTGCTGGAATGGGTATCGGCAGCGGTGCGACTATGACAGGACTCCAAGTAGCCGGGATAGGCATGGGTGCTGGTGAAAACATCCGAGGAATTAATCTGGCAGGGATTGCCATTGGAGCTGGTGAAAATATTACAGGATTGAATGTAGCCGGAATTGCGCTGGGTGCTGGTGGCAATGTGACCGGGATCAATCTGGCAGGAGTAGCACTGGGAGCAGGAGAGAGGCTTGCTGGACTAAACGTAGCCGGGATAGCACTGGGAAGCGAGAAAGTTGTAGGAATCAACATCGCTCCCGTGGTGGGTGGAAGAAACGTATCGGGCCTGAGTTTGGCTGGGTTTTACTTCAAGGTGCAGGAAGAAGGTCGTATGAGGGGGCTTTCGGTAAGTGCCTTTAATCATATCCGGGGCGAACAGCACGGAGTTACAATCGGGGTATTCAACTATGCCCGAAAGCTCAAAGGGCTTCAAATCGGTATTTTGAATTATGTCAAAGAAAATCCACTTTTACTCAGACTTTTGCCATTGGTAAATTTTGGTGCCAAAGATTAGCCATATTTTGAGAAGCACCCGCAAATAAGTTGGAAAATAAAAACTCCGGAGTTTGTTGCTCCGAATGCACTGCTTTTATTCACGCATTCGGAGGCAACAAATACCATATTTGAAAAAATGCCAGATGTGTTTATCTTATACGAAGGCAATTAGCTCAATTTCCTTGAATCATAGATTTTTAAGAAGCTTATTCATTCCTAAGTGCCTCCACCGGATTCAACATAGCGGCTTTGATAGATTGAAAACTTACCGTGATCAAAGCCACAAGCAAAGCCAACATACCAGCCAGGGCAAAAACCCACCAAGTAATTTCAATGCGATAGGCAAAATTTTGCAGCCATTGATGGATGACATACCAAGCCAAAGGCACGGCAATCACAAAAGCGATCAAAACCAATTTGACAAAATCTACAGACAAAAGCGTTACAATTTGTTTGATCGAAGCACCCAATACTTTGCGGATACCAATTTCTTTTTGGCGGGCTTCTGAGGCAAGCAAGGCCAAACCAAATAAACCGATGCAGGAAATGAAAATAGTGATCAAAGCAGAAAAGCTAATGATTTGCTTCCATTTTGCTTCTGCTTCGTAACCTCTGTAATTTAAATCATCTCTGAAATTATACACAAATGGGCGATAAGGAGTCAGTTTTTTGTAGATTGACTCAATATCTTTGATTGTTTTGGGAATATTATAAGGGCTTATTCTGATTAAAAACGCGCCAAAAGGAAGCTCCGTACTGGTAGAAAAAAGCTGAGGTCTTATTTCTTCTTTGAGCGATTCATAATGATAATCTTTGACCACACCAATGATTCTTAATTGGGTATGCTGACCATTCAGGAAGTCGATCGTCTTGCCAACTGGGTCATCCTTCCAGCCAGCTGCGCTGATATAGGCTTCATTGACCAGTACCGAACCGGAGGAGTCAGCCGGAAAATCTTTGGAAAAGTTACGCCCTGCGATAATCGGCACGCCTAAAAGTGGAAGGTAGTCTTCGTCGATGTGTTCATATTTTACAGTAATATCTTTTTGATTGGCTTTTGAATTGGTAACCCAAGCACCATCCATTTGTAGTGCGGTTCTGAGTACACCAGTGCATTGAGCAAATTGTTCTTTGAAGGTTTGCTGCAGTTTTTTATTACCGCCTTGCCCTACGCTAATTTCAAGCAGATTTTCATCATTATATCCCAAGTCTTTGGTAGTCAGGTAGTTGAATTGTTGATAAATAAACAAAGTAGCGATCATCAGAAAAGTGGCCAAGGCAAACTGAATTACCACCAGGCTTTTGCCCAGATAATTTTTACTTCTGAATTTGGTACGATTGTATAAAATCTGCACCGGATGAAAACCCGATAGCACCAAAGCCGGATATACCCCAGCAACCAGACCAGTAAGTACAAACAAAATAATGAATCCAATCAACAACTGAAAATCAAACAAATAACTTAAACTTAATTGCTTGTTTGCTAAATTGTTAAAGGCAGGTAAGGCCAGTTCAGCCAATACACATGCCATGGCAAATGCTAGAAAAGTAACAAAAAAAGACTCTCCCAGAAACTGGGCAATCAGTTGATTTCGCTGCCCACCGACTACTTTCCGCAAGCCGATTTCTTTTCCCCTTTTCAGAGATTGGGCAATGGTGAGGTTGATAAAATTGATACAGGCAATCAATAAAATAAACAAGGCAATTCCTAGTAAAATATAAGAATACACGGGATTGCTGGCGTGGGCAATGCCGTATCCTACATAGCTATTATCGAGATGCATAGCCAGGAAAGGCTGCACGCTGTATGTATAGTGAGCATCAAAGCCGTGTTTTCTCTCCTCGATGAGTTGCTCGGCAGCGTGTTTTTCAAAAACTTGTTTCATTTTGGCTGTTACGGCTTTGACATCTGTTTTTGGATTCATGACCAAGAAAGTAGGGTAACCTAGATTAAACCACCATTTGTCTGGGTTTATTTTTTCGTAATATTTGAATGGCATAAGCATTTTGAATTGAATGCTTGAGTTTTGAGGGCAATTTCGGGCGATACCACTCACTACAAAAGGTTCAAATTTAGCCTTTCCTTCTTTATAGATTTCGACTTCTAAGGTTTTACCGATGGCTTTTGGGGTAGAGCCGAAATATTTTTTGGCCATTTCTTCACTGAGTACCAGGGAGTTGATTTCCTTAAAAACGGACTTCGGATCGCCGGAGATCAGAGGAAAAGAAAATACCGAAAAAAAGTTATCATCTGCCCAGACAATACTTTCATTAAAAGTCTCGGCATCTTTTTTCACGATAAAATCTCTTCCACACACCCGTACAATTTCCTTAATCTCTGGGATTTCCCGATTGAAAACAGGACCTTGAACCATAGCAGTAATTCCGTACTTTTCCACGGGTTCGTCCTTTCTGGCGACTTCACAGGTAAGCCTGTAAAGCTGCTCTTTTTTGTCATGGAAGCCGTCAAAAGACACTTCATCCTTGGTATACAGCAAAATAAGCATACAACAAGCCAGCCCAAGGCTTAGACCAGCAATGTTGATCAGAGAAAGTAATTTGTTTCTGAGTAAGTTACGCAAGGCGATTTTGAGGTAGTTTTTAAGCATATTGGTATAGGGTTATGGTCTGATTCCATCTACAGATTTACAAAACTTAGTCCTGAATCATAAAACATTGATAATCAATATTCTATGATTTTTTAAAAGATAAAAATTGTACGTTTTTAATACAGTGAAGTGTACGAATTCTGGAGGGATATCTTCTACATCTTGGATATTTGGAAAATCCATTGGGCTGAGATTTAGAAAATCCATTGAAATAACACTTTATCCTTTATCCACTTTATCCTTCTTTTTAAATGCTAAGTCACACATTGAAGTATTCCTAACCAAAAAGAAATTTATGCGTTATCAAGAAAAAGTCCTGATTGTTAGGAACTTTCCATATTTTGCATGAAAATTGTTAGCTATTTTAAAAGAAATATTTTAATAGGTAGTATTCAAGATGTCATCCTCAAATAACACGTCTCAGTGGGTTGTGTCTTCTCAGCCCACTATTTCGAGCAAACAGCATTGCTTGTTACACACTACCTTTTAATGTAAACCTTTCACTTAATTCTGTGCAGAAGGATATTTTTTGGTCAAAGGATGAAAGCTTTTCCAACTATGCCAATATTCTTGATAAGCATTGATACGTTTTAGATCCTGTCCAGATAAATCCAATGATTTTCCTGCAAAATTATAGATATTTTCCTGGTTTTTTAAGGTATCGTTTACCAGAATAAAAGTCTGTTCTTTATCCCTTCTTTCTAAGACAATAAAACTGCTGCTATCTTTTGACAAAATAACTGCAATGGGTTTATTATCCAAAACATCATATAAAATGCGTTTTTTTTGTAATCTATTCCAATCATAAGCCTTGCTTTCTTTGCCTACTTCTACGCCAACTATCCACGACTTTTCTTGCCAAGAAGCGGTATCTTTTCTTGTCAATTTCCCTGTCAGTCTGCCTGTTTCATACGTCTGCATGCTTTCATATTCTGCTTGAAAATATTTATCTGCTTGCATAACTAAGGTATTGGGATACAATTCTACCCATTTACGCAAAGTTGTTTGCAGTGCCGGAAATTCGGTCAATTGCTGACCTTTTAACTTCCCTACTATGGCTTCACCTGTGGCTTGTCGCCACCAGCTTTTTGTAGTTTTATCTTCAAACATGGCATTGAAATGATCCATGCCCACTAAACGAAAATCTTCCACTTTGCCATTTACGATAGGCTCAAAAACCCTTCCTGTACGGCAGACGGTGCAGTAGGTAATCATAACGGGCTTACCCCCAATACTATCCCGTATTTGATGATGATACCCCAAATACTGAATAGGATAGGCTTTTGCTTGTCCTTGATAGGCAATACCAATAATTAATCGCTTCATGTCAACCTGATTTTCGCGCAAACTTTTTACTGATAAAGTTTTAGGCTGGTAAAACATAGTATCAGCCGCCATATAAAAATTCGTGGCATAAATCATCACCAACAATATTATTAGAGTACTTATTGCTAACCATTTTTTACTCAAAAAGGCGGACTTTGCGCCTAAAATAACTAAGAGAATAAACAAACTTCTAAAAACCCAACGCCAAGCATGAAAAGTATATGCCAGTTCTATGCTATTGATTTTTTGACTAATCCCTGGCATAGGCATGATAAAATAAATGTTGGCAATCTCATATAAAATAAAGCCAATAATGCCTGCATAGAATAGTTTTCCACTTATTTTATTCATATTTTTTATCTTTTACTTCATCGTAGCCTCGCTGTGGTCTGTAATAACCCTTCTCTTTGAGTCTTTGTGCCATTTCAGTGTAATAATTAGGATCGGTTGGGGCAAAAGTACCCAAACCGTCTACGTAGCGATTGTAAAAACAAAACAAGGCAGCAATCATCACCGTATCGTGTATTTCCAAGTCTGTTGCACCTTGTTTCTTAGCATTTTCTATGGATTGTTGGGTTACTTTTTTGCCACTTTCTTGCACTTGCAGCGCAATCATGAGCAAAGCCTTCATTTTATTGCTGATGGGTGCGGTTTCAATATTATTTTTTACTTTTTCGGTAATTTCATGATCCCCGTAATAAGCGTCGGCTGCGGCTGCGTGTGAAGTAGTACAATAAACACACTCATTTTTATGAGAAACGGCTGTGGCGATCAACTCCCTCTCCGCTTCGGTCAGCGTATTTGCTCCTCTGAGCAAAAGCTGTGTTAATTCCCGCAAGGGTTCAGCCGCATCTTTGCGAAATTCTAATAAACCTGTAACGCCGGGAAGGTGATTTTCTACCTGTATATAAGCCATGTTTTAGTGTGATTTTATGATTTTTTGTAAATGAACTGCGAAAACTCTTTGAAACTGCAAGAATAGAAAGCTTTAGTTCGTAAAATATTTCTTCTTCAATACATATTTACGCTTTTCTTCTAGTCAATCTACACAATACTTTAATGAAATAAAAATAATCAAACTACTCCTAAAAACAAGGAGAATTAAAAATCTTTTCTATAAGGTTTATCTTCTGACAGATTACCTTCATCTTTCTTTCGGGTTTTGCAGCTACGGGCTTTGGTCTCGATATATCCTATAATGCTGCCAATGCGTGCATTGAGCGTTTCCAGAGCTTTGTCAGCACTTACCAGCAGGGCATCGGTTGTCGTTTTGGTGCATAGCACCAGCCTCGATCATGCTTGGAGTTTATCCTCGATGGATCAAGGTGGATTAATGCTTCTCTAAGCTAGTTTAGCAAGCTTTGTATGGTTTTCTAATTAAGCTGGGCATCGAACTCTATTGTTTTTACGACAATATCACCCATTCCCTGTAATTCATTAGAATTAACGTGAATATTTTTATAATTAGGCGATGGTAAAGAAATTAACGGATAAAAAGAGGAAGAATGCTCCCTATCCCCAAGACCTCCGCTTGTAAATTGTTTTTTTCACGTTTCTATTTTCTATATATCATCAAGCGTAGCTCAGGGCACGCTTACTCGATATGGCTATCCATCATTTGTCCTAATGAGACGGGGCTCGCGTCCCGATAGGGACAAATGATGGGCAGTTGATACCCTCCTGGGGTTTTACGCATCTTTAGGTGCGCCTGATGAATCTTATATACCCCCTACACATAAATTGTCAGTGATCCAGCATTCCTAACCAAAAAGAAATTTATGCGTTATCAAGAAAAAGTCCTGATTGTTAGGAACTTTCCATATTTTGCATGAAAATTGTTAGCTATTTTAAAAGAAATATTTTTATTAAAAATATACCCAATATGAAAGCCATCTCTGCTCTTCAACTTGTTTTAGGTGTGTTATTGGTATCCTCTTGTGTATCCAGCAAAAAATATAATGAGCTGGAAGCCAAATACCAAAAAAGTAATATCGAGATACAAGGCTCCGAAAACCGCTTGGATGCCCTTAAAGCTGAAAATGAACGTCTCCGAAGAGAAATTTCCCAAGCACAAACCGATAACAAAGAGCTTAAACAGCAAATCAGCCAACGTGAAAATCTCAAAATTCAACAATTAGACGAATGGCGACAAAAATATGATAACCTAAACATGGCTTACCAGCAGCTACTCCAGAACAGTACTCAAGAAGCCAATATTAACCGCCAAATTATTGAGCAGAAAAATACCCAACTCTCGCAAGTCAACTCCGGGTCTAATAATAACCCACAAAACCCTTTTGAAAATAATAATCCCAATCCGTTTTCCACGACCAATAATAACCCGCAAAACCCTTTTGGAAATAGTAACAACAATCCGGTTTATACGTCCTCCGGCAACCTGACTACCTCCAATACTTCTCTGGAAAACAAGAGCTTTAACAATACCTCTCTCAATAACTCCAACCTCGAGAATACCGACTATTCCGGCGAGTTAAGCAATCAAGCGGCACTGATGAGTTTACAAAATCAACTTTTGTATGTTATGGGGGATTTTCAGAAAGACGAAGCAACTATTGAAATGAATAATGGTAATTTGTACCTTAACTTTGCCGACCCGATTCTTTTTAGCAACCAAAAATATGACATCTCCACCAAAGGTTTGCAAACACTTAAAAATATTGCCTCTATTCTGAAAAATAACCCTGGAGTTTCTATCTCTCTGGTGAGTGAAGACAATCAGGCAGATACAAACCCCGACGGACTGCTAAAATCCCAATCCATTGCAAGGCTTCTACAAGCCGAAGGACTGCCTTATAAATTCCATAAGAAAAATTTTGCTCCCTTGGCCTTTGATACAACAGGTACAGAAGCCAAAACCCCACATACCTCGATGATTATTCAGATAAAGTAATTTTTATACACAAAAATACCCAAGAGCCTAATCTTGGGTATTCCCTAGTTTTTTTAAGAAAAAATCAATTCTCTACTTGATAAGCCCCAAGAATGGAAGCCAATTCTAAGTTATCGCCAGGTACACTTACAGCAATGACCCGCCCCGAACTCAAATCGCTCACTTCTACCTGTACCTGGTTATCTCTGTGAGAGAAGGCTTTTGTGTAGAAAGCTTTCATAACAGTGTTTTTGGTCTTAGCACCAAAGGAAACAAAAGAAGACTGAACGCCATTCTCATACCCTAAATCTACAAAAACAGCCTCCTCAGAAATACCGGACGAAAACTCTACGCTACTCACATCGCGTATGGTAAACTCCAGATGATTCTCCTCGGCAAAGATCAAAAGTGCTTTGTCCTCAAGCATCTTGTAGAAAAGAGGCAGACTTTCTTGTGTAATCTCCTGCTTACCCCTTACTATACTTTCGGATAGCTGAGATGCCTGAGTAAGCGGAGTCTGCGGTGCAATACGTTCGCTCTCCTGAGTACAGGCAGCTACCATATAAATAATCAGCGTAAAAAAGAATATTCTCATCGTTATTTAAATTTTTGTTTTGGAATGATTCTAGGATGAATGATCAGGGACATTTAGGACGTGTAATCGACGGTATAAACTCATCTGGATTAGGTATATCTGTACCACAACCAGGAATAAATGTTAAAGTTATACCGTTTGTACCTAATGTAGATTTTGTTTTAACGGTAAACTCCACACAGCCTGATGGAAAAGAAGTATCCTTACAAGCGAAATAACCTCCAGGACAGGAAAAGCTGGGACAAATGTGACTCCACGTGCCTCATCACAAAAATAAGCTACATTAACTGAAGGTCCGCAAATCCTTATAACGTATTCCGTGTTAGGCTGAGCACAGGTAACCAATAACCCTGTAGCTTTATCTCGAATGCTCCAAGTTACCCCAGCAGCAGTTGGACCTCCAGAACCTGGTGGTGGACACTGCGCCAATAAAGACTCAGATCCGACTTTTCGCATCCTAGCGAAATATTTATATGAAATATAACTATTCTTATAAAACTTACATGCTATATTTTATCAAAACCCATATTTTGCGATATTTTATAGAGTTTTAGAAGAAAACTTACAAAAAAACTCAAAAAAAACAGGGGGGGGCGAAAAGTCGGATACATTACCTGCATTGGCGTAAAACAATAAATCTCCAGTATTTTTATCTGAAATGCTTACAAAACCTCCCCGAACCACCATCTCGCTATTCATTTGCACTCTGGGGCTTCCATTTTGAAAATTAAGCGAAGCCCGATCGCCAAAGTACCAGTTGTTGTATTCTTTTTGGGCGAAGCAGGGGTTTAAAAAGAAGGCAAATTGCATAAAAAATGCATAAAAAATTCTACACATAAGCCATTGAATTTAGGTTGATATAAAAATTTCAATAAACTATTTATAAAATCTTATATCCAGGAAATAAGTTCTCATTTTTTAAACTTATCCTAAATTATGCCCTAGGCTTTGAGGATATTATACCAAATTAGATTTAAAAATTTTGATTCTTCTACAATTTATACGGAGTTATTATTGTATCTCCTGCACGGTGCAGCAGCTTCTTGTAAGTCTTAAGAGTATCTCCTGCACAGTGCAGCAGTTATCTATAAATTTTATGCTTCTTCTAAGATTTATACGGAAGTAATATAGATACTATACCCAGATTGAAGTGATTTGCCTGATTTTCTTGATTGATTAGCTTGATTATTAATGATTTAAAAGCTAAAATCTCGGAAAACCACTTCGGTTTGAGTATACCTTAATAGGTGCTTTTATGGTACGTGTTAGCACTTACTTTTGAATATTTTACAAACTCCGTATAAATCATTGAAGAACCGAAAATCTCTTTGTTTTCTATTCAGCCTCCACAGCTACCACCTGCTCGATAGCCTGCCGAAGGTCTTCAATCAAATCCTCTACATCTTCAATACCCACACTGAGGCGAATCAGCGTATCTTTTAAGCCTGCCTGATGCCTTTGTGCTGTCGGGATGCTGGCGTGTGTCATCGTAGCGGGGTGTGTACAAAGCGATTCTACGCCTCCCAGCGATTCGCCCAGAGAAAACACCTTAAAGCTTTCCATCACCTTGATTGCCTCCTCCATGTCGTCTCCTTTGAGGGTAAAAGAAATCATTCCTCCAAAATCACGCATTTGTTTTTTGGCAATTTCATGGTTTTTATGTTCTGGCAAGCCGATCCAATAGACTTTCTCGACTTTAGGGTGATTGTTGAGCCATTCGGCAATGGCACGGCCGTTCTGGCAGTGGCGATCCATGCGCACGTGCAGGGTTTTGATACCACGCAGCACCAAGAAGCAGTCTTGTGGGCCGGGTACAGCACCGCAAGAGTTTTGGATAAAAGCCATTTTTTGCTGAACGTCCTCGTGATTGGTGACGATTGCCCCCATCACTACATCCGAGTGACCGCCTAAGTATTTCGTAGCAGAGTGCATCACGATATCCGCGCCCAAATCCAAGGGGTTTTGCAGATAAGGCGTAGCAAAGGTATTATCCACCACCAATAAAATACCCCGTGCCTTCGTAATCTGTGCGATTGCTTCAATATCCACGATATTCAGCAGGGGATTGGTAGGCGTTTCCACCCAAACCATTTTGGTTTTTTCGCTGATGGCTTGGCTCAGATTAGCAGGTTCTGAAAGGTCGATAAATTGTGATTCAATGTTAAAATTACTGAAAATTTTGGTAATCACCCGATAGGTACCGCCGTAGAGATCGTTGCTGGCAATGATTTCTTCGCCGGGTTTGAGGAGTTTGAGAATGGTATCAGTAGCAGCCATTCCCGAGGCAAAACACAGCCCAAACTTTCCGTTTTCCAGCGCAGCAATATTATCCTGCAACACAGTACGCGTCGGATTGTGGGTTCTGGAATATTCATAGCCCTTGTGCTTACCGATTCCCTCCTGTACATAGGTGGAAGTCTGGAAGATCGGAGTCATAATGGCTCCTGTGGTAGGATCGGGCTCGATCCCAGCGTGAATGGCTTTGGTGGCGAATTTCATAGATTTTCTGTTTAAATGATTTGAACAAAGATAGGCAATCCGACGATTTTTTGCTAATTTGGGAGAATGATGAGAGGGTTTAACACTTCCGAACCCAATATCCCTGCAAGGCATTATACCTGAATGCGCCCTGCTTTGGTGCATAAAGGGATGAAGAGGGTAGATAGCGAAAGATACTTTACGATTTTGGTATTTTATGATGTGGAAAAAGATTTTTAACAAAAGAATAAAATGCAATTTAAAAATAGGTAGTATTAAAGATGTAATGCTCAAATAACAGGTCGCCGTGGGCTGTGTCTTCACAGCCCACTGTTTTGAACGAACAGCATTACTTGTTACACACTACCTAAAAATAACATCCTCTATTCCCCTTTCTACATTTTTATAAAATTTGGCTATCCGATTTCTGATGAAGATGTTTTGGATAAGCTAGGGACGAAAAAAACGAGCAGCTGAGGATAGAGTTATACTCAAACCGAAGTGGTTTTCCGAGATTTTAGCTTTTAAATCATTAATAATCAAGCTAATCAATCAAGAAAATCAGGCAAATCACTTCAATCTGGGTATAAAAATAAAAAAGTAAATTTTTCGTATCCACCTCAAAAATCCACCCTTCTCTCCAATACCTCTCCCTCGGAAGTGCTGATTTTCAGCATAAACGATGTACCAGGCAGGGATTTTAGCTCAAAAGCCGTTTCAGCTTGGGGTATGGCAAAACCTTGTTTGAGTGAGGTTTTGCCACCCAGCAGGTAAATTTCAATTTGCAAGGGAATGGCTGAAAACACCCTAAAGCTTTTATTTTCGGTGTTCAAAGTGATTTTCAAGGAAGCAAAGGCTTCAGGCAGGTTTGTGCTACTGCTTTGACCGCTGATATTTTTCAGATAAAGCAATCCGCCGGCCTGCGTGCCTACGATGAGTTCAGGCTTTTGGTCGCCGTCTAAGTCTCCCAAGGTGGGGTAGCAGTCTTTCCCAAAATAAAAGCTGCCAAAGTCCTGATTCTGAGGATTGTAAAATAAAGCTGCTGTGCCGACCCGAATATCCTGTGCAGGATTCAAAAAATCTGCATAAAACAATATCTTTCCGCTGCCATCTCCGGTGAGTAGGTCCGGTTTACCGTCCTGATCAAGGTCTGCCACCACAGGTATCAGATTTCTTTTGAAAGAATTCTTGGAAATACCGAGCAAGGTATCACTGACCAATTGATAATCAGCTTGCTTGAATGAGCCTTTATTTTCATAAAAAGCCAAATTCCCGCTTCGCCCTCCCACGATCAAGTCCAAATCTCCATCTTTGTCTGTATCCCAAAGCACTGGGAAATCTCTTTTCTGAATGGGCAGATTGATCTTTTGGAGTTGCTTAGGATCAAATTTAAAGGCTTGATTTTGAACAGCCAGATTCGGGATGGTGTAGAAAAAAGTATTTCGCTGGTCTCCGGCACTCAGGCATAAATCCGGGCTGCGGTCGCCGTTCAAATCCTGAAAATAAACCCGAAAATCCCAAAGCCCAAGATCAGAAAGATTTAAAAAATCTTTGTTTTTGAGCTGAAATCGAGGATTTTGTGCTGTCCCGATATTTTCAAAAAGAGCCAATGAGGCAGCAAATTTACCTGATTGCAGGCTTCCGTGATTGCCCACAAACAAATCCAAATCGCCGTCTGCGTCATAATCTGCTAGGGTCGGAAAGGCATCTTCGCCCAAATCTAGCAGGGTATTTTGTAAAAAATTATCCTGTTGGAACTGAAAATCGGGTTTGGCTTCTGTACCCACATTTTTATAAAACCAAAGCGAACGGCTGAAATCTATCCGATTGTATTCATTCACAAATACATTCGGACTGGCGAGCAGGTCTTTTTTGCCATCAAAATCCAAATCCTCCCAAAATACCGCCGGAAATACCTCAAAATGAATGGGTTTACTTTTTGGAAAAAGTGTATCGTATTTTTCAAAGCGGGCATCCACACTATTTTTAACATTTTCTAGGTAATAAATATGCGGACAAGAGACATCGCCAACGAGCAAATCTTTTTGTCGATCGCCGTTCACATCCAGAATCGTAATCGTAGAACCAATGTGCTCGATGCGATTTTCTGGTTTTCCACCGCCTCCGCCATTGCGATTAGGAGCATTACAATCATGATCAAACCTAAAATCCCCACATTCCAAGCTCTCAAACAATGCACCCCAGCAATTGGAGATTTTTTTGAATTCCAGTTGATGGGGCTTGCCGTATTTCTCGGTGCTTAAATTTTGGTGATATTCCAGATAAGAACCGGAGGCAAAATCATAGGTAACAATATCCAAATCTCCGTCATCGTCCAAGTCCACGATGGCAGGCACATCGATCACATTGACTTGCAGATTGACCCGACCCCCAAAGCCCTGGGTATAAATTGGATCGGCAAGGAGTTCAAACTTTAAACTTTTTAAATCCGATATATTTTTGTAAACCTTGATGCCAAAATTGGTATGCGTAAAAATGTCTTTTTTGCCATCCTGGTCATAATCCCGAAGCAGTACCCAGCCTACAAACTCAGGAAAGGCAAATTCAAACTCTGGGGCATATTCATACACCCAGGAATTATTTCTTGAAACAGCCACATAGGTACTCAGGCGTCCGCAGGTTTTGTCAAATACTACCAAATCCTGAATCTGATCCAGGTTAAGGTCTATGGTTGAAATCTGCGCCGTGTTGATACCACCACTCCAGGCATTATTCAGATCCTTGCCATCCAATATGATAGAAGGAAGAAGGCTATGACTGAAAGAAAACTGGGGTGTATTTTGGGCTAAAAGTCCAAAATAAAAATTCAAAAAGGCCATCAGAAGGAGAAGAATTTTCTTTTTTGACATATTCGTTTACGCTGAATTGGCTTTAAATCATTTGTAGAGAAGTTGCCTTGCAACTTCTCTACAAATTTGGATATCAAATCTGAATGAGCAAATGTCACAAATTCTGATAATAAAACGCCAATTTTTCCAATCTTAGTTTCAGGGAGTTCAAGGCTTTGATGGCATCTTTCATATTGGATTCCACGATTTCACTGAGGCGAGGATGCACAAAAAGATTCTCTTGTAAGTGATTCAGCTCATCGGGAGATTCTTGAGCGATTTTTTGGTTCTGCTCAAGGATGTATTGCTCGATGGTAGCCACTCGATCATCCCAGTATTTGTGAATAATGGGGTGTGGTTTTTTTTGGATGGTTTCGGTTTTTTCAATTTTTTGGGTTTTGAGGGTATAGGTTGTTGTGCGGGAGTTATAAAAGATATCAATGGCATTTTCCTGTACGGATAAGCGGGCATTAACCCGGTTGGTGAGGGCATAATTTTCGTCGTAGAGACTGATTGATACTTGTTCTTCTTTACCCAATCGTGCAAAATCTGCTTTTTTGATCAGATAACCGTCAAAATATTGTTTGAGATTCAGCACCTCATAATAATCCCGATCTATGGAAAGCAGTTCGTCTACAAATACGCGATTGTGGATTTTGGTTTCTCTGTCTACTTCTTCTTCAAAATCCTGGATTTCTTTTTTGATCGTAGCCAGATTCAGAGCCACCGAATAGCCGTGTTTGCGAATTGTTTCACTGATCATTTGCATCACTCGGTCGAATTGAGAAGGTTTATTCCAGAGACAATGACTGATCAGGAAGCAATCCATCAAATCGACCTGTGCTCTGCCATTGAGGAAAGCAGAGGTTCGGAGCAAACGAATGATTTTTTTCCAGCGTCGGTCATAGACTTCGATTTTATCTTCCGGGGAGGGGTAAGAAGCATTCAACTCGTCGAGTTGGTATTTGATCAGTTGAATAGTATTGAGTACTTCGGCAGGTACTTCTACCTGATCAAGAGCCTTGTGCCAGGAAGCATATTCTTCGTCACTAATTTTAAGGTCTTGAGGGATGGTATCGTCGTAGACATTCTCCGTATCAGTGATCATGCGGATAAAATTGGTATTGTTTTTAATCTCACGCATATAATATCGAACTAAGAAGCGATCCCAAAGTGCATCCACGCCTTCACCCAGGGAAGGAACTTCATTGGAGGCTGAAATGATCGCCCGGATATTCACATCGATTTCCTGTTCGCCGTTGCGATAGATTTTTTCATTCAGGATCGTCAACAGGGCATTTTGAATGGATGGGCCGGCTTTCCAGATTTCATCCAGGAAGACGATGTTGGCACCAGGCAGGTATTTATCCGTAAGGCGTTCGTATTTGTCTTCGTCTTTGAGTTTTTTGATAGATACAGGCCCGAAGATTTCGTCGGGTGTACTGAATTTACTCATCAGATACTCGAAGGATTTTCCTTCTTTGAAGGCATATTTGAGTTTACGGGCGATTAGGCTTTTGGCAACTCCGGGAGGCCCAAGCAGGAAGATACTTTCTCCGGCAATAGCTCCTAACAAAGCCAAACGAATGACTTCATCTTTTTCATAGATTCCTTTGCTGATACTTTCTAAAATTCCTTGAATTTTCGGACGGATAGGGTGCATATAAGTTTATAAAGTCTTTCGGATAAACCAATAAGGTAATAACTTCCCTTAAAGAGATTTGTTAAGATGTTAAAAAAAATGATTTATACAGTGAAGTGCAAGCGAGAAATATTTAGAAAACCTAAAAAAGGAGGCTTTATAGAGGGATAAATTACACTTATCTTATTTTTTTTTGAATTAGTCTAATTATTTGAATAATTATTCAAGATTCTGAGGTAAAGAAAATTAGAATTTTTTATATTTGGAACGTTATTGGAAAAGAAAAAAAAGATTCCATTAACCCATCAAGGGGCTAATGAAATCCAGGTTACTAATTTACAAAATAAGTAGTCTTTATATATATAAAATTATATTTCACAGGTCTTTTGTTCCAGAGAACATAAAATTTTGATAAAGAATTTTCTGTTGTACAAGATTATTTATTTGTCTTCATCTGATCTATACATTGTTATCAAATTCTATTTCTCCAAATTAAGAAAAATCTCATCTTAAAGATTCTTATTAGCCTTCAAATGTATAGAAGAATTCATGCTTATTACGAATATTTTGCTTAAAATGTTTTTAGCTTTGGGGGATAAATTTATTATTGGTGAAAATACCCGACATTTTTGAGGTCAAAAGTCCATTTTTTGGTGTATTTTTTAATCAGTTTCCTTAAACCTTGCCTCATTCTTGCTTATGATTTCATCATACACATAACTGTTTCAACTTTTTTATGATGAAAAAGTACCATACTTTCTTAGTTTGGGTTTTTGTAATAATAAGTATTTCCTGTAAAAACCAATCTGGGAGGCAGTCCATTGAAACTCCCAGGAGTTTTTCTACCTCTGATGCATCCAAGTTGTTTTTCAGAAATGTACGAAAGATTTTTTATGATTTGGAAGAGCAGCAGAGCACAAAATTACGCATTTATCGCATCAAAACTCGCCCCAAGCGCACTGATTACCCTGTGATTAACCTAGCATTGGTAGAAAACTGGCGTTATGATGAAGCTTATTTAATCATTGAGCCTGAGGGTGCTTTGGAAATGGATATGGACAAAAAAATTGAAATTCACTGGCAGGATTCGGGAAGTGGTCAGTCAGGTGTTTATGTATTTAACAAGACGGGCAACAAAACGGAGCATGTAAAATTTGCCTCGGAGATTTATCAAAGCATCATGAAGAATCATCAATTGCATTACGTCCACCAAGAAGAAAGCTTACCGATTTTAAACGATGAAAAAGACAGAGAGTCTTTTAGAATTATGGTAGAAGATTATTACAGGTTAGTGGGTGTTTTGTAAGAATTATTTCTTTCGTTATTTGAAGGCAAGATGCCTGCGTGTTGAGTCAAATTCATTATTGTAGTCTGGGCGTATCTGTTGGTTTTTTGTCTGGGAAGACCAAACTCCCCAAAAGCATGGCTGCTATACTTGCCGAAAGTCCATAAATGAGGCTTGGTATTTCAAAAGCCTGAAACTCACAATAAAGCCATACAAGCATACCCAAGATCATAGAAGCCATTGCCCCAATATTGGAAGCTTTTTTCCACCAAAGCCCCGCCGTGAGAGGTACAAACAGAGATACCAGGCTTAGGGCAGAAGATTGCCCAACCAGCTCATAGATATTTGATTTGAGCAAGGATAAAAAAGCTGAAATACACGCTACCAAGACTACAGAAAGTCTCATCACGTGTAGTAATTGATCGTCTGTAATCTTAGGAAATTGAGGACGAATAATATTCTCTCCCAGGATGGTAGCAGGAGCCAGAATCGCCCCGCTTGCTGTACTCATAATTGCGGAAAGAAGAGCTCCAAAAAACATAATTTGTAGTGCCAATCCACCGTGCAGAAGTACAAGTTGAGGAAGTAACATCTGAGGGTCTTTACGAAGAAGTTCGGGATAGAGGACTTTACCGCATAATGCAATGATTAAGGGCAAAAAAGCGATACAAAGATACATCAATGAGCTTAGATAAGCCGCTCTGATAGCGGTTTTTTCGGATTTAGCTGCCATTACTCTTTGGAATACGTCTTGCTGAGGGATGGAGCCCAGCCCAATGGTAATCCAGGCGGCGATGTAGTGTGTAATGTCCATAGCATTCGCCTTGGGTAAGAATCTGAAGAACCCCGGTGGCGTTTGTGCTAGAATCGGAGTCCAGCCGCCTACTTGAATTAGCATAACAATAGCAAAATACAACAGCCCTATTAAAATGATCAAAGTCTGTACAAAGTCCGTGATTGATACTGCCCACATTCCACCGATATACGTATAGAGCATAACGACAAGCGTACAGATCAATAAGCTGGTATGAAAAGGAATCAAAGTAATCACCTGCAAAATAATAGACATAGCGACCAATTGGGCGGCTATCCAGCCGAAATAAGAAGGAATCATAAAAATGGCTGAAGTCAGCTCGGCAGCTCGGCTAAATCGAATATGAAAATAATCACTGAATGTCAGAATATTCATTCGATAGAGTGGGCGGGCAAAAAAAACTCCTACTAAAAAAAGGCAAAGTGCCGCTCCAAAAGGGTCTTCTATCACGCCGATCAAGCCATGACTTACAAATTCGGAAGATGCTCCCATCACTGTTTCGGAACCAAACCAGGTGGCAAAGAGAGCCGAGGCAGCTACAATCATAGGGAGTCTTCGTCCGGCTATGACAAAATCCTGCGTAGACTTAACTTGTTTGGAGGCCCACCAGCCGATGAGCAAGGTCAAAGACAAATAGAGGATCACAAAAATAAGGAGCATTTTTTTGAGAGATAATTTGTAACAGTTTTCCGCAAAATTGGTATTTAATTTAATAACCTAAAATAAGAAAGATGAATTTAGCTGATAAAAAAAATATCTTTCTGTATTTTATCCTTTTGGCAGGATTAATTCTGGCAAAACTTTATCATCGGGAAGCTTCAAACCTGGATTTAGGCTGGATTTTATACCCTACGGTTTGGTTGGTGACATTTTTTAGCGGCGTGGTATTTGAACTTTCGGCAGAAGGGGGCTTTGTGGATACCTCGCAAATGTTGATTATTGATAAAAGCTGTTCTGGGATGAATTTTATGCTGATTTGTATTTGCGTATTGTCTTTTACCTATTTGCCTCGATTACCCTGGAAACCGGCTTATTTTTGTATCTTTCTGGGGCTAAGTTATGGATTTACCGTATTGGTCAATGCCTGTCGGATTATTCAAGCGATATGGTTGCGCGAAAAATTTGAGAATCAGCTCCCTTTTAAGCCTGAGGTAATCCATGAAATGCAGGGGATACTGGTTTATGTATTTTTTTTAATCTTGTTTTTTCTGATAAGCCGATATATATTTAATCATTCTATTCTTAGAAGTCATGAAAAAATTGTTTAGCCCCTATTGGATTATTTTCTCAGTTAGCATTCCTCAAATCGTTTTATTCAGTTTGTATCTTGCTACCTACCGTGTCATCGGAAGCCTGCTGGCAGAGGAAAATTTATCTTATTGGCTTGTGTATGGGAGCATACTTGGAGTTATTTGGCTGATATTCAGCACTTATGCAGTTTATTCTATTTATTGTAAACATCAAATTCACCCCTTGTATGCGTTTTTGGTATTCTTGTTCTATGTGCCTTTTTTATACGCATATATGTATGATTCCCACCGGATAATTCCCTGGTCAATTCCTGAATGGATGTTATTTCAGGGGGATGTAATTACATATATGTATACTTTTTTGATGCCGGCTTTATTCCATGCTTTATGGATGTTAGTATTATATTCGGTTCCCCGTAATAAAGAGCATCAGGCATTGCAGAATTTTTTTGGGGCTCTTGCCATTCCTTTGATTTGGTATTTAATTTTTGTGATAGTGTTTCCCTTGATGCAGGGGGGTGAATCGGGTCTATTCGCAAGGCACTTTACGGCTGTTTTATTTATAAGTAGTACGATAGTATTTTTATTTTTGATCTTTCGATTTTTGTATATTTTAAGCAGTCGCTATCCGAGGATATGGGTAGATTATGAAATTTTCTGGCGGATACTGATTACGATTATCTTCCCCTTGGTAGGATTATGGCTGAATAACAAGAGTTTTGATTTTGCATTCGGGGATTTTTCAGATGAAATTTTTTATATTCTGGCTTTTATCAATGGTGTTTTGTTGTGTTTGCCTTCGGTTCAGGTGGTTTTCCCGAGGTATCTGATTTTTATTGCCCGTAGCATTACGTTTCCGTATATCATTTATTTCCTTTTGGTATTTTTGCCCTATCTGCCTTTGTCCATTCCGGCAATTATTGCTTTTGGTACGGGGTTTTTGATTCTTACACCTTTGGCAGTGATGATCATTCAATCCTGGATACTTTCCGAAGACTATCTTTTTTTAAAACGATTTATTGGAAATTTTTGGCTCAGTGCAAGTTTTGTGGCGGCTTTGGCGGTATTGCCTGGTATCGTCCTTTATTCGTATCAGCAAGATAAAAATCACCTTCATTTGGCTTTAAACCACGTTTACGAAGCTAATTATCAGCCAAATGCACAAAAGAACATTAAATTACGCAGAATATTACGCACCCTGGATAACATCAAAAAAGCAAAAACTAACGGAAGAAACAACTTCGGCTTTAGTCTAAATTATAAGCCTTACCTTTCTAATATTTATCAAAGCTGGGTTTTAGAAAATCTGACCCTTTCAGATGCCAAAATTCAAACCCTTGAAAGGGTTTTTGTGGGAGAATCCAATTATCAATCCCCCAGAAGCTTATTTTTGCCTACGCCCAGTGATAGTGTTATGATTGATTCGGTGTATGTAGACAGTAAATTTGATTCGCTTGCCCAATCTTGGACATCCTGGGTGCACCTTGAAATCCGAAATCAGACGGCAGCCCAGCAAGAATATGCTTGTCGGTTTGACCTTCCTGTGGGAGCCTGGATAGGCAATTATTATCTTCAGATAGAAAACAAAAAAGAATATGGCATCCTGGCTGAAAAAAAAGCCGCTGTTTGGGTCTATGAACAAATCGTGGGTCAGCGTCGAGATCCGGGTATTTTATACTATCTTTCTGGCAATCGGGTACAATTCCGGGTATTTCCATTTGCCCCCAGAGGAACCCGCTATACGGGCATAGAGCTGATTCATAAAGAACCCCTTCATTTTGAAATAGGTGGGCAAAAAATTCAATTGGGACAAACCCTGTCCAAGCAAACCTTACAAGAATCCATCAAAGCGGATAATATTTATTATATACCTACTGCCTTAAAAAATCGCCTTCCACTTGTAAAACGAAAGCCTTATTATCATTTTATTGTAGATTGCTCTATGCATCAGAAAAGCTCCGATCAGGTCATCTTAGGGAAAATTCAGAACCTTTTAGAGAAAAAACTGATAGCAGCTTCAGAAGCCAAAATCAGCTTGGTCAATCATCAATATCGAGCCTACAACTTTGCAGATAACTGGGGCAGGGCTTACAGGCGACAAAGAGGGCAGGGCGGGTTTTTCCTGGAGTATGCTTTAAAAAGTATTCTTTTGGAGAATTATCAGCAGCCTGATGACAAATATCCTATTCTGGTGGTGATCAGTGACGCTTTAAATCAAGCAGTTTTCACAGAAGGTATGGGAGATTTTAGGATGACCTATCCAGAGCTAAACAACTTTTATAGTCTTGAAAATCAGGGAGTTTTAAGGGAGTTCTCACTGTTTGAGGAGCTGGTAATTAGAGATGCACCGATTGTGAATCAACTGGCAGAACCCGTCGTTCGTGCTTTTCCCAATGCTCGTAAACCTATCGCATTTCTTCCCAACAATCTCGAACCCGCTTTGGTAATTGAAAACCCAAACCATCTGTACAAAGGCCAGAGCTTAGAGGGTAAGAGTTGGGAGAATGCGCTGATTTTGGCAGGGATGAGCCAATGTTTGGTTTTTAACCCCTATCAGAGTGAAGAGCGCTGGCTACCCACTGTAAAGAATAGTTTTCGTACAAAAATAATGTCTCCACAGACCTCTTATTTATCGGTAGAAAACGAAGCCCAAAAACAAGCACTGCTCGAGAAACAAAAGCAAACCCTATCTGCCAAAAAATCATTGGATGCTGGTGAAGAAACCCGCATGAGTGAACCTTCTTTATTTTGGATGATATTTTTGCTCCTGGGGGTATTCTTGTATCGCCTTTTTATCAGAAAAAATCAAAAGACATTTAGCGCATAATTAACCCATAAAACATGTTTTCTTTTTTCAAAAAAAATAAAAAACCTCAAATCCCTACAGAAGTAATGGTTTGGATGACCTGGGAAGCAAAGTATCAGGGATTGGTGAGCGATATCAATAATTATCTGAGCAGTGGCACACCTTTGGGGTTGGTAGCCTTTTTTTCCCGAACCCTGTTTGAGCTGGAAGAAATTTTAAAAAGTCAAAAAGTATCTTTTCATCGGCTGGATCGGGTTTCAGAGCGAGCCTCCACCGAAAAAATCCCCCTGGTTCAGGCAAATTTATTGGATGAATTTGTAAATCAATCCAGAAATCCCTTTGGCGATCGAAGCCCTGCTGTTTTTTTAATTGCAGAGCAATACCCGATTTACAGCCCGGAGGCTAGACTATTGGAAAACTTGGCTATGCTGACTCCACAAGCCAAAGCCTATATTTATACAGATTTGGAATCACCTCTGATGAAAGCTTTCGGAGTTGAGCAGCTCGTTTCACTGATGGAACGCTTGGGCATGAAGCCCAATGATTGTATAAAGCACGCCTTTGTGAATAAATCCATCAGCAATGCACAAAAAAAGCTGGAAGCAAAGGTAGAATCTGAAATCAACACAGACTCAATGCAAGCATGGTTTTCAAAAAATATCCGGTCTTGATCAAGCTTTGGCAAAAGCCCGAATTTCATCCACGGCAATCCGATCATTCAGCGACTGCGAATAAAGAAGCTTGCGTATGATCAGATTCTGATCCAGTAAAAACTCTGCAGGAATGGTATTGATTGACTCGCCGTCAGCCATTGGATGTACCGGAAGCCCCTTCATTTTGGCTTTGATAAGCGTCTGCAAAAAAGAGCCGAGATGACTCATAGCAGATTTATAGGCAGAGGTTTCTATTCCATAAGCATCATACCATGTTTTTTCGGGATCCGAAATAATCGGAATAGGCATCACGTCTTTATGAAAACTACTTTGAAGAATCACTCTTTCTTTGGATTCAAAGAAAAATATCATTTCTAGCCCCAGATTTTTTAATTCTTCATTTGCCCTGGAAAGCATGTGTACCCGAAGATTGCAAAATGGGCAACCAGCATGCCTGAAAAAAGCAATCATTACCTTTTTACCGCGATAGGTGTTTAAATCTATGAGTCTACCAAATACATCGTTGAGTTGGAAGACAGGAGCACTACAATTAAGTTCTAATTTCATAAACTTTTATTCAAGAGGTTCATTTTAGATTTAAGTGCAACACATACGATAATAACTATCCATTTGGATTAGAAAGTTTAAAAAAATCTTTCTTTATCCAAACTTTCCTCGATGCCAAGGCTTACAGTGCTGGTTTTTATTAAAAAAAAACCTGATGATCTGCACTAAGAACCATCGAGGAGCTGAAAAAAAGTGAAGATGAACCCAAGTTTATTTGATCTTGATACCTAGAAATTCATTCAATTATTCTATAACATGGTTACGACTGAAAAAAGCAATATAAGTAAAGCTTATGTCATCCAATTGTCAAAAAATATGTGTAAACTTTCGTATTTTAGCACATCTACCAAAAATATAAAGTGATGAAAAAAGAAGGTTTTGTTCCCTATCAAAAACAAACATACAACCCCGAAGAAATGACCCGAATTAGCAGGGAATACTATCAATTTATGGACCCTCGACGGTCTTTGCGAGAGTTTTCGGATCGCCCTGTGCCCAAAGAGGTCATTGAGTATATCATCCAGACTGCCTCTACGGCACCCTCAGGAGCGCATAAGCAGCCTTGGACTTTCTGTGCGGTCTCTAATCCGGAGGTTAAGCGACAAATCAGAATGGCCGCAGAAAAAGAGGAATATGAAAGTTATCACCATCGTATGTCTGAAGAATGGCTCAATGATCTCAAAAAGCTTGAAACAGACTGGAATAAGCCTTTTTTAGAAATTGCCCCCTGGCTGATTGTGGTTTTTCGGCAAATTTATGCGTTGGATGCAGAAGGCAACAAATTAAATAATTATTATGTAAACGAATCCGTGGGTTTAGCGGCCGGTTTTTTACTTACAGCAATTCATCAGGCGGGTTTGGTGGCTTTGACACATACGCCCAGCCCCATGAACTTTCTTGGCAAGGTTCTGGAACGCCCGGAAAATGAAAAGCCTTTTTTGTTAATTCCCGTAGGGTATCCTCCTGAATATGCACTCGTACCTGACCTCAAAAGAAAAACTTTAGAGCAAATAAGTGTATTTTATGAGTAAATATTACATCAAATCTTTTTAAAGAGATTTGTAAATTCATAGAAGGATTCTTATTTTTAGCCATAAACTTATTTGTCTGTCAAGAAATGATCAGCTAAGTATCTTTTACTTACCTGGATTTTTATTTTATGTGCATAATAAGTCAGACAATTTGGGATAAAATAAATGACTCACTTAGGATTGGGAATTGATTAAAATTCCTGGTTTTAATCAGCCAAAAACTTTTCCAGGATTAAAAAGCATGGAGAATCTTTTCATAGAAGGTCACGAAGAAAGACCAAGTATTAATTTTAATGTCGAGACCGGAGTATTGGAAATTACCGATAGCTCTTATCCAGAATACACAAACGAAATTTACAATCCGGTCATGGAATGGCTCGAGGAGTATTTAAATGAGGAAGGCAGAGAAATTGTTTTTAATTTTAAATTGGACTATTTCAATACAAGTACTTCATTTCGCTTCCAACAAATTATTAATCAATTGAATAATTATCAATTAGAAGGAAAGGGCAGCGTGATCATTAACTGGTATTATGAGGAAGGAGACATTGATATGTTGGAGAATGGAGAGGATTATTCCAAAGACTCCAAAGTTCCTTTTAATCTGATTCCCTATCAGACTCAATCTTAACAGCTCTTTACTAAAAGGGAATTGATGGCTTTCTCATCTCGGTGGGGTAGTTGAGGTTTCCTTAAGGTGATCAACAGGGTACGCAAAGCTATCAAATTAGCCCAATGAGTATCATCAGGTTTTGGATATTCTTGCACTGCGTTCCAGAAGGCATCATCGGCCTCATCCAATTCGATACTTTGGTTTTTGTGTTTTCCAAAACACTTCTTTTATATTTCAACACTTTGACAAGAATGAAGGTCATTACGAACAGATACACGCTGCTCGAGTAATTTTTTATTCTTGTTGAAAATATTACTCTCTTTATTAACAATAATTGTAAACTTTAAAATTGTAGGATTTATGAACAGGACAAACATCCAGGAAGAAAGTTATTCAAAATTAGTAAGTACAGCCGTCAGACTGATCAAAAGACAAGGATTTGAAGATATTCGTGCAGATCTAGAGGATTTTGAAAAGCCTGCAGCCCTTTCTCAGCAGGGAAGCGATGTGGTATACATTCCTGATATTACCGCTTACGGCAAATTGGGCAAATGCTACTTTGAAATAGTCAGCAAAGAAGCCAAAAATAAAGAAGAAACCATCAGTAAATGGAAACTCCTTTCCAGATTGGCGCAAATGAAAAACGGTACATTCTTTTTGTTGGTTCCTCGTGGTATGATGCGCTTTGCCGTTCAGATTATTGAGCTGCACAATATCAAGGCAGATGTATTAAAACTTCAGATCGTGTAATTTTTGACGAAGGGTAAATGTATTTTTGTGCGTTCACCCTTCTTCTTAAAAGATTTCTTATGGGTTTGAAAGACCATATTATATCACGCCTCTAAAAGATGAGTAAGCTTTTTCAGACACAAAAAGGCATATAAGTGTATTCATCAAATACTTTTTCCTTAATGGGGTTTTCTGCTCTCTGCATATATTTCAGCACGGTTGCTTTTTTTATTCCACAAAGCACTCAAAATCCCAAAATAATCCCGAACTTTGCGTAATTTTAATCAAACCGGTTTGTTGAGATGAAGCACCTTTTGGGAATCAAAAATCTTTCTAAGCAAAATATAGAACATATCCTTGAGACTACCGACAACTTCAAGGCAGTCATCAATCGCCCGATCAAAAAAGTACCTTCCCTGCGTGACATTACGATTGCCAATGTTTTTTTTGAAAATTCTACCCGAACGCGCCTTTCCTTCGAGCTGGCCGAAAAGCGGCTTTCTGCCGACGTGGTCAATTTTTCGGCCTCAGGTAGCTCTGTCAAAAAAGGGGAAACGCTCCTGGATACCGTCAGCAATATCCTGGCGATGAAGGTAGACATGATCGTCATCCGCCATTCTAGCGTCGGTGCACCTCACTTTCTAGCCCGAAAGGTCAATGCCAATATCATCAACGCTGGAGATGGCACCCACGAACACCCTACCCAAGCCCTGCTTGATGCCTATTCGGTGCGTGAAAAACTGGGCGAAATCGCTGGACGTAAGATCCTCATCGTCGGTGATATTTTGCATTCACGGGTCGCTTTATCCAATATATTTACCTTTCAAAAACTAGGGGCAGAAGTGATGGTCTGTGGTCCGAAAACGCTCCTTCCACGTTATATCCGTGAAATCGGCGTGCAGGTAGAGCTGGATTTGCGAAAAGCCTTGTTGTGGTGTGATGTAGCCAATGTGTTGCGTATTCAATTGGAAAGGCAACAGATCAAATATTTCCCTTCACTTCGCGAATACACCTTGTATTATGGCATCAACAAAGCCCTGCTGGATTCTCTTAACAAAGAAATCATCATCATGCATCCCGGACCCATCAACCGAGGCATCGAACTAAGCAGTGATGTAGCTGATTCACAGCATTCTATCATCCTGGATCAGGTCGAAAACGGACTAGCCGTTCGGATGGCTGTATTATATCTGATTGCCAGCCATCCAAATTGATTAGCAATTATCTACTGATCAAGTTGGTAAACTCATAATGATACAGATCGCGTATCCTCCAAGCCATCAAAGAAAAATATGGTGAACAAGCAGTTGTCAGTGAGAAAGCTAAAAAAGCCGAAGATGACATATTCTCCATAAAAAATATGGTAGTATTCAAGATGTAATGCTGAAATAAAAAAACGCCCGGCTTTGTGTCCTCACAAAGCCCCTTTTTGAACGAACAGCATTACTTGTTTAACACTACCAAACTAAGTTATGTGTTTTTTAGCATTGGCATCAAAGGTATTATCACGAAGATAGTTTTATATGAGCCGATTGATTATAAAACATACAATCTGGCCTTTGGGGATTACCAACACGAAACTCAGACAATCAGCGATAAAATAGTATCTAACAATGGAGATACAGTAAAAGTGTTGGCTACGGTCATTCAGACTATTCGTGATTTTTTTGCTGCTTATCCTGATGTGGCCTTACAAATACAAGGGAGTACTGAAGTTCGTACTCGTTTGTATCAAAAAATCATTCGGGATAATCTGGCTGAGATTGAAACGGAATTCAAAATTTTTGCGTTGCGAAAAGGAGAAATCATGTTGGAAATACCAGATTTTTCAATCCAATATGAAAGATTTTATATTTTTAAACAACAACTTGAACAAAAGGATGAATAAAGATAAATTAACCCTGGTGCTTGATGCAGATCGTATCCTCCAAGCCATCAAAGAAAAATATGGTGAACAAGCAGTTGTCAGTGAGAAAGGTAAAAAAGCTAAAGATGACTTGTTGAAAAACGGCAGTATTTGGAATAGAATTCCTAAAAAATAATTCTCAAACAATCGTGAGGTGCTCTAAACTTTTGATGAATAATCCAGGCTTCAATCCCGTGCTTTTTATTGGGAGGGAAGTTTGAGAACAGGGCTTTATGAACGATATGTTGACGAATGCGGGAGGCTAAAAGGTTGTTTCGGGATTTTCGGGATTCATATATTTTAACCCAAGTGGAATCACTTTTCTAAAATCATTATCATTTGTTGATAGAAGAACATAGTTGTTGTGAATAGCAGTTGCTGCAATAATAGCATCAGGTAACTTAATACGTGTTTCTTTTCTTATTTGAATTGCACCTTTTATTATTTCATCATTAATGTAATGAATTTCAGTACCTGCTAAAAACTCTTCCCTTATCAATATATCCTCAGGAATAGGTGGATTCCATACTATACTCAAACCGAAGTGGTTTTCCGAGATTTTAGCTTTTAAATCATTAATAATCAAGCTAATCAATCAAGAAAATCAGGCAAATCACTTCAATCTGGGTATAATAATTCAATCTGCGTTATAAATGAAACTTTACTATCTGCATCCACCAAAGAATCCATAAACAATATGGCATCTGGAGGCAGTGAATTATCCAGATATTTAACAATTACACTTGTGTCAATTAAATATTTCTGTCCCATTCGCTGCGTAAATCTGAAATTTGATCATCAATTTCCTTATTACTTTGTTTTGATAATTTACCTCTCAAAGTTGATAATTTTCTTTTAGGTTTTTCAGAGAATATCATAAATATTGAGCTAATTGGTGGGCAAAACATTACAGTTTCATTCTCAATGCCACATATAAAGTCATCAAATGAAAATCTTCTAGATTCTATTTGCCAGCGTGCAACCTTATATTCAGCTTGTGGTTCATTTACTACTATTATCATACGTATCTCCTTCCTTTTCAATAAATTTATACTTGCTTAACTTGATTATAATGCAAAAAAGAACTACAACTAGTTCAAAAGAATATTCAAAAACATCCATTAAGCTGTGTGCAACTACATTTCGCAGGTTTAATCCTGCTTTTTCAGCTAATACATATTTAATTAGTATTCTATCTTCCTCATCAAAATTGGTTTTTTGTTCAGGCTTTAAAGGTGGTTCGTGAGCCATGTCTGCCAATAAATCATCCAATAGTTTTTCCATTACCAATTTATTTGAGCCCTTCTGCCTAGTTTTAAATGTTGCAATTCCAATTTTCTCACAAAAATAACGCAAAAGCCCCTCAACTTTTAGGGTTAAACTATCGGTTATGGTAACAAAATCACATTGATAAGTATTATCAGCAAAGAAGTTATCGAGTTCTTCAAACAACCTTTTTAACCCTGGCTTAAGGGTATCAATAGGTTTGACATCTACTGCCTGACCACGATAATTTCTCACAATAGCTTCATTAAACCATGTCCCTTCCAAATAGGATATTACAGAAGCATAACTTAACTTCTTTGCTTGATAAGCTTCAATAAAAAACTCTTGCATGGTTTGTGTACCAATTTGAAAATTGAAAGTATATGAGTTCCAAAAATTAAACTTTTCTTTTTCTTCATCAGTGTGAAACACATCAACCATATTTCCAAATTTATCTATTATTGAAATAGGGAGCGTTGAGAGTAAAACTGTTTGTTTGCTTAATTCAACAGAACGGTCTTTAACATTTTGAATTGTATCGTACCATAGAGATGTTATGAAATGATGAATTATGCCTCTTTCGTCGTTTTCAGCTACCGTTTTTAAAATACGTTCATTTATACGATCAATGTGCTCCTTTGGAAGTTCCTGTCTTATTTCTGACAACCGAAACTTGCCTCTTAGTTCGGAATAATATCTTTCCAATCTACTAATATCATCAGGAAGATGAATCTGTTGATAGATGCGTAGTGCATCTTCTGCAAAACTCACACAAGCCATGTTTGCTTTACTTTCTGCATCCATTGCAAGCTTCTCATATAATTTTGCTTTGTATTTTAATAGGTCAGCGACTGGTTTATTTCTTTTTTTCTCAATAGCGATGTTACGGTCAATGGCATACATGGCACCCCATACATAAGTTTTTTCAAGTTCCTTAACACCTTCTAAGTTTTTATCAACAACTTTCTGAAAGTCGATTAATTTATTTGATAAACGATAATAATCGGATAACAAACCGGAAAGATCAAGTAAAATACGTAAAATGTCACCCTTGGTAATGTCCCAATTTTGGTGTGTGTTGAAGATGTACTGAATTATATTAGTCAATTCTGGCTCAAGACCCGATTTTTCTGCAACGCCGAATGCCATACGCAGCGAGTGGAAGAAATGTAACACATAATGATTTTTTTCATCTCCTTTATCTATTTTAGCATGATACGCTTTACTTAGCTCAAATAACTCATTACAAAGCTGACGTTTAAAGTCATTATGTCTTGAGGTGGCTGTTTTCTCACCAAAATACACCATTAAACCGTATTCTGTTTTTGCATATAGGTTTTTGCATTCGTTGTAGCGTTTTTCAAAGTACTCAAAATCTTGTTGGGTATATTTTGTAACATCAGGCCAATAAAGAGGTATTTGGCTGCCATCTTCTAAAGTTTGTGTATTGCTCACTTGCCAACTTAATCCGTTAATAATTCCCTTTTCATTATCAGGTTTTTTATCGAAAGATTTTTGAACTGAAAATACTTGTCTATCAAGATCAGCAATTGCAGCTATATCTTGTCTGCCTTCATGACAAAGTTGTGTGTACACCTGTTGAAATTCTTTATTTATAGTATGCACATCTTCACAATCGTAAGAACTTTCATCTATTTTTTTTAAATATTTATCTAGTGCATTCATTTTTTGCTCTTAATTATTTTCAATATACTCCTTTAAAGGTTCGCTTTTAGTTTATCAATATCGTTCGTGTTTTTTATACTTGGCGATAACACCCAAATCTTAGCTTGTTTTATCCAAATCAATGAGTATATAAAGCGATTGTCATTGGTTTTTACAAAATTACATTTTAAATCTAATTCTTTTTTTTGGATTAAAAAAACAAGTCAATTTCACATCCAAACAAGCAATCAAATTTCACCTCCCCTTCAAAAATACACATTCTCCACAAAAAATATATATCTTTGCGCTCTAATGGAGTTCATTTAGCATTGATAAACAAGTGAAGAAATACAGAGAATACAAAGATTTTAGTTTCCCCGAAATTGAAGCCGAAATCCTGCAATTCTGGGAAGAAAATCGCATCTTCGAGCAGTCTGTCAGCAGCCGCGAAGGCAAAGCCACTTTTACTTTTTATGAAGGGCCGCCTTCGGCCAATGGAATGCCCGGCATTCACCACGTAATGGCACGCACAATCAAGGATATTTTTTGTCGTTTCAAAACGCTTCAGGGCTTTCAAGTGAAGCGCAAAGCAGGCTGGGACACACACGGACTGCCCATTGAGCTGGCCGTAGAAAAAGAACTGGGCATCACCAAAGATGACATCGGCAAGACAATCTCCGTAGAAAATTACAATAAAAAATGCCGGGAAACGGTCATGAAATACACCGACGTATGGGCTGACCTCACCCGCAAAATCGGCTATTGGGTCGATATGCAAAATCCTTATGTGACCTATCACAACGATTATATCGAGTCGGTCTGGCACCTGCTCAAGGAATTGTACAACAAAGACCTGCTCTACAAAGGCTATACCGTACAGCCTTATTCGCCCAAAGCCGGTTCAGGACTCAGCTCGCACGAACTCAATCAACCTGGTGCCTATCGAGATGTAACGGATACCTCTATCACGGCACAGTTTAAGGTCAAAAAAGAAACCGTTTCGGAGTTTTTATTTGAGCAGCCTGACGAGCTGGTGTATATCCTCGCCTGGACAACCACGCCCTGGACGCTGCCCTCCAACTGCGCCCTGGCCATTGGTGAAAACATCACCTACGTCAAAGTCAAATCCTTTAATCAATATACCTTTGCACCGATTTCGGTCGTACTCGCCAAGGATTTGCTCGAGAAGCACTTTTCTTCCAAAAACAAAGACCTCAATCTCAGCGACTACCTACCCGGTGATAAAAAAATTCCTTTTGAAGTGGTGGACGAATTCCCTGGTAAAAAACTCCTGGGTATTCACTACGAACAACTGATGCCCTATGTGACCAATGAAAATCTAGAGATAAATGCCTTCCGGGTCATCCCTGGCGATTTTGTGACTACCGACGACGGTACAGGCGTAGTACATACAGCTTCAGTTTTTGGTGCAGACGACTTTAGGGTGGCACGCCAAAACAATGTGCCTGCCGTCCTCATCCTAGATGAAAACAGCCAGGAAGTACCCCTTGTCAACAAACAAGGACAATTCGAGAAGGTACTCGTAGAGGCTATGAACGTAGATTTGCGCCAAATTGCGCTCAAACACGGCAAGGACGAACACGCCTACGATCTGCCTAAATACATGAAGCAGGAATACGAAGAAGAACTTCCAGAAGCTTATCTGTCTTCAGATATTCTGATTTCTATCCTGCTCAAAGAACAAAATAAAGCTTTTAAAGTCGAGAAATACGTCCACTCTTACCCGCATTGCTGGCGCACCGATAAACCAGTACTGTATTATCCGCTAGATTCCTGGTTTATCCGTACCACCGCCATGAAAGATCGCCTGGCCGAACTCAACAAAACCATCAACTGGAAACCCAAAGCCACCGGCGAAGGTCGATTTGGCAACTGGCTGGAAAACCTCGTGGACTGGAATCTTTCGCGGCAACGCTACTGGGGAATTCCCTTACCGATCTGGCGCACCGAAGACGGCACCGAAGAAAAGTGCATCGGGTCTGTCTACGAACTTTATGAAGAAGTGCAAAAAGCCAAAGAAGCCGGCCTGATGCAGGAAAACCCCATCGGAGCTTATGAATACATCAGCGAGGTAGAAAAAGACGAGGATGGTAATATCAAAAATGCCAAAGTGATTGATGCTTTTTATTCGCCCAATAGCTTTGACCTGCACCGCCCTTATGTAGATGAATTGATCTTGGTCTCTGAAAGCGGCAAGCCCATGTATCGTGAACCAGATCTCATTGATGTATGGTTTGATTCAGGCTCGATGCCTTATGCACAGTTTCACTATCCTTTTGAAAATCAGGAAGTCTTCAAAAAAGCCTATCCAGCCGATTTTATTTCAGAAGGGGTAGACCAAACAAGGGGCTGGTTTTTTACACTGCATGCCATCGCAGGGATGCTCTTTGATTCGGTAGCTTTCAAAAATGTAGTGTCTACCGGGCTTGTACTGGATAAAGAAGGGCGCAAAATGTCCAAGCGTTTGGGCAATGCCGTAGACCCTTTTGAGACGCTGGCCGAATACGGTGCCGATGCCACTCGCTGGTATATGATCTCCAATGCCAATCCCTGGGACAACCTCAAATTCGACATCGCAGGCGTGGATGAAGTGCGTCGACGTTTTTTTGGTACTTTGAAAAATACCTATTCTTTTTTTGCACTCTATGCCAATCTGGATGGCTTTCGCTTTGATGAGGCAGAAATACCCATGGCAGAACGCCCCGAAAGCGACCGATGGATCATTTCCAAACTCAATACTTTGATCCGGCAAGTAGAAGAAGCTTATGAAGACTACGAGCCTACCCGTGCAGCACGCTTGATCCAGGATTTTACAGTAGATGACCTCAGCAACTGGTACGTGCGCTTGAACCGCAAGCGCTTCTGGAAAGGTGAATACCAAAACGACAAAAAAGCTGCCTATCAGACTTTGTACACTTGCTTGGAAACGATTGCCAAACTCGCTTCTCCGATTGCACCTTTTTATAGCGATAATATTTACAGGGATTTAAATGAGGTTTCGGGAAAAAATAGAGCTGCTTCAGTGCACTTGGCTGAATTCCCCCAAACAGACTCCTCCAAAATCGATTTGGATTTGGAAGAAAAAATGAATTTGGCTCAGAAAATATCTTCTTTGACACATTCCCTGCGCAAAACCGCCAAAATCCGTGTAAGGCAACCCCTGCGCAAAATCCTTGTACCCGTACTGGATGCTCAAACTAAAAAACGCATCGAAGAAGTAAGCGATTTGATCATTACCGAAGTCAATGTTAAAGAAGTAGATTTGATTAGCGACGATTCCGGCATTTTGGTCAAAAGCGTCAAACCTAACTTCAAAACCCTGGGAGCAAAATACAAACAGGAGATGAAAACCGTGCAACAGATCATCCTGGGCTTCGGCAAGGAAGATATTACACAGATTGAGCGGGAAGGAAAACTAAGTAAAGAAGGTTTTGAATTGCTGCTCGAGGATGTGCTCATTAGCTCGCAGGAAGTAGAAGGTTTCTCGGTTGCGAGCGAAAACGGACTCACCGTAGCCCTGGATACCGAAGTAACCGACGAACTCAAAATGGAAGGACTCGCCCGCGACTTTGTGAACCGTATCCAGAATCTTCGCAAAGATTCCGGCTTAGAAGTGCAGGATAAAATTCACCTTCAGGTACTTACAGACAATGATTTGGTCAAAAATGCTTTGATAAGCCACAAAGAATACATTTCAGAAGAAACCCAGGCACTTTCACTTAATTTAGTAGAGGATTTGAAAAAAGGGGAGGAGTTTGAAATTGAGGAGTTTAGGCTGGAAGTGGCGATTTCAGTAGCCTAGAAAAAATACACATAAAATCGGACTCATATCTTGGAAAATTTAATTCCAATGGATGAGACCGATTTTCTATTATCTGCCTACCATGTTATTCATACTTTTTTCATTTCTTAAAGAATGTTAATAGAAGCAACCCTTTCCTGTACCGAAAGGTCTTATAGGTAATAATCCAAATTTTACTACTATAATCCCTTCAATTTATGAAAAATTATTATTTGATTATTTTTCTTCTATTTGCAGAAATATTTTGTACTCAGGCACAACTAAGACGGAATACTATCGTTGATTTTCAGCTTGAATACGATAGTACAAACCAGATTAATTTCTTTAAACACAAAATAGATATAGGTCTAGTGGCACGTACCCACCACGGCAAAACCATACGTACCGTAGGTTTGTTAGGGGAATGGATGCATTGGAATGTGAAAGTAAACCCCGGTCAATTTCAGGAAGGTTTAATTACCTTTAATTCCGAGGATCTATATACGCACAATCATCAGATTCGTGTAAAAGCATCTCCCAAAAATAACCCTACATTACAAAAGGAATACATTATTAAAATTCCTTACCTGGAAAGCTTCATTTTGACTTATGACACGCTCAAGTCTTTTTCCCCAGGCTACTGGATTCATATTCATCTATGGGGAAATTATAGCAATGGGCAAAATCATAATATCAATCGAACCTACCGTGGAAAGCTTATAGAAGATTTTAGCGTTGACGTTTTGCCCGCATCGCAATTTTCCGGAGACAGTGTGTTGATTCCGGTAGTCAAATCGGAAGAAGAAATTTACGATTCAGTGTATATCAGCGTTCTGCACAATCTGAATAGCACGATTCAAACTCAAATCGCCATTCCTGTTGATTATGCAGGAGAATATACTATGGATTTTAATGGAATTAATGGCCAATCAAACGGGAGAGGAGTAAAAGGACAGGATGGGTATCACGGTCCCAGAGTGAATGTTTATGTCAAATCTTTCAGATATGGCTCAAAAGAGTTTTTGAAAATCAAAGCAGTTTCTGCTGATAAAAAAGATAGCTTAATAATCAATAAGCTTGGAGGAAAAGTGTTGATACGAGCCAATGGCGGAAATGGCGGAAATGGGGGAAAAGGAATAAGCGGACGTATTGGAGACAACTATAGTGGTAATGGATATGGAGGAGATGGGGGTGCCGGAGGGAACGGAGGAAATGGTGGGAATGGCGGACAAATAATCGTTTATACGGATATTAATGATTATGACTTTCTTTTTGATCGTATCAACATAGAAAATGTAGGAGGAAAAGAAGGAATAGGGGGGGGCGGAGGTTCCAAAGGAGTTGGGGATTATGATGGCAATATTGCAGCAAGTATCATCGGAGGAAAAGGTGGGAGAAGAGGATCCAGAGGAGCAAATGGAATTCCAGGAATTGCCGGGCCTCCGCTAGAAATAAAAATCATATCCACAAAAGAACTCAACAGAGCTTTTGAAGAGTAAATCTTTAAGCACTCCTAAGTTACTCAAATTATCATGTTGTACTGATCAGCTATCAGAAAAGCTGAAATCGGCGTGCAACAATTGGATAACATGAATGCAGACCAGGTAGTACTTTTGCAAAGAGATGTTCAGGAAGCTTGATTACAACGGAGTATTTCTGTTGACTGGTGCAATATCTTTTGAGAAAGTTCTAAAACCTTAAGAACCTGTACCTTTTGCACATTTGGAAAATCGTTTAAAAATTCTTCAATACTTTCCCCAGCCTCTAAATAGTCAAATAGGTTTTTAATAGGAACTCTGATTCCATTTAAAACGGGGATACCTCCAAGAATTTCTTGATTAATATTGATTACTTTTATACAATTAACTTTCCAGCTTTTTAAACTAAAATTGTTGTGTAAAAATACAAAATCTGGTAGCGTATTACAAATAATGTGGTCTATTCAAAAATTAGCCTTTTCTATTAAATGAGAGGATTAAAGAAATCAAGAGAATTAATCCTTTTCCTTCTTGATTTTATGAATTCCTTTCATTTCTTTGAATATTTTTTGCACCTAAAATTTATTTTGACTTTATTGCTTTACTAATTCAAGCTAAAACCAAAAAACCTCAAATCAATCTCAGTATGATAGATATTCCTGTAAGAAAAAACCGCCTTTACCGTGATGTAGAGGTACTTACAACCATCAACCCGCCTCGAAATTATCGGAATATCCAATCTTTAGACAAAATCGCCGATCACATTTTACAGGAATTCTCCAAACTGGATTGTACTACGCAGGTACAAAGCTATCTGGCCAAAGACGAAATCTACAAGAATGTCATTGCTTCTTTTGCTACCGAAAACGAATCCCGAATCGTTATCGGAGCGCATTATGACGTAGACGGCGATCAACCCGGTGCCGATGATAATGCCAGTGCCGTGGCGGGATTGCTCGAGATTGCCCGATTGGTACACGAGCTAAAACCTAAACTTCGTCATCGCCTAGATTTTGTGGCTTTTTCGCTTGAAGAAGCTCCTTTTTATTTTACTGATTTGATGGGCAGTGCCATTCACGCAAGCTCTCTCAAAAGATCAGGAGCTTCTGTCAAATTTATGCTTTGCCTAGAAATGATCGGCTATTTTAGCCAAAAGCCTGGTTCTCAGAAATATGCTTCTGAAATGTTGTATGATATATATCCACATACTGGTAATTTTATCGCTTTGGTGAGCAAAGACGGAGGAGAAAAACTCGTGAAACAACTACAAACTCACATGCAAAAAGTGATGCACCTAGAAATCCAAACCTTGTGCGCCCCCGTAGATCAGCACGTGGAAATTACACTTTCAGATCACCTGAACTACTGGAAAGAAGGCTACGAGGCAGTCATGATCACTGATACTTCTTTCCTCAGAAATCCTCATTATCACCAAAAAAGCGATACAATCGATACCCTGGATTTTGACGCAATGGCAGAAGTGGTGAAAGGCGTGTATTGGGCTTTGGTAAATGTTTAGTGAAGGAAATTAAGCCCCATGCCTGTTTTGCTGTAAGTATCTTCGGTAGTATTCAAGATGTAATGCTGAAATAAAAAAAACGCCCGGCTTTGTGTCCTCACAAAGCCCCTTTTTGAACGAACAGTATTACTTGTTTAACACTACCGCATCTTCTTATGAATTGCACGAACGGTTATTTTTGAATGAAGAGAATTAAACAACCCCCCCTTAATTATTTTAATTGCTTTAATTATTTTAATTGCCTTAATTGCTTTAATCATTTTAATTCCCCCCAAAAAATCATTTTCTCTTCCCTTCATGGAAACATGCACAGCTTTTTGTAAATTGCCGGAGAATTTTCGCTAAATGATAAAAAATGCTCCAGGATTATAAAAATATATATTTTGTGGGTATCGGCGGCATAGGCATGAGTGCCCTTGCCCGCTGGTTTTTGAGGCATCAATTCCAGGTAGCCGGGTATGATCGCACCCCTAGTCCGCTGACGCACAGCCTGCAAGCCGAAGGGATGGACATCCATTATGAAGAAAATCTGACGCTTATTCCCCCGGATTTTCAGGTACATAACACACTGATTATTTTCACGCCGGCAGTACCCGAAAGCCACGCAGAACTATGCTATTTCAGGGAACACAACTTCGCCGTGAAAAAACGCGCCGAAGTATTGGGAATGCTCACCCAAGACCATTTTACCATCGCCGTAGCGGGTACACACGGCAAAACTACAACCTCCTCGATGATTGCACATATTTTGTACAACTCCCCGAAATCATGCACAGCTTTTTTAGGAGGAATTATGCAGAATTACGACTCGAATCTACTTCTGAATCAACACAGTAAGGAGGAAACTTATATAGTAGCTGAAGCAGATGAGTACGACCGTTCTTTCCTGCATTTAAGCCCTAGCATGGCTGTAATCACCTCCACAGATGCCGATCATTTGGACATTTACGGCGATAAATCTCATGTTCATGCAGCATTTGTTGAATTTGCAAAAAAAATTCGCCAAAATGGTAGAATTTTTCTGAAAAAAGATTTAGCTTTAAAACATGATATTGGAAATGAGCCGATTACAATAGCCGAATACGCACTAAATGCCGAAGCCGAATACCAGGCCATCCATATCGAGATTAAAGACGGTGCATTCCATTTTGATGCGTTGTGTCAAGGTGAATTGATTGAAAACTTGGTTTTGTATGTACCAGGCTATCACAATGTAGAAAATGCACTCGCAGCTATTGCAGTAAGTCACAGCCTAGGCATCAATGCCGGGCATATTCGAGAGTCATTAAAAACATATCAAGGGGTCAAAAGAAGATTTGAGTACATTCTTCGGGAAAATGGACGGATTTTTATAGATGATTACGCCCACCACCCAGAAGAAATCAAGGCTTTCCTAAATTCGGTCAGAGCCTTGTATCCTGATAAACAACTGACAGTTATTTTTCAGCCTCATTTGTTTTCCAGAACCCGAGACTTTGCCGATGAATTCGCCCAAAGTCTAAGTATGGCCGACCAACTTATGTTGCTTCCCATATATCCGGCTCGAGAATTGCCTTTAAAAGGTGTAACCTCGAAACTTATTCTCGATAAAGTAAGTATACAGAAAAAAGGCATTTTTACCAAAGAAACTTTGCTGGAAAGCCTAAAAAATGAAATTCCAGAGCTAGTGCTGACCATAGGTGCAGGAGATATTTCGGAAATGATATTGACAATCAAAAATATTTTACAAACGCCTAGCGCGTCCGTTTGAAAACATGGCATCCAAAGGCAAAATAAAACTTAAAAAAAACGTAAAAATAACATTTGGAATCATCCTGGCTGTGATTGCAATTGCATTGGTAGAGTCAATCATCCAGGGTAGACACGTGGGAAATGTACAGATTACCATTAAAAACTATGAAAATAATGCTTTCTTGGACTCTACCGAAATAAAAAGGCTATTGACGAAAAATAATACCGAAAAATTATCTAACTTTAGCTATCGAGATATATCCATCAAAGGACTCGAGTCTAGAGTAAAAGCCAATTTATTTGTCCGAGAATGTGAAATAGCCCGAAATCTTCAGGGAGATTTGTTCGTGGATGTTACCTTAAACCGACCTATTGCCCGGTATATGCGCAAAGGCAAACCCGACTTCTATCTGGATAGTCTGGGTAATAGAATGCCCACAGTGCAAAAATATACTGCAAAGGTTTTGCTCATAACTTCCAAGAAAAAAAATCTACCCGATTTTGAAGGAAAAAATAAAAACTTATTGATTTTACTCAACAAGATTGATCGAGATAAGTTCTTAAAAGCCCAAATTACCCAACTGGACATCAATCAATACGGTGAAATTACCATGTATCCGCAAATCGGTAGCCAGGTAATAGAATTTGGGAAATGCATCAATCTAAAAGATAAATTAAAAAGACTCAAAATATTTTATACAAAAATACTTCGTTTGAAAGGCTGGCAAGCTTATAACAAACTAAGCCTGAAGTACGATCATCAAATAATTTGCGAATAAATATGCAAAAAGAAAAAATCGTAGTTGGATTGGATATCGGGAGCACCAAAATTTGTGCCCTCGTCGGAAGAAAAGACAAATTCGGAAAGATAGAAATTCTTGGGATGGGCAAAGCCGAATCCCACGGCGTAATCCGTGGAGTAGTCACCAATATTGACAAAACCGTCAACGCTATTGCCGAAGCTATTGAAGAAGCCGAAAAGCAATCCGGCATCGACATCCGCGTGGTCAATGTCGGTATCGCCGGGCAACATATCAAAAGTATTACCCAAAGAGGTAGCATCAACCGCCATACAGATGATGAAATCACCATCGAGGATGTCAATCGCCTGACCAATGATATGTATCGAACCGTCACTCCTCCAGGAAGTGAAATCATCCACGTAATGCCGCAGGATTATACCGTAGATTTTGAAACAGGCATCAAAGAACCCGTCGGTATGTCAGGTGTGAGACTTGAAGCCGATTTTAATATCATCACAGCGCAAACCAGTGCCATCAAAAATATCAATCGTTGTGTCAAAAGAACCGGACTGGAAATCCAGAACCTAATCCTGGAACCCATCGCATCCAGTATGGCCGTACTGACCGACGAAGAAAAAGAAGCCGGTATCGCTCTCGTAGATATTGGCGGAGGAACTACAGACGTGGCTGTGTTTTATGAAAATATCATCCGTCATACAGCCGTGATTCCTTTTGGAGGGCATATCATCACCTCTGATATCAAAGAGGGCTGCCGAATTATGGAGCATCAAGCCGAACGCCTCAAAATCAAATTTGGCAAAGCGATCGGCGATGAAGCCAGTGAAAATGAGTTTGTCTCTATCCCAGGGCTGAAAAACCGCCCCACCAAAGAGATCTCCATAAAAAACCTAGCCCGAATTATTGAAGCCAGAATGCAGGAAATCATCGAGCTGGTACATAATGAATTGATCAAATCGGGATATGTAAATAAACTCGTGGGCGGAATCGTAATCACCGGCGGTGGCTCTCAGCTCAAACACTGCCAGAAATTATTCCAGTTTATGACTCAAATGGACACCCGCATCGGACACCCCAACGAATATCTGGGGCGCACCAAGGTTGAAATTGCCAAAAGCCCCATGTATGCCACTACCGTAGGTCTGGTACTCGCTGGTTTTAGAGCATTGGATGATCGCCACGACCGATATTTGCAAACTCAAAGCCAGGTAAAAAGCCTCAAAACTGAAAAACAGTCGGGAGGCAGCAGCTCGGATTTCTTCCGAAAAATTATTGAACGTACCAAGGGCTTATTGATTGATGACTTTGACGACAACAACGAATACTAATTTATAAAATATTTTTAAAACTCTGACTAGGCTCTTTTATGGAAGATAAAAAATACGAATTTAATGTACCCACCAACCCCAAATCCATCATCAAAGTAATCGGTGTCGGAGGGGGAGGAAGTAATGCAGTCAGCTATATGTACAATAAAGGTATCAAAGATGTAGAATTTATTGTGTGTAATACCGATGTACAAGCCCTCAACTTAAGCCCTGTACCCGCAAAACTACAAATCGGTGCCAACCTCACCGAAGGTCTCGGTGCAGGTGCCAACCCCGAGGTAGGTCGTGAAGCTGCCCTCGAAAGCAGAGAAGAAGTACGCGAATTACTCAGCCATTATACCAAAATGCTTTTTATTACAGCAGGTATGGGCGGAGGCACAGGTACCGGTGGTGCTCCAATTATTGCCGAAATCGCCCGTGAACTCGGCATCCTGACCGTAGCCATCGTCACCGCTCCTTTTACTTTCGAAGGAAAGAAAAAACGCAAATACGCCGAAGCAGGCGTGGCTGCCCTCAGAGAAACCTGTGACACCTTGCTTGTCATCTCCAATGATAAACTGCTCGAGATCTATGGCAACCTCAAAATGAGTGAAGCTTTTGCCCAAGCAGACAATATTTTGACAACTGCCGCCAAAGGTATTGCCGAACTGATCACGGTGCCTCAGTATGTCAACGTGGATTTTGAAGACGTAAAAACGGTCATGCGTAACTCCGGTGCGGCTGTCATGGGTTCTGCCAAAACCGAAGGGGAAAATCGTGCCCTCCGCGCTGCCCAAGAATCTCTCAACTCGCCTCTACTCAATAGCAAATCCATCCACGGAGCCAAAAAGATATTGCTTTCTATTATGTCAGGCGAGCGTTCTGAGCTTCAAATGGAAGAATTAACCATGATCACCGAATTCATTGAAGAGAAAGTGGGGGATGATGCCGATATGATCTTCGGTACAGGTATCGACGCTTCACTCGGTGATAGCATTCAGGTAACGATCATCGCTACCGGATTTGAAGAAAATTTTAGTATGCTGTCAGAAAATGCAAATCAAAGCAGCAAAAAAATAAGCTCCTATGAAAAACCTGTACAAAAAATAGAACCCAAACAAATACAAGACGATAACCGCAATTTTGTGTTTGATGTGCATACCCCAAGCAGCAATTATACCGAAAAACCCAAAGAAAAGATTGTCTTTAATTTGGATGATGAGGTCGAGGGAGACGATGACTTATCTGATGAAGAGAAAGAAATCCTGAACCAAAAATCCGAACTCGACCTGAAAAAAGAGAAATTGAGTAAAATGGCCGATGAACGAATCAATAAACTCAAAAAACTCAGCAAAAGCCTGGATACACCCGAAGTCTTAAAAGAGAAAATTGAAGTGCCTGCTTATTTGCGAAGAAATGTAAAACTGGTTGATCCACCACACTCTTCCGAAAACAATATTTCTCGCTTTAAACTCAATGACGATAACCAAATTTTGGGAAATAATAAGTTCTTTACCGATAAACCCGACTGAGTTTGTCTACATACCACCTTTTTGAAAGCCGCTCAGTATTGAGGTTCTTTATGACTTTACTTGAAGATCAATCTATACAAACGACTAGGTCACCTCGAGCGACCTAGTCGTTGCTTATCTAAGCAATGCCCTAAAATCCTTATCATTCCAAAGCCATTCAAAGTCTATTACACATCGGCATCAAAAACAAAGATCTACCAGGCGTTTATCTGAATAAGTAGGAACAAAAAATAATTTTGGACTCCTTTGTAGCATTTTCCTTCCTTCCTTCGTCCTGGCATCAGAAGAATCCATAAGTTTTTAATACGATGCTTAAATTGTCATACGCCTTGATTTTATTCGGTTTGGTACAATGCACCTCCAAACTAGATATTAATCCTGAGAAAAATCCCGAAAATATCCCAAGTGATTATTTTGTATTTGGAAGAGTGGGTGGTTTCTGTGCAGCCCCTTGTGATCGGGTATATAAGATTGAAAATGAGCAGCTTTTTCAAGACCTGAGCAACTGCCTAATGGCTACTAGTCCTTGCCCCAGTGATTTCAACAAACTGAGTCAGCAAGAGTATGAATCTGTCAAAGACCTCAAAGCGGCTTTCCCAGGCGAGCTTTTCGGAAAAGAAGACAAAGAAAAATACTGCAAATCCTGCGCTTATGATGGGGTAGATGTTTACGTCGAGTTTTATCATCAGGGACAAAAAAAGTTTTGGGTGATCAACCCCGACCAATCCAGTCCTCGAGTAAGGGCATTTGTCCGACTTGCTTTTGAAAAACTCCAGGCTTTGGAAGAGTAAATTTGTTTTGTTTTATATTAATTTGCATCAAGCAGATTTTCGGGAAGTCTACGAAACTAGATTTTTATCCGGAGATTTGCTTTTTTAATTGTAAAAAAAATTACTCTTCAGATTTTTTGAAGCCAAACAATGATAATAAAAACAAAATAAGGAAAAGTACAAACCCAAGGCCTGCGAATGTGATTCTCCAGGTCTCCTGATTTCCTATGAGTATCTGTACAAAGACATTCCCAGAGATCATTACTGCAATAAATAAAGGAAAATATTTGAAAAGTTTGTTTTGTCTCATGATTGTACAATTTATGATAAAATTTGGAAGAAAAAAAATTCAATTCAATCAATTTTAATATAACAAAAGGGTAGTATTAAAGATATAATGCTCAAATAATAAGTCGCCGCCCGGCTTGGTGTCTTCACCAAGCCTCTGTTGAGCGAAAATATAGTGCTAGAATTCTCTGAATACTTAACGATGCGCTAAAAACACGGGAGAACCGATTTTTTTCTCCGATTTTATTAAGAAAACATAAGAACTTGTTGATGCCTATTTGATATTTAAATGCAAAATCTCCTTCAAAACAGCTTGCACAAGGTGTTTATTATCTCGCCGCCCGGCTTGGTGTCTTCACCAAGCCTCTGTTGAGCGAAAATATAGTGCTAGAATTCTCTGAATACTTAACGATGCGCTAAAAACACGGGAGAACCGATTTTTTTCTCTGATTTTATTAAGAAAACATAAGAACTTGTGGCTCTTTATGAAATTACTTGAAACTTATTTATTTACACACGAAGACTGGCAACGACATGTCGTTTGAATAGATTTATCTTCAAGTAAAATCATAAAGAACCGAACTTGTTGATGCCTATTTGATATTTAAATGCAAAATCTCCTTCAAAACTGCCTGCACGGTCTGCTTGCTATCTAAAATCTCCTTCAAAACACTTTGCACGAGGTACATCGTATAAAAAGCTCCATGCAGAACCCTCAGCTCAGTTTATTAGGCAGAAAAAACGGATTTTTTTAGACCAGGTTGCTATACTTACCCAATCTTCATCAAAGCATCTCCGGCAAAATCACCTGCGAAGGATATTCCTCCGTATGGTAAATCTTCAAAACCGGAGCTTTTTCGGGGATCAAAGCAAAATAATCCTTGTCTGCCCCTGAAATAGACACCCTCAAGCGATGCCCCTTTCGAATCAAATAAGATACGGGCAAAAGGTCAAATTGTACTTCCATCACTTCGCTTGGCACTACGGGTTTTTTCTGGTTTTTGAGATAAGACCGCACCAGTACGGCATCCTGATAGATGCCCTGCGTATCAAAAGCCTCCCGATGTATGAGCCGCAATTGCCCTTCGGTGACATAACGAGCCTTTCCTTGGGGGTTGATATCCTCGAGATAAACAAAGATATGGCCGTCTGTGGCATGGGTAGCAAGGTAGAATTTAACCCAGGGATGCCCCGTAATTTCTGTCTCCTTGTCAAAAGGCGGGCTTAGAAAATGAAGCAACTTCTCCGAGATTTTTTGCCAGTCTCGGTACAAACGGGGCGTTTTGAGGATGCCTGTCAGGGCGGTGTAGCGGGTGTATTTGCCCGTGCCGAAGCTGTAATCTACCTGATATGTAGTAAAAACCTCCTGAGAGGAATACTTGGTAGGCGATTCGGGGCTTAGTCCCTGAGAGGCTTGCAGATAATAAGGGATCTTTTGTGCGCCTGCGGGCGGCCAGGTATCAGATGTTTTCCAGCCTCCGCCCTGCATCGTGAAATAATGCACTGGTTTTTCTTCCAAAAGCCCATTTTCCGTTTCTTTCAAATAAAAATCAAAAAACTTCATCAGCTCTCCAGGGCGATCAAAAGCTGCCTTTTGTTGTATATCAATGTTGAACCTACCGCCGTGATCCCAGGGTCCGAGAATGAGCTTTTTATGGGGATGTTTGAGGCTTAAGAATCGTTTGATGGCGGCGTGTTGATAGGTGCCGTCCAGCCAGCCGCTCCAGCTATACACGGGTACTTGCGATGCATTAATTGCCTCCAGGTGCTGGTGCGGCGAAAAACTGTCCATTTTTTCACGGATGCCAGGGGAAAGTTCATCTCTAAAACTCAGCGTGCGGGCTTCTGCGGCAATATGGGTGTTTTGAAGGTGATCCTGAAGAGCTTGCGCCAGCTCTTCGGGATCACCTGCCAGACTTACACTTTTAATCAAATGACGAAACCAGGAGGATTGCGCTGGTACTTTATTTCGGTCTAATTGCAGGTTGAGAATTTCCCAGTTTTCTACAAACCATTGCAGAAATACCCCTCCCGGGAATACAATGTCATCATAGACATCAAACAATGAAAACATCGGAACACAAGCCTTCACATTCGGATGCTCGTTGCTAAGGAGAAACTCCGCCGAAGTACCCGAGTAGGAAATCCCGGTGCAGCCCACTTTTTGATTAGACCAGGGCTGTGCGATAATCCAGTCTACGATTTCAGCTCCATCGCTTACTTCTTTCTGCCACCAGGGAAACTTCCATTGGCCAAAAGATGCCCCCGTACCTCGTACATCGGCATTGATCCAGGCATAACCGCGCTGTACGAAATAAGTGCGAAGCTGATCTAAGACCCGAATATCTAAAGATTTGAAAAAGCCATTCAGTGGAAAAATGAACTCCATCCCTCGCCAGTAGCGAGTCTGATGGAGAATGGTAGGGATTCGGGTCTGAAGGTTTTTGGGAAGGTATAGATCAAGAGCCAGCTTTACGCCGTCTTGCATGTTCAAATAAAAACTCTTTTTTTGGAAACCAGGATGAGATTTTTGTGGAGGATAGGGTTTTGGGAACGTCAAGTTTTTGTCGGAGATTTGTTTTTGGGAATGTTGCATGAAATTGTGCTTGGAATTTTATTATTTTTAGTTTTGGTATTATTAAAGATGTAATGCTCAAATAACAAGTCGCCGTGGGCTGTGCCTTCACAGCCCACTGTTTTGAACGAACAGCATTACTTGTTTAACACTACCATGGCTTATAGTGCGCTGAAAAATCTTTAATTGTTACTACTCAGTTTGTAAAAAAGAATAATATTTGCATATTTTTAAAAAAAAGAAAATTTATTTTTAAAATTTTGGGTTTAACAAAATATAATATGTTTGTGTAATAAGTAAGTTTACACAAACAAAATTATCCAGAAATTTTATTATGATAAAATAAAAAAAATAAAAATTTTATATCTTAATAATATAAAAAACAAAATTAAATTCTAAAACAAGTACCTGAGTAGTAACTTTTTTTTCTTTAAAACACCTTATGAATAAATATTTTTATGGTTTTTGTCTAAATCAAACGACACATTTCGGGGTAATCTTACGGGCCAATTTTATGATATACTCTAAAAATAATTATATCTGAAAGTAAGATTAGCCTATAAAAACTTTAAACATAAAATCAAAAAAATCGTAGCAAGCTCCTGAATTGATCCTTGTACTGAGCCCACCGCCCAAAACCTAAAAATACGTTTGCTATATCGTACCCTAAGATTTTTTTTCTTCAAAAAACATTAAATATTCTTTATTTAATCTCATAATTCAGGTTTTTTATTCCTCAAAATTGTCTTAGCTTTCGGTCTCATTCAAACAATCGAGTATGAAAGACTTAAAAACTTGGAATCTACCCTTTAAACCAAACGAGAAGTATACGACCAAAGTAGCCTACTTCTGTATGGAATTTGCTATTGATCAATCGCTTAAGATCTATTCTGGAGGATTAGGCTTTTTAGCCGGCTCACACATGCGTAGTGCATACGAACTCAAGCAAAACTTGATTGGCGTTGGCATTTTATGGAAATATGGCTATTATGATCAGGTTAGAAATGAAGATCAAACCCTGCGGGTACAGTTTACTGAGAAACATTACAGTTTTTTAGAGGAAACCGGGCATCTGATTCCGGTTACGATTAAAAATAACCGACAGGTATTTGTCAAAGTTTATTTGCTTAAAGGTGAGACCTTTGGCACAGCCCCGATTTATCTTCTTAGCACGGATATTCCCGAAAATGACCACTTATCTCAGACCATTACCCACCGCCTCTACGATAATAACCCCGCCACACGTGTCGCTCAGAGCATTGTACTGGGCATTGGTGGTGCCAAACTTATGCAAGAGCTTGGTGGAGCGGATATCTATCACATGAATGAAGGACACGCCCTGCCTTTGGTATTTTACCTGTATGAAAAGCTTAAAAACTGGGAAGATGTCCGAAAAAAAGTAGTTTTTACTACGCATACTCCCGAAAAGGCAGGTAATGAGGAGCATTATGCCCCTTTCCTGAATGAAATGGGTTTCTTCAAAAACACACTCACCCAAGAACAACTCGAGGAAGTAACCCACTACGAAGCCTCCTTGAATTATACAGTCACCGCATTGCGTAATGCCAAACTTGCCAATGGTGTATCCAAACTACACGGAGAAGTGTCTCGTAAAATGTGGTCCGACCAAGAGGGTATCTGTGAAATTATCTCCATTACCAATTCCCAAAATAAATCTTATTGGGGAGATAAAGAGCTTAGCCAACATTTTGAAAAAGGAAACAACAAGGCCTTCATAAACCGCAAAAAAGCAATGAAAACGGCTCTTTTTCAAATAGTTGCCGATCAATGCGGAAAACTCTTTGACCCAGATATACTTACCATAGTATGGGCTCGTAGATTTGCTGCCTACAAAAGACCTGATCTGCTCCTGAGAAATAATAGCCGCTTCAAAAAACTGGTGAATCGTACAGACCAAAAAGTGCAGATTATTTGGGCAGGTAAACCTTACCCCTTGGATAATTACGCCATCAATACCTTTAATCATCTGGTCAGTTATACCCGTGATTTGCCCAATTGTGCCGTGCTGACAGGGTACGAATTGCACCTTTCTCGTTTGCTTAAGTATGGGGCTGATGTATGGCTCAATACCCCGCGCCGACCCCGTGAAGCCTCCGGTACCAGTGGGATGACCGCCTCTATGAATGCAGCCGTAAACTTCTCCATTTTCGACGGCTGGATCTGTGAATTTACCCAACACGGTAAAAATGGATTTATCATCCCTCCTGTTGATGAAACGCTACCCGAAGAAGAGCAGGATTGGACAGATTGTCAGAATATGTACCAAATTCTCGAGGATGAAATCATCCCAATCTATTACAATGAGCCTCAAAAGTGGTTGGCCATCACAAAACAAAGTATGCAAGATGTCGCTGAGTTTGAATCTTCCAGAATGGCCGATGAATATTATGAGAAACTGTACAACTTTTAAACATTAAAATTTTAGATTTTTATGTATTTGTTGTACTCATACCGCCTGTATGCAAAGCTGGAGAAAAACTCACAAAATATTTCACTTTAAAAAATACAGAACAGCGCATAGTCATGAAAAAAATACTTGTTTTTACGATAGCTTTGTTGCAAAATGTCTTGCAACTTGCCCTGGCACAGGATAACCTTTCTGGAAATTGGGAAGGAGCCATTCGGATTTCAGGCGTAGAGCTAAAAATTATTGTATACTTCTTTCAGGAGAACGATTCTTTAAAAGCAAACATTGACATCCCCCAACAGGGTGCCAAATCAGTTCCTTTACAGAATATACAATATCAGACTCCCCATATCAGCTTCGCGCTGGCTGCTGGGCCGGGTTTGGCTACTTTCAAAGGTAAAAAAGAAGAAAATAAGATAGAAGGTTCTTTCAGCCAATCCACTTATCAGGGTACTTTTTTACTGGCTAAAATAGATGAAACCACTCTACAAGAAAGCAAAAATCTACTCCCCTACCGAGAAGAAGAAATTAGTTTCAAAAATGGAGAAAACACCCTGGTAGGCACACTGACTATCCCGAAAGCAGCAGGAAAATACACTGCCATCGTACTGATTACGGGCAGTGGTGCTCAAGATCGTAATTCTGAGATTCTTGGCTTTAAACCTCACGAGATACTAGCCGACTACCTGAGCAGAAAAGATTTTGCAGTACTCCGATATGATGACCGAGGCGTGGGGGCTTCGACCGGAAAAAGTGTCTCCGAATCTACCACAGCCGACTTCGCACAGGACGTGCTTCTGGCTGTTGAATTACTCAAACAACACCCAAATATTGATGCCAAACACATCGGGCTTTATGGGCATAGTGAAGGAGGAATCGTAGCTCCGATGGCAGCTTCGCAAAATCCCGAAATTGCTTTTATCATCCTAGCAGCCGGCACGGGCGTCCCAGGGTATCAGATTCTTAACGAACAAAAAAAGCTCATCAGTCAGGCAGCCGGCTTATCAGACCAAGAAATAAAAGCCGGAAAGAAATTAAATGAACAGATTTTTAAAGCCATCCGAACAAACCAAGGCTGGGATAAAATTGAGTACCAAATGATGGCTGCTTTAGCCCCGGAAATGGATGAGGTTCAAAAGAAAAATTATACAAAAGCACAACTGGATCAGCTAAAAAGTCCTTGGTTTCGATTTTTTATCGATAATGACCCCAGGCTTTTTGCTGAACAAGTAACATGCCCTGTTTTGCTTTTATTTGGAGAGCTGGATTTGCAGGTGCCTCCCAGCCAAAGTCGGCCTGCCCTAGAAAGTGCTTTCAAAAAAGGAGGAAATAATAATTTTACAAGTTATGTTTTCCCAAAAGCCAATCATTTGTTCCAGGAAGCCCAGACTGGCTCTCCAGAAGAGTATGCCCTCCTAAAAAAAACATTTGTAAATGGATACCTGGAATACATCCACAACTGGCTTAGCTCTGTGATTAAATAAACTATCGATAATCAAATTACTTGCAGAGAACATAAAATATTTTGTATTCTTTTTAAAAGTCGGATTATGCCAAGTCCGATTTTTTTTCTAAAGAATTATTAGGAAAATCAATAATCAAAACTTATCTTACACCATAAACTCTTAGAACTAGGCGCAATTCATTGAAAGACAATTTCATCCAAAAAGTCTATGCAACTACTTATTTTACTTTTTATTGTGATGGTTTTATTGGGGTTTTCCGTGTTATTAACTCAGCACCACACTCAAGTGCGTACATCCGAAAAAAACCCAAATAATTCGGATGCCATCATGCCTACCCAAAAGAATAAGAAGGTACTCAAACAATCCAAATAACTCCGATACTCCAAGTTTTTGATATACAAAAAAGATCTCACAAGACAATTTTCAGGGATTTAATTTAATGAAAGTGATATTTTTCCAAATTATCATGTTTTTACGCTAAATATTTGCAATTTAAAAAACAAATTTTTAGTTTTACAGACCCATAAATTTGTAAATCCATGAATAAACCTGAAAAAGAGGACAAAGTGTTAGAGCTTTTGGTAGAATACATCAAAAAATTTGATCGTCGGGATGATGACATCAAAATCATACTTAACTATCTGGATAAAAATGACTTTCGTATTCATGTCATTCAGGATGCTATTTTAATTCAGATTGAAGAACTCAAAGAACTAAGAAACCATTCCACATCCTTAGATACAGAAGTGCGAGGGCTTCGCCAGGATTTTGCCAGGCAGAATAAACTTATTCGCTATCTCTACAAAGGTTATGTAAGCAATAATCAGAAAAAAGAAGCCCGACAAGAGTCCATGATGCTGGAATTACTCTCACTTTCTCAACGTGTGAGCCGATTAGAAGGGCTTGTTTGAAAAAAATTGCTGTCGGGGCTTGTTGGAAAAGCGTACGCAGGTGTTTCGTAATTTAACTTTTCACCCCAGTCTCCTGTCCACCACTGTAGCACTGGCTTGTGCTGTAGGCAATACCAAAAGGTCAGCGATATTTACGTGTGCAGGGCGGGTAACTACAAAAGCGATAATCTCAGCAATATCTCTAGCAAGTAAAGGCTGTAAGCCTTTGTATGCAAGATCGGCTTTTTCCTGATCACCTTTGAAGCGGACAGCAGAAAACTCAGTATTGACCAAACCTGGATTAATGGCAGAAACCCGGATATTGTGGCTGTGCAAATCTATACGCATGCCCTGATTGATGGCATCTACAGCATATTTGCTCGCACAGTAGACGTGTCCTTTGGGGTAAACTTCCTTACCAGCAATAGAGCCGATATTGACGATATGACCTTGCTGACGGGCTACCATTCCTGGAACTACAGCCTTGGAAACATACAGAAGCCCTTTGACATTGATGTCGAGCATGGCATCCCAGTCGTCGATATCGCTTTCGTGAAAGGGTGCTAGTCCGTGGGCATTTCCGGCATTATTGACCAGAATGTCGATATTTTGCCATTCGGCAGGCAAGGAAGCGATTTTTTCAAGGACTACTTCCCGATCTCTGACATCAAATACCAGTTTGTGAATATTGACTTTATTTTGGAGTGTTTTCTCAAGGGCATCCAATCGCTCGGCACGGCGACCGCAAACGATGAGGTCAATTTGATGATCGGCAAAAACTTCGGCGGTAGCCTGTCCGATTCCTGAAGTAGCTCCGGTGATGAGGGCAATTTTAGGGCGCATATTGTCTAAACTGTGAGTTATGGGATTATTGTCTTTATCGTGATTTGTTTGTTTTATGGGATTTTTGTGATTTACAATTCAAATTCAATAAGTTCTTGGGTGCCACAAAATTTATGAATTTCTCTAAGGTACAAAATAAAAATGTCGGCCTCAAAACCGACATTTAAATTTATGAAATATTCTTTTAAAATTAGGTCAATTTTATCCTCCAAAATTAAAATAAAGAATAAAAGTATTGGTGGTTAGTCTTTTCAAGGGTTGATTAAAGGCATTGATCTCAGAAGTATCCATGGTATTGACCAAACCTTTGGAAAAGCGCAATTCGGGCGCAAATTTAAAATAAGGGAAAAACACATCGAATCCCACGCCGAATTCTACGGATAAGTCTGTAGACAGTGGGCGAATATTGGCATCTTCTTCGGTACGTCGTGAAAGCACAAAAGCGGGTTTGATTCCACCGATCATGTACATTCCTGTGATTCCTCGCAGTTGAGACCTGTATTTAAGCAAAAGGGGCAACTCCAACATGGGGGATTCCACGACTTTGGTGATTGTTTCTCCATTTGCAAAGATATACTCCAATTGCCGCTCATAAAAAGCTGCATTGATTTGTACGCGGGCATCCCAGAATTCACTTAGGCGAAAGTTAGAATAAAAACCGACTGCAAAACCCAGGGAGCTTTTTGGCTGCACATTAATCAAGGGCGATTGCACGGGGGAGTCTTCGGGTATAAAATTAGGCGTATTGATATAGGCATCGCTGAACTTCTCCGAATATGTACTTCCTAGCGGTGCGAGGAAAAAGCCAAAGGCAATGGGTTTGGTCAATCGTTGGCGTTGGCGTTGAAGAGAATTGCTAATATTTTGGGTGTATCTGTTGCCTCCTTTTCTATCCCGGTACAGCCAGGAGCGTTGAGCCTGAACGGAAAACGCAGGAAGATTCAGGAATACTATCAGGGCTAATATCAGCCCAATTTTTTGCTTCCTTTGTAAATGGAGCTTATGCCAAATGTTAATGGTTTGCATTGTGTATTGTTAAAACCGATTTTTTCAAGAATTCCTAAGAAACTTTTACCATCCGGGAAAGCTTTGACCGATTCGGGCAAATAACGATAGGCCGATTGATCTTTTGAAAATACCCTTCCGATATACGGTAAAATACTATTGAAATAAAAGTTGTACAATTGTTTAAAAGGGAAATAGCGGGGTTTGGAAAATTCCAAGACTACCAAACTCCCTCCCGGCTTCAGTACCCGGTAGATATTTTGTAAACCTTTTTCAAGATTTTCAAAGTTCCTTACACCAAAGGAAACGATGACTGAATCAAAATAATTGTCTGGAAAGTTGAGATTTTCAGAGTCTCCAGAGAGGAGTTCTATTTGATGGCTAAGATTTTTTTTCTTTAATTTCTCTCTTCCAAAACCCAGCATACCTTCTGAGATGTCTATTCCGATTACTTTTTGGGGTTTTAAACGCAGGGCAGCAATGGCAAAATCGGCGGTACCGGTAGCCACATCCAGAATAAGTTGAGGTTTTTCTTGTTTTAAGGTAGCTATGGCTTTTTTGCGCCACCACAGGTCAATGCCTAGGCTTAGGAAATGATTCAGAAAATCATAGCGGGGGGAAATATTATCAAACATTTGAGCAACCTGCTCTTTTTTGCTATTGGGCTGATTTTTATAGGGAACAACCGTTTCTTTGGACATATCCTTCATAGAATTATCGTGCAATTTAGTGATTTACCCAAGAAAAACAGCCTGTTTGCGAAAATGTTATTGCACAGATACCGATTCATAAGAAATGACACCATGACAAAAATAAGCTATCAAGTCATGGGGTCAGTTCAGTTCTACTTAATTATCTTATTCTGGGGTACCGTTGGTCGTCACTTTGCTTCGTTCGTTGAGGTGTTCGCTGACGATCTGTCCGTCAAATAAATTGATAATTCGGTGGGCATACTCTGCATCATAGTTGGAGTGGGTGACCATCACGATGGTGGTTCCCTGATCATTCAGAGAGGTAAGTAGGTTCATGACCTCTTCCCCATTTTTGGAGTCCAGGTTACCGGTAGGTTCATCGGCCAGGATGAGGTCAGGTTTCGTAATAACAGCCCTACAGATTGCCACTCTTTGTTGTTGCCCTCCTGAAAGTTGTTGGGGGAAGTGTTTTCGGCGGTGCATAATCTGCATTTGATTCATCATGGCTTCAACCCGTTTTTTTCTTTCGGGAGCAGGTACTTTGAGATAAATGAGGGGTAGTTCAATATTTTCAAAGACCGTTAGTTCATCGATCAGGTTAAAGCTTTGAAACACAAACCCGATGTGAGCTTTGCGGATGTCGGCTCTTTGCCTTTCGGTAGATTTACTAATTTCACGATCCAGAAAGAAGAATTCTCCATCAGAGGGATTATCCAAGAGACCGACGATATTGAGGAGTGTAGACTTACCACAGCCGGAAGGTCCCATAATGGCTACAAACTCGCCTTTGTCAATTTTGACATTTACCCCGTTTAATGCCGTAGTTTCAATTTCATCCGTCGTGTAGATCTTCTTGAGATTTTTAGTTTCGATCATCATGATTATTGGTTATTGGTTATTGGTTTTGTTTTAAATTTTAAAAGTTATAGTTGATATTGAATGAAAGTATAATAATAAAAAAATCATTTTATTTTTTAATCACCAGTTGGTCAATATTTTCATATCCTTCATAAGAAGATACCACGACCTTCTCTCCTACTTTTAATCCTTCCACAACTTCATAAAATTTAGGATTTTGGCGATTGAGGCGGATATTTCGTTTTTCGGCCACATCACCATTGGGGCTTAGGACAAATATCCAGTTACCTCCGGTAGTCTGATAAAAACCTCCTCTGGGAATCAGTATAGCCTCTTTGGAGTCACTCAATTGCAGGCGAATTTGCAGGGTTTGCCCTCGACGAATACCCCGAGGTGCTTTCCGGGCAAATTCCATATCTACCTGAAATTCCCCCTGTTGTACTTCGGGATATATTTTTTTGACCACCAATTCGTAGACATTTCCATTAAACTCAAACTCGCCGTGTAAGCCATTGTATACTTTGGAGATATAATGCTCATCAATAGAGGCACGTACTTTAAAACCATTCAGGTCATCAATCTGGCCGATATTTTCGCCTACTTGTTTGGCTTCTCCAATCTCTGCTTGGAGCGTAGAAAGTAAACCATCAGTAGGTGAAACGATATAGAGATTATCGAGTGTATTTTTGGAGAGATTCAGGTTACTTTGCATTCTTTGGATGGATTCGTCCAATTGGCGAATTCGCTGTACACGCATTTGTTGGTCTTGATTCAGAGAGCGAATGCCTAACTCGTATCTTTTTTTCTGATACTCATAATTATCTTTTGATTGGGCGAAGTCTTCCTGAGAGACCATCTTGCTGCCGATCAATTCCTGGTTACGCTTATAAATTCTTTCGGCGAGTTTGAGTTGGTATTCAATATCGGCGATGGTATTGCGGGTTTGGATTTCGGTTTGGCGCATATTGATGTCAGTGGTTTGGCGGTCATTCATCAAGTCAAGCAGTTGTGTTTCACGATTCATATAATCGAGTTGAAGGGTTGTATTGGAAAGTTTGATAATGGTATCCCCTCTTTTGACTTTTCTGCCGTCTTCAATAAATTTTTTCTCTACGGTACCACTCTCAATAATATCGAGGTAGTAGGTTTTGATAGGTTGTACAGATCCGTCAATGGCAATAAATTCCTGGAATTCTCCTTTCATGACGGTTGAAATGCTAATTTTTTCAAATTCTACATTAAGCTTGGAGCGAGTATCTCCAATGAGCTTATAAATAATAAAAATGACTAAGAGCGAAACGCCCGCTATGGTCAAAATGCGTTGGGTAGTCCATTTTTTCTTTTCAATTACTCTATCCATTCCGTTTGTATATTTTCAGGTAAAAGATTGATTCTTGGTTTTAATGTTGTTTTTAAGCTTAAAAGACATAAAATCCAAGCCAATTTGTATACCACTTTTTATACATACCTGATTATCAATGTCTTGAAATAAATTCAATCAATTCATACGCTGGTACTGTTCAACCTTCGGACAAAGGGTGTCCGATCACGGACAGTTGGTTTGAAATCAAATTGTTCGGAATTGATACATATTTTGACCGATTATGAACAATTATGTGTATCTTAAGCTTTGAATATCTCATTTTAAGTGGTATAATCAACTTGGTATGATATTAGGCAATTTTTAATCAAACTAACTCAATACACCCATAATGACCGAAGATAAAATATCCAAAGTGCTTATCGTAGACGACGATGAAGACATTCTGCTGGCTGCCAAGATGCTTCTGAAGCGCTATGTTCATAAAATCATCATTGAGAAAAATCCCAAAAAAATTCCCTTTCTGATGAATCAAGAAACTTATGATGTCATCTTGTTGGATATGAATTTTAGTGAAGATACTACCAGTGGCAAGGAGGGTATCTTTTGGCTCAAAGAAATTTTAGAGCGTGACCCCGAAGCGGTAGTGATTATGATTACAGCGTTTGGAGATGTAGAAACAGCCGTAGAAACGCTCAAGCTCGGTGCCACGGACTTTGTACTCAAGCCCTGGCAAAATGAAAAGCTGATTGCGACTATTTCTGCCGCTCACAAACTCAAATCCTCTTATACAGAAGTCAGAAGCCTCAAAGAATCCAAAAAACAATTGGTAGAAGAGATCAATCAGCCTTTTGGGGAGATGCTCGGCGATAGTGCAGGTATGCGTAATGTCAAAAGTATCATAGATAAAGTAGCCCGAACTGATGCCAATATCCTTATTTTGGGAGAAAATGGCACGGGTAAAGAACTGGTGGCCAGGGCAATCCACCGAATGTCGTCGAGGGCTGAAAAGGACTTTATCGGAGTAGATATGGGGGCAATCAGCGAGACTTTGTTTGAAAGTGAGCTTTTTGGCTACAAAAAGGGCGCTTTTACAGATGCGAAAGAAGACCGTGCCGGGCGATTCGAGATAGCCAATAAAGGAACGCTTTTTTTAGACGAAATCGGAAACCTCCCTTTAAACCAACAATCCAAACTACTTGCTGTATTACAAAATCGGGAGATCAAACCACTAGGCTCTAACAAATCCATACCCATTGATATTCGTTTGATCTGTGCTACCAATATGCCTTTGCACGATATGATCAAAGAACAGAGCTTCAGGCAAGATTTGATGTATCGGATCAATACCGTAGAGATTTTTCTACCGCCGCTTCGAGAAAGAGGGGATGACATCCCACTGCTTTCGGAGCACTTCCTAACTATTTATAATAAAAAATATAAAAAGGCCATTAAAAAAATTTCTTCCGCAGCCATGGTTAAATTGCAAAAATATCACTGGCCAGGCAATGTCCGCGAACTTCAACACGCCATTGAACGTGCTATTATTATGAGTGATGCCGATGTGATTCAGGCAGATGATTTCTTTTTCTTAAACCAAAAAGGCGAAGCGCAGGCACAGGCTATCAATATACTCAATCTGGATGAAGTAGAAAAGTCGGTCATTGAGAAGGCACTCCAAAAATACAATGGAAATATCTCACAAGCCGCCAAAGAACTAGGGCTGACGCGTGCCTCGCTGTATCGTAGACTGGAAAAATATGGTCTTTAAAAACTTTAGATTTAACATCATTTTGCGGGTGATCTTTCTCAATATCACCACGATAGGGATTCTTTGGCTGATCTTCAATACCCAATATTTTATTACTACTTTTAGCCTTTGTGTGCTTGCCCTCCTGCAAATTGTATTCTTAATTACCTACGTAGAGCAAACCAATACGCTTTTTACCAAATTTCTCAATGCCATCCAATACGATGATTTTTCGCAGACCTATACCACCAAAGGCTTGGGAAAATCATTTGACAACCTAAACCGCGAATTTAACAAAGTAGTGCAAAAATTTCAGGATGTACGAGCAGACCGCGAGGCACAATACCACTATCTGAGTACCATTGTGCAGCATATCGCTATTGGTCTTTTGGTGCTGGATGATGAAGGAAATGTGCAACTGATCAACACGGCCGCCAAAAACCTCTTGAATCTAAACCGATTTACCCATATCCGCCAACTTCGAGACGAGCATCAGACGCTTTATGAGTACATCCGCAAAGGCAAAAGTCGTGAAAGAGAACTGATCAAAATCCAATCCGAGGATAAAATCCTGCATCTAGCTATCCGCAGTACCTCTATCAAACTCCGCAATATCAATTACCACATTATCTCCATCCAAGATATTCAAAGTGAACTGGAAGACAAGGAAATGGAAGCCTGGCAGAACCTAATCAGGGTACTGACCCACGAGATCATCAACTCCGTCACGCCAATCGCTTCTCTTTCGGCTACCATCAATGAAGACTTGGATTATAATCTGAAAAAGCTTCATGAAAACAGCCAAATTAAAGATGGAGAACGTTATTTTTTACTTCCCTCAGATCAGTTCGAGGATTATACACATGAAATCCATTACGCTATCAAAACCATCCAAAAACGCTCCGAAGGGCTGATTCGTTTTGTGCAGGATTTTCGCAGCCTAACCCGTGTGCCAGCCCCCAATCTACAAACACTTACCCTCAAAGAACTGATTGAAGACATCTTGTACCTTGAAAAAGAAGAGTTCAAGCAACATCAAATACTTTTTGAACTAGATATACAGCCCGAAAACCTAGAAGTCATCGCAGATTCCCTCCTGCTTGAACAAGTACTCATCAATTTACTCAAAAATGCTCTCCAGGCTCTTGAAGGCGAACCCAATAAATTGATTCATTTCCAGGCATGCAAAGAGCCTAACGGCAAAGTCGTCATCCACCTTCAGGACAACGGCTGCGGCATCAGCCAAGAAGCTATGAAAAATATCTTTGTACCCTTTTTCACCACCAAAAAAACCGGCTCAGGCATCGGGTTGAGCCTCTCACGCCAGATTATGCGCCTGCATGGAGGCAGTATCAGTGCCCAATCCCAACTGGGTAAAGGGACTACCTTCACGCTACGCTTCCCCTAAAAGCTGAATTTTTTTTAGTGAGGAATTTGTATATTTGGGGAAATTAATATGGATATGAATGCAAAAACTAATTATGATTTTCCAGTCAAAAATCATTTTCACGCAAAAAATGTAACGGGTTTGGATTTCGACATCAAAAATTACCCTGATGCAGATTTGTATGTGGATTTAGACGGTGTGAGAATCATTGACAGGGAAAAAAATTATAAACAAACCATCAAATTTGCCCTAGAAATTGATTTAGAAAACGATATCCTTGAAAATCCTAGCACAGATTATGTAAAAATTATTTTTTCTGGGCATCGAGGAACAGGCAAAACCCAGGAACTCCGAGAATTACACAAAGATTTAAATCATCCAGATCGCTATTTTTCTGTTTTGATAGAGATGGAAGACGAGGTAGAAATTGATACCTTCCAGGCAGAAGATTATTATATCCTGATTATTCTCAAATTGGCCAGGGAATTGGAATACCGTGGAATCAATTCCAGAAGTACAACACTAGATGACATTATCAAGGATTGGACTGCTGATGAAGAAGTGGAAAAGGAGATAAAAAACCGAGCCGGTTTAGAAAGTAATCTAGAAACGGAAGCCGGATTTAATATTTTGAATTTCTTCAAAACTAAATTAAACATTAAAGCTACACTGGCTTCTGAGAATGTTATTTCAAAAAAAATCAGAGAAAAAATCAAAAAAAATCCCCAAAACCTGATCAATCAATTTAATCTAGTACTGTCCGATGTAAGGGAAGATTTGTCGAGACAAGTAAAAGGCAGGGATATTTTATTCATTGTTGACGGTTCGGAAAGAATACCAGACCAGGTATATCGGCAGCTTTTTGTGACTGATTCCCAGTTTCTCCGAGGAATTGCTGCCAATGTGATCAGTTCCATCCGTATCGATAGTTTTTATGACATTACCACAGCACAACAAATAGGCTTTTATATCCCTGTTTTACTTCCCATGATTATCATCAATGATCAAAGTATTGTCAAATTAAAAGAAATAATTACCCGACGCTTGGACGAAGAAACCTTCTTTGAGCAAGGAGTCCTAGAATATTTTTGTCAGTACTCTGGAGGTTGCATTCGGCAATTGATTCGGATTGTCAACAGGGCTATTTTATACAATCTCGGACAAAAAATTGATAAAAAAACGGCTGAGGAAGTGATTGCTTTGTTGGGAAGGGAAATGAACGAAAAGCTCACCTCCGTTCATAAAAAAATACTTAGCGAAACCGATTGGAGCCACCCCGATACCCTGGGTTTATCTGTGGCTGATAAAGACGTAAGCTTATTGGTTTTTCAATTGATACTCCTGAAATACAATGGGCATTTGCTAGTCAATCCTTTAATAGCTGATAAATATCAAGTAAATAATTAAGTGATGCAAAGTCATGAATTGATACACAAACACAATGAGGAGCAACTAAATATCCTTGAATTTGCTCTTGGTGGGCGAGAACAGGGCACTTTTGGTGTGGTTATTTATGAACACAAACATTATACAGAAAAGCTCTACGAGCTGATTACAAAAAAATCACCCCAATACCAACACATCCCACTCGATGTCAATCCCTTTGAAATCACCTCCCTACATCGCTTTCTCAAGGAATATCTCCCTGCCGAGATCAATCAAAGCACTAGGGTCAGGCACGTAATCCATATTTTTAATCTGTCCGGTAGCCTGATTACTTATGACCGCAAGCAGGATAAAATCATCCCCTCCCGTATGCTCGACCAGCTTAATTTTGAACGAGAATTACTTTTTAGAGATTTGCCTTATATTGTATTGGTGTGGCTAGATAAGTCTACTTCTATTACCTTCCACCGCAAAGCCCCCGACCTCTGGGATTGGATTACCTATATTTTTGAATTCAAAACCCCCGAAGAAGAAAAAATCTACCACGGGGAGGCTTATTCCGCACCACTATCAGAGAAAAAAGAAGTTGATCCCCAAGTGCTTGAGCTGATTGAATACCTAAAAGGTAGATTGGAAAAAGTAGACCCCAATCAGCCTGAAAAGCGCGTGTGGAAAGATCAAAGTACCATACGTTATTTATTAGCCGAACAACTTGTAAAAGCTGCTAGGTATCGAGAAGCCTTAGAGAATCTTTTATGGGTACTTCCTCACGTAGAAAACCTTAATGCCAATGATCAAGGAAAAGCCGATTTATACCTTAAAATAGGTTCCGCTTATTTCCTCAATGAAAATGATGATACCGCCCTGGAATTTTTTAATAAAATTTTAACCCTTCCATTACCCCAACGTTGGTACCAACAGGCTTATTTATCTAAAGGGGCAGTTTATGAAAATAACAATGACTTTGAAACCGCTCAAAAGTTTTTCCAGAAAGCTATTGACCTCATCGAGGAAACAGACAACTTAACGGACATCGGCCAAGCATTTTTTAAGCTTGCACACAACTATCATAAAAGCAGATATTGGGAAAAAGCCCTCATCCACTACCAAAAAGCCTTAGACTGCTTCATCAAAGAAGGCAACAAAACTGAAATCAAAAAAACCTACCAACATATCTCCCAGGCCTACAAGGAACAAGGCCGCACCGAACTCGCCGAATTATTCGCCCAAAAGGGGAGCGAGGTATGAGGTGTGGGGTGTCAGGCGTCAGGCGTGGGGTGTCAGGCGTGGGGTGTCAGGCGTCTGAATTATAGTGTGTAATACCTAAATTATAGCTCCCAACACCCAACTCCCAACTCCCAACTCCCAACTCCCAACTCCCAACTCCCAACACCCAACTCCCAACTCCCAACTCCCAACTCCCAACTCCCAACTCCCAACTCCCGACTCCCCGAACAATTCTAAGCGTTCTCCGTAAATCCTTACAAATTAGCACACCAAAATCCTTGAAATTTCCAAAATAATAGCTCACATTCGCCCAACCAAAAAGCTTTTTGCATTGTGATTGCTTATTTTTATTAAATTGCAGCTTCAATGTATCCCGATTATGAAGGAAACCCAAAAACACATTCTGGAAAAAGAAATTCAGGAACTCGAGGACTATCTCCGTACGCTGAGTGAAAGCATAGACGAAACCGACAAGGATAAAAAGCTTAAAGACCTTAACTTTCAATTGGGGCAAAAATTTGCCGAATTGGACGAATACGACCGGGCTATCGAGCACTTTGAGAATGCCATCAGCTTTCTTAATTTACTTCCTGAACACCAGGCCGAAAAAGCCGAAGTATATTACCACTTGGCCAAATCTTATGACCGTTCCGAACAAGATGAACTTGCCTTTAATACCTACCACCAAGCCTTGGGCTTTGACAATGAAGCAATAAATGGCTTTATTTACTATCAACTGGGCAATTGGTACTTTGGGCGTGAAGAATGGAAAGAAGCCGTCGAAAACTACGAAAAAGCCATTGATTGCCACGTAAACACTGGCAAACTCAGTGAGCTAGGCAAAAACTACCACGTGATGGGGGCGGTGTATGCCAATCAACAGATGTACCGAGAAGCTCTTCAGAATTTTGAAAAATCTTTTGAATGGAACACCCAAACTCAGAATTATTCCGAATTAGGTAAGTCATTTTTTAATCTTCGGATTTTCCTCCAAAATGCGATGAGCTTCAACAATCGAAAGATTTATTACCAAAATCTCCTCCGAGATAGTTATGAAAATAAACAATTCGGTCTTGCGGCCTTTATTTATCATAACCTAGGGCTTTGGCTCCACGAAGACGGGCAGTACGCCGAGGCATTGAAATGTTTTGAAAAATCTATTCAATACAAGCAAGAAAACCATATCAGCTTTGAGTTGGGAAGCTCTTACTACCACGCCGGGTCAAGCTATGAACACCTCGGCGAACACCCAAAGGCTTTTGAATACCACGTTACGGCTTTGTTCAAAATGTTGGATCACGCCAGCTACGACGAAATCGGGATGGTGATTTATTTTCTACAGACTTCCTTCCAAGATATTCACGACAACAAACTCAAATCCGAAGCCATCAAACTCATTAAAGAAGCCGAAGCTTTGGGCTACGGAATAGAAATAGGAGACCTCGATGCTGCTGAAGAAAAACTGGAAGCCGAACCCGATGATGATATACTGACCCCCAATTCTCTGGCCAAAACTGTCGAAGAAGTCGCCGAAATAGAAGAACAACTCGAAGCCCAGGAAGAAGAAGAAGAAATCCATACATCAGAAGATAAGTACGAAAGTCTTAAAAATCGCCTCCCCGACTCGGCCGAAGAGTTTGGATTAGTTTCTTTGCAAAGAGTAAAACATCTTTTTGATGCTTATAAAGATGCTTGGTTTGGCAAAAAACGAAAAAAACAAATTTTTGAAGAAACCAAAATGGAAGTACTCAAAAGCCTGGATCAACTTTCACGTGCATCTTCACTGACCGAAGATATTCAGAAAAAACTTACCAACTGGAAGTCTGAGATTGAAAGGCTGAATTAGTATCTGTTGTTAGGCATTCGGTTTGGGAAGTTTGGCAAATGGATTCTGCTAATAATTAAAAATCCAACCGCTTTTGCCTAAGCCGAAATAAACTGATATAGAAAAAAAATCATGGAAAATGACCCCGAATTAGATGGCAAATACCTGGGCACCATTACCAAAGACTTTGTAAAGGTTGCCAAAATATTACAGGAAGCTTCTTATCAAATGCGTGTGCGGAAGATCTCCGAGTTTCCTATCTTCCCGATTGCCAAAGAGGAAATCCCGATCGGGCAGTTGATCCTCCCCAAAAAGGAAAGCCATTTGGATTGGAATATTTACATTTCACTGCTCTATGAGTTCGTCCAGCGCAAACTAATTATCCACCAGGAGAATTTTAAAACTGCCTACAAAAACCCGGATGAGTTTTGCTGCCTCTTTGTGATTGATCTGGAAAAAAACTTTAATAATTTTGTATTTCTACCTTTCCCCGAAGACGAGTAAGCCTTTTAGGTTTCATCCTTAGATCTTCTCCACAAAAACCTGATATACAATCCTTCTTCTCAAAGAATTAGGATTGTATATCAGGTCTAATATTTGGTAGTATGAAAGATGTAATGCTCAAATAACCAGTCGCCGTGGGCTGTGTCTTCACAGCCCACTGTTTTGAACGAATAGCATTCATGTTACACATTACCTAACATTTATACCAAATTGCCAGATTAGCCTTATTTTTCCTTCATTCAGAACTAATTCTTCTTTATTTTTTTTATAATAATGATATTATTTCAAGTTTTATTAGTATTTTGCCAAACAAATTTTAGAAAAATACATTTATACACAAACAAATACAAAAGTATCTCAAAAAGAGAGGCTTTAATCATTAAAAGATGGCTGCAAATACCCCAAGCACACAAGTTCCTTCTTCAATTTTATTGATGACGGAGTTAGGCAGAGGTCTGCTGGAACTAGGCTCCTATGCGATCTCTATTCCTTTTTTACAGTTTGTTCCCAAAGGCGACGGGCACCCGGTGCTTGTTCTTCCTGGAATGCTCACAACTGATCATACTACCATTCCGCTTAGATTCTTTCTCAATACCCGCAATTATTCCGCTTATCCCTGGGATTTGGGTCCTAATCTGTTGGCTTTTAAAAAAATAGAGCAAAAGCTGCTCGAGCTTATCGAGCAATTATATAAAAAATATAAGCGCAAAATCAGCCTGATCGGCTGGAGTGCCGGAGGGATTTTTGCCCGTGCTATGGCACACAAAGTGCCTCATTACATTCGTCAGGTGATTACGCTGGGTTCTCCTTTTAATGGTATTCTTCGCAAAAGCCACGTAGAAGCTATCGGTGAGTGGCTCAGCGGGCAAAAAGCTGAAGAAATAGAACAACTGATTATCGAGCAAGCTTCTGCACCTCCGCCAGTACCCAGTACGTCGATTTACAGCAAAATGGATGGCATTGTCTCCTGGCAGGCCTGCCAAGAAACTCAAGAAAGCCAGATCAATGAAAATGTGGAAGTCTCTGCAAGTCACTTGGGCATGGGGCACAACCCTCAGGTGTTGATTTGTATAGCCGATAGATTGGCGCAAAAGGAAGAGGACTGGAAGCCCTTCCAACATAGCTCAGTCGGGAAGTTGTTTTATACTTTTCCCTGGCAAACTTAGTTTTTTAGTCCAGTCCGCAGTCAATAGTCCATTGTTAGTAAGAAACTACTACAAAATTGTAGATCGTGAAAAATCTACAGACAATGGACTATCAACGTTGGGCTACTATTTATCTCTCCAGCATTTTTTTCATCATTTTCATCATCCTTGAGTGGTAGGTGCTGGGGAAAAGTCGCACAATCCAATCAATAAAATAAGCGTCTCCTCCTATCAGGAGTCTGCGTTTGTTTTTTTGGATAGCATGTATAATCAGTGTCGCCGCTTGATCAGGCGTAGTACGGGCTGCCGCCTCAAAATCTCTGATAGCTTTCTCCTGATCTTTTTTATCTTCTTCAAAACCAGCGGCGTGTTTGACGATATTGGTTTTGATGCCTCCCGGATGTACACAAGTAATGCCTACCTGAGTACCCCAGAGCTCCTGCACAAGGGTTTCGGTAAAGCCACGCACGGCAAATTTGGTAGAGCAATATGGGCCATTGGTGGCTACCCCCATCAGCCCAAAAACACTGGAAATATTCACAATATGTGCTTCTGGTCTTTGAAGGAAGTAGGGCAGAAAAGTTTTGGTGCCATAGACTACGCCCCAGAAATTGATCCCCACAATCCATTCGTACTGTTCCCAGGTGACTTGTCGAAGGGTGGTCTGGTTAGCAATGGCTACCCCAGCATTATTGATCAAAATATCTGCTTGTCCGAAGTGATCCAGTGTTTTTTGAAACAAAGCCTCTACTTCTTCCCTCTTGGAGACATCCAGCCTGAAGATAGCCGTTTGCCCGCCCTGGCTTTCAATCAGTTTTTGGTTTTCGGCAAGTCCTTCAGCGTTCCAGTCTGCCATCATCACTTTTGCACCCTGAGCAGCAAGTTGTTGCGCCAGTGAGCGGCCAATCCCAGAGGCTGCCCCCGTGATTACAGCTACTTTATCTTTGATAATTTTCATTTGTTTTTGCAGATTTTCAAGAAAACAAAAATGAGGGATTAATTTGGATTTTGGAAGAAAACTTTTTTGTAAATTTGGATACGATACAAGTAAATTATATGAAAGAGAAATACATCAATCCTTTTACCGATTTTGGTTTTAAAAAAATATTCGGAGAAGAAGCCAATAAAGATTTGCTGCTTGATTTCTTAAATGAGCTTTTAAAAGATAAAGTTAAAATTACTGACCTCGTTTTCCTAAAAACAGAAAATTTGGGTGCTCATGAAGCAGACCGTAAAGCTGTTTATGACCTGTATTGCCAAAATGAAAAAGGAGAAAAATTCATTGTAGAGCTTCAAAAGGCAAAACAAAAGTTCTTTAAGGATAGAAGTTTATACTATGCTACATTTGCCATTCAAGAGCAAGCCCAAAAGGGAGAATGGGATTATCAACTTCAGGGAGTATATACGATCTCTATTATGGATTTTAAATTTGATTTTGTCCTTGAAGATGAGAAGAAAATGCGTCACGATGTCCAACTTATAGAACTCGAGACTAAGCGGGTGTTTTATGATAAACTACTTTTTATATATTTGGAAATGCCTAAATTCACCAAGACTTTGGATGAATTGGAAACTCATTATGATAAATGGTTTTTTCTTCTGCAGAATCTTCCAAAACTTGACAGAATACCCGATAAGCTTAAAGATAAAATATTTTTAAAATTATTTGAAGTTGCTGAAATTGCAAAATATGATGAAAAAGAGCGAGTGGCTTATCAAGATAGTTTGAAATATTATCGCGATCTCAAGAATGTCATTGATACAGCCGTTGAAGAAGCAGTATTGGAAGCAGTAGATAATAAAGTGATAGAAATTGCTAAAAATTCTATCCGAGCCGGATTAAATAATGAGATGATTATTCAAATAACCGGACTTACATACGCTCAAATTGAGTCATTACGCCTAGAGGTAAAGAAATAGTTTATGTTTTTCAAAGGTTTCACCCTCTATCGAGGAAAGCCGTATTATCTTATCTCCTAACAAAATGTTAATCTCTCCCAAAGTTCCAAATCTTCACTTTTGAATTGGCTCTCAGATAAATTTTATTGCTATTTTTGCAACGAACACTTTAAATTTGATGCAGCCCATGCACAAAACCTACAAAGCACAGGGTTTTATCCCTGCACTGAAATTTTACAATACCCTCAGCAAGCAAAAAGAGGAATTTAAACCCCTAAATCCGCCACACGTAGGCCTCTATGTCTGCGGCCCAACAGTATACAACAATCCGCACGTGGGCAATGCCCGTCCTTACGTTTTTTTTGATGTGGTAAATCGCTACCTGACTTATTTGGGTTACAAGGTACGTTATGTGCGTAATATCACGGATGTAGGGCATCTGCGTGCCAATGAAGAAGATCGTATCTCCAACCAAGCAAAGCTAGAGCAGATCGACCCCATGGAGGTAGTCTATCGCTACACAAGCATCTTTCACGATATGATGGACAAACTCAATATCAAACGACCTAGCATCGAACCTACCGCCACTGGACATATTGTAGAACAAATCGAGATCATCAAAAAAATTATGGAGGCCGGGCTGGCTTATGAATCCGACGGCTCCGTGTATTTTGATGTCAGAAAATATAATGAGAAAGAAAACTACGGCGAACTTTCTGGGCGAATCGTAGACGAACTCCTGGAAAATACCCGAGAACTCGAGGGGCAGGAAGAAAAAAGAAATTCGGCCGACTTTGCCCTCTGGAAAAAAGCCGCCCCTGATCACATGATGCGCTGGCCATCTCCCTGGAGTACGGGCTTTCCGGGCTGGCACCTTGAATGTACTGTGATGAGTACCAAATACTTAGGCGAACAATTTGACATCCACGGCGGTGGAATTGATCTGAGTTTCCCACACCACGAATGCGAAATTGCTCAGGCTAAAGCCGCCTATGGCAAAGCACCTGTCAAATATTGGCTGCACAACAACATGGTGACCGTCAACGGAGTCAAAATGAGTAAATCAAAACGCCTACGCTGGAATGAATCCGCTTTGGAAAATCTGCAAGCCAAAGGACTTCCTGCTGAATTGCTTGAAAAAATTACGGCACTCAACCAACCCCAACGCGATGAATTTGAGAAAGAACCACTCGACTACCTCGGGCAAGAGGCCGCTCCTTTTCTCAATGATATTCTTTCGGAAGCTGAAGAGTTCGGGAATTTTATCACCATCGAGCAGCTATTTTCCGGCGAAGGCGATATTCTGGATCAGTCTTATTCACCGATGACCATCCGCTTTTTCATCCTTCAGGCACATTACCGCAGCACATTGGATTTTTCTAATGAAGCCTTGCTTGCTGCTCAAAAAGGATACAAACGCTTGATTAACAGCCTGTACATTCTCAATAAACTCACTCACCCTGGTACGGATGAAAGCCGCCTGGATGAGAAACAAGACAAACAAATTGCCGGATTTTGTGATACTGCCTTCAGAGGAATGAATGATGATATGAATACGGCTATCGTGCTAGGGCAACTCTCGAACATCGTCCGAAAAATCAATAGTTTTTATACCCAACCCGATACGCTGGCTACAATCAGTCAGGATACCTTTGAATATATGGCAGATACCTATAGGGTCTTTGTGGAAGAAATCCTGGGGCTGAAAGAAGAAAAAGTAGAAAACAATCAAGCTTTTATAGAAGGATTACTGGAAATCTACAAAGATGCCAAAGCCCAAAAAGCCTATGAAACCGTAGATAAAATCCGGGAATATTTCAAAAAAAGCGGCTTGATCATCAAAGACCTCAAAAACGGCGTGGATTGGGCTTATCAGGAATAAATCGTACTAGAATTGATTTGACTTTTGTGATAGGGCTGATCGATGATACATTGTTTTTTGGCATAAAAATCACCCTTTGATCACTGAGAAATCTGACTTGAATGTAACAAACACTTATTAATTTTCAGCATTAGCTTTTATGAAAATACGATATTTGACCACTGCCTGCCTTATGGGAAGTTTAATGAGCATATTCTTGCTGGTTTCCTGCTCAGGAGGAGGAGGCAAAGCGGATGAGGATACCACTGCCATTAAAGAAGAAGAAAAAGTGACTTTACAAGCTTGCCCTACTTTTGATGAAAATTCTGCCTACAACTTTGTGAAAGCACAGGTAGATTTTGGGCCGCGTGTACCCAATACAGCATCTCATCGTAAATGTGGAGATTATTTGATCTCTCAGCTTAAAAACTTCGGCTGGGATACACTTGCTCAGAATTTTGATGCCATCGCCTATAACGGCACAGTGCTTAAATCCCGCAATATTATCGGCGTTTTTAATCCCAAAGCTACCACACGCATCTTATTAGCGGCTCATTGGGATACCCGCCCTTTTAACGACAAAGAAGTAGAAGATAGCACACAATTCAAACCCATTGACGGTGCCAACGACGGCGCTAGTGGAGTAGGAATACTGCTGGAAATCGCCCGGGTGGTCGGACAAGCCAAAAATAAACCTTCAGTAGGCATTGATATTATTTTCTTTGATAGTGAAGATTATGGGCATCCTGAAAATTTCAAAGGAGATTGGAAACCTGATCTCTGGTGCCTAGGCGCTCAGCACTGGGCAAAAAATCCCCATCAAGCTAATTATACTGCGTATTATGGGATACTACTCGATATGGTCGGCGCTCGAGGAGCTACTTTTTATCGTGAAGGACAATCCATGAAATTTGCCCCAAAAATAGTGAACCAAGTATGGCAAATCGCCAATCAGTTGGGATATATTAATTTTTTTAAATTTCAAAATAGCCCTGAAATTACAGACGATCACGTGTATGTAAATCAACTAGCGAAAATTCCAATGATTGATATTATTGAGTATGCTCCTACAAACCCAAGCTATTTTGGGGATTATCACCATACATCCAAAGATAATATGGAACTCATCGATGCCAAAACGCTCAAAGCAGTTGGGCAGACTGTGTTGCAGACATTGTACAACGAATCTGCTCAATAAGCTACACGATCCTTGATTTGATTTTTGTGATTAGTTAGATTTTAATGTTATTATCCTAAAAAAATGAACCCAAATATTGAAACTCTTCAAGAAGAATTAATTACGGTTATTCATATTTTCAACTCCAATGGCTGGTCACAGGCTACCAGTACCAATTATTCGTTCCGCAATCCAGATCAGACGGATACCTACACCATCACTTCATCCGGCAAGGATAAAAGCCAAGTTTGGACAGATGATCTTATGGTGGTAGACCGGGAAGGCAAAGCGGTGGAGGGTTATACCCACATAAAGCCCTCAGCAGAAACGCTCCTGCACACGGTTTTATATGCAGCCAATCCGCAGATTCACGCCATTTTGCATACACATTCTATCCAGGGAACTATACTCTCGATGCTTCACGCTTCGGACAAACAAGTCAAAATCACAGGTTTTGAGCTTTTGAAAGGCATTCAAGGGATTACTAGTCACGAGGCAGAAGTAATAGTACCCATTTTTGCCAATTCACAGGATATTCCGGCTCTCAGTCAGGAGATAAAAACGTATTATGATGCTCACCCCGAAATGACAGGTTTTCTCTTGGCAGGGCATGGCTTTTATACTTGGGGAAGTAGTATTGCAGAAGCCAAAAGGCACATGGAAGCCTATGAATTTCTTTTTGAATGTATGATCAAATTGCATCAGTTGAGAGGGGATTTTTGGAAAGGAAACTAAGGTCCCAAAATCCTGTCAAACATACTTGGTTGTCTGACATAATTTTTGTGGATGATACATATTTAATACACTAAAAACTTGAAGGAATTAGTTGCCACGAATGCACGAATAAGGACGTTTATTCGTGCATTCGTGGCAAAATTGATCATCAAGAGAGGAAAAGAGTATGCACTTATTTTTTATAGAATCATTGTTTGAAAATATATGTATTGATCATTCCCACATAAATTGTCAGAGAACCAAAATATCTAAAAAACCAACTACATTTTTCCTGGTAAATAGTAGGATAATTGCTTTCAAAATGATAACTTGTGGTCAATCAAAAGTTTAGCCTCGTGGAACAATCTTCGGAACAATTCAAAGACCCTCATCTACACCACCCATCCAAAAAGTCGGCAACTCCCAAAAAGCAGACTGGTTCGGGCAATCCCTTCCAAAAGGCTCAATTAAAAACCAAAGCTCAAAATAAGCAAAATGACCATCAAATTGCCCAAAATAAGCTTCAAATGAAAACAGCCAGCAATCCATTTCCGGGCTTACAAAACAAAATGACCATCGGGTTGCCCTCAAGCAACACCGAATCCTCTGCCACGATTCAAAAACAAGATCAGGAAAATACAGGTACACCTCCCCCAACTCAGACCACACTACCGCCGCTTTCATTACCCAGTAGCTCAGGGTATACACTCCCTTCCTTTGATATGGGAAGTGCCTTAAGGCGATACTCACTGATGCCTTCTCAATCAGGCTCATGGCTGAGTCCACCGATTTTACTTACTGATCCCACTTCAAAAATGGATTGGTTTGGTATGAGTCAGCCTTATTTCACCAGAGGTGTCCCCGAATTAAGAATGAATGATCACAGTGCCATTACCCAACGCTGGACACAAACCTACCGAATGGCATTGGGTTTGGGCTTATCGGGTGATAAATCTATCTGGATCGCTAATCAGCTTACCCCCATGGCGATTGATTCGGCTCTAAAGCATGATCATCCTACCGCTTTTGAGCGTTCCAACCGCGAATTGAACCTATCTCCTACCATGGTCAACCTGCCAGCCCTACATTTTAAAAAACAAAAGGGTAACTCTCAGGAACCTGATGAAGTGGAAGCCGACCAAGTAGCCGATCAGATAGTTCAGGCTTCTGCCAAAGGAGTTATACAAAGAGATGTAGTAGATATGCCTCCTCAGACCATTCGTTCGGGAATGCCCGGGCACTTAGATCGTTTAAGAGGCGATTTGGCTAATCCTGGAATAACGATGGACCCTGACCCGGATATGGTGCTGCAAAGTAGTATTGAGCCGAATACGCCCCTGCCCTTTCAAAGTTCGGGCTGGAACGGCAATCAGATTGCAGCACGTTTAGGACAATATGACCGCATTCCGGGAACGGATAGCGATGCCTTTCGTTGTGTACAGACAGTAGCCCTGATGAGTCATATTCTGATAGGGCCTACCGCAGTGAGCGGTTATCTTTCCTCGATTTCTTTACAAGGAATGCTTTCAAGAGATATGACAGACCGAAGACGAACAGCATTGGAAGTAATCCGATACGTGAGAGATAGAATTGGTTCAAGGCAGGCTACTTATGGAGATTTGTATTGGGTCATCGAGGCAGTACACGATCTTTTTTATAAGGATGATGTCGGTACTCCCGAAGGAGAATTGCACGAACAAATTACGCCTATGCTGGATTTATCACAAAGTATGCAACGTCTGAATGTATGGTGCAGTACCCCAGCCGAACTTTTGGCACAAGCACGCACCCTACAAAACGGTGAACAATTCATGCTCAATACCTGGAATGTATCGTTTAATGCCCGATTTGACGACCTGCCTGATGAATACCAGGGGCGACAACAAGCTACTTATACTCCAGTAGACGAGCAAGGGCGAGAACGCCCCCAAGTGACCATTCGTCGATTAAGGATTGTACCGGATCAGAAACCCAGACATACACAAATAGACCGCAACCGAGATACCCTCAACGGACACCAACTTCTGATTTTTAAAGATGTCAGCTCTGGGGCTATTCAATTATATGAACCAGAATTAAGACAGGGAGGGCAACACCTCTTTGATCTTTCGCAAAGTACGGATGCTTTGCAAGAGGTTTTGTTCCACGACCAGCCTAATTTTGAGATGTTTAAATACGTTCAGATTTTAGGGAAAATCACCCCTTCACAATTTACTTCTGCTTTTCAATCTGGAAGTTAATCTTGAGTCTCAGGTTTTTGTGGTGGGTGTGATATACAAACGCTCCCAACGCCCATTCAGCCCTATTCGTCAAGATGTTGGGTGTTTTCACCCAAGGAATAAGTGAAATGTATCGCTTTTAATTCTCCACTAATTGGTGTTGTTCTGTAAAAGTTCACGGCTTGAAAGTCATCAGTTTCAGCTTGCACATATACTTCCTCAAATCCATTTTTTTCGCAAAAGTCATTTAAGGTTGTGATTAATAATTTGCCTATGCCTTTTCGCTGGAGGTCTGTTAATACGGCAAGATCATAGAGGTACGCAGAAGGTTTTTCGGTATCGTACCTATCCAAAACGTATACCGTAAGCCCTCCTACGACTGTTGCATCTTTCTTAGCCACAAAAACTAAAAAATTAGGGTTTTCAAGAACTTTTTGCAAATGAGTTTTGCTTGGCAACGTAAAGCCTTCCCATTCAAAAACGTTTTCAAACACCCGAATGAGTCCATAAAAGTCTTCCATACTATCGTGTGTTAATTTTACTATTTCTAAGTTCATCCTGTAAGTAGTTTATGTTGTTTTTAATGCGATTAACCTATTGATCCACTAAATTTAACCGATTTTTAATTATTTTTTAAATGAATTTTTATTTTCTTTAACCTCATACGTGTCTTTGAAAATTGTAATACTCCACAAAATGATGCTTAAATACTTAAATCTAGTAAGCCTTTTTATTCTTGGGATAAACTTTGTACAGTGCCATGATGCCGCTCAAGAAAAATTCAGTGAAACGGAATTCAATCAAATGGCAGATGAAGTTTCGCAGGGTTCGGTGCCGGATATTTCGGTAGACCAACTTCACAAAGCCAAAGCATCGTTTATCCTGCTGGATTGCCGAGAAAAAGCCGAATTTGCCATCAGCCACCTAGAAGGTGCTCGATGGGTTGGTTTTGATGATTTTGATTTATTGCGGGTAAAGGATTTACCCAAAAACACCAAAATTGTCACTTACTGTACTGTAGGCTGGCGAAGTGAACGAATCGGGGAAAAGCTGCAAAAAGCAGGATACACCCAGGTTCAGAATTTACACGGCAGTATTTTTAAATGGATGAATGAAGGGTATCCGGTCGTAGACCAACAGGGCAAAACAACCAAACAAGTACACGTGTACAGCTCCAAATACAGAAAATATGCTAAAAGCAAGGAGGTGGTTTATTAGGATTGATTTAGCTACGAATGATCTAATCTCATTCGTGCATTCGTGGCTACCCTAGTTATTACAAGCTAAAAAACTATTCTTTTGTATTGTAATTTAGCCGCTCCGAAATTTACCAACAGTGCCAATTTATTGCCGGATACTTTGAGATAGTTTATACATTGAGCAGTAAATTCATCTGCTAAAGCAGTTACTCCTTTTACTTCTAAAATAATTTGGTTATAAACAACAAAATCAGCGTAAAATCTGTGTGGTAATGCGGTATTTTTGTAAATTACCTCGTATTCTTTTTCTCGCTCAAAATAAATTTCTGCTTTTGAAAATTCATATTCCAGTGCATCTTTATAAACTATTTCAAGAAAACCGTATCCAAGATTATTGTGCACTTCCATGCATATTCCTATGATTTTATAGGCTTCCTCTTTTAGAATCAATTCCGACATTTTGATTGGTTTTTAAGTTGTCGTGAATATACGAATCTTTTTTGTCCTAATCCTTGGTAGCCACGAATGCACGAATCTCTTTTGTCGTAATCCTTTTTTGAGCCACGAATGACTTAATCCCATTCGTGCATTCGTGGCTATCTTTTGACTTTTTAGCCACGAATGCACAAATCTTACTTTCAGCTTCTTACCACGAATGCACTTAAAATTAATCACAAAAATTATAAGGATAACTTATCCTGCAAAAATGAATAACAAACAATAACTTACGAAAGTCAAACTCTTCCAGCTTATAATAATGAGAAATTGCTATTTAGCCTCAAGGTTAAGATTTCTGAAACTTAAAAAATCTGCCGTAGAGATACGGGAAGGTTTCGCAAGCGGCGAAAACCTGCCGTAGAGACACGGGAAGGTTTCGCAAACGGCGAAAACCTGCCGTAGAGACACGAGAAGGTTTCGCAAGCGGCGAAAACCTGATGCACACTACGGGAAGATTTTATCCATGGTAAAAAGTAGAGAAATAGTTTTTGAAAGATAGTTTTTTCACAAGATTTTCTTATTTTTAAGATATTTTACCAATCAACCGATTTTTTATCAAACAATTATGATTGAATCATCTAATATTTCAAAATTAAGAAGCGGGGAGGCAGTTTCTTTCTTTGACAATCTAAAATCAATACTTGCCAAAGCAGACCTTAATCAGCTACAGTTAAGTACTATCGTCCGAGAACTTCTTTCTCACGTCAACGCACTCACACCGCTTTACAAATCGGAAAGGGGCAATAAAATTACTCGCTCACTGGCCGTGTTGGATCAGCAAAGGGATAATCTCTTTATGGCTATTCGGTCTTTGTTGGATGTCCATATGAGAGCACATCCACAGGAATCGCTCAGACCTAGAGCCGAGGAACTACTGGAAAATTTCAGCAGGTATGGAGTTGACCTTTACAGAAAAAGCTACCAGGAAGAAACCGCTGGTTTGAAAGCAATCATGGAGACCATAGATGCCCAAGCCGAACTGCTGGAGGGAATCCGACAATTAGCACTTACAGATTATTATGAGGCACTCAAACAAACCAACCTTGAATTTGACAAAACCTATCTGGAAAGAAACAGTGCTTATGCTGTGATCCCTAAGGAAAAAATGCAGGAGGAGCGTTATAAAGCAGAGCAACTATTAAACAGCCTGACCCAAAAGATCAATGCGTATTTGGTCTTGTCCGAAAACCCTGCACCCTATCAATCTCTTGCCGGAGAAATCAATGCGCTGGTCAGTACCTATCAGGATTCCGCCAATCGCAGGGCGTCCAAAAGCAGTCCGAGTGAGGAGTTGAATGCAGATTTTAGTGAAGCAGAAGGGTAAAACCGACTTTTCGCACCCCCCTGTTTTTTTTGAGTTTTTTTGTAAGTTTTCTTCTAAAACTCTATAAAATATCACAAAATATGGGTTTTGATGAAATATAGCATGTAAGTTTTATAAGAATAGTTATATTTCATCTAAATATT
>JANRIC010000170.1:0-49188 GCA_033765345.1 Microscillaceae bacterium
TATATAGTAAATGCACAAGGCTATATAGTAAATGCACAAGGCTATATAGTAAATGCACAAGGCTATATAGTAAATGCACAAGGCTATATAGTAAATGCACAAGGCTATATAGTAAATGCACAAGGCTATATAGCAAATTAATAAGGCTATATAGTAAATGCACAAGGCTATATAGCAAATCAACAAGGCTATATAGCAAATCAACAAGGCTATTAGCCTGAGGGCTATTGCAGGCAGACAACTGTTGTGAAGAAGAATAAACCTGTTGGGATTTACTTAGTGAGTTAGGAAACTCTTTGAATAGTAGGTACGAGTTGAAAACTCGCACCAGGAGGGGGAACATTGTTTTTGTAGGGTTCAATGGCTGTACCGTGGAATGGTTGTAGCGATGTTCTTGGGTGCTTTGCCCAAAAATCATAAAAGGCGTTTTTCAAGTCTTTGGTTTCCTGTATATATTCCAAAAACAGTGCAAGGTCAATTATGACATGCTGTTAATAGGGTTTTAATTCCATTTACTTTCTGCTTTGCCAATTTCTAATTTGTTGTTCCAATTCATCAGAAAATATCTTAATCTCCCCTTTTTGCGTTTTCGTTTCTTCTCTGCTTATAATTCGGATAATATCACTGGTATTCCTCTTTAACTGTTCGCAAAAAGAAAAGAATTTGTTTTTTGAGATATTCGTTTTTTTGTCAGCTGCATTATCAAACAGTTGATCTTGTTGAGTTATTTTCTGAATCAAGTCCGGTTCGGAAATCCCAAATAATGAAGCATATTTTGCAGTTTCATTTTTAATGACACTCCAAGCCCAAGTTTCAGGTATATCTACACCAGGTAAGTTCAATGGATTTATCTGTACTCCTGGTTGTACTTTTGTAGCTGCTTCTTTTAGCTTACTATTCAAGTCTTTTGCATCACCATCCAATACAAAGATAAATTCATTTAATTTGCCAAACTTTCCTAAAGCAGTAATATGAGAGGGAAACTCCTCTTTGCCGGTATCTCTACCTACAATAATATCATCATGGACTAAGTTTAATTTTGGGTTTATGTAATCTAAAACACCTAAGACAAAATTTTCTCCTATTTCATCTTCACACAATAAACTAAGCTTTTCGGTAGATTGGCCGTAAAGTGCTTTTTGTATAATTTCTTTGTAAGCTGGTTTTTCAATTACGTTATCTATTGTTCTTTCCAAAAATATTCTTGCTTCGGGAGGTACAGCGTCTAATATTACAGGGCTATGGCTGGTAACAATAATTTGTAAATCATTTCTTAATGCAATTCTTTGTAGCTCCAACATCAGTTGTTGCTGGGTAAAAGGATGTAACCCTGCTTCAATCTCATCTATTAAAATCAATGCATTTTTTAAGTTAGAGATATCCTTTGATATTCTTAAAATTGCCCTTTCACCAGCAGACATGTGAAACTCAGAATAGCTGGTGCTTTCAACATCCCCTCTATTTATAAACAACAAATCTCTGCTCTCTTTTTTAATTAGAGATACTTGCGAATATTGAATAGGTAGAATCCTTTGAGCAAAAGCCAATAAGTCAGATGTGATAGTTTCAACTTCTAATTTAGGGCTGTTGGATATTTGAAGTACCGCTCTCACTTCTGAAGGGCTTGTTAAGTTGGCTAATGTCCTTAAATAAACATCGTTTATGGGTTGTTTGCTATTCTTTTGCCCCATATAACTTTTGTTCCATGATTTCCCTTTTGCCCAACGCATAGAAAGTTTTTTCTTTTGAATGGAGTAATAAAATTCAAAAGAGGTTTCAACCTGCTTATCAGAAAAGGAATTTGTTTTTGATGAATAAAGGTTAGGAAAAAGAGAGGCAGGGGTGTAATTTCTAGGATTTGCATTTTGGGGTTCATAAGCACAAGCACAAGTAAATAACACGGTTGATTTACCGCTTGCATTAGGACCCGCAATTACTGTTACCGGGTAATTAAAAGTGACACTCAAGTCTTTTATACCACGTAATTGTTTGATATTAATTTGATCAAGGTAGTTGTTATACAGTCTTTTTTTAACTCTAAGCTGATCCCATATTTGTGTAAACATTCTATTTTCCATAAGTAGCAAATTTATCTTTTAAAATCTTGTTATATCCCGTGGGATTTTCTTAAAAATGATGTTGTGCTTGGTTATAAACTCCCTGGTAAGCAAACAATTGTCAGCATAGATTACATAAGCTACGGCTTTGGTTTTCATGGTAGCCAAAAAAGCATGGTCTAAGGTCGTTACTTCGTCTACTTCGTAATGGAAATAATAAGCCGTGTCGTTGTGTGGTGCTGCCCTTCCTGCTGTCTGTCTCATCTTATTTTGTCTTGAAGGAATTTAAAAGTAACCTCAATTATATTTTCCTTTGTGTATGTTAGTATATGAAAATCACTGTCTCCAACAAGTGTTTTTAAATATTCTTGTGTCGTCTGACTTGGTGGATAGACGCCAAAACGCTTTAGCCAAAGTTTTGCAAAGAAGTCTGCATAAGAATTGATTAATTGCTTAGCATTTTTCGCAGCAAAAAGGTTTAGAAACTGTTTTCGTTTGTCATTAGAAAATATGTTGAACAGAAACTTTTGCTCTTTGCAGTTGATTAACTCTTTGAAATTTTCGCTGTTGTTCAAGCCGTAAAAGTCAAAATACCTTATAGCATCTTCATTTTCATAAAACTGAATTACAAAGTCGTTGAAGAAAATCAAATTTGGATTTGTGTCACTGGAATACCCTACATTATTTGTTGTGTATTCTTGTTCGTCACCAACTGTCTCAAGATAGGTAACAGAAATTGGAAAATGGTTTAGGTCGCTGACGTTAATTGATTTGAAGTTAAGGATAATTTGTCTAAGATTTTCTGATATGTCCTCTGAAACTTTTAGAGTGTCATCACAAATGGATGTTCTCCAAACTTGCAAATAGAAAAACAACCTGATATACTTTACAGCATCAAAAGCTATTTTCTCTGTCTCAGATAAATTTGCATTGCGAAAATTGGGAAGAGTTTCAGCAATGAACTTACTCTCTATTTCAGTAAAGTAGCTTTCACAAACACTACAAAATACATAGTCAACTGAAAATGGGATTGCTTTTGCCCTCTCTATTTCGTCATCTGAAACCTGTCTGCCTAAATATGCTTCAAGTTTGTCAACAGAAGTGCCACGTTGAAAATTGAATTCAACAAATGCGTTGTCATTGGCTAAGTCAAAGTAGAACCCTTTTTCTCGTTCCTTGCTGCCATCAAGGTTTAAGCAACTACGAATAATTCCGTCAGTCAAAAAGTGAGTGTTCTTTTTGTTGGCTTCTCTTTCCTTACATAATACACAAGTCATAGTTCTAATTATATGTTTGTCAATGTTTGTTTTTTATTCTGTCTGTTTAATGGTTGCACTGTCGTAATTGCAGCCAACATCCCCTCAAAAACAACCCTTGCGTCTATTTCCTGTATTTTTTAACAATAAAACCATTTCACCTCAAATATCCAAATTACAGAAAAAGGAATTTTTATTGGGTCAAAAACCATCGCTTGGATTTTAGTCAGTGAATTCGGGTGTGTGTTTTGATAGTAAATCTATATTTGGAGTTTTTCTTAGTTCCCAGGTATCGAGGTTGAGTGCCAGGAGATTTCCCATAGTTTCGTATTTTTGGAGGTATTTGGCTTTGCGGTAGTGGTAAACACAGCCATTATCCAGGGTGATGATGGGTGATTTTTGGTCGATGCTTGCTTCTATCACAGGAAGCGGCTGAGGTACATGCCCCCGGATGATTATTTTGCCTTGGGTCTGTGCCAAGTCAGGCTCAAATTCTCTGAGCCAAAGCATACTTTTAACATCTTCAAAGGGTTTTTCTTTCTTAAAATCAAAACCGCCGTGTACCAGAAAGAAGTTGTCCAATTCATAATAATAAGGCAGCTTTCGGATAAAATCCAGGTAGTGAGGACGAATCATGTCCTGTTCATCTAGGATATTATGGCATTTCTGAAGCCTAAGCAGCCCCTTATGAAGTCTGGGAGTATATTCCTGAGAAGAGGCTAATAACAAATCTTCGTGATTTCCTCTTAATGGAAATATTTGATAATGAGCTTCTTGCCAAGCTAATATCAAATCAATCACTGAACCGCTATCCGGGCCGCGATCTATATAATCTCCTAAAAGAAAAAGCTGATCTTCTTTTGAGAGTTTAATCACTTCCTCTACCAAAAATCGCAGGGTTTGAGGGCAACCGTGTATATCGCCGATTGCCCAGCGAGTACCTTTTTCGGGTTTGGGAATAAAGTAAAAAGGTGTCCACTCGATTTCTTCCAAAGAATTTTACAGGGATTAAGCTTTTGATTCAAACCTGATAAAGCACCCCGATCCCTCCCCAAAGTCTTTCATCACTGAGAAATTCTTGGTGTTGATAATTGGATTTGATTTGATTCCAAAATTTATCTACTTGTTTCCAATTATCGGGTTCGGTGTATTTGGTGTCATGAAAACCGATCAAACCGCCTTGTTTTACAAGGGGGGCATACATATCAAAATCTTGTTTAACACCTTGATAAGAGTGGTCTCCGTCGATGAATAAAAAGTCAATTTTTTGACCTTGTAAAATATTTTCTAACAGGAATAAGGTTTCAGCATTGTGAGAGTCTGCTTGAATCAGGTGAAGCTGTTGTGTGGGTTTACAAAAAGACTCGTAAAAGGGCTTTCTATAACTCGGATAACCACCGCCGCCTTTTCCTCCGGGCAAATCTATGGAGATAGTCAAGGAATGAGGATCAGATACTTTGATAAATAAAAAAAGAGACCCGCCCATGTTGGTTCCTATTTCAACAATTACTTTGGGTTTGGCTTGTTCTACGACTTGGGTCAGTGCTTTGATTTCTTCTTTGAGTTGTTTAATCCAAAAGAAGCGTTCCCATTCGGGGCTGTAGATCAATTCTACTAATTGTTCTGCTTTTAAATTTTGGCTATGTTCTTCAAGCAGAGGAGCATATTTTATAAGTTCTCTTTTAGCATTTAATTCGTGAATGCGGTTTTTTAAGAATGTGAGCATTGTGTGAAATTTGAGTGAATAATCAAAATAAGAATTAGCAAAAAAAATAATCTGTTTTTGCAGGGCAAGATTATAAGAAAAGGTATTTTCCGAAATTGGGAGAATTACGGAAAATACCTGAAATATAAAAAAATAAGGTGTAACTTCATGGTGTACTAATCCATAGAATCTACCCCACTGTAGTAGTTGGGGTCGAGTCTTAATTTGGTTTGGAATACAATCTCTTTGAGTACTTCCAACATGGCAAGTAAAGAGTTGGCATTTTTATCTTTGAATAAAATAATGGATTCTCCTCCGGTTTGGGCATTCGGTACAGAAAACGTCACTTTGGCTTTATCGATGAGTAAGTTTTCATTTTTAAGAAGATTTCGGGTTATTTCGGTGATTAGGTCTTGTCCTTTGACGGTTTTTTCCGAAATGGACTCATTGGCATATAGCATAAACCAATTATTGGTGCTCATACTCAGGATATTTTCATCCTGAAGTTTGATTCCTTCTAAAAAATCATCTTTGATAGATTCGTTTTTGGTAAAAAAGACCATACTGTCTTTTTTCATAATAAAGATTTCACCGAAAAACTCCTGATAGCCGTCTTTCTGCTCGAGGATGCCCGTCTCGGTGAGTACCTGAATGAGTGAATCATAAACAGCTTCATTTTTGATTCCGGCACCCATTACCAAGTCTGAGAGTGTTTTTTTATCTTTAAAGGCAGTGGCAGAGTCACTTTTATCCAAATCCTGATCCAGATGGCTGAGGTCTTTGAGTGCGATCACGATATCTCCGCTGATCATTTCAAAAAAATCATCCAGTGAAAGAGTGACGGCATTTGCAAGGTTACTGCATTTTTCTGTAAGAGAAAGATCAGCCAGAAGTTGTTTAAACCCATCGGATTTAAGGCTCATCCCCAACAATACGGCAGGGTCTTGTAGGGGAACGTGTTCAATAAGCTTTCGGTCAATAGGACGCGAAAGAATATCAGCATAGCGTTGATAAAGGGTATCATTGGCAAAATATTTCGTACGAGTAGTGATTTGCCCTTCATCAAAATTAGCGTGGAGATGCAAATAATTTTGATCAAGATTTACATTTTGGGCAAACGTATTAAAAAGCGAAGATTTACCCAGATCGTTCATATTTACCCAAAGAGACACATCATAATAACTATTCAGTGCTTGTCGAAAATTTTCATTGGTAAAAAGCAGCGAACTATCTCGTGGGTTATCTGCTATTTTAGCAAAAATGTCCGTCAAATGAGATTCATTAGGCGATTGACGGGCATCAAGAAGTACCAGCAGATTATTTGACCAGCCCAACAAACTTTTATTTTTGACCAGATACTTGAAGTGTTTTAGCTGCTTGACTTCTAAATCGGGGTTCATGGAAGTCACAAACTTTTCAAGGCTTTTGTGATTGCGGATGGCAATGGCAATCGCTACATAATTATCTTCATACTGCGTTAGGTCGCCGTATATATATGCTCGCCCACTGGCTAAGAAATTGGTTCGGGGTGTGGAGTCGGCTTCGAGATCTATGGAAAACTCTTCTCGCATTACATCTTTCCAATTGGGAATCTGATAAGTAGCGCGAAGAATATTGGCTCTGGCGGCAAACATGACATCTTTGGGGATAGAACGTGCCGATGGTGAAATCTTTACACAGGCTGTTAATCCAAGAACAAAAAATAAACCGTAAGTTATAATATATAACCCATGGTTAGCCAATGATTTTGTTGTGTCCATTTCAATTAGCTGAAATATTTTTATGGTTGCGCCGACTTTGTAAATATAGAAAAAATCGTACAATTACTAAAATAATCCGAAAATTTTTACCCATTGAAATCGACAAGTGTCCGATATTATCCCATGAATGAATGGTGTAAAATACTACCTGAATTTATTTATGGCTATTGTACCCTTTTTCGAAGATATTATTGTCCAATTGGCAATCTACAAGCTTGACGGCATTCCCAGAACGGCAAAAATACTGACAATAATTATCCTCAATGGTACATTTGGTGAGGGTTAGTATAGGATCGTGCATGCCTAAGGTCAAAGGAGCATTAAACAAAGCATAAATATTATGCGGCGAACCGTCACCACTGCGATTTAAGTCAATCAGGCAGTTGCTGAGTGTGATTTTTTCGGAGTCAAAGATATTGATCAGGTCAAACTGCCGATTATCGGTAAAGCGGCAATTGATAAAGTCAATTTGGGAAGAATTACGTATCGTAAGGATTCCTTGTGTGCAACCTCTGATCGTGACATTGTCAAAGCGGCTCTCTGTGCAGTTATTAAGCAGCAATCCTTCCGTTCCGCTACCAAATAAAACGGTATTGGTTAGGATGATTTTTTTTGAATTGTGAAAAGCCAACACTTCTCCTTTGCAAATCCCCTTGCTTGAGCCGTGTCCAGCTTCTATATTATCTATGCTGATGTTATCACAATCAATAAACACCAGAATAGGGGCATAGCGGCTGTTGGAAATAATTTTGCTTTTTCGCTCGGAAGCACCTTCTATGCGTAGGTTACTGACCCCTTTGATTTCTACCCGAAAGCCGTCTTCAACGGGTTCAAGGTTTACGTGGGGGTTAGAGATATTGATGTTGAGATTGGATAATATAAATTTATTTGCCTTAAGCTTGATTATTTTATTGGGAGCAATGGCCTGGATCAGTTCATTGATATTAGACACATTGACGGTTTTTTGCGCGAATACCTGGGAGAAAAGACCCGTACACGCCCATGTCAGGAATAGTAAATATTTTTTCATAAAAAATTTTTACAAAGGTTTAAACAATTATCGTTCCGGGAAAATCATACTAAAATGACCCTAAAATTAATCTATTTTATGGAAATATGGCAATATCAGCATCATTGTAAAATTTTTTTGGCTTTTTTGCCAGGCGCAAAATTTAGCAAAGCCTGTTTTATGGATATAAAAAGCAATATTTCTGAAAATAAACCGGGGCATAATTCCGGTCATTTATGGTTATCTTGGCTTATTTTAGTTGCATTGGCGTTGATTTGGGGAAGTTCTTTCATTTTAGTCAAAAAGGGTTTACAAGCCTTTTCTCCTCCACAAGTAGCCAGTATTCGAGTATTTGTGGCTTTTTTATCTTTGGCACCCCTGGCTTGGTTTAGCTGGCGTTATGTACCAGTATCCAAACTGGGCTATCTGTTCTTATCAGGTTTTTTAGGTATTTTTTTTCCGGCTTTTTTATTTGCTTTTGCACAATCCAAGATCAGTAGCCTGATGGCAGGCATTCTCAACTCTCTTACTCCTCTTTTTGCTTTGCTAGTGGGTGTGTTATTTTTCGGGCAGCAGGGGAGTCTGACTCGTTATGCGGGTGTAGTAGTTGGTTTTTTGGGTACTGTGGCTTTGATTTTGGTTAACCGAGGAGGAGGGCAAATCGCTGTAAATGCGTATGCGCTTCTGATCGTGCTGGCAGCCTTGATGTACGGAATCAATGTCAATCTTGTCAAAAAATACCTAAGTCTTTTACCTCCTTTACACGTATCTACATTGTCCTTATTTTTAGTCGGACCTTTTGCCCTGATTTCTTTAATGAATTTGAAGGTGGTCCATACCTATCAGCATACTCCTGGGAGCGAAACATCTTTATTTTTCTTGATCTTACTGGGGCTCTTTTCCACAGGTTTAGGTACAGTGCTTTTTAACAGACTCCTACAACTCACGAGTGCTTTGTTTGCCAGCTCAGTGACTTATCTGATTCCTGTAGTGGCTGTGACTTGGGGTATTTTAGATGGGGAGCCTCTTACCTGGGCGCATATATTGAGTATGATGCTCATCATTGCTGGAGTATGGATGGTAAACCGAAACAAACACTAAAAACTATCTATACTAGGAAGTTCCATCAAGGCTAATTTACTTATTTTTTACCAATTTTGCAAGTACCTAAATAATTACGTTTATTTTTATTTATCTTTAAAAAACTGCTCACAAGGTAGCAGTTTTTTTTTATGTTTATGGAAAGATAAAGTGTTTATAATAAATATATTGTAGCAATATTACATGATTTTTATGAAAAAAAGATCGGCCCTTATTTGGCTATTTATATGTATAGTCCATACCAATTATGCACAGAATTTTGATCTAGGGGATATTCAAAGCAGCCTGGAAGGAGTATCTGTTGATGAAAGTATCCGTTTTGAAGAAATTGACGACCTGATGTTTGTTCGGATACAGATTAATCAAAGTGAAAAATACTTTCGCTTTCTCGTGGATACAGGTGCACCCACAGGTATTTCACCCGAAGTAGCCCAAATAATTCGCCCTAAACTCGGCCGAAAAGTGATGGTCAAATCCTCCGGCGCAAAAGATGATAGCCTAGCACTTGTATTGTTGGATTCAATAAAAATTGGAAAGCTCTGTTTCAAACAAATTGTAGCCTTCGTGACTGATTTCAACCAGGGCGAAATTATGAAATGTTACGAAATCGATGGGATTATTGGCGGCAATTTGATGGCTGCCGCTATCTGGCAATTTGATAAATCCAGAAAACAAATCAGGATTACTAAAAACCTCAAAAATCTGGATTTTATTCAGAAAACCTATCGGCAAGATATGGGTTTGTATGGTTGGCAGAAATCCCCACTTTTGGATATTAGCCTCAACGACAAAAGAATCAAGGAAAAAGTCATGTTGGATACTGGCTACGGAGGGTTTTTTAGCTGGTCTAGGAATACCTATCAGGAGTCTCTCCGAAGAAAAATCCTGGATTCAAGCCGAATATTACAGGGTAGTGGCACCGCAGTTGAGACCATCTTCGGCAAAGATGCCGATTCTTTGGTATACAATGTGCAATTGGATAATATCAGACTCGGAAAAATCAGATTCGATGACCCGGTAGTAGACGTAGACCTTGACCGAGGTTCTAAAATAGGAGTACGTCTTTTAAATCAATATATTATCACCTTAGATTTTCCACAAGGGCAAATGTACGCCTACAAAATCACCGACGAAACACCCAAAAAAAAGCTCGAGTCCTTTGGTTTTAGTGCCTATATCCAGGAAAATGATATTTATGTAACCCTCCTCTGGAACCACTCCCCCGCTTCTAAGGCAGGAATACGCCTCTATGATCGTATTATTGAAGTCAATGGAATTTCTTTCCGAAATATAAATGCCTATAATAAATGTACGCTTTTCTTGGAACTGAGAAAAATTTTACACAATAATCAAGAAATAGACATCCAATTTGCTTCCGAAGGCCTAACCAAGACCGCTCATCTCAAAAAAGAAGTGCTTTTGGGTGATTAAGTAAAATCTTGGATTAACCTTTTATTGTTTAATTTTGAATACATAAATTTTATGGAAAAAACCTTTAAAAACAAACTCCGTGAAGCAGCCAGAAAGGTCATGTCTTTGGCTACTTTCGTAAAAATTAATGAAAATTACCTGGAAGAATACCTCCAAAGTTTAGACGTAAACAAGATCAAACACCCTGAACTTTCTGCTGAAAATCACTTTTTTGGCCAAGAGGAAGCCATGCTTAGATTTTATATCATCCTAGATAGTATCAACTTCGGCTCAGGATATTTTCCACATTTGAACAAGTTGCCGGGATATTCAGGGTATTTTACCGTGGCAACTCATCTCACAAACGAATGCCTGAAACACGGCGTACCCCAAGCCGAAGATTTAATTAAACTTACTCAAGAAGATTGCACCCGCATCTTTCAACAAGACCCCGGCAATGAAGTGATACAGGAATTGATGCAGCTTTTTGCGCAGGCTCTCCAAGACTTGGGGCATTTTATTACTCAAAGATACCAGGGAGATTTTAAAGCTCTGATAGAGGATGCCGGAAAATCTGCCGTTAAATTGGTGCAAATTCTGACAAATATGCCCCTTTTTAAGGATATACAGCCTTACAAAGGTTTTGAAATGCCTTTTTATAAAAGAGCACAACTTACTGCGGCTGACCTAAGCCTGGTGTTTAAAAATCAAGGATTCGGACAGTTTGATGACCTAGACCAATTGACCATCTTTGCTGACAATCTGGTGCCTCACGTTTTGCATGCAGATGGGATTTTACTCTATCGAAGATCACTCATAGAGCAGATTTTGGCAGAAGAACTTTTAATGCCTAATTCGGAGATGGAAGTAGAAATCCGCGCCGGGGGTTTGCTTGCCGTAGAAATGATGGAAGATGCTTTTGCTCGCAAATCTGAGCCTATCAGTGCCTTAGAGCTAGATTACCTCTTCTGGAATCGAGGGCAAGAGAAATATTATAAGGCAAGACCCAGACATCGGGCAAGAACAAGTTTTTATTAAGCATCTAGGGAGCAAGTAGATACCTACTCCTCCGGGAAAGGTATCTCCAGCGAAAGCTCGTTCATACACTTAAAATGACCATAAGGGCATTGCTGATAACCAATTTTAGAGCAAGGGCGGCACTTCAGGTCTTTGTTTTCAATGGTCACAAAAGAAGTTTTGTATGGATACATCCCCAAAGCAGGTGTGGTGCTTCCCCAGATAGAATATATTTTTTTCTTAAAAGAGGCAGCAATATGCATTAATCCGGTATCGTGGCTTATCACATATTTGGCATCACGAATGATTGAGGCTGATTGATTGATATTATACTTGCCACAGGCATTATACCATTGAGTCCGGGTGGCTACTTTGACTGCCCAGTTTCCCTCTTCTTCTTCTACAAAGTGGTTTTCTTTTTCAAGCGTCTGTATCACTTCATCAGCCAACCGTGCGTCGTGATGATCTCCCAAAAAAACAATCGGGTAATTGATTTTACGGCAAAGCTCCAAGATTTTGCTAATCGGCATCTTTTTGGTTTGATGTTGCCCGCCAATGGCAAAAGCCACATAATCATCCCCAGGAAGTATCCCTTTGGGGTATCGTTTTAGATCGTCTTTGCTAGGGATAAAATAATCCAACCCTGCTTGGTCATTGCGGACGCCCAGGCTTTTGAGCGTATCCAGGTAACGATCCACAATATGTACATCCGGCATGCTATCTATTTTAAAATTTACATACAGCCATTTTTTATAATTAAGCTTATTAAAGCTAAAATTTTTAACTTTTAGAGCTGATTTGATGCTCAAAGTGCGAATATTGTGATGAAGATCAATGATATAATCGTATTTTTCGTTTTTGAGCTGTTTGATAAGAGCTAAAATGCTGTCTTCCAGATAAATACACTTATCAATATAAGGATTACTTTCTATCAACTGCCGATAGTGCAATTTGGTACAGTAATGTATTTCAACTTGGCTGAGTTGTTTTTTAAGGCATCTTATTACCGGAGTAGTAAGTATAATATCTCCTATGGATGAGAAACGCAAGATTAAAACTTTTATTTTGGCCATAATGGTTGTTTATCTCAAAGGATTTCTTAGGAACACGCAAGCATTTTTATTTTGGTTGCCTAACCTTCTAGCTTGGCTAAAAAATAGCCCAATTACTTTCTCTTGGATTGTTTTCCTTATAAATAGATTAAAGAGGTGCTTGTTAATTTAAACAAAAGAATAATCTTACAGGCTTACTATTCGGAGGTGTATTGAAAAAATAGGCTTGCCCGACAGTTATTATGGCAAGTCTTTCACCAGAAGAAAAAGGAGTTAAATTCCTGATTCTATACTCAAACCGAAGTGGTTTTCCGAGATTTTAGCTTTTAAATCATTAATAATCAAGCTAATCAATCAAGAAAATCAGGCAAATCACTTCAATCTGGGTATAAAATCTTTTTTAAATTAAGTTTTGCCCATAATTAGCTTATAATATTTTTTGTAATTAATTGATAGTCAGATAATTGCATTTGATATAGACTATAGACTAATTAAATGGACTACTTACCTCAGAAAGTCCTCTCCATATTCTATTTCGTAAAAACAGGCGACAAGTTGACAAACTCAGGGCTTTTTTTGTAAAAAATATTGCGCTATATCCCGACTATCCAACGTATTGAGGGTAGATTGACGTTTTAATCCGCCTTTTCGAGCAACCTGGACGCCATAATATACATCCTGAATCCCTTCTGTTTCGTGGGCATCTGGATTAATACTGATTATAATCCCTTTTTCCTGTGCCTCATAAACCCATCTCCAATCCAGATCGAGCCTCCAGGGGCTGGCATTAATTTCAATAGATACACCATTGGCTGCACAAGCATCTATAATTTTGGGATAATCTAAGGGATAGGCTTCCCTCCGCAATAATATTCTGCCCGATACATGCCCCAGAATGGTTGTGAAAGGGTTCTCCACTGCTTTAATAATTCTTTGGGTTGCTTTTTCTTCATTCATTTTTAGACCGCTATGGATGGATGCAATCACAAAATCAAAGCTCTTCAACACATCTGGTTCATAATCCAGTGATCCATCCGCCAGAATATCCGACTCGATGCCTTTGAATATCTTAAAAGGAGCAAGTTTTTCATTTAGGGCATCAATCTCCTGGTGTTGTGCCCTGACGCGATGCTCTTGCAGTCCATTGGCATAAAAAGCGGATTTAGAATGATCGCTTATACCCAAATAACTGTATCCCAACTCCTTACAAGCCAGCGCCATGGTTTCTAAGCTATGCTTTCCATCGCTGTAGGTAGAATGTGCGTGTAGAATTCCCTGAATATCCTGCAGGTGTACGAGTTGATCGCTAGGAATGGTTTGAGCCATTTCAAACTCTCGATGCCCTTCCCGCCATTCGGGAATGATATAAGGCAGATTAAGTTTTTGATAAATGGCTTCTTCGGAGCTGAAATTTTCTTGATGAGCAATTTGAAGAAGCGTTTGATTTTCGTGTTTATAGCGTAAATGCTCGCTGGATGCACTGAGAATAAATAATTCGGAAGCAAACTGTTCAGGCCTGCAAATACGAAACTCCACCCTAAGTCTGGATGCTTTAAAATGCCCACGCCAGGCAAAAAGCCCGGTTTTTTGTTCATCTTTTTGTAAAAAATCACAAGAATCCAACAGTTGATACACCGCATCGGGGTCATTGGAAGCGATCAGCCACTCAATACGGTCGATTAGCTCCGTTCGGCGGCGCATCTGCCCACAAAGGCTGTTTGGTTCGGGTAGATGAAACTCTCGAAAATATTCTTCTAGTTGTAGGGAAAGTTTTTCGGCATCAGCATAGCGAAATTTATCCGAATTAGCGAGCTTAAAGAGGAGCACTTGTTTGATGTTTTCCTGTGTTTTGGCACCAAAACCTTTTACTTGGGCAATTTGGTCATTTTCACAAGCCTGGAGCAGTTGGTCGGTATCCTCGATGCCGAGTTCTTGCCAAAGTATGCTGATTTTTTTTGCGCCCAATCCGTCAATCTCCAACATATCAATGATGCCAGGGGGTACGGTTTCCTGGGCTTCTTTGAGCTGTCGGAAAATACCATTGACCTGTGCATCGTGAATTTTGGCAGCGATCGCTTTGCCAATCCCAGGCAGTTTTTCCAGTTCGGCTAGGCTTAATTCGGATACAGACTGCTCAAGCTTATCGATATTATAAATGGCATTGTGATAAGAGCGGATTTTAAAAGAACTTTCTCCTTGAATTTCAAGGATGGACGCATAAAGTTTGATTTGACGAATGATTTCCTGATTGTCCAAAGCAATAGAGTTTAAATTTATTCCTAAATTTAAGCAAGAAAATAAATTCATCCTAAAAAAATATTTTATGCAATATTGGTTAATCAAATCCGAACCGGATGCCTATTCCTGGGATGATCTGGTCAAAGAAGAAGTAGGTGTGTGGGACGGTGTGCGTAATTATCAAGCCAGAAACAATCTCAAATCAATGAAACTGGGTGATTTGGCATTATTCTATCACAGTGTTTCGGAGAAAGCGGTCGTAGGGATTGCTCAAGTGGTCAAAGAGTTTTATCAAGATCCTACCACAGAGGATGAGCGCTGGGTCTCTGTAAGCTTCTCGGCAGTACGTAAGCTTACAAATCCGGTAAGCCTCAAACAAATAAAAAGTGAGCAAAGACTGGAAAATATGGCTTTGCTCAAGCTTTCCCGTTTGTCGGTAAGCCCCTTGAAGCAAGAAGAATTTGAAGTGATTCTAGAACTATCAGAGCAGAAAAATAAGGATGAATAACCTAATTTTAGGCAAGAGTGAACCTATAAAGATGGTGATATGTTAATCAAACATAAACCAATTTGAAATCCATGCAAACAACCATTAAGAAGTTTGACGCCGATACGCTGTTGAAGGTCTCAGAAATTTTAAAAGCCATAGCTCACCCCATTAGATTACAGGTTTTAGAGGCTTTGATGGAGCATAAAACCCTCACAGTAACCGATTTGAAAGACATGACTCATACTGAGCAGTCTCTTTTGTCCAATCACCTGATTAAAATGAAAGATAGAGGCTTGTTGCGTTCGGTACGTAAAGGAAAGAATATTTTTTACGAACTGGTCGATGAAAATATCTTAAAGATTTTTGCTTGCATCGAGAACTGTGAGCTTTTACTCTGAGAAGTTAAATTTTTGACGGCTTCATAGAATCTTTTTCTGCATTATTTCGGTAATTTGAGTAAGATATCACATATTAAAATCAATTTCTATGAGTTACGAAAATGTACAAGTTTCGGTATTTAAAGAAAAAATCCAATCCGAACCGGATGCCATCATCTTGGATGTCAGGTCAGAACCCGAACTTAGCGAAGGTTTTGTGCCGAATCATACGATGATTAATTTTTTAAGCCCTGATTTTGCCGAAAAGGTAGCCACACTTGACAAAGACAAAGTATATCTGCTGTATTGCAGAAGTGGAGGAAGGAGCGAGCGTGCCTGCCAGATGATGGAAGGGATGGGTTTTACGAAATTATACAATCTTTTAGGAGGTATTCAGGCCTGGAATCAATCGGAATAAATAAAGGACAATCATAAAAAGCAGTTTTTTAGGTCTATGAAAAATATACATCATCTCTTTTTGGGGCTTTTGATGTTTAGTGCTTGTTCTGGGCTTATACAGGCACAGGGTTTATTGTCGCCGGCTGAATTTGCAAAAAAAATCAAGGAATCATCTCAGGTACAGCTTCTTGATGTTCGTACACCCCAGGAGTTTGCTTCAGGTCACATTGAATCTGCCAAAAATATCAATTATTATGACCTGAATTTTAGAAGTCAGGTAGGTAGTTTGGATAAAAACAAGCCTTTATACGTGTATTGCCAAAGTGGCATTCGTAGTGCCAAGGCTGTATCCATACTTAAATCTATGGGATTTAGGCAGATTTATGATATGGAAGGTGGTTTTGGGGCATGGCTACGCCAGGGACTGAAATCGGTAAAATAAAATAAATAAAGCCTGAGGCTAAGAACCTCGGGCTTTACAATTTTTATTTATCAACTAAACAATAAGCAAAAGGCCACTTATTGTTACATCTCAAAAATAAAAAATATCCTTCGTAAGCAAAAAACTCTTCCTTAATTATAGTTTCCGATCAAGGTCTGGATAAAGTTTTTGGATACAGGTTTGATGATGAGGTCTTCTACATCTTTATACTGTAAAGCCCGGGTTTTGTCAGATTCATAAACAGAAGAAGACACCATAAATATGCGGGCTTTGTTTGGAAAAGCAGATTCATAATAAGCCTTCAAAAAATCAAAGCCATCCATAATAGGCATATTCAAGTCTAAAAAGATAATATCTGGGAAATCATCTTGAGAGATTGATTTCAGGTACTCGAGGGCATCTGCGGCACGAGTTCGGAATTGAATCTGGCAGTTGCCTGCAACGCTTCGGCAGTGGGTCTCAATGATAAAATTAAACACTTCATCATTGTCAATGACCAATAATTTGGGATGGGTTTGTTTCATAGGTTTTACTTAAGATGAGTTTGACATAGACTTGTATAAACTATTATTCTTCAAATTTAATAGATATACATAAGATGTTCTCTCAAAATTTAATTCGCTTTTAAAATCAAACTTACGCCTCTAAGATTCATAAAAAATATGAATCAAATTTAAATGGTGTTGATTTTTAGGTTTTTAAGATATACAAAAAAAGTAGTGCCCTTGCCTGGTTCGCTTTCCAGGTCGATTTTTCCCCCCTGAGATTCTACCTGAGATTTGGTCAGGAAAAGCCCAATACCTTTTCCCTCTTCTTTTTCACTAAGCCTTTTGAACAACCCAAAAACCTTATCCTTTTTATTCATATCTATTCCGATACCGTTGTCTTTCATACTTAGGCAGATATGCTCTGTGGTCAGATATGTTTTGATATAAATTTCTGGTATACGATCCGGAGACCTGTATTTGATGGCATTGGTCAGGAGATTTTGAAAAATGCTTTTGAGATGCCCAGGAATGTAATAAATCGTGGGAATCTGAGAAAAATCAGTATGTAAGATTGCTGAAGTAGATTTTACTTGCTCCTCAATGCCTTTGTAGATAAGATCAAAGATGTCCTGAAAGCTCACTTCCTTGATGGTTTCATCCAGTTTTTTTTGTTCTGTAATGACAGCAATCAAGTCGTGTAAAGTTTCGTGGATTTCTTCGGTACAAGAGCGTATTTTATCAGCGATAAAGGCATTTTCGGGTGTAACAAAATCCTGTTCATAAAAAAGAGCAATCAGTGATTGCAGATTGACAATAGGCGACCTCAAATCGTGTGTAGCCACGTAGGCAAATTGCTCGAGCTCTAGGTTGCTGCTTTGAAGTTTTTCTTTGGTTTCTCTTTCTTCAGTAAAATCAATACAGGAACCCACAAAACCCAGGAAAATCTTGCCTTTGGCAAAACGAGGAGTGCCTCTTTCTAAAATCCAACGATATACTCCATCGTGGCGAAGTAGGCGATAATTCATCTGGTAATTTTCTTTGCGGTCATAAGCTTCCTGGAAAATAGTTCGGCAGGCTTCCTGGTCTTCTGGGTGTACATTGTCAAGCCAGCCCAACCCTCGTTCCTCATCCAGTTTTCGGCCTGTAAAAGTGAGCCAGTAGTGATTAAAATGATATCGGGATTGGTGCAAGCCCGATAACCAAATAAAAACCGGAGCATAATCGGTCAAGAATCGGAACTGTTTCTCAATTTCAAGTTCTTTTTCTTTTTCGTAGAGGGCTTGTTCGGTTTTTTTCTTATCAGTAATGTCTGTAATTACAGCCAAGCTTCTCGTGATTTGGCCTTGCCCGTTTTTTTCAGAGGTTGCTGAGAGTAGGGTATCGATCACCTCTCCGCTTTTTTTGACAAACTGATATGGGATATTTTTGCATTCTCCGGTTTTGTAGAATAAAGGTAAAATGACTTCGTGGGCGTATTTACGTGATTTTGGGGTCATAAAATCAGTAAAAGGACGACCAATAATTTCGGTTTCAGCATAGCCCAATTCCTCAAGCCAGTATTTACTAACCTGCATAATGTTACCTGTCTGATCCAGGGTTTGTTGCATGGCAGGGGTATTGTTGTACAAAAATTGGTAGCGAATTTCATTTTGACGAAGGGCTTCTTCAGCGTTTTTAAGTCCTTGTATGTCAATCCCTGCCCCAAACCATTCTTTGACCTGGCCTTCTTCATCAAAAAACGGCACCGAGGCTGTGATAAAATGATGATATTCCTCACTGGTTTTGTTGAAAAAGCGGGCGTTTTGGTTTTCGAACAGTGCCTTATTTTGGACGGCATCCCACCAGATGCGTGCCAAATCCTCCCGATCGTCAGGATGAATGAGGTTCAGCCAAAAGTCTCCCTGATAGCTTTCAAAAGGCTGCCCGGTATAGTTTTCAAGGCTGGGGCTGGCCAATTTGATTTTGCCCTCACTGTCGTGAATAAAAGTGAAAGAAGTAAAATGATCAATCAGAATTCGGTGTCGGGCTTCACTGATTTTTAAATCTTCTTCGGCTTTTTTCTGTGCTGTGATTTTGACAAAAGAAATCACAACCCCCTGAATTTCCATTTTTGAGGTGATAAAAGGATTTAATTTCATCAGGTAAATATCGTCTTCTTTGTCCCGCACCTCAAATTCTTTGTAGGCATAATCATTAAGTACCTCTTGAATGTCTTTGATATATTTATGAAAGCCGATGGTATCGTTAAAATCAGAGATGCTCCGCCCAATATCTGAGTTCTGAAGAGAAAATTGTTTTTCAATAGCAGCCGTAAACTTGCGTATGCGCAGGTTACGATCCAGAAAGATCGTACCGATGTCTGTACTGCTCAACAGGTTATTGAGGTCATTGTTGACTTCGGTGACTTCACTGATTTTGGCTTGTAGTTCGGTATTTACGGTATAAAGTTCCTCATTGACAGATTGTAATTCTTCATTGGTGCTTTGAAGCTCTTCATTGGATGACATCAGCTCTTCGTTGGTGGTCTGAAGCTCTTCATACGTAGTTTCGTATTGCTCAATGATGGTTTTGAGCCGGTGTTTGGTTTCTTTAAGTTCCAACTCCAGTGCTTGAATCTGCTGCCGGGCATAGGTATCCTTTTCAAATACTTCCACTACCTCATTCCGAATATCATCTTCTTTCTGAACCAGTTCAATGATGATGAGTTTTTCCTGACTTTCTGTATTCCATATCGGATCAAAATGCAGCTCTAGTTGACCAGTTTTTTCTTTTACTGAAAAGGGGACATTTTTATAGGTATATCGAATATTTTGATTGAGTGCATTACTGATACCCGTTCGGAATACTGCCATGAGCTCATTGCCAAGCATATACTCTAGATTAAAACGAGATTTATTGGCAGGGAAGCGCAGGATATCATTAAACTCCCCCACCATATACAGTACATCCAGGTCAGGATTGACCAGTAGGCAATGCTGGGCATAATGGTTGATCAGTACATCTGCATAGTTTTCAAGATCGCTCCGACTCGATATGGCTTTAGCGGTTGGCAAAGCGTGATTCCGCACCTTGTTTTTAAGCACGTCGGTGTCCTTTTTCTCAGGAAGCGCGTACATCGTCAGCAGAGAAGGCGAATATACGCGGGCATGATTTTTCTTTTGGTAAATCTTGAGTTGGTGGTCAATCGTCTCAAAAAACTGATGGTCTTGGTTGAGTGATTCGCCAATGCCCAAAAAGAGAAAACCATTGTTGTTGAGACTATATTGTACCCGCTCGATAAAGCTTTTTTGCAGCCTGGCATCAAAATAAATCAATAAATTACGGCATACGACCAAATCCAAATTGATAAAAGGAGGGTCTTTGAGTACATTGTGATGTGAAAAGACGATATGATTTTTCAATTCTTTTCTGACTTCATAATTTCCCCCCTTCTTTTCAAAATATTTCTCTAGCTTTTGCAAGGGAATATCCGCCAGAATATTCGTGCCGTATTTGCCCTGACTTGCTTTGGCGATGGCTTCCTGGTCGATATCAGAAGCAAAAATTTTAAAAGTTTTCGGTATTTTTTGGATATACCGGTATTCGTCTAAAAGCATTGCAATAGAATACGCTTCCTCCCCTGTGGAGCAGCCGATACACCAGACTCGTATTTCGTCACTTTGGCTTTCTTTATAAATCTGAGGGATAAGTTGCTGCTCCAGATAACTGAAAGCTTCGTGATTTCGGAAAAACTGTGTTACGCCGATCAAAAACTCCTTAGCCAGAAGTCCAGCCTCTTCTTCGTGACTGATCAAATAATCCCGGTATTTGTACAATGATTCAAAGCCTTTGATTTGCAGCCTTTTGACGAGCCTACGCTCAAGCGTCCCTTTTTTATAAAATTGAAAATCCATCCCGGTCTTAATCATAATGGTATGGATGATAAAAGTCAGGTCTTCATTAGAAAAATAATGCTCGCCTTTGTCTTTATCTACTTGTGGAGTCAGCGTTTGGTGCATGTGTGTTACATAAAGGCATTGATGCGCCAATTCTTGGGGAGTACCTACAATATCAATCAATCCTGTAGCAAGGGCACTTTGCGGCATCCCGTCAAATTTGGCACTTTCAGGGCTTTGCACCATCACAATGCCGCCAGCTTCTTTGATGGTTTTCAGGCCATTGATACCGTCTGTACCAGTACCTGAGAGGATCAAACCGATTGCTTTTTCTTTGAGCTCCCTGCCCAAAGAATGAAAAAATGTATCAATCGGGAAGTTAATGGCTAGTGCCGGGTCTTTGTCTGTGACCACCAACTGATAATTTTTGATAGATAAAATTTTTTTTCTAGGAATGAGATAAATATGATTGGGTAGAATAAGCTGTTTTTCCTCAGCAGTAATGATGGTGAGCTGGGTATGCTTTTTTAGTAATTCAGGCATTAAACTCTTGAAATCAGGAGATAAATGCTGGATAATTACAAAAGCCAGATTGCTTGAGATCGGGATAGCATCAAAAAAAAGTTGAATAGCCTCCAGACCTCCGGCCGAGGCACCAATACCAATGATATAAGGATGAATGTTTTTCATGTTTTATTTGCAAGTTTCCAATAAATCATCTTTCAAGAATATATTTTGTTTACATAAGCTTTCAAAATCCATGAAGGAGATCATTAGAAATTGAGAATAACTAAAGCCTAGCTTTTTTTTGTGAATGTACAAAAAATATTAGGATAATTAGAAAATTTTAACAAATTTACATGCGATAAATGATGCTTACGAACCGATTGATTGCGTAATTTTGCCGATAAATGCCCAGATCTGTCTATCCATAAAACTATTTACTTACTCTTTATGCATCAATACCCATGTCCGATTTTTCTTATTTAAAAAGTCAGCTTGTTTCTCTGGATTGTGCAGATGAACCCATTCACATTCCCGAATTCATTCAGGGGTACGGTTTTATGCTGATCATCTCAAAAGCCGATTTTTCAGTTTTAAGGGCTAGTGCCAATACCTCTCTGTATATGAATATCCCGACCGAAGCCACGCTTGGGAAACAATGGACAAACTTCTTGGATCACAAGACTTGTGAATCTTTACAAAAAGCCCTAGAAAACCGAAATCTAGCTGCTCTAAATCCCTTACAGGTGCATCTCAAAGAAGCAGACCAGTATTTTGAACTGACGGCTCACGAGGTACAAGAGAATCTGGTGCTTGAGTTTGAGCCTCTCTTGGAAAATCCTGATGGTTTGTATCAATTATATGATCAATGCCTCCAGAATCTATATGCTTGTCGGGATTTTGATACACTTATTCAGACTGTGGCACAGGAAGTACGCCGATTGACGGGCTTTGATCGGGTCATGGTCTATCGCTTTGATTCGGATTGGAACGGAGAAGTAATTGCCGAATATAAAATTGCGGAGGCAGATTCATACCTAGGGTTACATTTTCCGGAATCGGACATTCCTGCACAGGCCAGGGCATTGTATACCCGAAACCCATTAAGGGTTATTACGGATACCAGGTCGAAGCCAGTACCTATGCTGAGTAAAGAACTCCAGGCTGAACCTCTGGATATGTCCGATTGTGTGCTACGGGCTGTATCACCTATACATATTGAGTATCTGCAAAATATGGGCGTACGAACAAGCGTGTCGGTCTCTATTCTTCGTCAGGGGAAACTTTGGGGCTTGATTGCTTGCCACCATTTTACTCCCAAAAGGCTGAATTTTGCCTTACGCAATAGTTGCAAACGCATCGCCCAGTTGATCAGTAGCCATTTGGAGTTTCAGCTTTCCAATGAAGAAACCTTACCTCAAAAAAAACAGGCTTTCCAGGGACAGCTTATTTACAAAGAATTATCTAGGTCTATTTTGGAGAATGTGCGAGAGCTTAATCCTGCGGAGGTATTACTACGATTTAACCCTACCGACGGTGCAGGCTTGTTTCTGCATAATCACTTGTACTTAGCCGGGACAACGCCCCCAGAAGCGTGCTTGAATGATTTATTGGCATGGCTCTCCGGTCAGATTCAGGAAAACCTATTTTATACCCATCAGCTTTCTCTACTTTATCCGCCTGCAGAAGCTTACAAATCCTTGACTTCAGGAGTGTTGATTATCCGAATTTCACCCCTTGAAGAGCATTATCTAATCTGGTTTAAGCAAGAAAAACTCCAGAAAATACAATGGGGCGGAAACCCCAAAAAACAACAATGGGTCAGAGGCGAAGATGAGGTACTGAGGGTCAGCCCCCGAAAATCGTTCGAGAAATGGACAAATTTTATCAAAGGACGCTCCAAAGAATGGTCTCTGCCAGAAATCCGCCAAGCACTACAAATCTGTGAGCAACTCAAAAATGTCTTGATCAAACAAAACAACATGGATTTGGACAAAATGACCCAAAACCTCCAGAAGGCTATCGACGACCTAGACTCCTTTAACTATATGATTTCGCACGATCTCAGATCACCCCTGAGAAATATTGACAACTATACCGAAATACTCCGCGAAGAATATTATGACCAATTGGACACGAATGCCCAAGAAATCATTACGACTATCCTCGAGAGTACCCACAAAATGAGCAACTTAATCCGAGATTTGTTGGCTTATTCACGTCTGGGAAAGGCCGAAAAGATTTATAATATTTTTCCGGTGATGCCTATTCTTCAGGACATTATCTGCGAACTGATGAGCCATGAAGCCCAAGAAAGAAAAGTGGATATTGTCATAGAGGCAATCCCGGATATTTATGGGGATCGCCCGCTTATCCGGCAGCTTTTTTTTAATTTGCTTTCCAATGCCATCAAATATACCCGCCCCAGAGAAAAAGCGCAAATCCATATTTCCGGTAAAGTACACGATACCGAAAACATCTACCTTATCAGAGACAATGGAGTGGGTTTTGATATGCGTTATGTGGATAAAATATTTCAGGTTTTTTCACGCCTGCATAACGATTCTGAGTTTGAAGGCACAGGAATTGGGCTGGCTATCGTTCATCGAGTTGTACAAACACACCAGGGGCGAATATGGGTAGAAAGTACATTAAATCAAGGCACAGACTTTTTTTTGGCTTTGCCACATCCAAGCGTCTGATTTTTATAGTTATCTGACGAATTTTGTGGATAATCCATATTTAATTTTGATTAGACTTTCTATGTACTAAACACTTTGAAGGATTTGCTTCCCACGTAAAATGAAGAAATTAAATGCACTTATTTTTTATCTAGTCGTTCTCTGAAAATATATGTATTTGATCATTCCCATATACATTGTCAGAAAACCGAACTGATTTAATGGAGGATGATGAGGTAAGCTAAAAAATGATTCGGTTTTATTGATAAACCCCAACCAAATACATTTACTCAAAAAAATAATAGCTTCAAAATGAAAAACATAAAAAAAATACGCCTAGCTAAAGTCCGATATTTTTTAAACGTCGTAAGGAAAGCCAATAACCTATTAGGCAGCCAATGATGTTGGCGAGTATATCTATAAGATCACCCGAACGGCCGGGAATAAGAAAATATTGGAGAGATTCTATCCAAATTCCATAAAAAATGCCGCAGAGTAAGATAATCAAAGAAATCTTGGATGAATTGACCTCATTATTTTTGTAGGTAATGCCCCAGACCCATAATAAAACAAAGAATATAAAAAAAAACATATGCCCCAGTTTGTCATAAGAAAGCAAACTGAACCCAGGGAGTTGGCTTCCTGGCAAAATAAAAAGGGCTGAAAAGAACAAAGTCCAGATAATAGCTGGTATAAGGTAAATCATTCCACTAGTTTCTTCTGTTCATTTCATCTCTGATCCTGGCGGCCTGCTCATAATCTTCTTTCTCGAGGGCTTCGTCAAGCATTTGTTGTAATTTTTCAGCAGGGAAATCTTTCAGTTTTTCCTGAGGAGATTTGGTGATACCCGTTGTTTGTGCTTCGTCAGCCAGGACAGAATCCCCCTCATCGTCATCGGCATCTGAAAGCATAATTCCGGCTTCGGACATAATAGACTCGAATGTAAAAATCGGCACACCGAATCGTAACCCAATGGCAATCGCATCCGAAGGGCGTGCATCTATTTCTAATGAGTCCGAGCCATCCGAACACATTATTTTTGCATAAAACACCCCTTCCTTCAGATCGGAAATAATGATTTCATTGACAGAAAACTGGAATGCTTTGGCAAAAGATTTAAACAAATCGTGGGTCATTGGGCGATTGGGGATGATTTTCTCGATTTCAATCGCAATCGCCTGTGCTTCAAACATTCCGATGATGATAGGAAGTCTTCGGTTGCCATTTTGCTCACCCAATACAAGGGCAAAAGACCCTGATTGTGATTGACTTGAAGACAAACCTAGTATTTTTAATCTTATTTTGCTCACGACAATTCCCTTGAATATTTAACCTTGCAACTATGAACTAAAAAAGTGTATAAATGCAAAATTACATTTATACACCTTCAAAAGTAAATAATTTTTGTTTTATTTCAATAATTTTATTGCTTGGGTTAATTTAGGTAAGACCTCAAAGGCATCTCCAACGATCCCATAATCAGCCGCTTTGAAAAAAGGAGCTTCCGGGTCTTTGTTGATGACCACAATACATTTCGATGAGCTTACCCCTGCTAGGTGTTGAATAGCACCCGAAATCCCTACGGCAATGTACAGTTGAGGGCTTACTTTTACGCCTGTCTGACCTACGTGCTCGTGGTGTGGGCGCCAATCTAAGTCCGAAACTGGCTTGGAGCAACCCGTAGCCGCACCCAAAGCCTTGGCCAAATCCTCAATAATGCCCCAGTTTTCGGGACCTTTCAAACCTCGACCACCCGAAACAACCAGGTCAGCTTCCGGTAGGAGAATCTCGCCCGTGATTTTATCAGTTTTGGTGATCTTAACGCCAAAGTCTGCATCACTTAGGTTGGCTGAGAAACTCTCTACGGTGGCTAGATCCGAACCTGGATTCACGGCTATCGCATTTTTTTTCAGGGCTAATATTTTATTTTCCGTGTTTAGTCGGGTAGTTTGAAAAGCTTTACCTGTGTAAACCCCTCTTTTTACTTTGAATCCATCACTCAAATCCGGTAAATCTACCACATTGGATGCTAAGGCAGCTTTCATCTTGACAGCCAGCCGAGCCGCCACTGCATCGCCCAGAGAAGATTTAGCAAGTACCACAATAGTTGCGCCTTCTTTTTCAGCAGCCTGCGCCAATACTTGGGTATATGCCTGGATAACCCCTACATTCAGCCGTTCATCCTGAACGTGTAGCACTTTTGCTACGCCATAGTTCCCAATGCTTACTAGGTTATCGGCATGCAGACTATTACCCAAAATAATAGCGGTGGCAGAGGTGCCGGTCATACGGGCTACTTCAGCCCCATAGCTCAGGGCTTCGAGGGCAGTGCCTCTGATTTCGCCGTCGGTAGTTTCTACAAAAATTAATACAGACATAGTTTTTTTAATTGATGTTTTACGTATTTTATCAAAAAAATCAGGTTTACAATACTTTGGCTTCGTTTTTCAGAAGTTCTATCAGTTTTTCCGCTTCACTTGCATCAATCATTTTGCAAGCTCCTTTGGAAGCAGGCAGTTCATATTTTTCTCCGGCCGTCCATACCTCATGGCTTACAGGCTCAATCACATCCAAAGGTTTTTTGCGGGCAGACATAATACCTCGCATATTGGGGATTTTCCATTCTGCAATAGGCTCTTGACAACCCAAAACCAAAGGCAGAGAAGCTTCCAGATATTCTTTTCCACCTTCTACTTCACGCGCCATTTTGGCTAGACTCCCCTCGATATCCAATTTCATTACTGGAGACAGAGAAGGAATCCCCAGCATTTCGCCTACCATACCGTGTACTTGACCGCCGTTGTAGTCACTGGATTCACGCCCCATAAGAATGAGGTCATAGTTATTTTGTCGGGCAATGTGTGCAATCTGTGTGGCTACAAAATAAGCATCCGTAGGCTCGGCATTGATTCGGATAGCATCATCTGCTCCAATGGCCAGGGCTTTGCGGATGGTAGGCTCGGTTTCGGCCAGGCCTACATTAAGAGCTGTCAAGGTAGCTCCTAGTTGTTCTTTCAGTTCTACACCTCGGGCAAGGGCGTAGTCGTCGTAAGGACCGATCACAAACTGCAAGCCGGATTTGTTCAGCTTCGTCTCACCATCCGTAAAGGTGATTTTAGAAGTGGTATCTGGCACGTGTGTTATACAAACTAAAATTTTCATATCTCGAAATAATGTTTTATATTAAATCAACTAAATTGGCGTGAAGATAGTTATAATTGGATTAATTTTGAAATATATATGAGTACTTCTCGACTTGAACAACTACAAAATTTTTTGAATGAGAATCCCCAAGACCCTTTTAATCTCTATGCCTTGGCTTTAGAGTATCTCTCTATGGATTTGCCCAAAGCACAGGAGTATTTTGAAATCTTATTAAGCCAATATGAAGATTATGTGCCGGCTTATTACCACGCTGCACAACTGTATATGAATCTGGAGAATACTGAAAAAGCAAGGACAGTTCTCGAGAAAGGTATTGCCAAAAGTGAAATTCTAGGGGATACCCATGCCTTAAAAGAATTAAAAAAGGCATATCAGCAATTTTTATGGGAAGAAAATCTATAGTTTTAGTAAAATATTGTGTATTATTTGGAAGATTTCTTTATATTTATGCGTGGAAACTTACTTGTCAAAAATTTAATTATCTAAACCGTTTGTCTGGAAGAGTTATGGGTTTTTTGCACATAACTCTTTTTTTTTGTTTTTTTTATTAAAAAAGAACTGCAAAGATTATTTTTTACAACCTTCCTGACGGCGTGTATCTGTGATTTGTGTGATTTTCCATCCCTCTTTGCTTTTGAATAAATGAAAGGCATTTACCCCACAATGGCTGAATGTATCTCCCCTATAAAACTCGTAAGGTGTCCAGACCGTAGCAAGCTGATCATCAATCAAGATCGTGTAATCCAGCACTACTTCATTCCAGACCTCATCGTGGGGAGTGCCTACTGCTTGAATAAATTTATCGGGACTTGCTTGTGTAGATAATCTAGGCTCTCTACTGTTCTTATCCAAAAAAGTAGTTTGCATTCGGGCGGTACTATGGAACACTTTACGCAGGGCTGTGCTATCTCCCCGACGCATGGCATCAAAAAGCTGATCTATGACAGTGATAACTTCCCTTTCGGAAGTAGTATATGACCTTTTCTGTGCCGAAGCCAGCGAGCAAGTCAAAATAAGGAGACTTAAAGTAAGCATGTTTTTCATAATGAGTAAATTTACTTAGATTTGATAAAATAAGTTTTTAAATAAACTTTATCTTTCAAAAATATTAATTATCTTTTATTAAACGAATGAATCAAGATTTCAAATATTGTCCGCAATGTGCTAGTGACCTTACCGAGCAGATCGTACACCGTGAAACCCGCCTGGCTTGCTCACTCAACCCGGAGCATTATATTCACTACAATAACCCCAAACCGGTGGTAGCCGCCATCATAGAGTATCAAGGGCAGGTGCTTCTCGCCCGCAATGTCAAATGGCCGCCTAACTGGTTTGCTCTTGTGACTGGATTTCTGGAGAAAGACGAAAGCCCAGAGCAGGGAATTATTCGTGAGGTGAAAGAAGAAGTTGGACTCGACGCCGAAGTACAAGGGCTGGTAGGGGTGTATCCTTTTTTCCTACGCAATGAAATTATCATTGCTTATCACGTGAAGGCAAGTGGTGCCATTGTCTTGGATGAAGACATCGTGGACACAAAGCTCATCCCTAAAAATGAAATCATTCCCTGGCCCTATGCCACCGGCGATGCCTTACGTGATTGGCTCAGAAGCCAGGGTATTCTGGATAATATTGACAAAACATTGGAATTCAAGAGATAAAAAATTATTCATCTAAACTTTTTCACTATGATTGAACAACATCCCAACTACACCCAATACATTCAGCAGGATGCACTGGAGATTCTTAATAATTTGCAGGTAGACCAGAAGCCGAATTTCGGCATCATGAGTCCTCAACACATGGTTGAGCACCTAAGCGTAAGTTTTAAATTTTCTACCAAATCTTACGGTGAAGCCCCCGAATCACCTACAGAGCAGCATGAGTCTTTTAAAAAATTTATTTTCAGCGATCATCCCTTTGATCCTTCCAATCCAGATAAATCAAAACTAGAAGCACTCAGATTTGAGAATTTGGATCAAGCAAAGGAAGATTTAGCCAAAGCCATAGATCGCTTTTATACCTTTTTTGAAGAAAACCCTGACGCCAAACCTTATAATGATTTTTTTGGAGCTTTGAGCAAAGAAGAGCTTGAAAGGTTTCATTACAAACACCTTCGACATCATTTCAAGCAATTTAGTCTGGTAGAGTAGCCATTGTCTTTGTCCTATATTAGAGTGATCAATCAAAAAAAGCCCTTACAGAGAAACTATTACACTGTAAGGGCTTTCATCATTTTAACCTAGGTAGATTTTTATTGAGTCAGATTATACCGAATCTGGAAACCTCCGGTGCTGGTTTTACGCGGGAAAGAACTGGATACTTTGGGCGTATTGACATTAGTCTCAAAGTAAAACTGAATATTCAGTTGTTGATTGACCACATAACTTATGACAGGTCGCACCTGCACATTGGTGTTTCCTCCGGTTGGCGGAGGAGTCCCAGTTTCTACACCATCCTGACGGGGGAGGAATTTTTGCTCCTGATTGGTATCACGAATAGTGACATCTAGCCTAAAATCTACGTCATTTTTTAGAATCACGTCCTTGCCATTGGAGCGGAAAGGAAGTTTGATATTTGCTTTGGTATAGCCTACACTGAGCACAAAGCTTTCATTGTTGATTTCCGTGACTTGCGCATTAGAGAGGTTCAAGGCCAGGTCTCGCTCCTTGTTATAATCCAAGCGGAAGGTAAGATTGGCCTTTGTACGCACATTGATCCCTAGCAGCGGAGAAAACCGCTCACTAATTGTCACCTGACTGATTACATATACCGGGATGAGTTCTCCTTGCTGATTGGTGAGCGTAGCAGGTATAAAATCCCGTTCATCGCCATCAATGCCTACCACATCAGCACCATATTCTAATGAAGTACGATAATTACTCACACTATAATTAGAGGCATAACTATGGGTAATATTGACACTTGAGAAAATATCCTTAAATAATTTGATTTTGGATAAGCCCGTATAATCAATTCGCCAATTAGGAAGTGGAGTTTTTGGAAAAGGGGACAAACCAATCAGAGAAGCATCCTTGCCAGTATAAGCCGCCAGGAATGCGGGTATCAATATATCTTGTGAATTAATTCCATAATCTATAGTATCACTGGGATTCGGATCAAGTTGTCTAAGACGTGCCAGAAGAATATCTCTATTTTTGACGAATTGATCAAAATTAGCGTCTCCTTTGAAAGCCGTCAGAAAGGAAATCGTAGAAATGGCATAACTTCCTGATCTGACAGGATTTTGAGTCTCTATAATTCCTGTGACTTCATTAGCTCGAAAAAGCTCCTGGTAATTTACCTGGCGGGTAATGCTTGCATCCAATTGAATTTTAAAATCTTTCAAAGGTTCCAGATCGGCTGTAATGGTCAGATTCTGGCTGATTGCCTGCGAGAAAGGCCGATTCTGGAAGGAACTTGGAGCCACCCAATTCCCTTCTATTGCCTGTCGTTTGATATCCGGGTTTTGACTACCAAAGAGTGCAAATCCATAGCCTGGTGCACCAAATCCATCTTCCAAGCCCAAAAACCTCGGCGTAGGCGTAAATCCCGGAAATATTGTCTGCTCATTAATCGTATAAGTCCCTGTGATTCTCTGAAGCATTAGCAAAGGGCGCACAAGTGCCTGTAGCAACTTAGAATCACCCAATCTACTTTTGGTCTTGGTGGAATCTTTGGGCTCTTCTGTCTTAGGTTGTGTATTTTGCTTTTGGTTGTTGCTGGTACGGGGAGGTGTAAGGATTTTATTCAAAAACTTAGACTTTTTGTAAAGCTTCGTAAAGTCCAGCGTGCTTTGAAGCCCTCTGTCACGGGCATTGTTGATTACATGCCCAAGTGTATCCGCCTGGCCGAGTCCGCCGGGCGTAGGCGAAACTGCTCCAGCAGTCCATTGAAAGGTAGTACCAAAAGAAGCATTGGCAGATATCCAATCAGTGAGTGGAAACTTATCAATCGGAATCTGATAGGTGAAACTAAGTTGTTGGTTATAATTCTTAAGTCGTCCGAATCTTTTCAGGTTATTGAGTACAGAATCTCTTTTAGCCTCGGTATCCAATTCTCCAAGTGGCTCGTCAATTACGGCATTCGCAATGGCGTTATAGCTAAAAGTCAAGCTATTAGACAGATTCCATTGGAGATTATAAGCCCTATTAAACAAGAATCTTTTTTGGAAAAGCGGAGCGGAAGAAGTCACCAAATCTGCCGAGCGGTATGTTGTGCGGATAAAAGATCGATCCAGATCACCCCGAATGCTAAATTGATTGGGGATCAGGTTAAAGTTAAAATCTTTGATCAATGCCAGATAGGGAGAATCCAGAAACTTAACATTTTTAAAAGGTACAATGGGTTCTCGATCTCGACTAAAGGTGTAGGCGGCTGAAAGTCTTTGCTGGGTAGAAAGATAATCGGCAGTAATGGAATTACTATTTCGCTCCAAGCTGTAGGCATAAGTAAACGAGAAATTTTCAATGTCCCAGATATTCACTTTGGCATTGGGGTTGGTTCGGACTTTTTGTACATTGGTAAAATTGAAGCTTTTGCGTATTCGAATGTCTTCTACCAATTTGCGGTACTCACTTTCTTCCTCTTTATTCAAACCCTGGAGAGCATCCGATAGCGTAATGTCAGGGTTCAAAGGATTAAATCTTGGGATGATTCGGGATTTTTCAACGCTGACGAAAAACGGAATCTTCAAACCAAGCTCTTTCGGTAGAAACTTATCTAGGGCTATGCCAGCAGCAATGTCGTACTCGATGGTAGTCTCTCGGGCTCTTTCAGAGATTTTTTGGTTCAATTGCCCAAAACCAAAGGTGGTATATCGGAGTGATGCCGTAATATTGGCTACATCGGCAAGCTGGATATTGGCACGTGCCAAACCCGCCCAGCCTGCGGTTTGGTCAAAATCTGAGATTCTAAGCTCATTCACCCATACACGGAATGATTTGGGCAGTCGATCTTCCAGAGCAGGGAGGTTGGGGTCTAAATCAGCAAATTGATCCAGATCAGGATTTCTGACACCAATCATCACGATTTGTACGGCACTCAAATCGGGATTACCGACCACGGTGACTCGGTATTTCCCTACAAATTGTTGAAAAGGAATCACCACGCTACGCCCCTGTCGATTGCGCTCTACCTTAGCTCCTGTCAGATCACTGAAGGCTATATCTATTTCATTTGCGCTTGGCCATATCAGTTCTTCGGAGATAGCTCCGGCACGAGTCATTTGTAGTGGTACTTCTACTTCGTAATAGTTATCTGTAAAGTCTGTCCCCAGGCGAACAAAGGCTGTCACCTGATTGCTTTCGGCTGTGTTTATGTCTATATTGACAGCGTCAGCGTGGATAAACATTCGGAGTCGTTTGTAGCTCAGGAAGTCGAGATTATAATTTCTAAATACTGCTCTTGCGTCTTTATCGCGAAGATTTACCACATCAAAGCGCATAGATTGCTCATTGAGTAATTGATTATTGATCGTGGTTACATCCCGATCACGGATACTTCCGGGAGGGAGGGTATAGGGGATGCTTTCACCGTCAGATGCACTATTTTCTTCAATATTTACTGTTGAAACATTAAACTCGGCATCACTGGGTTCGGGCGGTAATCCAAAAGAACGATCATTCAGATTGCCCTGAAAGGTACGCCATTGATTGGCTACGATTTGAAACTGGGCAAAACGCAATACAACGGGTTCGCGAAAATTGGTCATAAATAATCGAAGAAAACGGATGGATTTGAAACCATCAATATTCCCGATTTTATTATCAAACTCACGGATAGGGATACGGAATAAATACCAGGTGACTTCTTCGTCAGTAACATTGTTGCTGGTTGTGATAGAGTTAATGATATATCCTTGTCCGACATTCAGCTCTCCGGGGCGCAGTGGTACACGATACTGATAATAACCTTCCTGGTCACTGATGGTATTGTCTATATTGAGATCTTCATTGTCTGGGTTATTGTTGGAGGCAGCTGCAAAACCCGCTCCTGTGCTTCCCACGGGGGAATTATTCTCAAAACCATTAAAAGTTTTGTATCTCTCAAGGATTTCTATATTATCTGGATAATCCAGGTAATACGTAAAGTCATCTCCTGAGGGGTCATTTAGAATAGCATCGCGGGCTGTAGGGTTTGTGACCTGATTGTTTACATTATTGAGGAATGTACTGAACTCCTCAAAAGTACGCTCCGATTCATTGTTTAGTCCGTCCAATCCTACATCTTGGTTTTCGCGTGCATTGGCTGCATTGTCAAAAGCATTGGTCAGATATTGCTGCTTGGTGACCAAACCCCAGGTATTGCGGGTAGCCGTGGTGGTATCTCCGCCCGGATCAAGTCCGTTTTCAAAAGCGTGATTGCCGTCAGGAATTACATCTTCTGAAACATTTCCTAGATTGATATACAGATCTCCTCCGGTGGTATTATTGCGATTGACCCTTCCATCCAGTACACGTCCGTTTTCGCCTTGAATAAATGGATCCAACATCCAAAATTCCACATATTCTACATTGGCATTGTCAAAGTCAATATCTGACGTAATAGCTCTGGAAATGGCACCAAAATTCTGCTCTGGGTTGGGTAAAAGACCTTCTGTGGTCAGGTTAGGCGTATAATTGTAGGGTCCTCGTTCTTGGGGGAAAAAAGCCACATCAAAAATAATTTCATTGGTTTGAACAGTCAGTCGGCTTCGGTTCGGGAAAATTTCCTGGGGCGAGACCTGTCGGATGTAATGGTTGTCGGTATCCAACGTGGAAGGAGCGAGGCTTCCCGCGCCTTGTCGATAAAAGACATTATCCACATTGTACCAGGCTATTTTGGCACGCCGATAGGCATAATTCTGTTCCTGTGAGCTTGCCTCGGGAAAAAGCTGCGGCGTAGCTCCTAGTTTCCAGCTTACTTGTGGAGATCTTCCCAGGTTAAAAGCCGTTCGGGTGCCTTCAAAGTCATCAATGTATGAAATCTGTCCGCTCAGGGGAGCAGCTCCGGGGAAAAGTTGTGCATATTCACCCGTAAAAGTGATATTGGATTCCTGTTTGGTTTGGATGAGTGGGAGCATATCCACCAGACGAGTCAGGAAGCGGGAAGTAGATTTATAATTGATATCAAAGCCCAGCATCGTATTATTGACAGGCTCATCGGCGATATTGTTTCGGGTGATCACTGGTCGCTCGCTGAGATTCATAAAAGTAGCCCCAAAGATGATGTCTTTATTGATTTCATAATCGAAGCGTGTACCGAATAACCTTCGGGTTTGAAAGTTGAAGAGATCAGCTTTTTCATAATCAATTTTGATTTCTTTGCCCGAATTCACCACCGATTGGTCGGTAATGGTCACTCGTCCGCTAGAATAATCTACGGTATATTGCTCCCCTTCTACCAAGGGCGTATTTCCGGCGGTTACGCGTACAGACCCTGGCGAAATATTAATCCCTGGAAGGGACACATCCGTGGAAGCATTGGCTTCAAAGCTGCCTGACAAGAAAAATTTATTTTTGTCGGCAGCCTGCAAAGCATCTGATTTGGTATTGGTATAAAGCAGATCGAAGACATATCTATTGATCAACTCAGTTTCGGTGACGGCATCAAATTGACTCTCGAGATCACTTCCAAAAGGCTCCAAAACCGGGAAGATAATCCTTCCATTGCGGCTATCTATGGTGATTCCTTCTACAAAGTCAAAGTTACCGTCAGGTTGAGGATCATTGAGTTGATTCAGGTTATCAAGTTTTAGAATCTGTAGCAGGGGTTTGTCCTTGGTTCGTATACCTTCCTGGAGGTTGGGGTTATCAATACCGGTCAAGTCATCTTTATAAATGACTCTTAGTAAGAAATTTTGCTGTGTTACCTGATTGGCATTGAGAGAATAGATATTTTTCATCATCAGATCCCAGGTAGGCAGGTCAATCCTTACCGAATTGGGGCGCAGCATTTTCAGTCGGATAATCTCATTAATATCCCGGTTGTTGTAGTCATCGCTCAGTTCTCCTACCTGGAAAGTTTGCCCATTAAAGATATATTCATACGCCACGGCCAATACTTCATCATTTCGTAACGGGGTAAGTAAGGAAATATACCCTAGTTGGTCATTAAAGTCGTATTCTCTGGATGAAAGCTTGCGGGCGGAACGAAGCACCAGAAAATCGCTTCCATTTTGAAATCCGACATTCAATGCCTGTACTTCGGAGCTGGCTCTATCGGCATCCGTAATGTTAGCTACAAGTGTAGATAAGTTATTGGTGCGGTTATCAGGGGCAGCCGCAAATGCAGGGTTGACAGCCAGATTTTGGTTATAAAGCCTTGCGTCATTCTCACCCAGGTCTGAAAAAGCCAGCACATTTCTTAGGTCTGTGGTATTGTTTACTCGATTGGTCACATATACGTCTAATCTTGTGATTTGTACCCCGGAGGTGATGGTGGGCAATGTACTCAAGGATTGTTCGTATCGGTCTCTGAAAAAATGAGCCAGGAAGAAATGTCGGTTATCTTCATAATCGGCTGCGGCTACTTCAAATTTGCGGCGTTGTGCCCCACCCTGGAGGTTGATTTGTTCGGACTGTGCTCTTTGGTTAGAGAAAATAGTTCGAACTTTGAGGTGTCCGAATTTGAGTTCGGTAGCTACTCCGAATAAGTTTTGCGCTCCTTGAATCAAAGAAGTACTCAATGGAAAACTTACATTTCCAAACTCAATCTTCTGAATAATGTCTTCTTCAAATCCGGTATAATCTAGTTTGAAATTATTCTCAAACTGAAAGCTCGCTTTGGTATCAAAACTACCGGAGACCTGCATTTTTTCACCAACTTTACCGGTCAGAGATATATTGGCGTGCGGATCAAACAAGAAATTGGTATTTCTTTGCTGGCGAATCGGAAGTTGGGGATTAGCCACTTTTTGTCGTTGCACGGCAAAGTCGAGGTTAACAAAACCTGCGGGTTTGAATTCTACAAAATCGCCTCCAAAAATTCGGTTAAAGAATTTGCCCTCTACCGGAATCTTAGGAATCAGTAGTCGGTTGGATTGGGTAGCATTGCTATCGGTAGAAGCTCCAGTAAACTCGCGCCAGGTATTGAGTTTATCTTGTTCGCGACGAATGGCACTGTAATCTTCCAAGTCCAGTAGTGTTGGATTCCGGTAATACAGGTCGCCGATTTTTTCGTTGATCCGGTAATTGTACCCAGCACTATCTCCGGGCAGAACCTCAATGTCAGTTTGGATGGTATTGGAAAGGTCAAAAAGTAAGGGTGAATTAAACTTTCCGGATGAAAACGGATCACTGTAGCGGTCTTTGTGGCGATAATACGGAAACCGTGTCGGTTTATAAGGAGTATCAAGAGGTGCTACCAACAAGGTACTTCGGAGTGAATCTAGCGAAGCGGAGTCCGAATAGGATACTTGGAATGCTGTGTGTGTCTGAAAGGAATAGCTTCTGTGTAAGTTAGATATCCAGGGGCTAAATACAGCCGTAAGGACAGATACGCCAAAGGTGAATAAATATTTCAAGGTTTTTAAAATTTGGTTCTAGCAAAAATTGTCAGATTGAATTTTAAGTAATTTTGTGCTATAGGCGTATAATTTTAGATTTTAAGGGCTAATTTAATCAATTCTTCTACAGGTAAATCTTGCCCTTTTTGTTTAATAACGGCATCTATGTTTTTTTCAGCAGTTTGCTTATTAATTCCTAGGGCAATGAGTGCCAAGACGGCCTCTTCCTGTGCTTTTAGAGAAGAGGTTCTCTTTTCTTTTCCTGCGTGTAGGTTTTCCCACAATACGGGGTCATCTTTCCCGACTTTATCTTTGAGATCCAAAATAATGCGTTGGGCAGTTTTTAGTCCAATTCCTTTCACACTCTGAATCGTTTTGACATCTTCCCGGAGAATGGCTTGGGTGATTTCCTGGGTACTGAGTGATGAAAGAATAATCAAAGCAGTATTGGCACCCACTCCGGATACCCCAATTAAATCCAGGAACATCTTTTTTTCTAAAAGATCATAAAAACCATACAGTGTATGGGCATCTTCCCGGATGTGTAAATGTGTATAAATTTTACACGTTGGCTGATCACCTATGGCACTGGATGTATTCAAAGAGACTTTAATATGATAACCTATGCCTCCCACATCAATGATCAGGAAGGTAGCTTCTTTTTGCACCAAGTTTCCGTGTACATAGGCTATCATACAATATTTTTTATTTAAACAGGACTATTCTCTGGTTAGAAAAAGGAGAACAGAACCTTAGAGATAAAATTTTTTATCCTTAAATAATCGTTTATTCTGGTTGATACGCCAGCAAATAGCCAAGCGAAGCTTTAGGCATCGCAAAATTATCGCTTTTAGGCTACAATCCCAAAAAACCATCCTGCTAATTTAATCAGGATTGTAATTGTCCCTGATTTTGTGCGTGTACCACTGCAATCGCTACCATACTTACAATCTCCCGGACGGAGCTTCCCAGTTGTAAGATATGCACTGGTTTGTTCATTCCTAGCAATACCGGGCCTATGGTTTCGGATACGCCCAACTCCTGTAAGAGTTTATAGGCAATATTTCCTGAAGCCAAATCTGGGAAAATCAAGGTGTTCGGACCTTTTTCGGCAAGTGCACTAAAGGGATAATTATCCTGAAGTAATTCCTGATTGAGTGCCACATTAGCCTGGATTTCGCCGTCAATGATAAGATTAGGGAATTTTTCTTTGGCTTTTTCTACGGCAAGGCTTGTTTTTTCGGGTACTGCTCCGCGGCTTGATCCAAAATTAGAGTAAGACAAAACAGCCACTCTGGGTTCAAAACCAAAAGACCGTACACTCTCCTGTGTCAGCCCAATGATATTGACCAAGTCATCTACTGTCGGATTGGCATTGACAGTTGTATCGGCAAAAAACAAGGTTCTTTGGCTGGAGATAATTACATACATCCCTGCCACCAATTGTGTTTCGGGGCGAGCACCGATGATTTGTAATGCGGGTCGGATCACTTTGGGGTAGTTTTTGGTAAGTCCTGAAATGAAGGCATCTGCTTGGCCGTACTCGAGCATCATGGCACCAAAATAATTGCGATCGCCCATCAATTTACGTGCTTCGTAGAGGGTTAATCCTTTTCTTTTTCTTTTGTCGTACAGTATCTGGGCATATTCCAGGCTCAGGTCTTGTTCTTCGTGTGGGTCGATGATGTTGCAATTGCTTAAATCCAGCTTATTTTCTTCCATAAGTCGGAGGATTTTTTCTTTATTGCCCAAGAGTACGGGCGTGGCAATTCCTTCATCGCAAACCACCTGAGCGGCTTTCAGGATTTTAATGTTATCAGCTTCTCCGAATATAATTTTTTTAGGGTCTTTTTTGGCAGTTTGGATCATGCGCGAGGCTAGTTTGGTATCCAGACCCACGCGTTCGCGAAGCAGAACTTGATAGCGATCCCAATCCTCAATAGGATATTTGGCTACTCCTGAATCCATGGCAGCTTTGGCAACAGCTGGAGAAATCGTAGTAATTAGGCGAGGATCAAGGGGCTTGGGGATAAAATACGATCTACCAAAAACCAATGCGTGATTTCCATACGCTTTATTCACCATATCAGGTACTGGTTCTTTGGCTAGGTCGGCAATCGCCTTCACGGCGGCCAGTTTCATCGCTTCATTAATACCAGTAGCTCTTACATCCAACGCACCTCTGAAGATATAGGGAAACCCCAACACATTATTGACCTGATTGGGATGGTCCGAACGGCCGGTAGCCATGATCAAATCAGATCGGGTAGACATGGCTAGATCATAAGCAATTTCAGGGTTAGGGTTAGCCAGTGCAAACACGATCGGGTTGGCTGCCATACTTTGAATCATTTCGGGCGTAAGTACATCCGAAGTAGATAAACCTAAAAACATATCTGCTCCATTCATGGCTTGTTCTAGTGTGTAGACTTCACGTTCGGTAGCGAATTCGGCTTTGCTTGGGTCAAGACTTTCTCGGTCATTACGGATAACCCCCTTGCTATCAAGCATCACGATATTTTCTTTTTTTACACCGAGTGAAAGATACAGGTGTGCACAGGCAATGGCAGAAGCTCCAGCGCCATTGACCACCAGTTGGATTTCGTCAATTTTTTTATGCACGAGTTCCAGGGCATTAAGTAGCCCTGCGGCGGATATAATCGCAGTACCGTGCTGATCATCGTGCATTACGGGGATATGCATTTCCTTGCGAAGCGTTTGCTCAATGATGAAAGACTCCGGTGCTTTGATGTCTTCTAGGTTGATGCCTCCGAAGGTGGGTTCAAGAGATTTGACAATTTTGATAAATTCATACGGGTCTTCACAATCAATCTCAATATCAAATACATCAATGCCTGCAAATTTCTTAAACAGTACACCTTTGCCTTCCATGACAGGTTTGGAAGCCTCTGGGCCGATGTTGCCAAGCCCGAGTACGGCAGTACCGTTGGAAATAACGGCAACCAAGTTGCCTTTTGCCGTATATTTATAAACGGCTTCTTTGTCTTCGGCAATTTCCTTACAAGGCTCTGCTACTCCGGGAGAGTAGGCCAATGCCAGGTCCATTTGCGTACTGAGAGCCTTTGTGGGCACTACTTCAATTTTGCCCGGTTTGCCCTGGGTGTGATAATTGAGGGCATCTTCTTTACGAACTTTCATGTTTTGTTTTAGGTATTTTTAGGCGAATCATAGATTTAGGTAAAAAAAGGGGGTAGTTTGTAACAAGTCATGCTATGAGTTTAGGCAAGTAGTCTGTGAAAACACACGGCAGTCTGTCATTTGAGCATTACATTTTTACACTACCCAAAAAGGCAATTACAGTTTAAATGAGTACAAAATGGACTCCATTTCAAACATTTCGCGGCGTTGCTTCTCATTGGGAGCGTAAATAAAGCCCTCAATGTAATAAAAACGCCCTTTTTTATCATCTACAAAGGCATATCCCAGGAAGGGGCCTCCCCGTGTATTGTTTTTGGTTTTCCACAAGCCCCTTACCTCTTTGGCATAATGATTATCAATATTGACATTTCTACTGACGATAGGAACAAAATCATCCTGGGTACTCATATAAGAATCTTTACGAGTGGTATCAGGGTCTTTCATATACTTATAGCCGAAGTAATTCCTCCAGTTTACCAAAGATGAATCTTGGAACATATCCTGAGAGCTGTAATTGCCGTAGGTAATCAAAATACTACGGTCATAGGGTTTACCCATACGACGCAGCCACACAAAGTTTGAATCTGTTTTAGCTACTTCATACCCTGATGGAATTCTCATACGCAGTCCTGTTTCTTTATAGACCAATTGGCTGAGTTCTTTCTGTTCGCTGGCTCCGGCACTGAGGAGGCGTTTGAGTATTCTGGCTCTTTCGGCTTTATAAAAATATTCTTTCAGGTTATCTCTGTTTTTCAGGATATTTTCAGCTACTTCCGCATTGTTTTTCCCAAACAAATACAGTCCTTTTTGCCCCAGGGCAAATTCATCTGATTTACCGATCATAAATAAGTCTGGGTTTTGGCGGATTTTATTCAGGGTTTCTTTGGTAAAATAGGCTTTCATGCGTCTGCCCGTAGCCGTATTGTCGTTGAGTACTGTAATGAGTATCACATTATGATGTATTTTTAGAAAACGGGTAAAGTCTGTGGGTGTGATTTGTAGTAGTTTGAAATCCAACTCTTCGCGGGGCAAACCTGGGAGCGGACTCATAAAAACATCTCTGAGTGCATTGCCGATGCTACCGTTCCATTTGGTAGAATCTGTCACAACAATTACTTCTAAAACACCTCCCCGGCTTGAGAATTTAATTTCTTTGGCATTTTGTGCGTTTTCATCACAGCCTTGTAAGAAAGGTAAAAGTCCTGTAAGGAGGACTAAGAACAAAATATTTTTTCCAAAAGAGTAATTTTTTTTAGTATGTCTCATAAGTATCGATCAATGGTTATTGGATACGAACAAATAAAACCAAATATAATGAAAAAATAAGCGTTTGCCTGAAAAAATTTACCCTGTTAGTTTTTTGAATAACTAACAGGGCAACTTTTGTGAGGCAATAAAGCTCAATTTATTTATCTTCGGGTGTTTTATCCTTAGAATCATTCGTGTTTTTTAACTGCCCTACACTCTCGATTTTCTCCACTGAGATGCTATCTTTTTTGGGTTCTTGTGTGAGCGCTGGAGCAGCTTCTGTATTTTGGCTGGAAGGAATCCAAACCTCTAATTGTTGATTGGGGTGAATCATGTGATTGGTCAATCGATTCCAAACACATAAGTTGGCCACACTGACATTGTATTTGAGGGCAATGTATGCCAGGGATTGTCCGTATTCCACTTTGTGATAGATCTTGCTACGTCCTTCTATAGAAGTCACGTGGATTTGTTTTCCGGCGGTATAGTCTATTTCACGGCGGCTGGCAGATGCACAAGCTCTGAGAATGGCAGATCGATTTGTCTGTACATATTCCTTTTTTTCAGCTGGGAAGCGAAGCGGATAATTTTTCTTATACGCTGGAATGGCGTTTTTCTTTAGGTGTGGATTGAGTAACTCCATGTGCTCTTGTGACACATCAATTTGCTTGGCAAATTCCTGAATATTTAAAAACTGGCTTACTAAAATAGTATCGGAAGGGATAAAAGTCTGTGGGGTTTGGGGGTAAATAAAATGATCTTTGGCATAATTCATTGTATAACAGGCTGCTATAAATGCTGGTACGTAACCGCGGGTTTCCTGGGGCAAAAATTTGTAGATTGTCCAGAAATTAGCTCCTTTACCGCCAGCTTTTTGTACTGCCCAATTGACCCGTCCTGGGCCGCAATTGTAGGCTGCCAGTGCAAGTTGCCAATCGCCGTGATATTTGTATAAGAATTTGAGGTAACGACAAGCTGCATCAGTAGATTTGTAAATATCCATACGTTCATCAATAAACCAGTCTTGCTCTAGCCCGTACGCTTTGCCTGTGGAAGGGATAAATTGCCAAAGCCCAACTGCGGCAGCCCAGGATTGCGCTTTGGGAATCAGGGCAGACTCGACGATAGAGAGGTATTTGAGTTCATCAGGCATATTGTGCCTTTTGAGTGCTTCTTCAAAAATGGGGAAATAAAACGAGCTTCTTTCCAGAATTCTTTGGGTATACGCTCTGTCCCTTACTGTGTAATATTTGATCCATTTATATACGTCGTCGTGGAAGGTCATTTGGATACCACCTTGAATACAGGCTAGCCGATCTTTGACCAGATCGGGGTAAAGTTGTGGAATATATCCCTGGAGGAGTACTGTATCTGAAGATATAGGAAGAATAGGGTTAGGAGTACCTTCCAGTTCTAGGGAATCGTGGGGATGGTATGCAAAGGCAGGTGTATAACAAGGGCCTAAAGCTAATACTGCAATAATTCCTAAAACGAGTTTTGTTTTTGAGAAAGAAACCATAGAAAATAAAGTTTAATTCATAATATTTCACCTGTAAGATAAGGCTTTGATTTGAATATCTTTGGTGAACCCGTGCGCTAATATAAACAGATTTTATTTATTCTCAAGTAAATAATTAGAAAAAGCTAATAATTCTGCTTCTTTAAATATCCCTGTCATAATTTGAAATCCGATTGGCATCCCTGCTTTATCTTTACCAATGGGTACCGAAATCGCCGGAATACCCACCACATTGGCTTGGACGGTATACAAGTCCTCGAGATACATTTGAACCGGGTCCTGGGCGTGCGCTCCGATTTTAAAAGCCGTAGTCGGAGTAGTAGGCATGACAATAAAATCATTGTCATTCAGGATTTTATCGGTTTCATCTTTGAGCAACCTGCGAATTTTCTGGGCTTTGGTATAATAAGCGTCGTAATAATCGGCACTTAGCACAAAGGTTCCCAGTAGGATTCTTCTTTTGACTTCTGCCCCAAAGCCTTCGCTTCGTGACTTTTTGTACATCTCTATCAGTTGATTGACTGACTTATTAGCATGTGTATTTTGCTTTGCACGAAAACCATACCGAACTCCATCATAGCGTGCCAAATTAGAGCTAGCCTCTGCTGTAGTCAAGATGTAATATACTGGTAGAATATAGTTTAATAAGGGGATATGAATAGATTTTATTTCGTGACCCTGCGTCCGAAGCCAGTCCAACTGTTCAAAAAAAAGTTCTTTTACTTCGGGTTGTAGTTTATCCGAATTGACAGTTTCCTCGATATAAACGATTTTGGATTTGCGGTCAAAATCAAGCATTTGGCTATACCGAGGCACTTCTGTGGAGGATACGGTACTATCGTATTCATCGGCACCAGCCATAATCTCCAAACAAAGCGCAATATCTTCGATGTTTTTGGCTAAAATTCCTACACAGTCGAAAGAAGAAGCATAAGCCGCCAATCCATGGCGTGAAATTCTTGAGTAGCTTGGTTTTAAGCCCTTTATACCACAAAATGCAGCAGGCTGGCGCACCGAACCACCCGTATCCGAACCTATGGAAATGAGGCACATATCCGCCTGGACTGCCACTGCGGAGCCACCAGATGAGCCGCCGGGTACTAGTTCAGGATCAAGGGCATTGCGAACCGGTCCGAAAGATGAATTTTCACAGGAAGAACCCATCGCAAATTCATCGCAATTTTGGCGACCAATGATGATGGCATCTTCCTCCAAAAGGCGTTGAATGGCAGTAGCAGTAAATTGGGATCGGAAGCCGTCAAGAATTTGACTGGCACATTGCAAAGGGTGGTCGGCATAGCAGAATACATCCTTGATACCAATGACTGCACCTGCGAGGCGGCCGGCTGATCCTGCTTGGATTTTTTGGTCGATTTGCTCGGCTCTTTGAAGTGCATCCTGGGCATAGACCTCCAAAAAAGCCCCTAAATGACGGTTTGATTCAATATTTTGGAGATAATAAACAACCAAATCTCTACAGGAGGTTTGTCCGGCAGAAATTTGGTTTTTTATTTCTCGCAGAGAAGAGAAAGCTTTCAAAACTTATGCTTATTTTTTGGTTTTTTCTTCTTCCTTGATACCTTCTTCCAGTTGATCCTGTACTTCTTTGGTGGCATCTTTAAACTCACGGATGCCTCTTCCTAGCCCTCTTGCCAAATCAGGAATTTTTTTAGCACCAAACAAAAGTAAAATTACCAGCATAATTAGGAAGATTTCGGGACCTCCAAGATTGAAAAATAAAAGCATTTGTCCTAGTTCCATATGTATTGTTATTTAAAATTCTAAGGATACATTTCCGGCAAATATAAAAAATAATCTTCAGTTTTTATGATTTGTATCCGATAGTATTTGAAAATAGCAGTATTTTGTTAAAGGGGCAATTTTTTTTAAACAAAACTAGCAAGACTTTTGTACTAAAATATTCAGACAGGCTTCCAATCATCTATTCATTTCATTTAAATTGTCGGCTTATGACAAAATTTGACATTACTCCCCAACAAGAAAAAGAACTGCTTCAGCAGTTTTTTGATCTCTCCAGAAATACTTTGTTTGATTATTTTGAAGAAAGAGATCTGAATTTTTCCAATTCACAATTATTTGCCTTCATTTTGGTCAGCCCCATTACGATTGCTATTGCCAGTGACGGCAATGTGGATTTTACGGAAACTACCATGCTGGTTGATATCGCCTCCTATTTTGAGCGAGGAATCCTGCCTACAGAGCTTGACAGCCTAGGCCAACCCGTAGATTGCCTTTCAGACAAGGAATTTTGCAAGATGATTTATTCCGAACTGCGATTCTTATGCCTAAGTATGCCCCGCTTTGAGAAACGCCTCCTGGATTGTATCAAAGCACTCATCCGCCTTGATGAAACCCTGAGCCGCAACAGCGATCCTAAATACTCTATCAAAAAGCGGGTAGTGCAGATGATGAACAGTGTGATATATAATAATTTAGGTACGGATAGTATAGAAGAGAAAAAAATCAGTCATGTGCTGAATGAACTTAATTTAAATGCTTAGGAGATAATTTTTTTATAAAGCCCTTGTTTTATAAAATTTAGCCCTTATCTTTGCAACACCTTTTTGAAAAAAGGCTTAATTAAGCATTGCTTAAGAAAGATAAAATATACACGGAGTGGTAGTTCAGTTGGTTAGAATGCCTGCCTGTCACGCAGGAGGTCGCGGGTTCGAGTCCCGTCCATTCCGCACCAATTTATTAAAAAGCCTCAAAATCCAATGATTTTGAGGCTTTTTTGATTCAATCGTGCCTTACCTTCTTGCTGCTGTCTGCGCTTGGTCAATCACTACATTGATTTTTTTGACGGTTTCTTGTATACCTTCGGGTTGTCCGGTAGCCTCAAGAACCCCTACCGTTTGCAAGACGAGTTGCAGTGCTGTGGAAAGTTCTTTTTTGTCATCTGCATCTTTGGTTTTTTCGCTGCTTGCTGTTTCTGCGTTGCGCTGGGCGTAGAGTTTCTCGAATTGTACCTGGGCTTGTTGGAGTTCATCGAGCCACTCGAGGGCGTTTAGTGTTTTCAAAGCTTCTTGATTTTCGGGCTTCTGGAGGTCGCGTCTCTGAAAGTCTGGGTCTGTAGAGAACTTTTTAAATATCTCTGTCTGCGTAAACAAGTATTGTTGCATCAACTCTTCCACTTTTTTGTCAGATGATATTTTTGCGTTTTGCTTGTCAGGTGATGTGTGGATGGCATCCATTACTTTCTTGTCTGCTTTCATTTCAGCAGGCAGTTGTTCGGTCAAAAACTTATTTACTTTGTCTTTGTCAGTCCAGTCTATGTCTCCAAAATGCTGATTGAATGCTTTAAGGATATTTTCTAAGGTATCCAGTTCAGGCTCTGGTTTTCCACCACCCACGCCAACAGGAATTGGGCTTACAAAACCCGGTTCTGCCACTAAACTTATGTTTTCTGTTCCTTGCTTAACGGGTCGGTAGCTGTCCATATCAATAGATTCAATGATGCCTTGTGCCAAGTCCTCATTTTCGTCAATGGTCAGTTTTGGCAATAAGTATTTCAAGTACCACCAAAGTTGTTCCCAATAGAGGTTATTAAAATCAAGTATTTTGGATAAATAGCTGTACGTTCTTAAAAACGATTTGACCTTGATTTTAAAATCAATCTGCTTATCAATATTCAAATCATATTTAAAAATGTGTGCTGCCGAATCAATCATCGGGTCGAGAATGGTTCTGTCTGCGTTGCCCGAATATTTTTCAAAGAAGTCTTTTACTACATCTTCGTTATAAACTTCAAATTTCTCCAATGCGTCCAACAAGTCGTTGAGTTTGTTCGGGCTTGTTTCTTCGCTTAGGATGGTGGAAGTATAATAAGTGTACATCTTCTAAATTAATGAGTGCCTTCAATTCTACAATTACTTGCCCTTCCACTACAAAATCAGCCCTTCGTGTGCCTACTTCAACGCCTTCATAATATATGGTTTGCTCTATTTCTCTGCCAAATTCCAATCCTGCTTTTTGAAGTTCAATAGCCAAACATCTTTGGTAAATTACCTCCTGAAAACCATTGCCCAAAGTGTTATGCACTTTCATTGCACAGCCGTTTATTTTATATGTAATTTGCTCTAAGGTCATAATCAAAATAGTTAATAAATTGTCTGAATCAGGATTTTTAATAAATTGTCTGAATCAGGATTTTCAAGATTTCGCTCTTATCGAGTTTTAGGGAGAAAAGTTTAATTTAGTTATTAAACTAATTCAAGTTGCTAGTTATAAAAGAGGTGTTAAAGTTAAAAAATCTATATTTTTGAAATCACCACAAAATCAAAAAACAAGATGCTTAACGATAACACCATTGCAATATACGTAATTTTAGATGATATTTTACAAGAGTTGGGTCATCAGGAATCTTCCCAACGCCAGGTTGGAGATGCGATGATCCTGACCACCGTGTTGGTAGGAGCTTGGTATTTTGGAGGAAATTGGACGGTTGCCCTGGATTATATGCGCAAGCACCACTGTAAGGAGATGTTGAGTAAGTCGCGATTTTGTCGCCGGGTACACGCTTGTCATGAATTGGGTTTATGGTGTTTTGGGCTATTGGCTTGGGTCTTCAAGACCTTAAATGTACGTCAGCGTTATATCCTGGATACTTTTCCGGTAGCTGTATGCCATAATATTCGGATTGGTCGTTGTAAATTACTGCAAGGAGAAGATTTTAGGGGTAAAAATGCTTCCAAAAGGGTGTACTTTTATGGTTTTAAAGTGGCACTGCTTGCAGATGAGAGCGGCAATCCCATAGAATTAGCAATCTATCCCGGGGCATATAGTGAACAATCTGCCCTCAAAAGATTAGACTTTGATCTGCCTCCGGGAAGCATTGTTTGGCAGGATAGCGGTTTTACCGATTATGAATGGGAAGATTTTTACAAAGAGCACGAAGGAATCGAGTTTGCCACCCAAAGAAAGAAAAATTCCCTCAGAGGGGATTCTTTTACCGATGAAGTAGCGAAAAAATATAATCGTAAAAAAATTGAAACTAAGTTTAGTGAGATTACCGCAAGATTTCCTAAAAAAATTCACGCTGTCACTACTCGAGGTTTTCAACTCAAAATCTTTTTTGTCATTCTTGCTTTTTCAATGATCAAATTTATTGAGTGTTGATAGGGCGCAACTTGAATAAAGTAGTAAAACAATTGAAATAATTACCGTTACCTTACTTAAATCTAAATTATTTTTTTTCATTAATCCCTCTTTTTAGTAAGTCAATGTATTTCCTGAAAAAGATGGCAATTTATACTTCCTACGGGTTAGAATACCGAAAAAAGATAATTGATAAAAAGAAGGTAAACCCTTATTTTTGAAGTTACCACACTAAACAAAAAAAAAGATGTTTACCTTACAAATCAAAGAAATTGAGTTACTACTCAGGTACTTGTTTCAGAATTTAATTTTGTTTTTTATATTATTAAGATATAAAATTTTTATTTTTTTTATTTTATCATAATAAAATTTCTGGATGATTTTGTTTGTGTAAACTTACTTATTACACAAACATATTATATTTTGTTAAACCCAAAATTTTAAAAATAAATTTTCTTTTTTTTAAAAATATGCAAATATTATTCTTTTTTACAACCTGAGTAGTAACCAGATCATAATTACCTGCATCATAAATTAAGTATCCACCAATATTCTCAACTTCTAAACTTGTAAATTTTTTAATATAAACAGATGGTATAACACGTGTTCTAAAATTTACTAATCTTTTGAAGTGGGTAAAACTTAATGTATCCTCATTTAAGTCCTTATCTGAAAGAACTTCTTTTATTTCACTTTGAGATACATTTTTATTATCTAAACTATCAGGTCTCGACTCAACACTTTTATTATCATTACCTTTTATACTCAAACCGAAGTGGTTTTCCGAGATTTTAGCTTTTAAATCATTAATAATCAAGCTAATCAATCAAGAAAATCAGGCAAATCACTTCAATCTGGGTATATATTGCAACTTTGGTACAATGCCGCAGGAAAAATTAATAAAAACAAAATTACTTGTTTTGATAAGCCTTTAAGATTAATCATCGTTTTTTTTATTAGGTTGAACTATTGTTACTCTATTTATATCATATTCTTCTTTAAAAGAACTTACTCCAACCAAAGCTCCATTTTTTATATACAGCTTATTTAACTTTTTATTAGTACCATCTTGTGCATTATTATGAGCGTTTTCAGCAAAATTGAAGTATTCTACTCCATCCTCTCCTAAATGAAGCATCAACAAAACCGTAATTTTGATGTAATTCCGCTTGTGTTTTTCACTCCGCTGCATCTTACGTAAGTTCTCGTATGCTTCTGTACTTAACATAGTTTTCAAGTTAGTACTTTTTTAAGTCTTTACAAAATAAACCACTTCGGTTTGAGTATAAATAAACCTGAACGCCATAAATCTTGCGAGCTTTGGTATAATAATAGCCTTGCAAGACTTTCAAATGGGTAAACAATTTCTTTACTTTTGCTCCTTTTTTACCATCTACCAAGGCGTTTTCCCTGATTCGGATGATAAAAGCTATCTGCTCTTTTTGCAAATAAGACAGCCAATCTTTGCCGATAAACTCTCTGTCTGCCAGCAAATAACCGACTTTTCGCACCCCCCTGTTTTTTTTGAGTTTTTTTGTAAGTTTTCTTCTAAAACTCTATAAAATATCGCAAAATATGGGTTTTGATAAAATATAGCATGTAAGTTTTATAAGAATAGTTATATTTCATATAAA
>JANRIC010000196.1:0-2396 GCA_033765345.1 Microscillaceae bacterium
AAAGCGCAGGTGGGCATCTAGGGGCTTTAAAACAGCGTAGAAATTCTTTAGAATCTCCCGATTGGCTTCGGCTTGGGGAATATCGTGTAGGTAGTCTAAAATGGGTTTGTCGTATTCATCGATGAGTACCACTACCCGACCGTGTCTTTTGGATAAAAGCTCGATGAGTTCCCTGAATTGGCTGGGGTAAGACGCATCAGCCAATTCTATGCCGTAGCTTTTGGCCTGGCGTTTAAGCTCTTCGCACAGAAAAGCTTCCAAACCAACTACCCTATGAGTGCCCTGGTTGAAGCTCATCGTGAGAACAGGATGAGTTTGTGACCAGTCCCATTGATCTGCAATCCACAAATCCTCAAACAATACCTGATTGCCTTTAAAAAGCTCTGCCAGGGTAGAAATCAAGAGGCTTTTGCCAAAGCGGCGGGGGCGAGAGAGAAAGTAATAACCGGCCTGTTGAGTCATTTGATAAATTACTTCAGTTTTATCTATGTATAAAAAACCGCCTTCCCGAAGTTTTTTAAAATCTTGTAGACCAATTGGTAGCTTTTTCATATCCAAAGATACAAATTTTGAAGATCAAATACCAATGAGGCTGAATGGCAAGAGGAGCAAATTTTCCAAATCTTTGCGATTTGGAAAATTTTTAAAAAGAGGGATAAAACTATTTCAGCAACACGGCCAGCAACTGCGTTTTGTCCTCCAGAGCAATCCTAGCCACATCGTAAAGATCACGTATCCAGGCATCTAATTGGGCAAAAATCTCATCTTTCTGTCGGGTAGCATCTTGAGATTCTCCTTTTTCACGAAGGTAATCAGCCCGGGCAATCTCCAGTTCAGTGATCAGTGTATTTCCTTGTTGGATTTCTTCGGGGCTGATCCTGAGTCGGCTCATTTGTGCTTGCAGGTTGCTTTCCTGTGTTTCTTTATAAAACCTACAGACGGTCTCTAGCCATACTACGTATGCCCTGGGCATGGTACCTGTCAGAGCAAGTCTTTCCAGCATCAAGGCATCATTTCTAAAAATTACTTTGGCCTTTTTGCGGTGAAGGGTGTAAAGTTGCTGAAGCCCAAGCTTCCAATTAACAGCACATTTGCGGTTCAACCAACAGAAAAAAAATGAAAAAATTTTTTTTCCATCAATAATTTGTAAGTTAGCAGACAGCTCGTCGTTCTAACGGGTAATACATTTGTGCTGTAAATTATCGAAATAGCAAATCAATAAACTCATGAATAAAAATCAAGTAATCATTAGCTGGATATTTCAGCTTGTTGCGGCGATCATTATGCTTCAAACGCTGCGTTTTAAATTTGGAGCGCATCCCGACTCCGTGATGTTATTCACAACGCTCGGAATGGAACCCTGGGGGCGAATCGGCACAGGCGTGATAGAGCTTTTAGCTTCTATTCTTTTGTTTATCCCACGTACCGTATGGTTTGGAGCTTTGATGGCAGTAGGTTTGATGGCTGGTGCTATTTTCTTCCATCTGACTATTTTAGGGGTTAATTTTAACAATGACGGAGGTTCTCTCTTTGGTCTGGCTTTGGCTGTGATGGTAAGCGCACTTGTGATTCTTTTCTTGCGTCGAAAGCAAATACCTTATTTGGCTACTTTCTTTTCATAAACATATCCCTTTGAGCGCAATTGGGCATTGAATAATGGGTATTGGATCAGCCTAGACTAAACGCACTATACGAAAAATAGGTTAACTTAGGGTTAAAACTCAAAAAAACGATGGAAAAGACCTTATTAAATTATTTATCCCTGGTACCGGATTTTCGCAAAGAGAACAAAAACTTTCGGCATAATTTGCTGGATATTCTGTTTCTGAGCGTATGTGCTACATTTAGCGGAGCGGAAGATTTTGAGGAGATCGCCTTATTTGGGCAAGATAAGTTGGAATTTTTACAAACTTTTTTGCCTTTTAGCAACGGAGCCCCCTCTCACGACACGCTTCGTCAGGTATTTATGTATTTGGATCATGAGGCCTTTGGAGCGCAGTTTATGGCTTGGATACAAGCTTGTCTTTCAGAAGTGGGCTTATCGGGCAAACAAATCTGTATAGATGGCAAAACGCTTCGGGGGTCTAAAAAAGGCATTCATTTGGTCAGTGCGGTGGTGAGTGAGTTGGGCTTGAGTTTGGGTCAGGTGAAGACCGATGCCAAAAGCAATGAAATTACAGCCATTCCCACTTTATTGGATTTGTTGGATTTGCAAGGTTGCATTGTATCCATCGATGCGATGGGCACTCAGCGCTCGATTGCCGACAAGATTTTGGAGAAAGGAGGGGATTATTTTTTAGCCCTTAAAGGCAATCAGGGAGATTTATTTGCTCAGGTACAGGATCAGTTTGCACGTATGGAGGCAAGAGAAGTTTATCAGTTCAGTGATTGGGCAG
>JANRIC010000107.1:0-83589 GCA_033765345.1 Microscillaceae bacterium
GCTTAGTAGCCGGGATGTGTGATCGGCTGGGTCTTGTAGAAGAAATAGACAAAGTTCTTCCCGCCGCAGATGATCAACAACTTATCAGTAATGGAACTTGCGTAAAAGCCTTGATTTTGAATGGTTTAGGCTTTGTAGAAAGACGTTTGTATTTGGTATCTCAATTTTTTGAGGATAAGCCTGTATCTCATTTGCTAGGTGAAGGGGTTCAATCCGAGCAGCTCAATGATGATCGTTTGGCTCGTTGTCTGGATAGTTTATATGCTTTTGGCGTAAGTGAATTATTTTCCCTTTTGTCCTTCAAAGCTTGTCAGGTGCTGGGTTTAGGTCAGGAGCAATCCCCTTCATTTTTACATTTGGATAGCAGTAGCTTTCATCTCGATGGGGTCTACAATAGTGAAGCAACTCAGGAAGATTTGGGGGATTGTATTCAGGTTTGTCAGGGCTATAGTCGGGATCATCGTCCAGATTTAAATCAGGTGATCCTCAATCTGGTCGTAGAACACTCGGCAGGCATTCCGCTGATGATGGAAGCCCTGAGTGGTAATACAAATGATGCCAAAAGTTTTCGTAGTACCATTCAGGATTACATATCCAGACTTACCCCCGAAGCTCCTCGGGTATGTTGGGTAGCCGATAGCGCGCTTTATAATCAGGAAAGCTTGTCCAAAATCTCTACCCAAAGTGACTGGATTAGTCGTGTTCCTGAGCGTATTTCAGAAGCCAAAGCCTTATTGGATGAAATTAAAGTAGCAGAAATGAAAGCCTTTTCCGAAGAAAGTCTGTCTTCTTATCGCTATCAAAAAGTAGCCAGTCAGTATGCAGGTATCGAAGCTGGTTGGTGATCTTCTCTGAGCAAGCCTATGAGAGACAAATCAAGAGCCTGCACAAGCAGTATAGCCAGCAAGGACTCCAAGAATGCAAAGACTTGGAAAGCCTGTCTCGCCAGGTCTTCACCTGTCAGGAGGATGCACAAAAAGCCTTGGATAAATTTGAAAAATCTCTCAAAATGAGCTATTTAGCGCAAAAAGAGCTGCTGCCAATGGCAGAGTATAGCAAAGCAGGCAGACCCGCTAAGGGTCAAGCTCCACAAGTCTTAGGCTACCAAATCAAAGCCTGCCTGGCAAGCAAGCTCGATGCCTATGAAAAACTCAGAGAAAGACAGGGAAAATTCATCCTGGCAAGCCATCAAAGCCAAGAACTTTACACAGATGGACAACTATTGATGGCCTACAAGAATCAAAGCAAAGTAGAAAAAGGCTTCCGATTTTTGAAAGACAAGCAATTTATGGCTTCCACCCTATTTGTCAAAAAACCTCAACGCCTCGAGGCGATCCTGATGATTATGAGCCTGTGCCTACTGGTTTATGCCGCACTTGAAAAAGAACTCAGACAAGAACTCCAACAAAAAAATGAAACAGTTCCCAATCAACTCAAAAAGCAGATACAGAACCCTACGATGCGTTGGATTTTTGCCTTATTGGCAGGCATTCATTGTCTCTATGTCCATGACCAAATGATTATCCTTAACCTCAATGATACCCAAAGAAAAATTATAAAACTCTTAGGAAACACTAGCAAAAAATATTACCAACTCGAATAAGGGGTGCGAAATGTCGGTTTCACCATTGCATACAGCCAGGTTTGCCCTGCCATTGTGAAAAATCGACACTTAGTTTTGAGGAAAAGATTTTAATCTCTTTGCCTATTTTGAAGCAATCCTGGCTTGGGGGAGGCCTTGACCATAGAAACCAGAATTGCCACAAAAGGACAGGAATTACCTGTTAATTCATCAAAAAAACTGAATCGTCTTCTTTTGTTTTGAATACGATCTGAAGATTTTGTCAGAAAAGAAATCAGACTTTGGCTTTTTCTTCTTGCACTTCCACATCAAAGCCAGCGGTCAGTATTTGACCTTTGACCTTTACCTGTACCCAAAGGCGGTATTTTCCGGCTTTGGGAAATGAATAAGGGAAAGATACTTCATGGCTAAGTCCTTTTTCCTGCATCATTTTTTGGATGTCATCACGCATAGTGCTCAATTGTCGGCTATCTAACTGCGTGTTTGCATTCAGCACACTTAAAGAATCTAGTGTTACGATTGATGAATCAAGCGGCAGGCAGACCGTAATCGGGTCATTGATGGTTTTGGCCAATGCTTCCTGTGCTGCCATAGAAATGGTACCGATGGGGTGCAGATGAATAAACACCTGACCGTCATTCCGCATAATGGCCATGTGGCCTAGCATAGACAAATAAGGCTCAAGCACCACAGGTAGCCCCAGGGCATTCTGCACCTTAAATTTAAGAGATTCTACCTGCCCAACTTTAAACGTTTTGTTGGCGGGTCTGTCCCAGGTGATGGTATATCCATTTGCCAGGGTTTGTACAAAATTGTTGGGTTTTTGATAGCTATACCAGGAATCATCCAGGTCACGTTTAATTTTTTTCTTTTGAAAGAGATTATCTTCAGTAACAGACACTCCGGCGGTTTGTGCGGCCGCAGGGATATTCAACTCCGTGACCAGCGTCTCACCTAGTCCGCTTTGATGTACAATATCTGTGAACATACGATATTCCCCGGCGGGTATTCCATCGGGAAGAAATACCTCATAAGTAACAGAGTCAATCTTTAAAGGGTGGACGTGGGCAAAGGTATTCATATTTGCTTTGGATACCAAAAATGTATGTACCAGTTTGCCATGGTCAGGCACTAGGTCGCCGGGTCGGCGGTCGATATGCCCTTGATCTAAAAATTTAAACTGTATCCGACTAATTCCGTCCTTTTGATCTACTTGGGTCTCCAGGGCGGCGGGTTTATACATATAGTAGTTGTAATCGTTTTCTTCGAGTTGCCACCAAAGAAGCCCCAGATAAAGAATCCAGATAAAAAGTGCAAAGCTGAAAGTAGCTACCAAACCAGCGCGCCATTTCAAAGCTCGGTTGAGTTTTTCACCAGGAGCGAGGATGGATTCACCGATGGAGGCTGCTACGATGGTGATTCCTCCAAAAAATAAAATCAAACCCAGGACAATCAGAGCAATTTCAAGTTCTTTGGCCATCGCAAGTTGGGCTGTAGCCAGTGCAGGTACGGGGATTACGGTAGAACCCCTGCCTTTTAGCCCTTCGATGACTATTTTGATGCTAGACGAACCGTGTGCCATCATCCAGGTATTGCCGGTATAAAGTTGGTCGTCGCCGGGGACTTTTTCCATCAGGTCAGGGCTGGGAGCTTTGTCCCCGCCGTGTCGATAATACACGGCTACTACCGAAATCCGGCTAATGCCTTTGTCTTCGGTACGCACAGAAACCTGCGTAATTCCTGGTACTACATCAGGGGGGCGGATATTGGCTAAAATTTTGTAAGGACCGGCACTGCCTTCAAAAACAATTCCTGGGCTACCGATATGGGCTGAAAGCATCAAAAATACCCCTAGAAATAAAGAACTAAGAATGATTTTTTTTAAAAACATCACAAATTATGGATAATTGGTGTAATCAAGTTTATGTATCTAAACGCTAGGAAGCCTGATAGACAAACCAAAGTGTCTATTTAGCCATATAAATCAATGTACAATATACTATTGACCAAATATCAGCCTATCTTTTTACTTGTTTCATCCAATTTCCCCACCAGAACCCCAGGCGAGTAGAGAAAAAAGCAAGTACAAATGCAATACCTAAGCCCTGAATCAAAGCCTGCGTGCTACTATCCCAGGTACGGAAAGCGTATCTGTACGGATAATCCGGGCGGGCATAATAACCCAGCGCATCTGCTGCAAAAAACCAGTTGCGTGCATACGGTGAAAGATAAAAATAGGCGAAAAGCCATTGAGTAATCAATAAAACGCCAAAAAATACTCCGCTCAATAACAGGCAAGCCAGCCAGCTATTCATCCGAGTTGTTTTTTTCATGACCAAATCCACAAAAATAGCAGGTACAACCAGTAAGATGGGAAATTTAAAAGCGACAAAGTGCGTAATTTTATTCAATACAGGGCCAAGCTTGGGTGTAGCCGGGAAAAGCGGCAGTATCCAAACCATCAGTAAAAAAATACCCATATATACGGCTGCTGCCGATGTGACAGGCCATTTCATATCTGAGGCACGACCCACTGCGATCAAAAAGATCGGAAAAGCCCCACAAGCTACCTGATAATAGATCGAGGAATGCATCAAGTTTTCCTCCATATACTCCGTACAAAGCACTGCAACGATAGAAATGAGCATGGCTACCGTATAAGTATATAAAAACCGGATGGTATGCAGTTTTTTCATTTGAAGATAATCAGCCTGGTCAGCACTTAGTTGCTGTTGGTTTTGATAGGCCAATAAGCTGATCACTGCACCGAACTGTACCACCAGAATTCCTAGGGCTAAAACAGCGTGAGGTGGACTTAATATTTTGACATCCAGCCCATAAGCATTGTGCCACCAATCATCAAAAGGAGCAGAAGTAAGCATGGCCAGTGCCCCCCAAACAAAAAGCAAAGAACCCAAAGGCGCACGGAAACCCCAAAACCACACAGATTTGGCTTTTTCGTCAGGGCTGCCCCAAAAAGTAGTTTTAAACATTTGATAGGCACCCCCGAAACCGGCCAGAATACCTCCTAGATATATCGCAATGTGCGGAGGAGAAAGGAAAGCATCGCGCCCAATAGACATGTGCCAGGAAATATCCCATAAAAGACCAACCACAATGCTGGTACTAGCTATAATAGCCGTATATACATACCAGGGTATGTACAGCGAATGAATAAAAACCTGGGTTTTAGTAAGTTGGCTTAGGCTAAGTGTGGCATCTTTGGCAAGCTTATTCATAATATTTTTAGATTAAATAGTTATTCTCACTTGTATTTTTCAAAGATCTTTTTTATTGTAAATAAAGATAAAATATTTTAAATTTACAAATTAAGCACGTTAATCTTTTACGTACTGGTTTGACGATATAAAAAATATACTATCTCTATGTTTTTTCATCTAACACCTTGCTCCTTAATTTTTAGCTTTTTAGGCATCGTGATTTTTAATGCCTGTACGCTGAAGTCCGAAAAAAAACTACCAATCTTAGGCCCCAAAGAACTGGCAGCAAAGCATATCAAAGGAACGAACATCAGCGATACGATCTATCATACCATCCATGATTTTGAATTTATCAATCAAGATGGCAAAAAAGTCAATAATCAGACTTTTGAAGATAAAATCTATGTTTGTAATTTTATTTTTACCTCTTGCCCTACGATTTGCCCGGTGATGACCCAGCAAATGTACCGCGTGCAGGAAGCGTACACCGATAACTCGGAGCTTATGTTTCTTTCACATAGCGTAGACCCAGATCGAGATTCAGCCCAAGTCCTGAAAAACTATGCCCAAAAAAACAAAGCCCAACCCGATAAATGGCATTTTGTCACTGGTAACAAAGATGAAATTTACAGGATGGGTCTAAAGAATTATATGATTACTTTGGATGAAGATGAGGCTGCACCGGGAGGTTTTCTGCACAGTGCTGCGTTTATTTTGGTGGATAAAGAGCGAAGAGTACGCGGTGTTTACAACGGCACAGATGAAACTGAGGTAAATCAATTGATCGAGGATATTAAAATTCTTTTGCAGGAATATGAAAATCTTTGATGGAGAGAAGCAAAACCTAAAAAAGACTAAATTCAAAGAACTTAGCCTTTTGGAAAGCCATATCCTTCATTTTTACATTTTCATTAATAACTCTCATCGAAGAGATACAGCTTAGATCTTCACTGAGGTAAGATGTCTGTATTTTTTGAGCTTGAAAGCCCTAGAAAAACCCTATTTTTATTTTTAACAAGAATTTCCAAATATAAGAATTGTTCCATAAAAATCGTGTTTTTTTGAAAATTTATGGCTGGTTTGATCAAGTAATCAACCTGGTGGCAGATACAACACTCTCTTTTGGAATAATTGGAAAAAAGATACCTTCCTAAAAATAGTCTAAAAAAAGAATGGATCATGGAGGAATTTTTATGCCTAAGTGAGATTAGCGAATAGTCTTATCCCGCTCTTCGCTCCTTATTCAACTACTTTAGTCCAGCTATTGGTGCGATATAAAAGCCCCCAATAGCCTCTTATTTGAAGCTCCTGCCCTTGAAGCCACATCAGCCCCCGGAAAGTCTTGCCGTGTTGGGGATGGTAAATAGTCCCGTTTTTCCATTTTTGAGAGGGGGCGTCATAGTAGAAGTCTTTGAGAATTTCAAGTCCGATAATCTTTCTTTGCCTTAAAGCTGGGTCTGGGTTTTTGATATCGTTGGGGAACTTGCCATTATCGGGGCTTTCTTTAAACCAGATGATTTGTCCGTAGAATTTTTTATCAGTTTTCTGATAAATCCTGATTTTCACTTCCTGGTCAGAAGAAAGCCAGATGCCTTGAATAGATTCAGGGGTAGAGGGTCTGAGAAATAAAAGGACTAAAACAATAAAATTCATAACAATAATTTCTAGACTTAATGATAATCAAAATTCCTGAATAAAATTGTAAGCCATCTGACTTTTCTGCTGATTTGTAGCAGCCTAATACACCTGGAATCTCACTCCTGCACCCATAGTCCATACATTCACATCTTCATAATAACGGGCATACAGTCCATTGACCCCAAAATGCATTTTAAACTTAGGGCGATTGACAAGGGCATAACTCAGTTCGGCGTTCAACTCAGTGCGGGGTGAAATTTGAGCATCGCGATGGAAATCATAAGCCACACGCAATTCGGGAGCAAACCGAATAGTCTGGTTCAGAAAATAAAAATCCAGCCCGGTCGTAAACTCTGGGAAAAAAGTTTGCGTCAGTTGCTCCTTCATAAACCCTGCCCCCAATCTCCAGGATACCTGTGAAAAGTTGACTGGAGCCACTTGCAGGATTTGCCAATCCAGCGTTTCATACACATCCCTACCGCCGACCCTTTCCTCTGCAAGAATATTATAGCGTACATCCGTAGAGATAACCCCAATACGCATGCGTGCATGGGGGCGATACGATTGATACAAACCCGGAATGCCGCCATATTGAAAGTCAGCATTCAATTCATACAGGCGATTTAGTTTGCCTGAAGCTCTAAGTTCTTCTCGATTCAGGAGTCTTTCGGCTCTGAGAAGCTGGCGTTCTTGCTTAAAAACAGCGCGGCGGGCTTCCCTTTCGGCTCTGAGGGCAGCTTTTTCTTCGGGAGTCAGATTAGACTCAAATAATCCGCTAAAGATTATTCGGAAAAGACCCTCTACGATTGCCCCCCCAACGCTTCCGTTGTTGTCATCATTGGTATTGCTGCCGCCAGAGTTGGAGGAGGATTTATTGCTTTTGTTTTCTTCGGCTTTTTTCTTAATCTCACCGATTTTTTGGGCGAATAAATGTTGAGAAAACATCAGACAAAGACCCAGCACGATTAGAGCTGTAGGTTTAAATTTTAGTTTCACAGGTTATAAAGTTTAAAGGTTTGATCATTGTGTCTCTTTGAATGAGACCTGATTTATTGTAAAAGGGTTGTTTCTTGTGTGAGTATAAATTCGTTAAAAAAGCTTAAAATTCAAGGGAGGGTTTTATTTCCCAAAAAGAGAGTAAAATACCAATCAAAGATTAGATCTTGGCAAAAATGATCTCAAAACGAATAATATCTTGTTTACGTCATGAAATATTCAAAATAACAAAAAACGACTTATTTTAAGAGAATCAACCGGGCTTTGGATTTATTTTTTAAAAAGAGTTTTTTGTTATTTTTTAAGAAATCAACCGCTTTTATGGCTTTTGTAGCCCAACATACTGTAATTTATCCAGAGAACTTATCAATTTTACCACCCGAAAAAATGTTCAAAAAAGCAAATTTTTTTCAGAAAAATATATATTTTTTAGGTAAAATGGGCAATTACCTGCTTAGCTACAAGGTTTCTATATCAGGCTCTGGATGAGCCGATCAGATTTGCATTTCTTTTGTACCTCCAAGGGTAGTTAAACTTATCTGTCCGTCTTGCCATGAAAAAAATTTTTTTGACCCTGATAGGAATTTCTTTAATTTATTTGAATGTTTTTGCACAATGTGCAAAAATAGACAGCCTTCGTCGGGTAGCCTATTTATCCCAAAAAGTCGAGGATAAAATAAACGCCTTGAATCAGCTCTCTGCGGAGCTAATTCCACTCAGAAGCGGCGGGGGGCTACTGTATGCCAAACAAGCCCAACGCATCGCAGAAGCTAATCAGTATAAAAAGGGGATAGCCGACGCACTCGTCAATATTGCCACGGTCAATTATTTGGAAGAATTGAGTTATGAGGAAGCTGCCGCCGATTATCTCAAATCCATAGAAATTTATCGAGAACTTGGGCTTAAGAAAGAGACTGCCGAGACCTATGAAATTCTGGGCGATTTTTATCATAAATTGTTTTATATCAAAGAAGAAAACTACAAACTCGCCTTAGAAAGCTATCAAAAAGCACTGGCTATTCGTAAGGAATTGGGTGACCACGCTAAAATGGCTGATATCTATGACCAAATGGGAGAAATTTACAGCGATTTGGGCGAAAATCGACCAGCGCTTGACCAATTTATGAAAGCCGTAGAATCTCGCGAAAAAACATCTTCCAATAGCTCGAGTGACTCAAGACTTCTTTCAAAAGCCAAACGAATATACGAGCTGGAGGTTGATAGACAGCGTTTTCGGAATTATACATTGATCTTTCTGCTGGCTTTTCTTCTGAGCCTTGTTCTATTTTTTGCCCTAGAAATGATCCGTCGTAAAAAAGCATTCAGCCAAATCAAAGCCCAAAAAGAACTCATCGAGAAGCAAAATGAGCTAATCGCCGAGCAAAAAGACATTGCCGATATTGAGCATAAGATCAAAGACAATTACAGCCTATTGCCGGAAGCCGTTTACGAAGAAATTAAAGAAAAAGGCACTTACGCCCCCCGACAGCATGATTTGGTATCGGTATTATTCTCTGATTTAGAAGATTTTGCCAGTATATCCAAAGGAATGAGTACACAGACATTGATGGAAGAGTTGAATCTTTGCTTTGGAGAGTTTGACAAAATTATTACCCGAAGAGGACTGACCAAAATCAAGACGCTTGGAGATTCTTATATGTGTGCTGGAGGAATCCCCGAAGAAAACAAAAGCAACCCCATCGACATCGTACTGGCTGCCCTGGAAATGCGAGATTTTGTAGAAGAACGTCGTCAAACAAAGCTTTCTAATGGAGAGCCTTATTGGCGACTCAGAATAGGTATCAATACGGGTTATCTCCTTGCTGGCGTGGTAGGATACAAAAAATATGCCTATGATGTTTGGGGAGAAACCGTAAACATCGCCAAACTCCTTGAATTGCAGGCAAGCTCAGGCACAATCTCTATCGCTGAAAGCACCTATCACTATGTCAAAGATTTTTTTGAAATTCAGGACGCTGGTGAAATCAACCTCAAACACAAAGGAAGCATTCGACATTACAATGTAGATCAGATTCTCTCTGAACTATCCGAAGAAGGCGATGGTATAAAGCCAAACCGATTCTTCTACCTCAAAAAGGATGATATGCTGGTTAGCTCAACCTCTTGATCGTGCATAAATACTAAAAAATAGAGGCATCAAGAGTTATATTCTCCAAATTTTCTTTGAGAGAATATCTGCTTGAATTGGATTTAATCGTATTTTATTCCTATTTTAGAAGAAAATTACAGGATAAACCACTTTGAGATCAAACCATGGGGGTTGCCGAAAGAAAAGAAAGAGAGAAAGTTCAAAGAAGAAATGCCATCATTGATGCTGCTGAACGCGTATTTTTTAAAGTAGGAATCGAGAATGCCTCTATGGATCAGGTCGCCCACGAAGCTGAACTTAGTAAGGGTACCTTGTATCTTTATTTCAATAGCAAGGATGAACTTTACAGAGCCATTATTCTCAGGGGATTTATTATTCTCAAGCGAAAACTCAAAGAAGCCGCCCTTGCCCATGAAACGGGCTTTCAGAACGTCAAAGGAATTTCAGAAGCTTATATCAAGTTTTCTTATGAACATTTGGGCTATTTTAATGCCATCTTGCACTACCAAAACGACCTGTTTAGCTCCCGTGACCGGGCACCCAGCCAGGTGCAATCCCTTGAGGGCGGAAATGCCGTCATTGGCGTATTGATTCTTGCTATTCAAAAAGGAAAACAAGATGCCAGCATTTCCAGGGAGATTAATGAAGTAGAAACAGCCTTTGTACTCTGGAGCCAGATTACTGGACTTTTGCAGGTGATCCAACGCAAAATGAGTATCATCACTTATCATTACAAAATCAAACAAAACGACCTTTTTAGAAGCTACTTTGACCTTTTGGAGCGTTCTTTAAAAGCTTAACGTGATTCTGCCAAGATGTTTGAGGGAATTCTTAGGGATTTGCACAAAACTAATTATTTTTGCCCCGAATGACTATCGGTCACTAATTGAATAATGAGTATGATGAAGATTCAAGCACAAGGAGTTAGTCAAAAAACAACCTATTTACAGGAGTACAATCTTTTTAAAAAGGCTTATAAAGTTTCACAAGCTCAGATTGAACTGCCTGATTTGAACCTGGTTATTTCCAATATGGTATTTTCTTCACCCAGCGAGTTAATCTTTCCAGGAGATAAGCAGTATTATGCCCCCAAACTCTGCGGAAGTACACTCAACCTCAACAGCCCGCTCTTTGGTGGTGCTTTAGAACAATTGATCAAACTCAGCGATGATGCCATTTCTCAAAACAAAAAATTCAATTATGTATTACTTCGGAGAAAAGACCAGCCTAAATCTTCAGGGTTGGTATTTTTATTCCACGGACTCAATGAAAAAGATTGGCTGAAATACCTTCCCTGGGCTAAAAAAATTCTGGATTTGACCGGAAAGACCGTCATTCTATTTCCGATTGCCTTTCACATGGATCGTGCCTACCCCGATTGGCACAATGGTAGAATGATGAATGAGGTGGCAGAACAAAGAAAATCTCTTTTTCAGCATATCCGTGAATCTTCTTTTATCAATGCAGCGATGAGTACCCGACTGCATTTTGCACCTACTCGTTTTTTTCTTTCGGGTCTGGAGACCTACCACGACGTAATCTATCTGGTGCATCAAATTCGTTCCGGGCAACACACTTATATTCAAGAGGATGCCTCCATTGACTTTTTTGGTTATTCAGCCGGAGCTTTTCTGATTCAAATTATCCTCATGGCCAATCGAGAAGGGTTATTCAGCCATTCTAAAGGCGTATTATTTTGTGGGGGTTCTTTGTTGAGCCGAATGTACCTTACTTCCAGATACATTATGGATAGCGAAGCACATCAGGCAATACAGGATTTTTATGTGGATAATTTTGATCGGAATTTACAAACCGACCCTATGCTTAAGGTTTTGTTTGAATCAACACATAAAGGAGGGGTCTTTTTTAGGAGTATGCTCAGCGAAAGTTATGGCAGTGCCAATCAGCTCCGCAAACAACGCTTGGAGGAGCTTAAAAATCAACTTTTTGCTATTAGTCTAGATAAAGATGATATTATGCCTACACACGAGATACAAGCTTCACTCATCGGGCTCAAAGGATCTGTGGTCATTCCAATTAAAACTTTTGATTTTGAATACAATTATTCGCACGTTAATCCTTTTCCCAGCCTTGAAAAAATTGAAAATCAAGTAGATCAAGCTTTTGAAGAATTGTTTGCGTATGTGGCTCAATGCCTGATTTGAGGAAAGAGGCAAAGGGTAGTTACTGATAAGTAGGTTAAAACAAACTACCTGATCTTCAATGATTGATCGATCCTATTCGGTTACTTGACAATTGATGTGCTTATGACAAATTTTTTCAGACAATCCCAAATTTCTAAAATTAAAGGCAAAGCCCAAAATTTTCCACCAAAATCCTACTTCTTTTCAGGTATTTTTTAATTTTAGGCCTAAATCTGTTTTAAATAATGAGCCAAATCAGCGAAGCAAAAATTCACGGAGGAGATCACCAACTCAGCGGATTTCAACATTATCTGGGTGAGTTTGTGTATGGAGCCATTGACGGCAGTGTGACTACATTTGCGGTGGTCGCCGGAGCTACCGGGGCGAATCTGCCCAGTTCAGTAGTCATCATTTTGGGTTTTGCCAATTTGATTGCCGATGGTTTCTCGATGTCGGTAGGTAGTTATCTTTCTACCAAATCTGAAAAAGACAATTATGAAAGGCATAAAAAAATAGAATATTGGGAAGTGGATAATATTCCTGAGAAAGAAAAAGAAGAAATACGGGCTATTTATCGCGCAAAAGGTTTCGAGGGCGAACTTCTGGAGCAGATCGTCGCCAAAATCACCGAAGACAAAGACCGTTGGGTAGATGTGATGATGAAGGAAGAATTGGAAATGATTCCTGAAAATAAATCTCCTCTGACCATGGCGGCTGTTACGTTCATCTCCTTTTTGGTAGTCGGGTTTATACCCTTACTGGCTTATGTGTTGGATTATGCTTTTGGCATCAAATCAAACCTCTTCCTGGTATCTTCGGTTTTGACCGGGCTGGCTTTTGTTGGAATTGGCTGGCTAAAGTCTTTTGTCACCGAAACCAGTCATTTTAAAAGTATTCTGGAAACTTTATTGCTGGGAGTCATCGCTGCCGGACTGGCTTATTTCGTGGGTGATATTCTTGAGATTGTCTTACTCAACCAATAATTATTATTGACCTAATGACTAATAATCTATGGAACAACTCTATCAAAAATACCTAAGTTGTACCGGAGTTTCTACCGATACCCGCAAAATAGAGCCGGGAGACCTCTTTTTTGCCCTCAAAGGTCCTAATTTTAACGGAAATGCATTTGCCCGCAAAGCCCTAGAAAGTGGCGCAAAATATCTGGTCTTGGATGAAATCATTGATCCCACTTTGGCCGATATGCCTGAGGTGATCTTGGTAGATGATGCCCTCAGTGCCTTGCAAGAACTAGCCCGTCATCACCGCAGACAGTTTAACATTCCAATCATCGCCGTGGGCGGTTCTAATGGCAAGACGACTAGCAAAGAACTTATTCACAAAGTACTGGCTGCACAGTTTCGCACTTTTGCCACGCCCGGCAATCTGAATAATCACATTGGCGTACCGCTTACCTTACTCCAAATGCCTTTGAATACCCAAATGGCGGTGATAGAAATGGGTGCCAATCACGCAGGTGAAATCGCCGAACTTTGCAAAATTGCCGAACCTAACTTTGGTATCATTACCAATATCGGCATGGATCATTTGGAAGGTTTCGGAAGCATCCATGGCGTGGCTCAAGCCAATGGCGAATTGTATGACTTTCTCCAAAAAAATCAAGGGAAAATTTTTGTCAATACCCAGGAAGAAATGCTGGTACAATTATCCGCTCATTTTCCCGAAAAAATCACTTATCCGTCCCCGGGAGATTATTTCCATGCTGAATTAATTCCCTCAGATTTTTTCCTGAAAATCCAAACCGAAGCTGGTGAAACCGTTCAAACCCAGCTTTTTGGCGAATATAATTTTGCCAATATTGCCACAGCACTTTGTATAGGGAAATATTTTGGCGTGAAATCTTCTAGCGCCAATCAAGCAGTGGCCGAATATCAACCTGCCAACCAACGCTCCCAACTCATCGAGAAAAGAAGCAATACCATCATCCTGGATGCCTACAATGCCAATCCCAGTTCTATGACACTTGCCCTACAAAGCTTTGCCAAAATCAAAGGCAGCTACAAAGTCGTTATCCTGGGAGATATGAACGAACTAGGAGAACTGAGCACCCAAGAACACCTGAATCTGGGCAAACTTCTGGCCGAACTACGCTTTGATCTGGTTATTTTGCACGGGAAGGAAATTCAGGCAGCTCTGACCGACAACCCCAAGGCTTATTATTTCCCAGATAAATTTTCATTACACAATTGGCTCACAGACCGCAAATTGGAAAATGCACACGTGCTCATCAAAGGCTCTCGAGGAATGACACTAGAAAGTGTATTACTTTCTTTATAATTAAAATAAGGCAATTAAAATAATTAAGGCAATTAAGGCAATTAAAGTAATTAAGGCAATTCTGTTTAATTTCCTTAATTCGTGTAATTCATAAGAAGATGCTCACAGCATGAAAGACGGGAGGCTTCATTCTCTTAATTCCTTTCATTCTCTTAATTGATTAAATTCTCTTATGCTTAGACGATTTGCTTTCAGACTTTTAGCCCTCTATCGTAATCTTCGACTTTTTTTTATTCGCCTCAGAGGTAAAACCGAAGATGATATTCACGCCCAAAGGATTGTCAGCGGCAGAGCCTGGAATGAATTCTGTGACAGCTTGAAAGCCGCTGGGGCTAGTCTCGTTTTTCAGGGTACCCCCAGAGATGCCTTCCATCAGGCAGAAGGGCATCGATATCTCACGCGTCTGCTTCGTGCCGGGCTGGAGGCCTTTATCGAGTATGCCGATCCGGCCTACCCCATTTTACGCCGTATGGTACACGAGACTGTCAAAATGGGTGCCGACAATCCCGATAATTATTACCAAAATGCCCAAATCAGTGGGGAATTTACCTATAAAATCACCGGAAAACGCGGCACAGTGCATTACTTGGGCTTTGGTACGCAAAAAGGTGAATACGGCAAACCTGGGGGCATGGCACCCAGCGGCTACCTTGAAGGCTCGGAGCTTCAAATCGCGCCAGACGGCTCTTTTGAAATCATCCTGAGTACCAAACCACAGCCCACCAACTGGCTGCCGATGGAAAAGGAAACCACCTTGTTGATCGTTCGCCAGACTTTTTTAGATCGGGAGAATGAAGTACTTGCAGATTTAAAAATTGAAAAAATAGACGGCGAAGCACTCCCCGCTCCCGTAACACCCAAGCTGATTGATGAAGGGCTGCAATCGGCTGCTTTGCTCGTTTCAGGGGCATCTTTGTTATTTTCCAAATGGGTCAAAGACTTTCAAAAACATACCAATCAGCTCCCACTTTTTGACCCCGAAGTCTCCAATGCAGCCGGAGGCGTGGCCAATATCAAATATTACCACAGCCATTGGAGACTAGCCCCAGATGAAGCCCTGCTCATTGAAGCCAATCCGCCCGAAGATTGTGACTACTGGAACTTCCAACTCAACAACTACTGGATGGAATCACTGGATTATCGCTATTTTACCATTCATATCAATAAACACACGGCTCGGTATCGCCCCGATGGTTCGGTACGTATCATTGTAGCTCACCAGCATCCTGGTTTAGAGAATTGGATTACCACGGTGGGGCATACAGAGGGTACGATGTGCTTCCGCTGGAGCAATTCGCAGATCAATCCGCAGCCCCATACGAAAGTGGTCAAATTTGCAGATTTAAAAAAACTGGACTAAATCCCTATGAATCAAAAAACAACAACTACGACATTCCAATCCAAACCCCGCCCACTGCCCATTCAAGCCTACAACTTGCTGGGAAAAGGACTTAAAAAGATGGGCTTGGGTGTTAAACTAGAAGAAAATTCATTACTCAGAGCCGCCCGGAATAAAAATAAACTCTCAGATTTTGGTGAAGGAGATTTTATCACGCCTTTGCGGAAATTACTTCAATCGATTCGCGAAGAAGCCCGCTTGCACGCCTTTGGAGAGTTTATTACCAAGATCCGGCTGGTAGGTATCTTAGAAAATCGTCTGAGAGCTACATATTATTTTAAAAAACACCCCGAAATCCTGGAGCAGGAGGTAGACCCACTATGGGTCATTACCGGATTACAAAGGACAGGTACGACCAAACTGCATCGCCTTTTGTCTGCCGACCCAACGACACGCTCCCTGTTTTCCTGGGAAGCTTTGAACCCTGCTCCCATCATCGGCAAAGAACAGCAAAAACCCGATCCACGCATCCGATTGGCACAAAACAGTGAAAAAGGGCTTCGTTACATCGCTCCCGATTTTTTTGCCATTCATCCCGTAGAGCACAATGCTCCAGAGGAAGAAGTACTGCTACTAGATACCTCTTTTATCAGTACTGTGCCGGAGGCTACCATGCACGTGCCGTCTTTTGCCAAATGGGTGGAGAACCAAGACCAAACTCCCGCTTACGAGATGATGCAAAAAATGCTCAAGCTCCTCCAGTGGCAACACCGAGGCAAACGCTGGATTCTCAAAACCCCGCATCACCTAGAATTTCTGGATACACTCATCCAAGTATTTCCTGGCACCAAAATCATCCATACACATCGCAACCCTGTGGTGACCCTAGCCTCCTTTTGTAGTATGGTCTATCACGGAAGGCGAATCTTTAGCGATCAGGTCTCCCCCGAAGAAGTAGGTCAGCATTGGCATCAAAAAATCTGCCGTATGCTCCAAAAAGCACAGGAATACCGCCAAAATCACCCTGAAACTCCAGTTATAGACTTGTATTATGACCACTTGATTAAAAATCCACTCTCGGAAATTCAGCGCATTTATACCTTTGCCGGGATTGCCTGGGAAGAAAGTCTGGAAGAAAAATTACAGGAAACCTTAGACCAGAATCCACCCAACAAATATGGCATACATCACTACCAATTGCAGGATTTTGGGCTGGAAGAAGCAAAAGTAAAAAAGGATTTTGAAGCATATCTTGAGAATTTTGCCTGAGAGGATAATTTTAAGAAAATAATAAGCAACTGTTTTGAATGAATAAGCATATTATAATTTAAACATTAGAAACGAAAAGCGTAAAGGAAAAAACATAAACCCCATGACCAACAAAAAATACGGCAATATCTGGAGTGCCACTTTTAACGGGATCAAAGATTTATTCAAAAAAAGCCCCAGGATTGGACGATTGGCTGATGATCTTCGCCTGGACGGGAAAGTCTGTATGGTGACCGGTGCCAATTCAGGGCTGGGTTTTGCCGTGGCTACGCAACTTGCCCAGCGGGGGGCGCACGTGATCATGGCCTGCCGGAGTGGCATCCCCGAATCCGGAGAAAAGGTCAAGGCACTTAGCCAATCTGATAAAGTAGAAATGCTTCCTGTGGATTTGAGCGACCTTGAATCCGTGCACAGACTTTGTAATACTTTAAAAGAGCATAAAATCAAACTGGATTTGTTGGTTTCCAATGCCGCGATTGTACCCCGAAAATCCCGCAAAACGGTACAAGGGCTAGAAGAGATGTTCCAGGTGAATTATCTGGCCAAGTTTGTAATGATCAATCGCTTACTGGAAGATGGTACGATTCCGAAAAATCCTGAAGAAAACTCGGGGCAAATTTCAAGAATTATTTTTGTATCATCAGAGACACACCGTTCTGCTCCTGACTTCAATTTTGCCGAATTTGGTAAATATCAGGAATATACCATGGCCAAAACAGTCTCGCTTTACGGCTATTATAAATTGATGACCAATACTTTTTTGCAGGAGCTTTCTGCCAGGCTCAATACCGGAGGAGAGGTCAAAGTAAGTGTACATTCGCTTTGCCCCGGACCTGTGAATAGCAATATTGCCCGAGAAGCACCGAAAATCTTTCATCCTTTGATTAAATTGATTTTTGGGCTATTTTTCAGCAGCCCAACCAAGGCCGCAGAGCCAGTCCTATACCTTGCAGCCGCCCCTGAGCTGGAGAAAAAAACCGATGTATACCTGCATCTGATGACTCAAAAATCAGTAGATGAAAGAGCTAAAAATCCTGAAATCAGGGCGCAACTTTGGAAAGAAAGCCTCAAATTATTACAAGGATTAAAGCAAAAAATTCATTAAAATTTGAACAGAAATTATCCAAAATGGATTATCTTAAAGTTATATCATTTATTCATACTTAAAGATAATTTATGATGCACCAATCGGCTAAATATATGTACTTATGCTTAATACTGATGATTTTGGCAAGTGTGCCGCTTTTAGGGCAAGAATCTATGCAGAATTTTCTGCTGGAAATGCCTCCAAACGAAGTAGAAACCTACCAAATTGATCCCGGTTTTGAAGGATATTTTAAGATTCACATGCCTTTTGAAGATTCAAAAGCATTAAATTTTCAAGAATTGGCACTTTTGAAAGCCAAAGAAATCATTGCCGTAGATCTGGTGTATACGCTTTTCCCGGAAAACAAAGATTTTACCGAATTGAATACCCAAAGATTAGAGGCTCTTTCCAAAATCTTCCCCACGTTATTTGCCAAAAAAAACATCCAATGGCGTGCAATCGGTCAATCAGCTTGTAAAAGCAGAACCGAAGCCCAAAAACTCTTCCACGGTTTTGTGCTGTATTATCGCTCTTTTACTCCGATGCAAAAGCTTAAACTTTCAGGAGAACTGCCTATAGATCAGTATAATATTGATGAAGACCCTGATTTTATAGACGCTCCTTCGCTTCACAGACTGCTACAAAATAATTACCTGCCAGAAGATTCTACGGTATATAAAGTTTTAGAGCGCAATCAGGCTCAGTGGAACAATTCGCTGGCAGTCATAGACTGGACAGGCAGTATGTATCCTTATGGATTTCAGCTACTTGTATGGATGAAACTTCATCTCAAAGACAGCACCCGTTTTACAGGAATGGTATTTTTTAATGATGGAGACCATAAACTTCCTGGTGAAAAAACTATCGGAAGTACTGAAGGCATTTACTCCAGCCCTTCCAAAAACCTGCAAGACATCATCGGTACTATGGCTAAGGTTCAACACGGAGGTAATGGAGGATATGATGAAGAAAACGACCTGGAGGCACTCATTCGTGCTCAGGAATTGTACCCAGAAAGTGAAAATATTATACTGATTGCCGACGGTCGTTCTTTTGTCAGAGATATGGTTTTATTGGATTATTTTGCCAAAAAATGCCTTGAAAAAAAGCAAAAACTAAGGATTATTCTTTGTGGAATTGAGGAAAATTTAGCCCCCGATTATTTGTATATCGCCGCCAAAACCGGTGGGTCGCTCCATACTTTGTATCAGGATATAGAAGCCCTTTATCTCAATGAAGAAGGGCAATTTATCAATCAAGAAGGGCAAAGCTATTATTTTTACAATGGATTGCTGGAATTAAGATTTCAAGGGAGAAAAAAACGCTACAAATCTTCAGCACACGAATGATTTGTGCAAAATACCGAAAATCTCTATATTGGAGTATGATTTAAAGATTAAACTCCAGAAAACCTTGAAAAGTCAAAAATTAACCCTCATCATCTTATTGGCTGTCACGGCTTTATTACTCATAGAATTTGCCGGAAAAAGGCTATTTGCCACTCGTACAGCCCAAAAAACAGAGAAAACAAAAAAATCTGGTGAACCGGAGAACTCTGCAAAAGATACCACTGCCCAAATCTCCGCAGCGGATTCTATTGCGGCTTTGTATGCCCCGTCGATATTTAAAAACGAGCAAAAAAAACACAATCGGGTCAAAGAAGCCTATAAAAAATATGGGAAAAAAGTCAGTGATCTGTACAGCAAGCTCGGTCTGGATGAAAATTCCCTCGAGATCTACCTCAGAGTCTTTAAAAAAGAAAAATTGCTGGAGGTTTGGGCAAAGGACAAAAACAAAAAACAATACAGCCTGCTGACTAGCTATGATTTTTGCAAAAGTTCGGGTACTTTGGGTCCCAAACGCAAAGAAGGAGACTTGCAAATCCCCGAAGGTTTCTACCGAATTGTTACTTTTAACCCCGAAAGTCAATTTTATTTGTCCCTAGGAATTAATTATCCCAATCGTTCGGATAAGGTTTTGGGGGATACAACCAATCTGGGAGGAGATATTTTTATTCATGGCGACTGTGTGACGGTCGGCTGTATTCCTATTACGGATGAAAAAATACAAGAGTTATATATCATCGCAGTTGATGCAAAAGCCGTTGGGCAGGGGCGAATTCCGGTATCCATCTTCCCCACCAAACTGGATGATGCAAATTTTAAAGCATTAACTACAGAATACGTCGACAAACCGCAACTCCTTAAATTTTGGGCTTCGCTCAAGGAAGGTTATCAGACTTTTGAGAAGTGTAAAAAGCTTCCTACTATTACATTCGGTGCGAAGGGAGAATACATTTGTAAGTCCGGTTGTTAGAAATGGAACGCTTTATGCTCTACTGCAAAATTCCCGATTTAAGACAAATTTTCTAATTCCGGGATGTTTTGAGTATCCATTTTTGGCTAATTCATTGATAATCAAGCATGTAATCTAGTGGCATAAATTTGGTCTTTTACTAGTCAGTTTGATACTCAATGCATAGCTGGTTGAAGAATGCTCAAAAAAACTCCTCTCCTTGACGAGAAGAGTTTTTTTTATTCGATGCAGGCGCAAAGATTTTTTGCAGGCATATCAACTCGTATATTTTTTTTGTATCTTTATCTTTCACAATATTTTACAAGCCATGAAAATAGAATCTCTCACCTATTTTGACCATAGCCAGGGCTGGGGTTTTGAAAATCTGGAATTCTCTAAGTTAAATCTCCTCGTGGGTGCATCAGGCGTGGGGAAAACACAGATTTTAAGGGCGATTGAAGAACTACAGGATATTGCACAGGGAACCTACTCCAAAGGCATAGTTTGGCAAATTATTTTTAAAGTGAACGAAGACAAAACATATATTTGGGAAGGAGATTTAAGTGAAACTGAAACAGAGTTTACACCTTTTCAAAAGAATGAGCCAATTATTAAATTTGAAAAGCTTACTCTCAACGAAGAAATTTTATATTGTCGAGAAAAGACAGGTATTACTTTTAAAGGTTCTATACTTCCTTTTATAAATTCTCACGATATTTTGCTTCCATTTTTTAAAGAAGATGAAATGATCCGAGAGGCTTATGTTCATTTGAATTACATATTTCATTTTGATGATGCTGAATATGACCAAGCTCTTCCTTGGTCATATATCAAACATTATGAAACTATAATAAAAGATGTGAATTTGCTAAATCTCCGTGGGTCTATTTTTTCATTGAAATGGAAGCTTTACTTTTTACAGAAAAAAAGTGAAGAAAATGAAGAATTTGCCAAACTCTGGAGTACTATTCTACAAAGTTATAAAGATATTTTTCCACAGGTTGAGTCTATTGAATTTTTATTATCCTATCGAAAAGGATCAAATAGTAAATTTTTTCCAACGATTAGACTGATAGAAAAAAAACACCCTGAAACTCCCATTTCCGAAGAAGACATCTCCTCCGGGATGCTCAAAACCTTGCTCATGCTGGCACAAATTTATTTGATACCGGATAATTCGGTGGTCTTGGTAGATGAGCTAGAAAACAGCTTGGGGGTCAATTGTATGGACACTGTACTTGAAAATATTGTATTCGAGAACCGGGGGCAGTTTATCCTTACCAGTCATCATCCTTATATCATCAATCATATTCCGTATGAAAGGTGGCTAATCATCACACGAGAAAACGGCAAAATCATCGCTCATAAAGCAAATGAATTTGATTTGGGAAAATCACGTCACGATAATTTTATCAAACTAACAAATCTCAAAGCATTTAAAGAAGGGGTAACAGTTTAAATCAATGAATTTATACTTTTTAGTGGAGGGTGCCAAAACGGAGATGATCGTTTACCCTCAGTGGTTATCTTATTTGATTCCTCAACTGACTCAGGCAGAGAGTATTTCCGAAGTACGGGAAAACAATTATTTTATGTTGAGTGGTGGCGGAGTTCCACAAATTTACGATCAATTGGAAAAAACAATTCAAGATATCAATGCATCAGGAAAGTTCAAATATCTGGTTTTTTGTGTTGATAGTGATGAAATGACCGTGGAAGAAAAAAAAGAAGAAATCCATAATAAAATAAAAACTAAAAATCTTGAATTAATTGATTGCCACTTGGAAATAATCGTCCAAAATGTATGCATTGAGACTTGGTTTTTGGGCAACAAAAAAATTTTCCCGAATGATCTCGATAGCGAGCTTTTTAGAAAATATGTCCAACATTATAACGTCCGTGAAAACGATCCTGAGAGGATGCCCCTCTTGCCTGAAGCGGAATTTGATACCCATGCACAGTTTCATGAAAGCTATTTGAGAGAGCTTTTTAAGGAAAAATTTAAAAATCAACCTATTCGCTATTCCAAAAATCATCCTGGAGAAGTTACTAAAGAATACTACCTCAAAGCCCTCCAGCAAAGAATCCTTGACAATCCGGGGCATTTGATGAGTTTTCAATATTTTATTCGGTTTTGTACGGAGATTCGGGTGCTTTTCAACTAAGCCAATCCTCTGATATTTCAGTATTTATTCTCTTTGGCTACACGAGTTTTACACTTTATTTAAATTTTATTCTAAGATATGCTATAATCAAATATAACCTAAATCTAAGAATTTTAAAAATCAGTTTTTTTTCAATTTAATCCCCTAACACCACGGTCAGTTTCTTTACTGATAATTCTTTTGTTTCCAAATTACCAGTAAAGAAACTGACCGTAGTAAGTAAGGAGTTGTCTGTACCAAGCTTTTTGCCTGCATCAGGCTAATCCACAAAAATATGCTATTGCTCCACCTCCCTAAACAATACCCAATCTAGGTCGAGTACTTTATTTTGTTCAGCTTCCCCAGCTTCATTGTGCTCAGGAATTACTTTTTCGGTGAATACAAGGTAGAGATCGGTCTCAGAATTGATGGCACTGAATGGGATGAATAATTCCTTCCAAGCTCGCTCCTCAGCGGCGGGTGGGAGTTTTGCCTGGGCGATTTTTTTGCCGAGTATGCTCCCCAAATGCAGGGAAATAGTGCCTTCTTTGCGATTGGCGAGTCGGATTGTGACTCCGGCAATACCTTTTAAGTCTACTTGTTTAAAAGCAATCGAGCCTCCGGTAAAAAGCTGCACCATTGTGTTTTCACCTTTTTCACCAAAGCGTCTTTTTTCTCCGCCACTGATCTGATCCGCAAATTCGGCTTGCATCTTTGCAGGGCGTAAAATAAGCACTTCCCGACTACCTAGCGGCTCAATGCCCCCAGCACCTTGGTCACGATAGCCTACTGCCATAAGATAAGCCCCGCTTTTGTCGGATTGGTGTCGATTGAGTTTCATTTTTCCGGTGAGTGGGATGGAAGATTTTTCTTCCAGTGAGAGGATATATCTGACCATTTCCTGTGCATCTGCTTCGCTGAGTTGTGGGTGGCCGGCCATGATTTTTTCGCCCCAGTTGCCATTACCTCCTTTGATGATCTTTTGGGCTAAGATGGTCACAGCCTGCGGATCATCCTGGTATCGCTGGGCTACCTGCCGGTAGGAGGGTCCGATGTTTGGGGCTTCTTCCTGATGACAGGAGAAACAATCGCTTCCACTGATGAGTTTTTTGCCTTTCAGGTATTTGAGTGGTCCTTCGGGTAAGGCTTCTTTGCCTTGAATGATATTGCTTAGGTATTCAAAATCATCTATGTAGGTAAATGTAAGTGTCTGTTGTTTGGGATCAATGCCCTCCTTGCTTTCATCTTCTTTGTCGCGGATACGGATTTGATAAGGTACTTCCTGAGTTTGTTCAAAGTAGAAAGAGCGATTCCCTGTCCAAGCAATTTGTACTTCTGGCGGATTGTTACCGATTTGTATCGTTGCATACGCCAGTCCTTCGCTTCCTTGAGCGTCAATTACTTTGAGTTTGACCTTGTAAGTACCGTTTTTGGCGAACGTATAACTTGCATCGACTCCTTGTGCATCGGCTTTTTTCATATTGCCGAAATACCACTCGTAGCGCAGCGAATCGCCTTGGTCATAGTCAAAAGAGGCGCGGGCAGAAAATTTGACCTTGTGTGGAGCAGAGCCATTGGGTTTGTCCATACTGATTTTGGCGATAGGTTCACGGTTTCCGTGGGCAAACACAATTTTGGTCAGTCGGGCATCCGGGTTATCCATAAAATATTGATTGCCATATTCTAAGACATACATTGCCCCATCTGGGCCGAATTTGATGTCAATTGGCTTGCTCCAGGAGATATTATCCAGGAAGGGTTCCATTTGCAGGAGTTTGCCGTCTTTGTCTAAGGTAAACACCTTGATCCAACTGCGGGCCCATTCGTAGACAAAAAATTTACCATCATAATATTCCGGGAATTTTACCTTTGAGGGCAAGGTAGCTTCATATTGATAAAAAGGCCCTGCCATCGCACTGCGTGAGCCTGTACCCAACAGTGGAAACTCTTTGGATTCTGAATAAGGATACCAAATCCAGGCAGGCTGCGCCGGAGGCAAGATTTCAGCACCGTAATTATGGGGTGAAAGATTGACAGGACGGCTAGAAACCTGTAGTGTGCCTACTTCGTCCGTCGCAAAATCACGATCGGGGTATGAAAAGTTATTCCCCACAAAATAAGGCCATCCAAAATTCCCAGCGGTTTTGGCTTGGTTCCATTCGTCGTAGCTTTGTGGGCCATAGCGTCCTGGTTCGCCGACATCCGGGCCTACATCACCCCAATAAACCCAATTGGTACGAGGGTCAATGCTAATGCGGAAAGGATTGCGACAGCCCATCGCGTAGATTTCGGGGCGGCCTTGAGAGCCGTCTTTGGGGAAAAGATTACCGTGGGGGATTTCATAAGTACCATTGGGTTTGGGTTTGATTCTGAGGATTTTACCACGGAGGTCTTGCGTATTGCCTGAAGATTTCTGGGCATCAAAAGGACCTCGTCCCGGGCGTTCGTCAATAGGTGTGTAGCCATTAGATTCTTTGGAACTGGTATTGTCACCAGTGGAGAGATACAGCAGCCCGTCCGGGCCGAATTCTACGGCTCCGCCAGAGTGGCAGCAGGTTTCGCGTTGTACTTTTACTTTGAGAATTACTTTTTCGGTATTCCAGTACAGGCTATCTCCTATAAAATCAAACCTAGAGAGATACTGATAAGGATTATCACACAGAGCAGAAGGGGAGTAATAGATGTACACCCAGTGATTATCCCTGCCATAGCCAGGGTCAGCAGCTATTCCCTGCAAACCGTCTTCATAATTTCCATTGATACACACATTAAACTCGGCGACTACCTTGGTTTTTTGGGCGTAAGGGTCATAAAGTTTGAGTTTGCCACGTCGTTCCGTAAATAATACCTGCTCGCTTACTGGCAAAATAGTCATTTGCATCGGCTCATAAAGATCATCATCGAGTACAATTTGTGTAAATCGACTTTCCGGTGGGGCAGGCAAGCTTCGCATACGCATTGGGTTGTAGGCATTATCGCCCATTAGAAAATGAAGCCCTTTGAGCAATTCGGCTTTGAGGTCAGCCTTTTGAAAATCAAATTTATGGATGTCTGCTTTTGCAATTCTGCCACCGTCATATTTGGAGGTTTGGAATAACTTGGGCAAATCAGAATCTTCCAGACCTGCTTTGGCGATGGGGTTCTTGGCATCCAGGAGTGCTTGATACCAGTGCCAGCTATAAGGCCTAGTATGTAAGCTATCAATAGTAAACAAACCGCCACCTGCTTGTACATAACGCTCTACGCCGGTTTTGTGCCAGGGCTGGAGTTGGGCTTCGGGTAGGTTGAGCATCAGGATTGCACTGTACTGTAATAGGCTATCCTCAGTCAGTACTTCAAAGCTTTTGCGGATATCGAGCCGGAAACTCTCAGACTTGGCTAATTCTTGCAAATGAGCTTGTATTTTTTGGGTATAGGAAGCATCTTTTTCAGCAGGGTTGAAGAGGTATAAAACCTTTTTTTCTTTTCGGAAGGTGAGATCATGGTGGCAAGAAGCAAGCATGACCATAAGTAGTATTGTGCAAATAAATCTCATAGGCTTGTGTAAATTATAGATAAGAAGTCAGAACTTTGGAATATTCAGGTTACATGTAGGCTTAAAGTTAGCCCTGTTCAGGTAAAATCACAAGTTTAGCATGGCAAAATAACATTTGCTGTACAAAACAGACATTTTACTGGTATTGATTTAGCTTAGAATCAAACTTAAATCCTTCATATCTCTGAATACACAGATCAAAAAATTGAATTTAAAGCAAACGGATCAAGGCAATTTCAATCAAAAGACAAATAAGTGCCACGATGAGCATATATTTCCAGAGATTGATTTGAATATTTTTTTCCTTGAATTCCTGAATGAAGTTCTTATTTTCGGTAAAATCATAAACTTGTACATTTTTGGCTGCCCCAAAAGCACTTTTGATTTGATCTTTGGTGTAAAAATCCATTTGTGATTCGGCTTTGCCATAGTTGAGTGCAATCATACCTGCTGACTTTTTGCCTTCGGTTTGGAGGGAATAAAAACCTGCCTCAAGGGCTATTTCGGGCAATTCAAAGGTCAATTCTCCGTCTACAATTCTTTGAGCTGGAACTATCTGTAGGTCGCCTTTGACTAGTTTGTAGACCTGTTCTTTGCTGGGTGCATCTACTTTGACGTTCAGGGTTTTATCTTGGAAGGTGTAAGACAGTCGTTCATCTCTGCCTTTGCTGAGAGAAGCAATTTTGTACATAATGGGTACAAAGACGGCGTGTTTGGCAAAATTGCTGTATGCAGACTGCAAAGGAGAGGCAAACAGATAAACTTTGCCTTGCTGTTGATTAAATTGTGTCAGAAAAGGGCGGCGATTTTTAAAATCCAGCAGATTATTTCCCAGATTATTCCATTGGAGTACTGCATTGGCATAGGGCATATTCATATTGTTGGGTACTTTCTCAAAAATTCCCTGATAAAAGGGATTTTGTACATTCATCACTGCCAGTTCGTTGGCTTTGCCAGTGCCTAATGAATCCGGATTAACAGCTCTTGACCCGCTGATATTCAGCGCAGTAAGGAGCGATACAAAATCTGAACCTGCTTTTGCAGGAGGAATCACGACCAAAGAACCTCCTTTGGATACAAATTCGCGAAGCGAACGAGCAAGCTCATTATCTATCAGCGACGTTTCCTGGAGGATAATCAATTCGGCATTATTGACCCGGTTATAATCCAAGCTGTTGATATTAAAGCTATTCACCTGGAAAACCGATTCATTGGAATACACATTCTCGATATAATTACTTTGTTTTTGATCATACAAATGCAGAATATCAATTTTGGGAGAAGCATTGATCACAAAATAATAGTCATTGTCAAAAGTAACTGGGTAATCCTCAAAGCTGATTCTGCACGGTTTGATCCCTGTACCCTGGACGGTAAAATTGAAGTTAGCCTTAGTCGTCGCATTGGCTGCCAGATTGACTGTACTGGTGGAAACTTGTTTATTATCGATAAATAGTTTTAGGGTAAGCCCTAGATATTCTTCCTGACTAAAGCTTTTGAGGCGTACATTGATCTGGTTCGTTTCCAGAGACTTGATGAAGGGATTCTCCAGCCATACCGAATCAATCATCAGATTGGGCGTGCGCTCGGATTTGATCGGAATGATATAATATTGATTGTTGGTATCGAGTTTGACCTTGTCCAAATCGCCTGCGGTACTTTTTTGAAAGTCGGAAAACCAAAAAATTTGATTTTTCCGATTCTGAGAATAACGATCCAGCAGATTGGTCTGTCTTTGAAAAACACTGTTCAAATCTCGAAATGAATTGGAAAAACTCGTCTCAGTCAGTCGGTCTTCTATTTCTTCGGAAGTAACCGGATATTGCTCTTTATTCTCAAAATTATTAGTAATCATCTGAAAACGAGCATCTTTAGGAAATACCTTGATTAAATCACTTGTATAAGAAAGTGCCAGATCGAGGTATTTGTCATTCCCTACCTCACTTTGCATACTGTAAGAATTATCTACATAAATACTTACCAATCCGCTTAGATTTTTGATGGCTTTTTGGTTGGCACTTGGCAGAAAGGGTTGGGCAAAAGCAAAAACCAGAAAACTCACAAAACCCAAACGGCTTAAGAGAATGAGAAAATGTTTAAGTTTGCGAAAAGAATTGGTTTTGGTTTTGACTTCTTTGAGCAAACTAACATTACTGAAATAAACACGTTTGATTCTTCGGAAGTTGAATAGGTGGATGGCAATCGGAATGGCCAGCGCAAACAAAGCCCATAAAAATTGGGGATATAAAAATTTCATTAATTATTCTACCTGGATTTAAATAATTTTTTTATAATCAAAAGCAAATCTAATGAATTGTACCTAAAAAATAGAAATCTCGTATTTTAATAACGCATAATAATTTGTTAAATTCTGCTTATTTTTTGAGACACAAACTACAAGCTTCCAACAGGTTTTATTTGAACTTGTACCTTCTTTGAAAATTATAAATCGTGAACATCAGTTTTAAAATGATAAATAACAGAGTTGCTGTGATTGATTTGGGTACAAATACCTTCAATCTGCTGATTGCCGAACCTACGGATCAAGGCAAGTTCGAGGCTATTCACCGAGAACAGTTTGTCGTCAAGATCGGTGAAGGCGGAATTTCCAAAGGATTAATCAATGAAGAAGCCCAAAAAAGATTATTTCGAGCTTTAGACTTGATTTACAAGGCTTTACAACTTTATAAAGTCAAAGAACAAAGCATCTGGGGGCTAGCTACCAGTGCTTTTCGCAATGCTCGCAACGCCCGGGAAATCATTTCCGAAATCAAAAGAAATTACGGAATATCCATAGAAATCATCAGTGGAGACCAAGAAGCTGAATACATTTATTATGGAGTAAGAAATGCACTGGATTTGGGTGAACAAAACTCCCTGCTTATTGATATAGGAGGCGGTAGCGTAGAATTTATCATCTGCAATCGCCGTAAAATCCACTGGAAAAGAAGCATCGAGATCGGTGTACAAAGACTTATGGATCAGTATATGCGTACCGACCCAATCAGCGACTTGGACATCCAACGCCTAGAGATTTATCTCGAGTCCCGCTTTGTAGAACTGTCCGCAGCCGTATTCAATTATAGCCCCAAGCACCTAATCGGCTCGGCGGGTGCTTTTGAGACCCTATCCGCTATTGATTTATTCAGGCAGGAAGGAGAAAAAGCCCAGGAATATATCGATAAAAACCATCAGCTTCTTCTACCCGAATATGAGCTTTTGATAGATGAATTTCATTATATTTATCAACAAATCGTCTGTAAAGAACGTGTACAACGCCTCACTATTCCCGGAATGGCAGATTTTAGGGTAGATATGATCGTACCCGCTACCTGCCTGATCAAATTCGTGATCGAGCGGTATGAGCTCGAGCTGATTCGAGTCTCAGGCTATGCACTGAAAGAAGGTTTTTTGGTTTGGAAGTTGGGGGAGTAGACGCTTAGGTGGTGTAAATAATTAGTTGATAAGTTTCAAAAACCAACACCTTAGTTCCCCTCCTTCAACCTCTCTGCATTCTCTGCCAGGCGGAGATTCTCGATAAAATCAAAAATTTCGCCGTCCATTACCGTGGGTAGATTGTAGACCGTATAGCCGATGCGGTGGTCGGTCACGCGTCCTTGTGGGTAATTGTAAGTGCGGATTTTGTCGGAGCGGTCACCTTTGCCTACCATAGATTTGCGTTGAGCACCGAGGGCTTCCTGTTGTTTGGCCATTTCAATATCATAAAGCCGCGAACGAAGTACTTTGAGGGCTTTTTCCTTATTTTTGATCTGGGATTTTTCATCCTGGCAAGATACCACCAAGCCGGAGGGCATGTGCGTGATACGCACGGCAGAGTAGGTTGTATTGACAGACTGCCCGCCCGGACCGGAGGAGCAGAAAGTATCGATACGGATGTCAACTTCCCTGATTTCTACCTCCACATCGTCAATTTCAGGGAGTACGACCACGCTGGCCGCCGAGGTATGGATGCGCCCCTGTGTCTCAGTCATGGGTACACGCTGCACACGGTGTACGCCTGACTCGTATTTCATCATCCCATAGACATCCTCCCCGGAGATCGAGGACACAATCTCTTTGTAGCCTCCCGAAGTACCTTCGGTATAATCAATAAGCTCCATCCGCCAGCCTTGTTTTTCGGCAAATCGCTGGTACATCCTGTAGAGATCTCCTGCGAAGATGGAGGCTTCATCACCGCCTGCCCCGGCACGAATTTCAAGAATGATGTCCTTGCTGTCGTTAGGGTCTTTGGGGATGAGGAGTTGTTTGATTTCTTCCTCAACTACTTCTTTTTGAGCAACCAGTTCGTCGATTTCAATTTTGGCCATTTCCCGCATTTCGGGGTCTTTTTCTTCAGCGAGTAGTTCTTTGCTGGATTGGATATTACTCAGGATATTTTCGTACTCTTTGTATTTGCTGTCGATTTTATCGAGATCTTTGTATTCTTTGCTCAATTTAGCATATTGCTTCATATCAACGATCACTTCAGGGTCTACCACAAGTCTGGCCACCTCGTTGAATCTCTGGCGAATAGCTTCTAATTTATCAATCATAAGTTCTTTTGAATAATTGCCTGATTGCAAAAATAAGAAAATTAAGTAGTTTTGTATAAATTTTTTCTGAGAATCAATTTATAAAAACACGTAGGTATTGTATAAATTAATATTATTTCTGTTGGCATTTGGGTTTATTGTTTACCAAATCAATCGTTCTCTAGATCGGGTGATGCGTTTTTTTAGAATATTTGAGGGCAAAGTACCCCAAAGCAGGGTAAAAGTACGCAAAGAAGGTAATGTAGAGATTCGTTATACGGATCAGCACAAAACCTCTGCTAAGAATCAAGCAAAAAAATCTTCGGAGGATGATTATATAGATTTCGAGGAGGTAGATTAAAAATTATCCATAGACCGTGGACTACCAGCTATGGATTTAGGTCAATCCGCTTCCATTTCTTTTTTGATTTCCTGAAGGAGGAGTTTTACTTCTTCGTCCTCTGGAGCATATTCAAGCACCTTTTCAAAGTCAGCCAAAGCCTTCTTGTATTCTTTGAGTCCGCGATAAGCCAAACCTCGATTATAAAAAGCAATCACATTTTCAGGGTCATTTTGGAGTACTCGATCACAATCACTGATGGCTTCCTGGAGTTTTCCGAGAGCTACATAAAAAAAAGCTCGGTCATTGTAATGCTCAATATCGTCAGGTTCGAGACGAATAGCTTCCTGGATATTTTGGAGTGCAAGAGCAACATTTTGTGATTCATAATAAAAATTTGCCAGATCGCTGAAATAAACAGCTCTTTTTTTATTGATAGAAATGGCTTTCTCAAGGCTCTCGATGGCAGCATCCAGTTTGCCCAATTCACCAAAAATGAGGCTTTGGATGTAATAATTATTTTCGGAAACCTGATTTTTTTTCAGTTGCATAGCCTGATTAAGATACCCGAGTGCCTCATCAAATTTCCCTTGCATAGCCGTGGCAGTTGCCAAGGTAGTAAATGTATAAGAATTGGTAGAATCAATCTGTAGAGCCTTTTTGATTTCTTTGACCGCTTTATTGAGATCGCCGCTTGAAATAAACACACCGGCACGATCCTGATAACCGCTCACGTGAATACTATCCAAGTCTTTTTGGCGACTTTCCATTTTGAGCATTGTAAAAGCATCTTCAAGAAGGTCTAGCTTTTCACCTCTGAAGTTCTCCTGTCGGATGATTTCGGGAACCAAATAATTGGCATAAAAAAAGTCTTTTTCTGCACCCGCTAAATCTTTCAGACGATATTTGACTATAGCCCTGTCGTAGTACACAGGCGCGGTATTTTCATCCAAAGTATCCGAAAACTCAATCGCCCGATTGAGTTGCATTAAAGCCTCCTTGGAATTATTGAGTTTGTATTTGGTTTTGCCAAGATAGTGATAAACCTGTGCGTTTTGGTGGTTTTCGGGTAGTTCAAAATAAAATTCGGCATCTGCAAAATTATTCAGGGCATAATAAGCCTTGCCCCAATGATAAAAATCATCAATTTCAAAATCTATATTTAACTTTTGAAGATTTTCATAAACAGAGATGGAGCTTTTGTATTTTTTCTGAGCCAGGAATATCAGGGCTTTGAGGCGAAACGAGTCTATATCTTCGGGGGCAAGGCTCAGTGCCGTGCTAATATCGGCCAGGGCTTTGTCATAATCTTCCAAATAATACGCCGTATAAGCCCTGTAATAAAAAGCAAATAAATTATTGGGAGCAATGGCCACGGATTTGTCGAGGTAATATTGAGCATCCAGATAAAGATCCAGCACAAAATACAAACTCCCCAAAGAGTTGGTAATGTCTACATCATTGCTATCCAATTCGTAGGCTTTTAAATAATTTTCTTCTGCTTGCTTAAAATCCTCCGTATGAAGATAAGCCTGACCCAGGTACAAATAAAGCAAAGGATTATCCGATTGCATACCGATCAGCAATTGATAATCTTCTATGGCCTTTTCATACGCTCCATCTTGCATCAAATAATAACTACGGGCATACAAAGCATCATAGAAGCTGGGATTCAGCCCTATTGCCTTATTAAGGTATTCATAACCCTTGTCATTTTCCTGACTATCAAAATATTTAATTGCTTGTTTGTAAGCTTTTTCATAAGCTGTTTGATCACCATTCTGGGCAATAAGTAAGGCAGGTATTGTCAGAAGAAATGTAAAAACAGACAAAAATGAAATCAAAGAACATCTTTTCAACATAAGAAGATTACCTTTTAAATGAGTAATGTTCCCTTCAAGAGAAATGCGTTTTTTTAGAAAAGATAATCTAAAACAATGCCATAAATTACTAAAACATTTATGGCATCGTCTGAAGAAAAGATTTAATTGCTTTTGGCGAAAGTGATGGGAATAATTACTTTAGTCTGATCCCAGAAAAGCAGCATATTGGCTCCTTTTTTGGTCTCCTCGAACTCAATCGTAAAGGCCTCATAGATGTCTTCTGTCTGATCAACCTCTACTGGGGCAATTAAAATATTTTTATCCTTGATTTCTTCATATTTATAAGCTCCATACTGACCCAGTTCGCTATTCAAGATAACAGACCATTCTTTCTCACCTGGAATAGTAAATAAAGTATAAGTACCTGCTTTAAGAATTTTTTTGTTGAATTGAATATCATCCGTACAGGTAAACTCAGTCGCTTCATTGGCACCAGTACGCCAGATTTCTCCGAAAGGTACCAACTCTCCAAAAATGACACGGCTTTTCTTATAGGGTTGCCCATAGGTTACTTTCAGATAAGTATTATCTTTGCCTATAAAGGTAGCCATAGCCAGGGGGCTGGCTTTTTTGGGCGGTGTGATAGACTTCTGGGCGTAGGCAGCCCCTACCCCAAATATTAACAAAGAAACAAATACATATTTAAAAGTGCTCACAATGCGCTTGTCCATAAGCATATTAGATTTGAACTTGAATTTAGAAAAAATTATCAATTTATTTATCATAAAATACGTTTTCTCTAAAATTAGAGATACATCCACTTATACGTAAATTTGTGCCCCCGACAAATACAGATCAAATTAATTTAACAGATGATTAACATAATATCCTTTCTTTGGGACGGATTCAGAAGCTATTTCTTGAATAAATCCATGATGAACATACAAGACCAAATCAGGTATTTTTGTTTTTCTTATTTTATTTTTTTTCCTGTTTTTTTATCGGCTCAGGAAGATTGCCCAGTTTGCCCCACCGGGCAAATAGATGGTTTTGTGATTAGTCCAGCTTCTAAGGTTGCCTGTGACTCCGTAACGGTTTGTGTCAAAAACTGCATCCCTGGGGCAGTCAATATTTCTTATGATTATAGAAATGATGAAACCAGAATCAATGATACCATATTTACTTACACACAACCCGGCGTTTATGTGATTACTCAATTTGCTCAGGTTAATGCAGGAGGTGCAACCCAGCTCATCACCAGCAAAGATACGATTACGGTATTTCCTACACCTAAACCCGAATTTCGGGTAGATCGTCTCTGCGCCGGAAATAAAATATTCTTAGACATCTCAGATACTGTTTATCAGCAATATTTGATTAACTGGGGTGATAATTCCCCTCTTGAGATCGTAGCACCCGGCACAAACTCCCTAAGCCATCAATATTCCATTAATCGCAGTTATGCCATTTCTGTAATCGGTAATTATGTACCCGGTGGCTGTGGTGATACTGCCGTCATTTTGGTAAATACCCTCGAGACCCTCGTGCTACCCACTGTCAAAAGGATACAAACAGACATCAGAAACCCCGTTTCAGGTCAGGTAAGTCTGAGCCTAGAGACAGATACCAATTTTCAATACCAATTCTTTAAAGATAACAGTGTTGTACTCCTCGCCGAAGCAGAAGGCAATGGCAGCACCCTCGTACAGCACCTGACACCACTCAATACTGAAATGATCAACTGTTTTAGAATTCGGGTGCTGGATTTTTGCGGCGAGCTTTTGGATTCGGAAGCTATCTATTGCAGTCTGAGCCTTGAAACCCAGGCAGAGGATGGCCAAAACCGCATCAGATGGACTCCCTACCCCAATCTGAATGCCACAATTCAAAACGGCTTTCAGCACTATCTTCTTTATCGCAATAACCAACCCTACCAAATAATCCCTAACCTCAATACGGCCGAATTTATAGACCAGGATGTAGCCTGTAGCGTGGAATACTGCTATAGAATTGAAGCCATTTTTAACTCTTTGAGCCTGGATTTTGTATCTGCTTCCAATAGTGCCTGCACAACCACATTCAGTAGTGCTATTCCCCCAGCAGTGAATCAACTCAATGCAAGCGTAGAAACTTTTCGGAGTATACGTCTGTTCTGGAACCTTGCCGAAAATGTAGAAGTAGATGCCTATACCATCAGCAGCCCAAACGAATCCCTAGAAATTCTAACAGACAACAATCAGGTGCTTATCGAAGACCTTCGCATTACAGCCGCTTTGTGTTATCAGGTCAGCTACCGGGATGAATGCGGCAATCTCTCTGCGAGTACAGCTCGTACCTGCCCTGTTTTTTTATCCGGAAGTTCATCGGGCAATGGACTGGTAGAATTAAACTGGACAGATTATGAAAATTCTGCCGGAATCTATGAAAGGTATGTAGTAGAAAAGCTCGACGAGGCTGGAAACGTTTATGAAGAATTTCCCGTGGGCTTCCAGGTTCGCTTTAGAGACCCAGGAGCTAAAAATGACCGACAAATCCTTCGTTATCGAATTCGGACTGTCATTGATGACTCTGCTGGTCTATTCAGCTATTCCAATGTGGTAGAAATAACCCAAAAATTTAAAATATTTTTTCCCAATGCTTTTAGCCCGAATGGCGATAACCTAAACGAGTCTTTTAAACCTACCTATCTCTTTGTCAAAGATTATGAAATGCGGATTTATAACCGTGCCGGAGAACTGCTTTTTGTGTCCAATGACATTGAACAGGGCTGGGATGGCAACTATAAAGGGAAAGAAGCCCAACAAGGTGCTTATATATATATGGTGTACCTGGAGGATTTTACCGGAGAAAAATTCAACACCCAGGGAACATTTACGCTAATCCGATAGATATTAACAGATAAATCTAAAAAAATATTTTTATCCTCGCATAATTTCATTTTGATATGAAAAAAGAAGCATAATAATTTATAGATTTGTAATAATGAATTAAAAATGAGGGAGTCGGAGAGCTTCATTTCTTTCCAAAACCTACTTATTTTGTCAATCTTAAACCCTAGAATATATGTTTGATTTCAAAAATCTTATGGGCAAAGTCAAAGAAATGCAGGAAAAAATGCAGACAGCCCAGGAAAATCTCGTCAATATCAAAGCCTCTGCCGAATCAGGTGCCGGGATGGTCAAGGCAACTGTAAATGGCAAAAAACAACTCATCTCACTGCAAATTGACAAAGAATTGCTAAAGCCCGAAGACAGTGAAGTAATGCAGGACTTGATCGTTGCTGCCGTCAATAAAGCCCTTCAAGATGTAGATATACTGGCCAAAGAAGAACTCAAAAAATCTACGCAGGGAGTACTCCCAAATATTCCAGGTTTTGATTTTGGAAATATGGCCTGATTTTAGGCAAAAAATTTAGAGGATTTCTTATGACAACAAAACTTGCTGTCGTAATTCTAAATTACAACGGAAAACACTGGCTCGAGCAATTTCTACCTTCAGTAGTTGCCCATAGTCAGGGTTTTGAGATCGTAGTAGCAGATAATGCTTCTACGGACGATTCCATTCCATTTCTACAAGTAAATTATCCGCAAATTCATATACTCATACTTGAAAAGAACTGGGGCTTCGCCGAAGGTTATAACCGCGCCCTGGCGCAAATTCAGTCTGAGTATTATGTATTGCTCAACTCAGATGTGGAAGTAACCCCGCATTGGATTGAACCCTTGCTCGATCTTCTCGAGGCAAACCCCGAAATAGTGGCCTGCCAGCCCAAAATGCTTGCCTACTACCAAAAAAACGAATTCGAGTACGCCGGAGCCGCCGGAGGATTTGTAGACCGTTGGGGCTATCCCTTCTGCCGTGGAAGGCTGTTTGATACCATGGAAACAGACCAAGGGCAATACAATGATACCTCCGAAATCTTCTGGGCTAGTGGTGCGTGTCTTTTCATTCGTGGCGAAATTTATCAGCAAATAGGTGGATTGGATGGGGATTTTTTTGCCCACATGGAAGAAATAGATCTATGCTGGAGACTCAAAAATGCTGGACATAAGATTTTTTTTGTCTCCCAAAGTGTGATTTATCACGTGGGTGGTGGAACCCTCTCAAGCAGCAACTCCCGCAAAACTTTTTTGAATTTTCGCAATAACCTAGCCTTGCTTTGCAAAAATTTACCTCTCCAGAGGTTAATCCCGACCTTGCTAATCAGGATATTGCTGGATGGAGCTGCAGCTTTGTATTTTATCAGCAAAGGCAATCATGCCGCAGGGCAGCAAGTGTTCAAAGCCTATTTTTCATTTTTTTCCCAAATAGGTACTTGGCTTGGAAAACGCCGCAAAACCTCACGCAATCAGGCACATAAAGAACTTTATCCTTACAGTGTAGTTTTTCAGTATTTTTTGCAGAAAAAAAAATACTTCCAAGACCTGAAAAAAAAACCTGAAAAATCATCTGAGCCTACAAAAAAACTGAATCTCCTTGCGAAAAAATAGAATATTTTTTTAAATATCCCAAATGTAAGGATTATTGCGTCTACGGAGTTGTTTGCGAATATTCATCAAAAATGCCAGCGATAAATAGATCAACAAGGGTGAACCCAATGTAAGAAACGAAGTATAAATAAAAAACAAGCGGATTTCACTGGTCGCAATTCCGATTTTTTCGCCCAGTTTAGTGCATACACCAAAGGCCTGTCGTTCCATAAAAGCTTGTAATTTTTTCATAAACATTCCTGAAATACATATCATTGAAACACAAAATAGCTACATTTTTTTTATTTTACAAAAAATAAGTATTAAAATTGCATCAGGATCAAAAACTACTTTACTAAGATTAAACAATAAATCCTTAATCTCATGAATAACAAAAAGAACTTTATTCTAGGTCTTGCTGCTCTGGTAAGTGCATTTTTGTTGAGCAATTGTACCAATCCCATTGCGGAAATGGTCAAATTAGCCAAAGATCAACAACTTACCGTTGACCCCAACCCTCTAGAATTGCATGGCTCACAGGTAGGCTTTACCATGTCGGCTAAATTGCCGGTAGCCATGATGAAAAAAGGAACTAAGTACACCCTCGAAGTATCTTACGTTCCAGGTGACATCGAAACTGTGGTAGATTTAAAGCCCATTGAAGAAATCTCCAAAGACGCCATCAAAGTAGGTGCTATTCCTTTTGACGGTGACAAGTACCAAGGTCAAACCGAAGACCCCAAAGTTTCCAAAGAATTTTCCTTCGCTTACGAAGACAAATTCGAAACCGGCGGTCTGATGGTAAAAGGTATCGCTACCAAACTGAAAAACAACAAGTCCAAAGAATTTGGACCTGTAAGAATGCGCGTTGCCGATGGAGGTTTCGTAAAAGGAGTAGCTACTACCCAAAGACTGGTAAAAGGACCTGCTGATGGAATTAACCCCACAAGCGGTGAAACTCCTTTTGCGTACGCAGATCACGCTTTTACCGCAACAGGACCTACTACCGAAGAGTTTCCTATCTTCTTTAATCAGGGAAGTGCTGTGGTAATGCCTAACGTAGCTTCTAACAAGGCTGCTATGGATGTAGTATCAGGTCTTTTCACGGATACCGAAGTGCCTCCATTTGAAGCCAGCGGTACCAGCTCTCACTCTCCCGAAGGTAGTGAAGCCGTAAACACGCGTTTGGCTGATGACCGTGCTGTGGCACTTGAAAAAGCTTTCAAAGCAATGGTTTCTAAGTTTGATTATGCCAAGAAACAATTGGACGCTTACAAATTCAACTTTGACAAAAAAGTACTTGGCGAAACTGTACCCGAATTCAACAGCCTGGTAGACCAAAGCTCTCTAAGCCCTGAGCAAAAAGCTGAGGCCAAAGAAATCCTAGGTCGTGACGGTGACTTCGTAGAAAACGAGCTTGAACTACACAACAAGCCTTACTACAAAACTCTTTTTGATGAGGTGTATCCTAAACTGCGTTATGCCAAAACTGGCGTAAGCAAACCAGGTGCTACCAAATCTTTGGAGACTCTTTCTGCCATGGTAGCTCAAATCAAAGAAGGTAAATTGACAGCCGACAAACTCACTGAATCTGAGTACCTGTACTCTGCTGCCAATACCCCTGATTTGGATGAAAGACTTTCTACCCTGCAAAAAGCTGCCGAAGTATACCAAACCTGGAAAGTACACAACAACATCGGTGCTGCTTACCTGGATATGGCTCTCTTGAAAAGCGATATGTCTAAAGTAGACATGGCTATCCCTCAGTTTGAAGCCTCTATGGGCAAAAAAGAAACTGGTGAAGCTGCTTACAACCTGGCACTGGCTTATTCTATGAAAGGTGACAACGCCAAAATGGAAGAATACCTGCAAAAAGCTGCTAACTTAGGTAGTTCTGATGCCAACATCAGCAAACTGATCAACGGTGCTAAGGCTTATTTGGCGATCAAAGCTGCCGGTGCTCGTGATGATGGCAAATACAAAGAAGCCGAAGACCTACTAGGAAATACCGTATCAACCAACCCTAATCTGTTCAACAAAGGTTTGGCTCAATTGCTACAAGGTACTAACTACGATGCGGCTGTTGCCAGCTTTACTTCTGCTGCTCAGAAAAATCCTAAAGATGCCAAAACTCAGTATGCTTTGGCGATCGCTTATGCTCGTAAAGGTGATGAAGGCAATATGGCTTCTGCCCTGAAAAAAGCTTGCGAAATGGATAGCAACTGGAAAACTAAAGCCGTAAAAGACGTGGAATTTGACAAGTTCAAAAACGCTCAAGGTTTCAAAGACGCAATCAAATAATTGTCTTTAAAATATTTTCTCAAAAGCTCACTCGTTTAGGGTGGGCTTTTTTATTTTTGGGAGATAGTGAAAATCTACCTGATCCTTTTAATCATGGTATAATTTGCATTTGTAAGTTTAAATACCTAACTTTATTCAGTAAAAAACTAAACTACACAAAAAATAATGCACGAAACTTCCGAATTAAATGTCTCTCAAGATATATTGGATACTTTCCTCTATGAAACTATCGAGGGAATACCCTTTTATTACAAAAGATATAAGGAAGTACTTCGAGGACATAAAACACCAGAAGAAATTATGGGAAGTAGTACACTTCAATCGCTGCTCATTTCACGCATATTACGTTTCTTATATAAGAATTTAGATGAAGATAAATATGAAATCCTAACCAACGAAGCCGGTCTGCATCTGGGACTAAAAAATAATCTTGCCCTCGATATTGCCATTTTTGAATTCGCAACACTTTCTCAAGAGCCATTGGATGATACTTATACGCAGGTAATTCCTCTCATAGTGATTGAAGTAGATAATAAAATAGAAGCAGAAAATTTTTCCGACTCCGCAGATTATTATTATCTTAAAACTCAAAAGTTACTGGATGCAGGAGTAGAAAAAGTAATATGGATTACCCACAAAGTCCCCAAAGTAACCCTGGCAACCCCTCAACAAGACTGGATTACCTCCAACTGGAATAAAGAAATAGAATTATTGCCTGATATTCGCTTTTCAGTGAATGGGCTATTGAATGCATGGAAAATATCTTCTTGATACTTCTAAATTATTACAAGTATCTGAAGCCTTGTGTAGCGTCCATAACATAATAACGGTTTGCTTCATTTGTAATCTCATACCATACCTGGATGCCCTCGCCAAACAAGCTCTACCTCATCAAACAAAGCAAAAAATCTCTCCTATATTTTCACCCCAATACCAAATTCTTTATTAAATTGCCCAATATTTATTGATATACTAAAATCAATCCTAGACAATAAAAACATGATGAAACAAGTACAGTTCCGCGAAGCCCTCCGCGAAGCCATAACCGAAGAAATGCGCCGGGATGAAAATGTATTTTTAATGGGAGAAGAAGTAGCAGAATATAATGGAGCTTATAAAGTCAGCCAGGGAATGCTTGATGAGTTTGGTCCTGATCGTATCATTGATACCCCTATCGCCGAATTAGGTTTTGCAGGTATTGGCGTAGGTGCCGCTATGAATGGACTGAGACCCATCATAGAATTTATGACTTTTAACTTTTCGTTGGTAGCCATCGATCAAGTAATCAACAGTGCTGCCAAGATGATGTCTATGTCCGGCGGGCAATTCTCCGTGCCTATTGTATTCAGAGGCCCCACCGGAAACGCCGGTATGCTTAGTTCTCAGCACTCTCAAAACTTTGAAAACTGGTACGCCAACTGCCCCGGACTCAAGGTGGTCGTTCCCTCCAACCCTTATGATGCCAAAGGTCTGCTCAAAACATCTATCCGCGATAACGATCCGGTTATTTTTATGGAATCAGAGCTGATGTACGGCGACAAGGGCGAAATCCCCGAAGAAGAATATCTTATCCCTATCGGAGTAGCCGACATCAAAAGACCTGGTACCGATGTGACGATTGTTTCTTTCGGTAAAATGATGAAAGTAGCACTGGAAGCTGCAGATGAACTGGCAAAAATGAACGTATCTGCCGAAGTGATTGATCTGCGTTCGGTGCGCCCGATTGATTATGCTGCGGTGGTAAACTCTGTCAAAAAAACCAATCGCCTGGTGATTGTTGAAGAGGCTTGGCCACTGGCTGCCATTTCTTCAGAGATCGCTTACCACGTCCAAAAACACGCTTTTGATTATCTGGATGCCCCCATTCATCGCATCAACAGCATGGATGTGCCGCTACCTTATGCTCCTACGCTCATTGATGTGATTCTACCCAATGTAGTGCGTACCGTAAAGGCAGCGAAGGCGGTGTTGTATTTGAGCTGATAGAAAAAAATCACGGTCATATACAAGTAAAAGCACTAATCTGAAAATTTAATGTTTTCAAAGAGAATTATCAAAAAATAGCTCGTATAAAACAAACTGACTAGATTAGACAATCAAATTATACGACTTCTACCGCTCCTTCGGATTTGAAATCCGAAACAGCCTGAATATCCCTGACAGCCACCGGGTCGCTTAATGCGATCTTGTGGCTAAAAATGAACAGAAGAACCTCTTTTTCCACGTGCCAGTGCCCAATATCATCCTTGCTTCAGTACTCAAACCCGTCCAAGACCCACGCCTGAATGCCAAGATTGCACAGACTATTCATCATTATTTTCCAGATTATATGATTTATATGCTGGCACACGGAGGCAAGCAGAAAAAGATAACGGAGCATCAAACCAAACCTGCGCCTGAGGATGAGTACATCATCCAACAGCCGATTTTTCATTTTTCAAGGCTCCACCCTGCAAGATTTTGGGCAAATCTGCTATTTTTTAGGCACTTGCTAAAGATCAAGCCAAAGCTGATCATTATAGCTACCTTTGAGTTGCTCCCGGCCGCAGTTTTGTATAAAATATGGAAGAAAGTACCCCTGATTTATGATGTACAAGAGAATTATTACCGAAATATTACCTACACAAGCGTTTTTCCGCCTTTGATACGGCATGTATTGGCTTTTGGTCTAAAGGCGATAGAGCGACTGGCACATTCTTTTATCAATCATTATTTATTGGCAGAGGATTGTTATTTGGAAGAAATGCCTTATTTGCGCCCCAAAAGTACCGTGATTGCCAATAAATTTTTAAAAAAAGCTATTCAAGATATTTCCAACAAAAAACCAGGGTTTTGCTTTCTCTACTGCGGTACTATTTCGGCAGAATACGGAGTGTTTAGGGCTTTGAAATTTATTCAAAATTTTAGAAAAGTTTGTCCCAAAACCCAGCTCAAAATCGTCGGATTTTGCCCTCGTAAAGCCGATTGGCTTCTTTTGAAAAAACATACAGATCATCTGGATTTTGTAGAAATACAGGGAGGCGAGCAAATCATACCCCACGATCTTGTGCTGGAAGCTATGCAAGAAGCCGATTTTTTGCTGATGCCTTATTATCTCAATAAAAGCGTGGCGCAACGTATCCCAACCAAACTTTATGAAGCCCTTGCTTTGAAAGTGCCCATGCTTATCCAGCCCAATGCCTACTGGCAAAAATATTTGGATCAATATTCCTTTCAGGCAGCTTTGTGGGTGGACTTTGATAATTGGAGTAACCTGCAAGATATTTATCAACAACTCCAAACCAGGAGTTTTTACCAAAATAACCCTGAAATACAGGGAATCTACTGGGAAGAAGAAGCAGAAAAACTTTATGAAGTATTGAAAAAATATTTAAATTAAACCTCAAAACGCTGGTTTAAGTGAAGAACCAGAGCTTTGAGAACGCTTCAAGCCTAGTGGAAAAATCTTCAATCATTCAAATCTTAGTCCTTCCCAATCCATTTCAACTCGAAGAGATCAGTACGGCGATCCATAAGATTGCGAACCGTGCCATTGAGGTGTAATTCTTTGAGCAAATCCAGGTCTACGTCAGCGATGAGGGTCATTTCATTGTTGGGGGTACCTTCGGCGATGATGGCGTTTTGGGGAAAGGCAAAATCCGAAGGCGAGAAAATAGCCGATTGAGAGAACTGCAAGTCCATATTGATTGCCTTAGGCACCTGCCCCACGCTACCTGCCAGTACGACATAACATTCATTCTCAATGGCGCGTGCTTGAGAGCAGTAGCGCACCCGATGGTAGCCACTTTGTAGATCAGTAGAAGAAGGCACAAAAAGAATCTTCATACCCTGGTCTGCTAGGATGCGGCTGAGTTCGGGAAATTCGGAATCGTAGCAGATTAGGATGCCGATCTTTCCTACATCGGTATCAAATACCTGAAGCTTGTGCCCGCCTTTCATCCCCCATTCGTTGACTTCGGTGGGGGTAGGATGGATTTTGTACTGCTCTCCATAGGTGCCGTCGCGGCGGCAGAGATAGGACACATTAAAAAGATCACCGTTTTGGTAAAGGGGGAGGCTTCCAGCGATGATGTTGATGTTGTATTCTAGGGCGTACTGCAACATACGCTGTTTGATATCTTCGGTAAATTCGGACAGTTTGCGGACGGCTTCAGCGGCGTTCATCTCGTTGAATTCCGACATCAGCGGTGCGTTAAATAATTCTGGAAAAAGCACAAAATCAGCTTTGTAATTACTGACGGCATCCACAAAAAATTCTACATTCTCAAAAAAAGCTTCCAAAGAATTAGCTCGGCGCATAAGCCATTGCACGACTCCGATTCGAACCCAGGTTTTTTTGGCTCCGATGACCTTTTCTTTTCTTTGATAATAAATATTGTTCCATTCAATCAGTGTCGCATAGGCTTCTGAATCGGTATCACCAGGTAAGTAATTTGTCAGTATTTTTCGAACGTGGAAGTCATTGCCAAGCTGGAAGGTCAGTACGGGGTCATAAATTTCTTTGGATTTGACCTTGTCGATGTATTGTTTGGGCGTAAAATCTTTGGAATGTAAGTGATAGTTGGGCATTCTGCCCCCGGCTACAATGGCTTTCAGGTTGAGGTTTTCGCAGATTTCTTTGCGGGCATCGTAGAGTCTTCGCCCGAGGCGCATACCCTGATAGTCGGGATGCACGCCAATCTCAATGCCGTACAGGATATTGCCTTTGGGATTGTGGGTAGAAAAGCTACCATTGCCTACAATCTCAAAATAGCTGTGGTCATCGTCAAAATCATTTTCATCCAAAAGAATGGAAAGCGCAAAAGCCACAACTTTTCCTTTATCTTCAATGCAAATTTGCCCTTCGGGAAATATTTTTAGAAGTTTTCGAATATAATGATATTCCCAAATACCCATATTCTGATAAATATCTCGGGTGATTTCCTTGATATCGTTATAATCCTTCAGTTGTAGATTACGAAGTAAAAGTACGTGCTCGGTAGTTTCTTTTGCGATCTGTGTCATAATACTACAAAGATAGAAGACTAGGGGAGATAATAAAAAAAAGCATCCCCAAATAAGAGAATGCTTAAGATATATTTTTTAAAAATTTGATACGGCTTTTTTTAGGGGTAGTGTTTAACAAGTAATGCTGTGTATTCAAAAAGGGGTTTTGTGTCTTCACAAAACCGCTCATTTTTTTTATAGGCGCATTACATCCTTAATACTGCCTTTTGGATTTACAACTCAAGAAGTATAAATTAAATAAAGTGTCATTTTGAATTATTAAGTATTTGATTATCAGTATCTTACTTAATTATTCATTGTCAATTATTCATTATCCATTCCTAAGCAGGCCTGGGCATAATTATTTGCCAGCTTCTACATAAATTTCAAGGAACACATTGTTATAAATAGCTTTGTCGCCGATAATGCTCCCGTATTTGATGTCATAATCCAATCTTTTGAAAGAGAAGAAACCATTTTCCTTGATAGATTTGTCATTGGCTTCGTTATCTGCGGCGATATTACTGAAATCACCTTTGACGGTACGCGCCATGATTTTATCACCTTCAGCTTTTACAAAAGCTTTGAACTGTACTGGCTTGGTGACACCTTTAACAGTCAGATTGGCATCTACGATATATTCCAATGCTTTGTCAGAAGTAGCTTGTTTGCCTGTTTTTTTGGCTTTGGTAATCACCAGTTCGGCAGTAGTAAAAACTTTTGCACTTGCATCAGGTACTTCTCCACCACGGCCTACACTGGCATCTATTCCGAAGAAATCCTGTGATTTGAGGTGATTTAATAAAGAAATGTATCCTTTGCTTCCTTTTTCAAGGTCAGTAACATCCATAGAAGTCATATCTACGACAATTTTACCTCCGGTAAGTGTCCCTTTGTTGATATCGAGGCTTCCTTCTTTGATTTTTACAGTTCCGGTATGCATTCCACCCACTTTGTAGGCAGTCCAGGTAATGACACTTTTATCGGTATCTACTTTGTAAGGGGCTACCACGTGATTAAGTACAAAAGCACTTGTTAATAAAAATAAAGCTCCAAAAATCAGACTTGTTGTTTTCATAGTATTAGAGACTGTTTTGAGATTTGAGACTACAATTTAGGAAGTTTAAACATCTTTTAAAGATTAAAAAGTCTATTTAACACATTTTTAACGATCATAAGTAGTCCATAGAAATTAGTCGATAGTCCATAGCAAATTCAATTGTTCGGTTATTATATGAAAATAACTCATATCAACTAATTATAGGCAACTACTTATATTTTATTGTGCAGCCAGCCAAGCTTTTCCCTGCTCCATGTTGCAGAAGATTTTGATTTGTGAAGTGCCTATCTTTTTGATCAGGTCATTGGTGGCAAATTTGGTAAATACATCATCTGAGCAGGTCAGTACGCCGTATCGAAACCCGGCTTTGTTAGCAGTGGGAATCCATTCTTTGGCAATCCAATCATTGGCATCTGTAAAAGTACCTTGGATAGCGCGCATATCCATAAAAATCTTGGAGAGCGACTTTTTGCTTAAAAGCTCGAGGACTTTATCCATCCCCGATTTAAGTTGATCGGCATTCTGGTAGCTGTACCAGACCACTTCCACCCAGTTTTGGTCGGTGTTGTGTTCAATTTTTACGAAACGTTCTTGAAAAAATACTTCTGACATATGTGTATAATTTTGATGATCAATATATAATGGACAATGGACTAAAAACTAGGATTTTCTTTGCTTAGAGACTTGAAAATCAAATATATCTGTTCGATTATAATGCCCTGAGACATCGAGAGCCATTTTTTCTTTATAAATTCTATCCAAATCAGTAATCTCCTGTATAATTAAACCCTCTCGGTGGTGTTGTGGTTCCAGAATATATTTTCCGTTGGGAGCTACGATGCAGCTTCCTCCATCCAAAACCAGGGTATCGGGCTGTTTTTTGAGGCTTTCGGGGAGTTTGAGTTCTGAAGGAAAATCTTTTGCCGCCATCATCTGCCCTACTCCAATGACAAAACATCGCCCCTCGAAGGCATAATGACGACAAGCGATCTGGTGCATTTCGTGGACTTTAGGCCAGAGCGCAATATGGATGTGTTCGTCGCTCAGGTGTAATGCCTGTCGGGTGAGGGGCATCCAGTGTTCCCAGCAAATCAGGGCGCCTAGTCTTCCCAAAGAAGTCTCTACTGCTTGAAGCCCATGCCCGTCTCCCAGTCCGTGCACCAGTTTTTCGGTAAAAGTCGGCATCAGTTTGCGGTGATGATTCAGCAGATTTCCTTCCTGGTCAACGATCAGAAAAGCATTGTAAAGCGTGCCGTTGGCGGCTCCTTGGGTAGACCGTTCATTGATACCGATACAGACGTGGATTCGGTGCTTTCGGGCTAGGTCACAAATATACTGAAATGCTTCACCGGGTACTTCCACGCTGTTTTGGAGCATCCGGGCAAAAACCTCCTTCGTGGGTTCGTGATCCCAAAGAGCTACCTCGGGGCAATAATCCAACCAGGCGGGATAGCCAGAAAGCCAACACTCCCCAAAAACGATGAGTTCTGCGCCTTCCCTAGCGGCTTCCTCCATAAATTTGGCGGCTTTGTCGAGGCTCTTTTCCAGATTTAGGTGTTCGGCACCAGATTGTACGATGGCTATTTTAACGGATTTTTTCATGGGTTTATCAAAAGATTTTATTCCAAATTCCAAAACTGTTTTATCAAGTTGGTGATTGCCCTGAATGCACGAATAGATGTATTTTAATCGTGCATTCCTGGCAGCTGACCATTCCATTAAATGCATTTAATTTGTCTAAACCACTTCAAACAATCCGGCTGCGCCCATGCCTCCACCTACGCACATGGTCACGACTACATACTTCACACCTCTTCTTTTGCCCTCGATCAAAGCGTGCCCTACCATACGTGCACCACTCATTCCGTAGGGGTGGCCGATAGAGATTGCCCCACCGTTGACATTGAGCAGTTCATTGGGGATACCGAGGCGTTCACGGCAGTAAATCACTTGCACGGCAAAGGCTTCATTTAATTCCCAGAGACCGATGTCATCCATTTTCAGGTTGTGTTGTTTGAGCAATTTAGGAACAGCAAAGACTGGTCCGATGCCCATTTCATCGGGTTCACAACCTGCTACGGCCATTCCGCGATAGATTCCCAGTGCTTGTAAGCCCTTTTGTTCGGCGAGTTTGCTTTCCATGACCACACAGGCAGAAGCTCCGTCGGAAAGTTGGCTGGCATTTCCGGCGGTGATGGTACCCCCTTCGTTGACGAGCTTGAGAGAGGCAAGTGCTTCCAGGGTTGTTTCAGGGCGATTGCCTTCATCTTTGCCTAGGGTCATTTCGTGGTAGGTAGTTTCTTTGGTTTCTTTATTAAAAATGCTCATTGTGGTAGTCACAGGGATAATTTCATCGTCAAACTTTCCGGCAAGTTGAGCGGCTGCGGTACGTTGCTGACTTTGCAGACCGTACTCGTCTTGTGTTTCTCTGGAAATGCCATAACGTTTGGCGACTATTTCGGCAGTCTGGAGCATGGGCATGTATACGTCCTTATGCTTGGCTACCAAAGCCTTATCAAAAATGCGGTAAGTGTTCATTTTTTCATTTTGCACGAGACTGATAGAATCCAGACCACCCGCTACGACGATTTGCATACCATCTATCATAATCTGTTTGGCGGCCGTGGCAATGGCCATCATGCCAGAGGAGCACTGCCGGTCGATGGTCATCCCGGCAACGGTCACCGGAAGCCCACCAGCAAGCGCAGTGAGGCGGCCGACGTTGGGGCTGGCAGTTCCTTGTGGCAAGGCACAACCCATGATACAATCGTCCACCTCAGCGGGGTTTATTCCGGCTTTTTTGACGGCTGCCTCGATAGCCCACCCACCCAGGGTAGGGGCATTGGTATTGTTGAATGCACCTTTGTAGGCTTTGCCGATTCCGGTGCGGGCTGTAGATACAATTACTGCTTCTTTCATAAAATTATTGATGTATTGATGAAATAAAAATAGGACTAAAAACTCGAATATTTTTCAGGAATCAAATGATAAAGCTCCAAAATTTAGCGATAAAATGCAATTTATTTGTCGGCAGGACTGCAAATTCATTTTTTTAAGGTCTGAAAAGGGTTTAGGAAAGAGATCATTGAGAAAAAAAACCTCCAATTTGCAGTAAAAAACCTCCAACTTGCGCTTAAAACGGTCAAATTTGCGGAAAATCATTTCAAATTTGCGTTCTGAAAGGTCAAATTTGCAGTAAAAAACATCAAATTTGCTCTCTAAAAGATCAAGGTTGAGGTAAAAAACATCAAATTTGATTAAAAAAACATCAAAAAGCTCTTTCTAAAGGTCAATGAGGAGCTAAAAAACATCAAAAAGCTGTTCTTGGAGATCAATGAGGAGCTAAAAAACATCAAAAAGCTGTTTTAAAACCTAAAGTTTGGGGTAAAAAACCTCAAGTTTACCCTCTGAAACCTCAAATTTGGGTTAAAGAACATTCTATGCAGAAAACTTAGAGAATCCAAGCATTTTTTCGTATTTTTAAAATCTAAAAAAAACAACCTATGAAAATAGTAACTTTAAATATTTATCAAGAGAGTGATTGGGAGTTATTAGAATTACTTTTGCAAAGGCTTCATATTGAATTTGTAGAAGAAACCAATCAGCCCAAAAATATATCCCAAAAACCATCAGGTTTTATCCTGGATTTGTTAAATAAGCCTTTAAAAATAAATCATTTTAAGCCCCTTGGGAGAGACGAAATTTATGAATAAGGTTTTTGTAGATACTAATATCTGGCTTTATGGATTTATCGAGTCCCAAGATCAGGAAAAAAATGTAAAGGCTAAGAATCTAATTCTAAACCAAGAACTTATCGTAATCAGTAATCAAATCATAGCAGAAGTAAGCGTTAATTTGCTGAAAAAGTCAAATTTAGTAGAAAAGGATTTACAACAGCTTATTCTTTCTTTCTACGACAATTACCACGTCGTCTCGATTCAAGAGGCAGAATATCTAAAAGCATCCGCATTAAGAGAAAAATTTAGCTTGTCATTTTGGGATAGTTTTATAATTGCCACAGCTTTGATTAGTGACTGTACAACATTATTCACCGAAGATTTAAGCCATTTACAAGTTTTTGAAGGTAAATTGACCATCAAAAACCCCTTTATATAAATAAATGCCTTGATGCTTTCAACCCAATTCCAATTCCCTGGTCTGTGGCACGCAGTCCAGGGCTACTGGTCCTTGTGCCACAGACCAGGGATAAAGAATCTTTCTATATCCCTACTTCCCATTCCAACTGACAAGTATTATTTTTGCGCCGTAAAAAATAATTGTAAATACAAACAATGTGCTTTTACAAACGTTTGTGTTCAAAGAAGAATAAAATCCATACAATTAGGGTTATACATAATATACTACACACTTAAAATATACGAGTTTGACTTTTGATGAATTAAATCTTAACCCAACTTTGCTGGAAGGTTTGGAAGCAATGGGTTTTCGGGAGGCCACTCCCATTCAGGAACAGGCGATTCCGATGATTTTAGAAAATAAAGACATTATCGCTACTGCACAAACTGGTACGGGTAAAACCGCTGCTTTTCTGCTACCAGTACTTAACAAACTAGCTTCTCGTGAAAGCACCGAGACCACCCACATCAACACGCTGGTTGTTGTTCCTACCCGCGAGTTGGCAGGCCAGATCGATAAGATGCTTCAGGGTTTTGCCTATTACATTCCGATTAGCTCTATTGCTATGTATGGTGGGGTAGACGGAGCATCTTTTATCCAGCAGAAAAAGGCTTTTACAGAAGGAGCCGATATTATCATCTCCACCCCTGGTATTCTGATCTCGCATCTTAACATGAGTTATGTCAATTTTGATCATTTAGAGCACTTTATTCTGGACGAAGGCGACAAGATGCTGGATATGGGTTTTTATAAGGATATTTTGAGGATTTCTAAATATTTGCCTGAAAGCCGCCAAACCCTCCTTTTTTCTGCGACGATGCCTCCCAAAATCAAAAAACTGGCTTCTGAAATCCTAAAAGAACCAGTACACGTAAGCACTTCTGCCATCAAACCCGCCACTGGAGTCACTCAGATCGCTTATGTGGTTTATGAGGAGCAAAAGATTCTATTGGCTAACCATATTCTAAAAGTCCATCAGCAGTTTAAAAGCATTATAATTTTTTGTAGCCGCAAAACTACGGTCAAAAGCTTGCTGTTGGATCTCAAAGAGTCAGGTTTCTCAGCTTGTGAGATTCATTCGGATCTTGAGCAACGTGAGCGCGAACAAATCGTTCAGGACTTCAAAAACCGCAAATACCGTATTCTGATTGGTACAGATGTGATCTCTCGTGGGTTAGACATTGACGGCATTGATTTGGTGATCAATTATGAAGTGCCTCAAAACTCTGACGAATACGTACACCGGGTAGGTCGTACGGCCAGACATTCATCCACAGGGTTGGGCTATGCTTTTACCTTTATCAGCGAAAAAGAGCAGTATAAATTTATACGAATTGAGAAGGAACTAGATATCGAGGTGACTCGCTTTGAACCTCCAGGTTATATCGGCGAGGGTCCTAAACTAGCCGAACCCAAGGCATTTAGAGAATCCAAACCTTATAAAGAGAGAGACCAAGTAAAAAACGGGAAAAACGGAAAAAACCCCAAGAGGAAATTCTTTAGAAAAAAGAACGCTTAGTGGGCAGGGAGTCTGGAGTGAAGAGCTAGGAGTCGGATATACGATCAATCCACGGGATTCAGGCATAACTACTCCTTGCAAAAAAACTCCCTAATCACCCTAAAATCTAGGCTACAAAAATCAAATCCATGGTGCGTTTTTCTAAGTTGGTATCTTTGACACGTACTTTGACGGCATCCCCGAAGCTAATTACCCGTTGCGTTTTTTTGCCTACAATGCGGTAGTTATCGGCATCTAGTTCATAGAAATCATCAAGAATATCACTCATACGCACCATTCCTTCGCACTTGGTTTCAAGGATTTCTACATAAACTCCCCACTCGGTCACACCAGTTACTACGCCATCAAAATCTTTATTTTCAATTCTTTGCATATATTCTACCTGTTTGTATTTGATAGAGGCGCGTTCGGCATCAGCGGCTCTTTTTTCCATATCAGTAGAATGGCGGCATTTCTCTTCAAATTCGGCTTTATTGGCACTGCTTTTTGCGTCCAGGTAGCGTTGGAGGAGGCGGTGTGCCATCATATCCGGGTATCGCCGAATGGGCGAAGTAAAGTGGGTGTAATGTGCAAAAGCCAGTCCGAAATGCCCTATGGATTCGGTGCTGTAGCGTGCTTTTGCCATCGTGCGAATGGCCAATGATTGTAAAACACTTTGCTGAGGCGTGCCCGTGGTGCGGTCTACCAGATGATTGATAGAGCTGGCGACTGCTTTGCCCTTGACGGCAATATCGAAGCCGAATTTTTTGGCAAATACTGAAAAGTTTTGAAGTTTTTCTTCGTCGGGTTTTTCGTGAATACGGTAGACCATAGTTTTTTCCTTTTCGTCTTCCTGCATTTTTTGTACAAATTCGGCTACTTTTTTATTGGCCAGCAGCATAAATTCCTCGATGAGTTTATGGGCATCCTTGCGTTCTTTGATATAAATACCGATTGGATTGCCGTATTCATCCAGTTTGAATTTGACTTCGGGGGTATCGAAGTTGATGGCTCCGGAGCGGAAGCGTTGTTCGTTGAGTTTTTTAGCCAATTCATTCAAAAGGATAAGCTCCTGGTGAAAATCTCCCTGACCGCTTTCTAGTACTTCTTGTGCCTCTTCATAGCTGAATCGGCGGTCGGAATGGATAATCGTTCGTCCGAACCATTCAGCGATTACCTGCCCTTCTTCATCTATTTGAAAGACGGCTGAGAAAGTAAGTCGGTCTTCGTGTGGTCGTAGCGAGCAAAGGTCATTGGAAAGTTTTTCGGGGAGCATCGGAATGACCCTGTCTACGAGGTAAACCGAGGTAGCGCGGCGGGAGGCTTCTTTTTCTAGTGCGGTATTGGGGCGTACATAATGGGTGACATCGGCAATGTGCACGCCAATTTCCCAGAGGTTGTCTTTAATTTTTCGGATAGAAAGTGCGTCATCAAAATCTTTGGCATCCGCAGGGTCAATGGTAAAAGTGGTAATAGCTCTGAAATCCCTTCTTTTGGCGATTTCGGTCTTAGTGACTTTGGATTGAATCTTATCACTTTCTTCGAGTACTTCGGGTGGGAAGCGTAGGGGCAGGTCAAATTCAGCCATGATGGCGTGCATTTCGGTTTCGTGTTCGCCGGCCTTGCCCAATACCTCGATGACTTCCCCGACGGGGCTATTTTTTTCATCGTGCCATTCTTTGATTTTGACGATTACCTTGTCGCCGTTTTTGGCATGATTGGTAGCTTTATTGGGAATGAAGATATCGAGGTGCATTTTTTTATTGTCGGCAATCACAAAAGCATATCTTTCGGAAAGTTCGATCTTGCCCACGAACTCATCCCGCCGCCTCTCGAGAATTTCCAATACTTCACCTTCGGGTCTTTTGCCTCCGGATTGTTTATAGACTTGTACTTTCACGCGGTCGCCGTCTAGGGCAAAGCGAAGGTCATCACTATTGACCCATACGTCTTCTTCAAGTCCTTCACAAATAATAAAAGCAAAACGAGGATTTACAAAATCCACGACTCCTTCGAAGATTTCGCCGATTTGGTTGGCTTTAAAACTCCCGTCTTGGGTCATTTTAATGGCATTGGATTCGGCGAGTGCTTCTAGTTCTTCTACCACCTTTAGTTTGGCGGTTTTATCTCCTACTTGGAGGTTTCTGAATATTTGTTTGATTGAAAAAGCTTTGTTTGTATTTTCAAAAAATAAATTACGGAGCAGGTCTCTGAAATTTTTTTCTTTTTTCTTCTTGCTTTTAGTTTTGCTTTGGGTAGGCTTGGTAGTTTTAGTTTTTTTTGTCATCTTCTTTGTAGCTTTTTATACCATAAAAATCTCAGGATCGCTGTTTGAGCCTTCTTCTCAAGAGTGCCTTTCGGATGTCATCTAGAGTTCCTTTGGGAATAGAATCAATGAGTTTTTTGGTATAATCTGTTTTTTGAGTTTCATAGATTTCTTCGGCATAATCAATTTCTTCGATTTTGCCTTTATTCATGACGATGATCCTATCTGACATAAATTTGACCACTGACAGGTCGTGAGAAATAAATATATAAGTCAGTTGGAATTTTTCTTTTAATTCATTGAGCAGATTAAGCACTTGTGCCTGCACCGATACATCGAGGGCAGAAACAGACTCATCGGCAATGATAAATTTGGGATTAAGAGATAAGGTACGGGCGATGGCAATTCGCTGCCGCTGCCCTCCGGAGAATTCGTGGGGATAACGATTAAAATGGTCAGCCTGAAGATTGACGGTTTCCAGGAGTTCAATCACTTTTTCTTTACGTTCTTTGTTATTATCCAATACTTTATGGAGGCGCATTGGCTCCATGATGATTTCTCCGATGGTGATTCTGGGGTTGAGTGCCGAATAAGGGTCTTGAAAGATAATCTGCATATCCCTACGCAGTCTGCGGATTTCTCTTTTTCCGATTTTGCTGATGTCTCGCCCTTCAAAGATGACCTTGCCATCGGTAGGCTCGACCAGGCGTAGGATGGCACGTCCGAGGGTAGTTTTGCCGCAGCCCGACTCACCGACCAGCCCGATGGTTTCGCCGGGGTATACTTTAAAACTGACATCATCCACGGCTTTGACAAAACTTTTGGAGATACCAAAGATACCTTTCCGGATAGGGAAATAGGTTTTTAGGTTTTGAACTTCCAGGATGGGTTTTTTTCGAAAAAGTTCGTCATAGCGTTCTTGCATTTCATCCTCGGTCAGGAAGTTAAAAAGTAAGGCTTCCCCGACGGATGCGTATTTGTGGTTTTTTTTCTCGCGTACTTCTCCATTTTCGTCTATTTCCATAAAATCACTGATGGTAGGCAACACCTTCATTTTGATGTCCAGGCGGGGTCTACAAGCCAACAATCCTTTGGTGTATGGGTTTTTGGGATCGTCAAAAATATTCCAAGTATCGTTGGTTTCCATGATTTTACCACGATACATGACCATTACCCGGTCGGCAATTTCGGCGATTACTCCCAGATCGTGGGTAATAAATATGATAGTCATATCTTCTTCTTCCCGCAGATATTGAAACAGCTCTAGGATGGTTTTCTGCACAGTCACGTCCAGAGCTGTGGTGGGTTCATCAGCAATGAGGATAGAAGGGTTGCAGCTAAGAGCCATAGCAATCATGACCCTTTGTTTTTGACCGCCTGAGATTTCGTGGGGATAGGAGTTAAATTTTCTTTCGGGTTCAGGGAGTCTAACTTTTTTAAAAAGCTCAATCGTTCTTTCTTTGGCTTCTTTTTGGCTTATATTTTTTTCGTGCAATAAGATTGCTTCCATCACCTGATTGCCACAGGTGTATACAGGATTAAGAGAAGTCATGGGCTCCTGAAAAATCATGGCGATTTCTCTGCCTCTGATTTGTCGTAGTTCTTTGGGGGCTAGGCGGCAAAGGTCTATCTTGCCGAAGTTTTTAGAATTAAAAATAATTTCTCCTGAAGTAATTTTACCAGAAGGTTTAGGGATCAGCCCCATGGTTGCTAGGGCGGTGACGGATTTGCCGGAGCCAGATTCGCCGACAATGCCGAGGGCTTCCCCTTTTTTGACTTCAAAACTAATTTTTTTAATTGCGCTTATAGGTCCTTCTTCGGAATCGAAGCAGACTTCCAGATTTTTGATTTCAAGTATATTTTCCGAATTGGAATTGTTGAAAGACATATTTTGGTTTAAATAATCATTATCTTAATTTTGAAACAAATTCCAGCTAATCAAAGCTAAAAATGGCAGATTAGCAAGGATTTTAAGGGATTTGTATCCTCGATGATCAGGTGTGCAATATTCCTTCCAAATTTAAAATCTCTATTTGGGTCAGGTGTTCTTCACGAATACTTTCGGGTACAAAAATGAATTTTTTGTCGTAAATTTGATCGTTTAGGTAATAGCTTACCCAGTATTCATTATAGAGGTGAAATACTTCGGGTACGATTCGTTCTATTTGGGCATAGCTTTTGGGTTCGAGAATACTAATGTGTTGCCGGATGATGGAAGTTTTTTGTTTTTGATCATCTTTAAAGCCGTATCCTTTGGAAGTAATCAGTATGTTTTTGAGTGCGAAATCATTGTTATTAATCAGATAAACGCTCCATTCTTGTGCTTCCAAACTATGAAAGGTTCTGGCAACAGCGGTATAAACTCCCTGCACACTGGGAAAATCAATATCTTGTTTCATGGGCAGTATGTATTAAAAGAAACCCAATTTTGTAAATTGAGAAAGAAATGACAACAAAAATATTAGCTGGAAGATATGCAAAAAAGCACTAAAGAAATCGGTAAACGAGGAGAAAATCTGGCTTTGCAGTACATGACTGACAAAGGATATGATTTTATTACACAAAATTATCACTTTAGAAAGTCCGAAATAGATTTAATCTTTGTAAAAGACCTACTTTTGATTTTTGTAGAAGTAAAATATCGATCCAGTCAGGATTTTGGGCTTCCAGAAGAAATGGTCAGCGAAAAACAAAAAGACCTAATCTTGGAGGCAGCCGAAAATTATATTTTGGAAAATAACTGGAAATATGACATTCGTTTTGATATTATTTCTATTTTAGCCGTTAAAGATCAAGTGGAGATCAGTCATTTTGAAGATGCTTTTTATTAATCGAACCCTTAATTTATTTCTTTGCATGCATCAAGGTTTAGTAGGTTTGCATATAATTAAAAATTTTATCGATAATTTTTGCCATGATTGAGCAAAATAAGATTGTGGTGGTCATGCCTGCTTATAATGCCTCGACTACTCTCAAGAAAACTTTTGAAGAAATTCCATTTAAGATCGTAGATGAAGTAATTCTTGTAGATGACGCTTCTAGGGATAATACGGTGTCTATTGCCAAAGCTTTACTTGTGCAGCACGTCATTACCCATTCTGAGAACAAAGGATACGGGGCTAATCAAAAGACCTGCTATAAAAAAGCCTTGGAACAAAAAGCAGACATTATTGTGATGTTACATCCTGATTATCAATATACTCCTTTGCTTATCGAGGCTATGGTGTATCCGATTGTACGAGGTGTCTATGATGTGATGTTAGGTGTAAGGACTTTGGGGCGGGGTCCACTTGCTGGAGGAATGCCTTTGTATAAATTTCTGGGCAATCGTTTTCTGACTTGGTTTCAAAACCTGATGCTCAATCGGCGATTGGCGGAATATCACACAGGGTACAGAGCTTATCGAAGGGAAGTGCTTGAAAAGATTAATTTTGAGCAAAATTCGGATGATTTTATCTTTGACAATCAGATGTTGAGTCAGATTATCTATGCCGGTTTTGAGATTGGGGAGATCAGTTGCCCGGCTAAGTACTTCAAAGAAGCCAGCAAAATCAAATTTAAAAAAGGCTTGTATTATGGGTTCGGCGTGATGAAGGTTTCACTCAGGCATCGCCTTCACAAATGGAACATAAAAAAAACCCGTATTTTAGAAGGATTATAAAACCCACAAGACAAATCCTGTAAAACTATCATAAATCTTGCCCTAATTATTCAGCATAAAAATAAGGGTAATCAAAAGGGTCTACGCAAGGGTCACAGTTATATCCCAAATAAATTCCTAGGCATACGGCGTCCCAAATGTTCTTGCCTGTTCGTGGATCAATATACCCTCCTGAGCGTACGTGTACGTAGGCAATATCTACCACTCCGGAAAAAGGCATTTCCGTTTCCACATAATCTATGGTGCTTTGGTTTTGAATATTAAAAGTAGCTATGACAGTTCCTTCCATAAAGACTTGAAAATAACCAGGATTATCTGCTACGGGGCGATACTTGATTGTATTGATTCTTAGTTTGCGGGCAATATCTCCATTGGCACAGCCTGCATAAAGAATTACTTCCTGATTAATTTTGAGGTAGTTGACTACTTTTTGGGCTTGATCTTCATTCAAATTACACAATTGGCATTGTGCCGAGGCAGCCGTAAACTGAAAAAATAAACCTAGATAAATGAATAAAAGTACCTTTTTCATAAGCTTTGGCAAAGTAATGACACATAAATTTGTTGGAACACCGGGGCTTTTTTTTGTTTATGAAAACAAGTAAAAAACCAATAAACTACTCAAATAAGCCAGGGCAGTTAAATATAAAAATTGAACAATCGGCCATTTCCAGCTTCCTGTTTCTCGGTATACAATCGCTAGGGTACTCATACATTGCATGGCAAATGCGTAAAAGACCAAAAGCGAAAATCCTACCGCAGGGGTGTACATTGGTTTTCCGGTTTTTGGGTTGATCTCTGCCCGCATCTTCTCCCGAAGTGTGTTTTGGCTCTCGTCATTCTGACCTACACTATAAATGGTAGAGAGTGTACCGACAAACACTTCTCTTGCCGCAAAAGATGTAATGAGGGCTATCCCGATCTTCCAGTCATAACCAATGGGTAGCAATACGGGTTCAATTAGCTTGCCAAAATGTCCGGCATAAGAAGCCTCCAACTGAAGAGAAGCAATTTTATCTTCCAGATTTATGTTGGGGTTCTCAAGGAACTCCTTTTTAGCCTTCATTTTGGCTTCTTCCATCGCATTTCCGGGTCCATAAGAGGATAAAACCCATAAAATAATAGAAATTGCCAATATGATTTTTCCTGCTTCGAGGATAAACACCCTAACTTTTTCATAGATTGTATAACATACATTATACCAATTTGGGAATTTATAGGTGGGTAATTCCATAATCAGGAAACTTTGGTCTTGGGTTTTTAAGATTAATTTCATGCCCCAGGCTGAAAACAACGCCATCAGCAAGCCCAGCAAATACATCCCTAGTAAGGTTAAACCCCGCAGATCAAATATTCCCAATAAGTTTTGCTCAGGAATAACCAAAGCAATCAGAATGGTATACACAGGCAGTCGAGCAGAACAACTCATCAGAGGAGTGACAAAAATTGTAATTAGCCTCTCCTTTCTGTTATCAATATTGCGTGTAGCCATAATAGCAGGCACAGCGCAGGCGATGCCTGAAATCAAAGGAACGATACTTCGCCCGTTTAGTCCGAAGTTTCGCATGACTTTATCCATGAGAAATACCACCCTTGACATATAACCTGACTCTTCCAAAATGGCAATGAATGCAAAAAGTATGGCTATTTGTGGGACAAAGACCACTATTCCGCCCAAACCTGCCAAGACTCCGTCAAGCAGCAAATCACTAACCAGGCCAGAAGGCAGATAGGCTCGGCCACTATTTTGTAAAAAAGCAAAACCCGACTCAATCCAATCCATCGGATAACTTGCCCAGGAATAAATCGCCTGAAAAATCACCAATAATAAGGCAAAAAATATGGCAAAACCCCAAAATTTATGGATCATCAAACGATCCAAACGATCACTGAATGAGGGTTTTTCCAAATCTTTGGGGGTTTGTGTCCAGGCATTTTCTAAAAAATCCTGGATAATCTCATACCGTGCCAGCGTTTCACGTGATTTGAAAGTCAAAGGATTAAACTGATGCTCAAGCACCAGTTCACGAATGGTATTTTTTTCTTGTTCGGAAAGGAAATCCCACTGTTCGTGTTGTAAGATAAACTGAAAAGCCAGATAGTCATTCGGGATTTGAAAATAATCCTTGACTTTTTTGATCAGTGCAGGATTAAAAAACAAGGTATTGACAAAATAAGTCTGTGGTCTGGTATCAGGCTGCAATAGTTTGAGAGCTATCAGTTTCTTTAGTTCCTGGAGGTGCTGGCCAGTACGAGCATTTAGAAAAAGTACATCAGCCTGAAATTTTTTCCGAATTTCTGCCAAATTGATCTGAATCCCAAGTGCTTGTGCTTGATCTATAAAATTAAGCACCAAAATCACCGGAAAACCCAGATCACGGATTTGGGTAAAAAGTAGTAAATGCCTTTTGAGATTGGATGCATCAGCCACCAGCAGGATGAGGTCGGGTCTTTCTAGAGAATGTGGATTAATAAGAGTTTCAACAGCTACTTTTTCATCCAATGATTTGGGATAGAGGCTGTAAGTACCCGGTAAATCCACTATTTCAGCCTGAATATCTTCGGATAAGTGGCAAACCCCCGATTTTTTCTCAACGGTAACGCCGGGGAAATTAGCAATTTTTTGCTTCAACCCGGTTAGGCGGTTAAATAGGGTGGATTTTCCAGCATTCGGATTTCCCACCAAAGCGACTCTCATCAATCCTTCTTTTGTCAATGATTCTTCTTGTGATTTTTGGACTGGATTCTAAAAAATCCAGTTTTTTACTCTACAATGACTGTAGAAGCTTCTGCTTTGCGAAGTGATAAGCGATAACCGCAGACCTTAACACACACAGGATCTCCAAAAAGTGCAATATTACACATTTTTACTGGTGTGTTGGGCAGACACCCCATTTCCAACAATTTTAAAGAAATCAGATCATCTGTAAAAGATTTGATGATTCCGGTTTCTCCTATTTTTAAGTCGGCAATGCTGCGATTTATCATCTGCTTATATTTATTTGGATTGAATATAAATTGTCTTGCAATTTAATACTAAAACACAAGAATTTAACAATAAGTTGACAAAAATTTTAAGAACGTATGTAAGATTATGAATCATTGTTGAAGCAAAAGGCCTTTTTTAGATGCAAATTTGCATTTTTCACTTGAAAGTTTTTATGACAAATATCATAATCACAACATTTTTACAAATCATAAGCGATTCCTCTTTCGGGGATTTCTGTCTGAGTATAGCCGTTTTCGTGAAGTATTCTGCAAAAGTCGGTCATTGAATCAAGCTCTCCGTGTACAAGAAATATTTTTTTTACTTTTTGCGGAGATTGATATTGTACAAAGTCCATGAGGTCGTTCAGATCACCGTGACCACTAAAATTGTCGATACGTTCAACTCGTGCCTGAATGGGTATTTCTTTGTTTTTGACCATAATAGTTTTGTTGCTATGGATCAGGTCATACCCCATCGTACCCTCGGCTGAGAAGCCGATCATCAGGATAGTGGCCAACTTGTTGTTTAAGTTTTCTTTGACGTGGTACTCGATCCGCCCACCTTGTACCATTCCTGAGGAAGACACAATGATACAAGGCTTATTATAGTGTGCGGCCATTTTACTATCCTTGATATCTTCAAGATATATAAGATTCTCAAAATCAAACAATTGTCCATTAGTTTTGGCAAATTCCCTTGCTTCTGCATTGAGTAAGCTGAGGTATTTCTGATATACCTGACTGCTTTTGAGAGCCAATGGGCTATCCGTAAAAATTTTGATGGGTGGTAGTTGGCCGGCCACCTGGAGTTTATGGAGCGTATAGAGCATGGCTTGGGTTCGCCCCACGCTGAAAGCCGGCACAATGAGTTTGCCGGGTACTTCTACGCAGGTTTCCTGGATAATTTGAGATACTGCTTCTTCGGCTGTGTTTTGAGCCAGGTGGTAGCGATTGCCATACGTGCTTTCGCATATAAGATAATCAACTTCCGGTATTGGTTCAGGGTCTTGTAGCAAAGGGTAGTTTTTTCGCCCCAGGTCACCCGAAAAGCAGATGGTTTTTTCTTTTCCATCCTCTTGAATCTGCATCAGAATATGTGCTGCGCCCAACAGATGCCCAGCCTGGATAAAAGTAACACTTACTTGGGGATGGATGCGAATTTTTTGCTTGTACTGAACTGTTCGGAAAAGATGCAGCGCTTCTTGTACTTGTTTGTGAAGATACAATTCCTTGAGGCTGTCCGGTAGTTTGAGTCCAGGTTGGCTTTTAAGCTTTTTTTGAAATTTTTTAAGCCTTTTTTGGTTGATTGAAGCCGAATCGTTGAGCAGTAGTTCGGTTAGGTCTTTGGTTGCTGGCGTACAAATCACCTGCCCTTCAAAACCTTCTCTTAAGAGATTCGGGATCAGTCCAGAATGGTCTACGTGTGCGTGCGTCAACAAAACAAGGTGAATCATGGAGGGTTCAAAGGGAAATAAACCGATAAAATCCGGCAAGGGGGCTTTCCGCTCCATGTCCATTCCGCATTCGATGAGGATTCTAAACTCGTCTTCGAGCTCCAATAAAAACATGCTACCTGTCACTTGTTTGGCAGCTCCCCAAAAAGTCAGTTTCATGAGATATTTTTTTAAAATAAATGTATTTTCAAAACCAGATCAACCCCTTCTGCCCATTCAAATTGTAAAATTATGATAAGATAGGTAATCAAGGGGGCAATTTACGAAGAATGGATGGGCTAAAAAAATTCCGAGCTTTCTTTTAAAAAATTAGTCTTGGCTAAGAATCCATCTAGGTGGCTGGGGAGTTTTCAGAAATGAAAAATCAACTAAATATCTAAAAAAATATGATATAATCACAAAAAAACTTTCCATCAGGAAAATTAGCCCGATGAAAAGTTGTATACAAACAAACAATTAAACAATTATGCCAGATACGCTTCTAATTTCTCACTCAAGACGGTTTTGGGTACATAACCAATCTGCTTATCTACCAACTCTCCATTTTTAAAAAATAACAAAGTAGGAATACTTCTTACTCCAAACTGCTGAGAAATATTCATATTGTCATCTACATTTAATTTACCGATAATGGCTTTTCCCTCGTAGTCGTTAGCCAATTCTTCTACAATTGGGGTCAACATTTTACAAGGTCCGCACCACTCCGCCCAAAAATCCACCATAATAGGTTGGTCTGAATTTTTGACGATTTCCTCAAAATTAGCGTCGGTAATCTCTATTGCCTTTGCCATGATATTTGAATTTTTTAATTTTATTGGGAATTGAAATATACAAATTCAAAGTTATTACATAAAAAAAATGTAAAAGGTTCAATTGGGTGTTGTGACTTATAAACTATCCCTAAATTTTCTGATAATTATTTTTTCTTCTTCTAAACCTTATCTTATGATAATCAAATTAGCAGTTTTTTGTTTGATTTATTTTCCGGTTTTTTTCGGATTCTGTAGAGCGCAGACCCAGGAAGCGACATTTTTATATCAAAAAGCACTTGCCAGCTATCAGGCAAAAGCGATAGATTCCTCTTTTTTTTATCTCAATGAAGCGCTTCGTCTGGATAATAATTTTAGGGAAGCATATATGCAAAGAGGTTTGCTCCACTATGAGTTTTCCGATATGGAAGCTGCCATCCGCGATTATACTTCAGCCATCGATCTTCAGCCCAAAGAGTCGGAGGCTTATTATCGCCGTGGGGTAGCGCATTATCAGCTCAATGAATCCAAAAAAGCCATAGAAGATTTTAGCCGGACTATTCAGCTCAATCCTCAATACCATCAGGCTTATTTGGCAAGAGGGGTGCTTTATGATGAAAACAACGACTTCAAAAAGGCACTCAAAGATTATAATCAGGCGATACTCATAGCACCGAGTTATCCTATCTCCTATTACAACCGATCCTTGATTTATTATCAGTTGGGCGAGGAATCTCAGGCACTGGATGATTTGAAAAAGGCGACCAGCCTAGACACAACCTATGAAGCTGCCCGACTACTGCGGGCATTTATTTACAATGAACAGCAAAATTTTCAGGCAGCATTGCTGGATTGTAAAGAGGTAATAGCCCTTAATCCTTACTCTGCCGAAGCATTTTTACATCAGGGTAATGCAGAAAAAGGTCTCGGACAGCCCGAAAACGCCTGCCAAAGCTGGAAAACCGCCGAAAAACTGGGGAATCTGGAGGTAAAAACGCTTATTGATGAAAATTGCCCGAAATAAACCCAATCCTGACTTTTGTCTTTTTATCTGTGCCAAAAAATATAAATCTTCGCTCAAATTCTGTAATACTACTCCGGGTAAGGTGCGATACTTTTGTATAGATTACTTAATCAAAAGCTATTTATGACTGTACTAGAAAAAAAAGATTTATTTTACACAAAAGAAAGCTTCCTTATCCAAGGAATGAGCTGTGCCTCTTGTGCAGTAAGTATAGAGTCATATCTAAAAGACAGAGAAGGCATCAAAGATCTCTCAGTAAACCTTGCCGGAAACACCCTTTCACTCACGTATGCACCTGAGTTGATTCCTGCTAGCCGCATTCAAGCTTTATTACAAGAAATCGGCTTTGATTTGTATCTGGAAGCCAACACGCAAGAAAGTCTCACTGAAATACAACAAAACACGCTAAAAGACCTAAAAAACAAAGCCTTGTGGGCTACACTTTTGGCGCTGCCTGTATTTGTGCTTTCTATGTTTTTGGCAGATATTATTCTTTATACCAGAGAGATCTCTTGGGTGCTGACTACAGCGATCGTATTTTTATATGGGAAAGGTTTCTACATCAGAGCCTTTAAAAAAGCGCTTCATTTTCAGGCAAATATGGATACGCTCATTGCACTGGGTACGGGTTCGGCATACCTTTATAGTGTATGGAATATGCTTTATCCTGATTTTTTTATGCAGACTGGGCAGCACGCACCTATTTATTTTGAATCGGTTGCAGTGATCATTGCTTTTATTCTGTTGGGAAAATACTTGGAGGAACGCGCCAAACATCAAAGTGGGGAAGCCATCCAAAAACTTATGGAATTGCAGCCTACACAGGTGCGAGTCATACGCAATGCACAGGAACTGGAAATCCCACTGGACGAGGTGCTTGTCTTGGAGCGTGTAGTGGTGCGACCTTTTGAAAAAATCCCCGTAGATGGCAAACTCATCAAAGGAGAAGCCTGGCTGGATGAAAGCATGATCAACGGCGAATCTCTTCCAATACTCAAAAACAAAGGAGACCAGGTCTTTGCTGGAACACTCAATCAGTCGGGTACATTGCTGATTTTGGCTGAGAAAGTAGGCAAAGATACGGTACTTGCTCAGATTACACGCATCGTACGAGAAGCTCAAGGCAGCAAAGCCCCCGCTCAAAAACTGGCAGATCAAATTGCAGGGATTTTTGTGCCGATTGTACTCCTGATTGCCTTTCTAAGTCTAAGTCTTTGGCTTCTTTGGGGAGGAACAGCCTATTGGCCGCAAGCGTTTTTATCTTTTGTAAGTGTGCTGGTGGTCGCTTGCCCCTGTGCACTCGGATTAGCAACGCCCACCGCCGTGATGGTAGGCATCGGAAAAGCGGCCGAAGCCGGTATTTTGGTGCGGGATGCTGAAAGCCTGGAGACTTTGCATTGGGCTGATACTTTTATTTTTGATAAAACTGGCACATTAACCATCGGCAAACCTTCTGTACTTCAAATCTACAGGGCTGATGAGCAAGATATACATGATTTAGATAAATACCTCTTTACGCTTGCCACCCAATCTAATCACCCACTTTCAAAAGCTTTGTATAATTATTTGCAGACAAAGGGCGACTCTATAAATTATACAACAGAAGACGTGACGGATTCACCCGGACTGGGAGTGAAGGCTACAATAAATTCGCAAAATTTTTATCTGGGAAGTGAAGCTTTTATGCTACAAAACAAGCAGGAAATCCCTCAAAATATCAGGTTTCAAGCCCAGTTATGGCAAAAGGAGGCTTATAGTCTGGTATATTTTGCACAACAGGGAACAGTAAAAACCCTGGTGGCTTTGCAAGATCAGTTACGAGAACAGGCAGTACACGTTATCCAAACTCTGCAAGAGGCAGGGAAAAATATCTACATCCTCAGTGGCGACCAGGTCACAGCCACCGAAGCCATAGCACATCGCTTAGGAATTCGGAATTATCAGGCAAAATTAATGCCCTCGGATAAATCCGCTATTATTCGCCGCTTAAAAGAGGAAGGACACACCGTGGCTATGGTTGGCGATGGCGTGAATGATGCCGAAGCCCTGGTCTTGGCACAGGTAGGGGTAGCCATGGGCAAAGGTACAGACATTGCCCGGCAAGTTGCTGGAATTACTTTGATGCACAGCGATTTAGGAGCATTGCCTAAAGCAATAAGACTTTCTGCGGCTACTTCCCGAAGCATCCAGCAGAATTTATTTTGGGCTTTTTTTTATAATTTGCTTTGTATCCCAATTGCGGCGGGAATTTTATTTCCTCTAAATGGTTTTTTATTAAACCCGATGATCGCCGGAGCTGTGATGGCATTCAGCTCAGTAACCGTAGTTGGGAATAGTTTGCGATTGAAAAGATTGAATATGGAAAAAAAATAATGATATTCTGATGAAACAACATACTTTTAAAACCAATATTCATTGTGAAAATTGTATCAAAGGCATCAGTCCCTTTCTCAATCAGGAGATAGAGATAGAAAGCTGGCAGGTAGATACAGCCCACGAAGATAAACTCCTTAAGATCGAAAGTGACTTGGATGAACAAACTCTGGTAGAAATTATAGAAAAAGCCGGTTTTAAGGCTGAATTAATTCATACACCCTAAATTGTAAGTCATGTACCTATTTTTATTCTGGATGCTGATCAATACACACGTTTTAGGAATCCACGCTACAGATTCTACGGATCATTTGCCTAAATCTGCGGAAGTAACTTTGACTTTCAGCCATTATTTTGGAGCGCAACCTTTTGCTTTTCGCCAAAAATACCAAACCGTATTCGGAGATACCATTGATTTTGAGCGGTTTCAGTATTATATCAGCAACATTGAGCTTGTAAACGAAGACGGCAAAACCTGGAACGAAAAAAACAGCTACCATTTGCTGGTACTCAAGCCCAATGAGGGGCATCAGTTAAGCCTCTCACTCCAAGATGTACCCTTCAAACAAATCAAACGCATCCGCTTTGGAATTGGAGTCGACTCCAGCCGCAATCACGGCGGCGTACAAGATGGCGACCTTGATCCCATACGAGGAATGTTCTGGACATGGAGTCAGGGTTATATTTTTCTAAAAAGTGAAGGGCATCATTATCAAAACCCCACACAACGCCGGGGATTGATCTATCACATTGGAGGAGATGAATGTTATCGGGAGCTTCAGTTTGAACTCAATCCGACAAACAATCGGCTTTCAAGCACCAAAGCATTGCACATTCTGGTTCAAGTCAACCTGGAAAAATTCTTTGGTGGGTTTCAGGGTGCAGGAATCAATTTGCAAGTTCCGGCTGACGGCACAGCCATCAATGTAATGGGAGGTCCTAAATCAGCCAAAATCGCAGATAATTATGTCGGTATGTTTTCTTTGCAAAAAACCGAAAATAATTCTCAGGAATGATCCTCCTTGACTAATTCTGAGAAACCGTACCAGGTTTTCTGAGATCTATTACTTCTTTGACTCCCGAAAAACGATGTGGCGTATATTTAAAGAAATTGTGCGAAATCTCAACATCTGGAGTGATATTGAGCTGATAATCGATGGTACTTCCATTTTTCATAAATACTTTCCAGTGATTAATCAAATGGGTCTCCCGATCTATAAAAAGTCGGAAATTAAGATAATTTCGGTTTGGTTGTGTGGGTGAAAACTCGATGACATCCTCAGCCCTAACAGCAGGCATCAGGCCGCCCTGCGACTCTTCGGAATCCTGATCAATATAGGTATATCGGAGTCCCTTACTCAGGAAATCTTCTCTGAAAATTTCATCCGGGGTGATTTTACCATCACTGGGATCATAATTGGAGATAAATAATTGTTGACTTGCCTTCATATAAGTCCAGATCGTGTGCCCATCGCTAATAATCTCACGATCAGGGAGCTCGATCACGTGATGCAAACCTTTTACATAAGCGATACCTTCCAGATTTTGGTTTAACCCGGTGCTTTTATTTTCGGTAATGCTTACAAAATTGATTTTAATATTCTGATAAGTTTTGTATTTTTTATAGGCAGTGAATAAGATCGTTTGTGCCTGGCTATCGTGTTGTGAATAAGCTCCAAAACTTATCAAAAATCCTATGAACAGGAGCTTGAACTTTTTATGCATAGAAGTATTTTTTAAAAAGGTTTAAAGAAATCAATTACAGATTGAGACGCATTTAAAATGGCTCAGGTTGTAGTATGTAAGTTTTGCCTGCAATCAGTCTTTCCCTTGTAAATACCTTTCTAAGAATAAAAAACCGGGCATTATTCTTCCATTTTCAACCAAAGTAGCTCTTTGAAGAATTTTATCGGTTTCAGAGTTCATCATGGCTGGTAAAAGCTCACTGAGCAATTGTTTTCCAAAATGCCTGGAGGCATCCAAAGGAAGCTCTGCCGATAAGTTTTCTACTGCCATAACTGTGACGTGATTTTCGCTACTAAAGGATTCTTCAATGGTATTTGTGCGAGGATTAAAATCATAAAAAGGATTTTCTAAGGTTGCATTTCTCAAAGATTCCGGCAATAAAGGGCTGATTCCGCAAGCTACATCACAAATCACCTTGATTTTGAAAGAAGGGCTTTGCATATCTTCCTTAGTAAATAAAGGTGCAAGCAATGGGCTGCTATGATGTGCTCTGACAAAAATGTGTGCTACACTGGCGTATTTCAGGAAATCCGCCTCAAAGTTTTCCGGATTTTCATAAAATGCCCTAGCATCCCACTCTTTCCGGCTTTTATCACGATAATAATGTGCCGAACGTAGAATTGTATAAACCGGCTTATTATAACTTCGAGTCAGAAAACCCTCCGCATTTACTGGTTGAATTCCCATACTTTGCAGTACCTCGTCGATTCCCTGTACAACATTGCCTAGCCCTGTGACTACAATTTTGATGGGGGGTAATTTTACTTTATTAAATTCCCAACGAATTTCCTGAATATCTTTACACATCAAGGCAGGTTTGAGCTGAAATAACTTGTACCTGCGCCCATAAGCCAGAATGCTGTCGTAGGCACCCACAATACCCGAAAAGCGACCAAAATCTACCATCTTTTGCCCCATTTGATTGGTGATGCACTCATAATCAATTACTTTGATTTTGCGTTGAAGAGCTGCTTTGAGCAGGGCTCTGTTTTCAGGCTTTTGATGAATCCATTCTGAAAAAAACAAGTAGCTTTTTAGGGGGATCAATTGTTGTGCTTCAGGCGGATTAATGCTCATAAAATAATCACATTCGCTAATATCTTCTTTCACCTTAATCCCTTCATCTATGTAGGCCTGGTCGGCGATACAGCGATGATGGCTGGCTTGTACAAGAATCTGTAAATCAGGGTAAAAAAGGTGTAGTTCCTTGATTTGCTCAGGAAGCAATGGTACACGCTTGTCATTCAAAAGAGGATTTTCAGAAATGATTCCGATTTTCATAATCCGTTTTTATATTTTTCTGCAAAATACAAATAAAGTATGCAAGCTAAACCTTATTTTTTATAACATCCCCAAAAATATGCTGTATATTTAGGGGATAATTTTTTTCAGACCCATGAACTATACCTACGAGCAAGTATTGTCACTAGCTACCGATGCAGGCAATGCCAAAAAAGTAGCTACCAAAACTTTATGGAGCAACCACGGAGCAGATGCCCAATGTGTTTGGGGAGAATGCAAAGGTAGCGGACAAAAACCATATTACACAGCTATTGACCTCAACGGTCCCGCTTTTAAATGCTCCTGCCCCAGCCGTCAGTTTCCATGTAAGCACAGCATTGGGCTTTTCCTGCTCTATGTCTCCGAAAAAACACACTTTACCAATCAAGAGCCTCCTAATTGGGTACTTGAATGGATTTTAAAAAGACATCAAAATGCTGCTCAGAAAAAGGAAAAAGAGATTAGCCCAGAGCAAAAAGCCAAAAATGATGCTGATAAAGTCAAAAGACAAGAGAAAAGAATTCAGACCATGCAATCGGGGCTCAACGATCTGGAAGTCTGGATACAAGACATCGTGCGCCAGGGTCTGGGTAATCTCCGTACCGATGACTTGGCTTACTGGGACGAACAAAGCCGCCGCATGACGGATGCCCAACTCAAAGGTATTTCAAATCTACTTCGGGAAGTACAAGATATGCTTCCCCAAGAAAACTGGATGGAGCTTGTCTTGGAAAGACTTGCCGAAATAAACCTCCTGATTCAGGTTTTTAAAACTCGCTCGAAACTCCCACCCGATCTGGAGAAAGACCTCATGAACTGGATCGGCGTGAATACTAAAAAAGAAGATATCATCGATCAAGCCGGTCTGAAAGATACCTGGTCGGTTTTGTCAGTCACCGAAACAGAAGAAGATTTGTTTACTACCCGTAAAACCTGGCTTTGGGGGCAACAAAGCCAGCGATTTGCCTTGATTTTGGACTTCTACCGGGATGAACCTCCCAATTTACTGGTGGCAGGTATTTCTATGAAAGCTGAAATGGTATTTTACCCTTCGGCTTTTCCACTTCGAGCTTTGATCAAAGACATCCCTGCGAATCACGAACCGATTATTGCTCCACTTGCTTTTGATTCGTTTGTAGAATTTCTAGATCAATATGCCTCAGATCACCAGAAAATCCCTTTTCATTGGACTTACCCTTGTATAATTCATCGGGTCAGTCCGGCTGAATACAACGGATACTTTTGCCTGCTGGATCATCTGAATCATCAAATAGAACTTAACAGGAGTTATACCAAAAAATGGAAAATTCTAGCCATCAGTGGTGGGCATCCTTTTACTATTTTCGGAGATTGGAAAAACTATCGCCTTGAGCCGCTTGCTCTTTTTGTCCAAGATCAATATTATGACTTATGATGCGTGATAAAATACTAAAAATCGCTGTTTTAGGCACAGAAAAATCTTTTTTTACGGAAGAAGATCAGGAAACTCTCAAACAATGGCAAATTCCTGAAAATGCTTCTCCCGAACAAATCTTTTTGCAATCGGCCCTGATTTACAGCAAAATGCAACAGGCTGGCTTTCTTCCCCAAAAGCTTGATGCCCAAATACTACCCGCAACTCCCGAATCACGCCCTGCTATTGGCGCCAAAAGCATGTTTCATCTCGGATTGATGCTAGGAGGTACGCATCATCAGGTTTTGCCCGAATTTATTGAGCTTGTCGATGTATACCAAAAAAGGGTTGATTTTCAGTTTTTACCCAATCTCCTGGATTGGGGAGTCGCCAAAACAGACATACAGACTTCTCTAAGCCGCATTCTTGGGCAAAGAGGCAAGTGGCTCTCCAGACTCAACGATCAATGGGAATATTTGTATGAAGTTCTTGAGCCTAGCCAAGTCGATTGGGAAATGTCTTCTTTTAAAGAAAGAAAACCATATCTGCGGAGTCTGCGCATCACAGACCCGCCTCAAGCCACTGAGCTGCTTGAGAAAACCTGGGATCAGGAAGAAACTAACCACAAAGTAGGTTTTCTGAAAATATTTGCCGAAAATCTAAGCCTTGCTGATGAGCCTTTTCTGGAAAAATTACGTACCGAACGGCGCAAAGAAGTACGTGCACTCGTCTTTCAACTTTTAGCCAAAATTCCCCAAAGCCGTTATAACCACCAACTGAGGCAATATCTCGACAAACACATTGACATTCAAAGTAACCTGATCAAAAATGCCATTGACATCAAATTCCCCCATGAATTCGACCGCGAACAAAAGGACTTAGGAGTTGTGGAAAAATCTATTATTGCCAAAGGTGGACAAAAAGCCAACTGGCTCGCCCAAATTATTGTAAAAGTACACCCTGATTTTTGGCTGGATAAATTTCAGAAAAAACCCGATGAGATCGTAAACCTCATTCAAAAAAGTGAGTGGAATGAGCTTTTGATAGGCACTATTTCCCAAGCAGCCGTTTTCCACGGAGATCAGCTTTGGTTAAGTGCTTTTTTTGATCAAACTCACAACAAACACAACCTCAACCTACCCGAACTTATCCAGGCTCTTGAGGAAACCTACCTCAATCGTTTGGTAGAAAAAGAAATTAAACAAGGCGTAGAGGCTCTTTATCACAACAAAACCCTATTCCTCTTATTGGAATACAGCCAAACCAAACTCTCTGATCCAAATACCCGCCATATCATCAAACTTTACCAGGAGCTCGTCCGCAAGGAAAACCGCAAAGGCAGCTATTACCAATGGCAAACCAAAAATCTGCTCAAAAAACTGGGGCTGAGAATTAACCCCGATCTGCTGCCCGAAATCCGCGAAGGATGGACCGAGAACCTGGAAAACGGCGACCATTGGTTTGCTGATATCACCGAGTTTCTACGGCTTCTTGAGTTTAGAAAGGAAGTAAAAGATGCTTTGAAAAATGACTGATAGAGAGAACGACTGTTAGGGCTTGAAGCCACTAACAGCGTGTTTTTCAAAAACCTTGTTAGTCGCCCGCTAGGGTGCTAACAATGGTTGGATAGATAAATCTTATTATCGTTTAAATTCTGCTAAAAATGTCCGAAAAACTTAATTCTTCCTCACTTTCTCACATAGACCCCAGCGGAAACCCCAGTATGGTAGATGTGGGCGATAAAAATATCACTGAGCGTTTTGCAAAGGCACAAGCCAAAGTTATACTCTCCGATGAAATTCTGGCGCTTTTGCAAGGACGGGAGATCTATACCAAAAAAGGGGCAGTATTTCAAACGGCGATCATTGCAGGTACGATGGCTGCCAAAAAGACTTCTGATCTTATTCCTCTTTGCCACCCCATCGGGCTGACAGGCTGCAAGTTTGACATCCAAATCAATGAGCAAAAAGAAGTGGTCATTGAGTGTACTGTCAAAGTGAGTGCCCAAACAGGGGTAGAAATGGAAGCACTCACCGGAGCTACCGTAGCTGCACTTACGATTTATGATATGTGCAAAGCCCTTTCGCACTATATCGTCATTAGTGAAGTCAAACTCCTAGAAAAAACCGGAGGCAAAAAAGATTTTAAAAACGAAGCCTGAAGCCCTTTTAAGCTGGATGTAAACTTCTAAACGATAAAATAGGGTCCTTGAATGACTGAAGGGAGTCCTTGAATGACTGAAGGGAGTCCTTGAATGACTGAAGGGAGTCTTTGAATGACTGAAGGGAGTCCTTGAATGACTGAAGGGAGTCCTTGAATGACTGAAGGGAGTCCTTGAATGACTGAAGGGAGTCCTTGAATGACTGAAGGGAGTCCTTGAATGACTGAAGGGAGTCCTTGAATGACTGAAGGGAGTCTTTGAATGACTGAAGGGAGTCTTTGAATGACTGAAGGGAGTCTTTGAATGACTGAAGGGAGTCCTTGAATGACTTGGGGAAGCTCTAGACTCTGCGGGCGAGTCATTTCTACTAAAAATATTTCTTTTTTGCATTCATATTAAAATGTTGAAAGAACGAAAAAATAAACAAGAAATGTCATTATCTTTGCAAGAATTTGATCAGTACATTACTCCATCTAATATGAAATACAAAAGAGTACTCCTTAAACTAAGTGGCGAAGCTCTCAAAGGAGAGGACAAAGCTTATGGCATTGATGCCGACAGATTGGATCAATATTCTCAGGAAATCAAAAAAGTAGTAGATTTAGGCATTGAAATGGCCATTGTGATTGGAGGAGGAAATATTTTCCGAGGAGCTCAGACCGTTGGGACAGCCATTGACCGTGTGCAGGGAGATTATATGGGGATGCTCGCTACGGTGATTAACTCGATGGCCTTGCAAAGTGCCCTTGAGAATCTGGGTTTGTATACCCGACTGATGTCAGGCATCAAAATGGAACAGGTTTGTGAGCCTTTTATCAAAAGACGTGCTGTCCGACACCTGGAAAAAGGCCGTGTGGTCATTTTCGGAGCCGGTATCGGAAGCCCATATTTTACTACGGATTCGGCCGCCAGTCTGAGAGCCATTGAGATTGAAGCCGATGTGGTACTCAAAGGCACTCGTGTAGATGGTGTATATACGGCTGACCCTGAAAAAGATCGTAACGCAACTCGATTGTCTACGCTTTCTTTTGATGAAGTATATGACAAAGGTCTACAAGTTATGGATATGACTGCTTTTACCTTGTGCAAAGAAAATAATCTGCCTATCATTGTATTTGATATGAATAAACCTGGTAATCTTCTCAAAATTGTCAAAGGAGAAGAAGTAGGAACCTTGATTTCAATGGAATAATTTTTACCTAAAATGTTTACTCTCAAATCATAAATACTCATGGAAGAAGAAATAGCATTGTACCTCAGCGACGCCCAGGAAAGTATGGAAAAAGCTATCCAACACACCCAAAAAGATCTTGCCAAAATACGAGCTGGGAAAGCACTTCCCTCTATGCTAGATGGTCTTTTGGTATCTTATTATGGGGTAGATACGCCTCTAAATCAGGTAAGTACAGTCAATACTCCAGATGCTCGTACCCTGCTGATCAAACCTTTTGAGCGGTCTATTCTGGCTGAAATTGAAAAAGCTATCAAAAACAGTGATCTGGGTTTTAACCCCCAAAACGACGGTGAGGTAATTCGGATCAACATTCCCCCACTTACCGAAGAACGAAGAAAACAATTGCTCAAGCAAGTAAAACAAGAGATAGAAAACGGCAAAGTGAGTATCCGAAATGTACGCAAAGATACCAACAATGCCCTCAAAGATTTGCAAAAAGACGGCGCACCCGAAGATGCCGTAAAAAAAGCCGAAGACGAAGTGCAAAAATATACCGACAAAGCCACTGCCAAACTTGATGAAATTTATGCCAAAAAAGAAGCTGAAATTATGACGGTTTAAACTCGATCCAATCTGCACAGAAGCCGGAATTTTGATAACTCCGGCTTTTTTTATTCGATTTTACCTCCCTACGTTGTGTCTCTACAGCCCAATGTTTAGAAATGAAAATTAAATAAAGTATTATTTTAAATTATTAAATATCTGATTATCAAGGTTTTGTTTGAATATTTATTATCAATTATTAAATATTCACCCCTAAACTATATTTTTTCTAAAATATTTTATACTTTAAGCAATTAAATCCAAACTCTTAAACCGAATAAAAATCTTGTGAAAGCAGTACTTTGTAAAGAATATGGTCATTGGAGTAATCTAAGGGTAGAAGATATCCCCTCCCCTAAAGCCGGTAAAGGACAAGTGCTTATTGAAATCAAAGCTTGCGGGGTAAATTTCCCTGATTTGTTGATTGTAGAAGGTTTGTACCAATTTAAACCCCCTTTGCCATTTTCACCCGGTGCCGAAGTAGCAGGGGTGGTCAAGGAGCTTGGCGAAGGTGTAAAGCACCTAGAGGTTGGAGACCGGGTGTTTACAGGGCTTTTATTTGGTGGATATGCCCAGGAAGTAGCCACAGATGCTCGTACAGTTTTCAAAATACCGGATGACATGGATTTTGTACAAGCAGCTTCCTTGATGATGACCTATGGTACAAGCTATCACGCCTTGGTAGATCGCGCCCGCATTCGCCCTGATGAAACCCTTCTGGTATTGGGTGCTGCGGGTGGTGTAGGACTCGCTGCGATGGATATTGCCAAAGCGCTCGGTGCAAAAGTAATCGCTGCTGCTTCTACAGATGAAAAGCTTGAGTTTTGTAAAGCCTTTGGAGCTGATGAAGTAATCAATTACAATCGTGAAGACCTCAAAGAACGCATAAAAACACTTACCAAAGGTCAGGGAGTAAACGTAATATATGACCCCGTCGGAGGAGATTTTTCAGAATCTGCCTTTAGGTCTATTGCTTGGGAAGGCAGATTTTTGGTGGTTGGGTTTGCAGCAGGGCAAATCCCTAAAATCCCCTTGAACCTTCCTTTACTCAAAGGAGCAGATATAATAGGTGTATTTTGGGGAGCATTTACCCAGAGAGATCCCCGCCGAAATATGGAAAATATGCAAGCCATCCTAAGCTTATTTCAGGAGGGGAAGCTCAGAAACCACATCCATGCGACTTATTCTTTGGAGCAAGTACAAGAAGCACTTCGAGAAGTAGCCCAAAGAAAGGTAATCGGGAAAGTAGTGCTGCTTACAGAATCATAGTCTCCAAATAGACAGACACGGTTTAACAAAAAATCAGAAATATTAGTCATTTTAGATTTCGTACCGTATATTTGAATAAGGTCTGACTCTATTACATGCTGTATTAACCATCAAAAATAAATTAAGAAGTTATGAGTAAACATTTGCAAGCTAGAAAAGCATTGACCCTCAACACCGGAATATTCGGTCTTTCATCTTTAGGAATCGTAGGCTTATCTATTTTTAAAATTATCTTTAAAGGATTTTTGGGTTCACTGGGTTTTTGGGCGGTTTTAGCCTTATTATTGGTAGGTATTTCTTATTTTCGTAGTTCTTGGAAAGCCTTCGGAGAGCTTGAATACCAAAAATCCAAGTCTAAGGGTTTGATGGCATCGCTATCCAATGTTGCTGCATTGGTGATTGCTTTTTTGGTATAAATTTTATTTAGAAGATAGATACATAATTCCGTTAAATTATTGTGTTTAACGGAATATTTTTTATTCTACTTGCCCTCCCATTCACAAGTATTGAGCAGATGAATAATGTCTTTTTTAATAAAATCAATCACAGGTGCTAGAGAATCGTTTTTGGTGGCAGTTCTAAAATACAAAGCCCCTCTCAGAAAATGAGTAGTGCTATCGGTGATATAAAACTGAAACTGACTCGGTACTTCTCCTTCCAATTCATACACGGCGGCTGTTTTGCCTAAGGGAGTTTTGATGATATTTTCTTCAATGGAAGAGGCTTTGACCATGTGTTTGCTGATCAGGCGGTGTGAATCATCTACAAATTCGGCAAAAAATTGCGGGTCACTTTGAATAGACTTGTAGGTGAGTTGGATATCTGCTTTAAATGCAGGATAAATAATATGAATCCAGTGAGGTTCGGCAATAGCCGAAGAGTCAGGGCGTATGGTGGCGTGGGCTGAATATTCAAACCGATAAGGATATTCTTTGGGAAGGGCTTGATATGCTGCTTCAGGAAGGTCAATCCGGTTATAGCCATAAGGTTTGGGTACATAATCTGTGTTTCCGCCACAAGCAGTAATTATTTGGTTTATAAAAAAAATTAGGATAAAATACAGGGGTTTTCTATTTACAAAGTATTTATTCTTCTTCATTTGAAATTTCTACTTTAATTTTCTCGATTTGTTTGGTACTTACTGCTTCGATAATAAACTTGAATTGCTGAAAGGTTATTTCCTCATTGGCTTGAGGTAGTTTGGAGAATAACTCAAGCATAAGCCCTCCTAAGGATTTGCTATCACCTCGAATCTCATCAAAAGTGCCGGGTTCGATATTAAGAATTTTACAAAAATCGTACAGGGAGATTTTTCCCTCAAATGAATAGGTATGTTCATCTATTTGGTTATGCAGTACTTCCGAACTGTCGTCAAATTCATCGTTGATTTCTCCCACAATTTCTTCAATAATATCTTCCAGGGTGATCAGACCTGCGGTGCCTCCGTATTCATCTACCACTACGGCCATGTGCACGTGTTTTTCCTGGAAGTCTTTCAGTAATTTATCAATTTTTTTATTTTCAGGTACAAAATAGCGGGGGCGAAGGAGTTTATTCCATTTGAAGTGATCGTTCATTTCCAAAAAAGGAAGCAAATCTTTTACATACAAGATTCCTTCAATTTTATCGATTGTATCCCGATAAATCGGTATACGTGAATAGCCACAGAGTTTAATTTCTTCTAAAAGTTTTGAAAAACTCATATTGATTTCAAAGGCTGTGATTCTGGTTCTTGAAGTCATAATTTGGTTGACACTGATGGAGCCGAAATTGACTATTCCTTTTAAGATTTCTTTGTCTTTTTCGGTAGTAGCTTCATCTATGCGCATTTCATCTATAAATTCGGGTAGCTCCTCGATATGTATCTTATAGCCTTTTTTAGTAACTCGGTGCTTGATCATATCGCTAAACCTGACCAAAATCACAGAAATAGGCAGGAAGATATAATAAGCAATATAGATAAAAAAGATGGTAGAACGGATAAAACTCAGACCTTGCTGAGAAGCATAAACTTTGGGCAGTATTTCACCAAAAAACAAAAGCAGGATGGTCATGAGGCTGGTAAGTCCGATTGTCACAGAAATACTTAATACATGAGTATCATAAACAAACCAGGTGAGGGAGGTAGCTATGATGACAAAGGTCATGTTCACTAAATTGTTGAATATAAGCAATGTAGCTAATAAAAGCTGCGGTTTGTCGTGCAATTTGATGATTAGTTGATCATTGCCAAACTCACTTGCTCGGCATTCATGGAGTTTTTCTTCGGAAAGCGAAAACATGGCCAATTCCGAACCTGATGCAATGGCAGAAAGTAACAATAAAAGCAAAAGAACCAAGGCGTACACGGCATAAAACCATACGTCAGCCCTGGCAATTTCATTAAGCAACAAACTCAGAAAATATATACCCGTGTCTGCTTCTGTATCCAATTTGAATAAAATTAAATCCTACTAAAAGGGAAGATCATCCTCCCCTGAAGAATTCGGTGTGTAATCATTTTCTGTACCGGAGTAAGAAGATTCTGTTCCAGTGGAACCCGAATTGCTCATACTGCCGGATTGCCCTCCTAGCATAGTTAATCCCTGCCCACTTACTTCTAGGGCTGTACGGGTCATACCTTCTTTGTCTTTAAATTCTTGTGTACTTAGGCGGCCTTCTACAAAGACCTGAGACCCTTTTTTAAGGTATTTTTCTACGGTTTCAGCAGTATTTCCCCAAAAAGTAACCCGAAACCATTCCGTACGCTCGACAGATGAACCGTCCGATTTGGTGTACTTTTCATTAACAGCCAGGGAAAAATTAGCAACTTTTCGTCCTTGATACTCTCTTACTTCTGGGTCACGTCCCAGATTACCGATAAGCATGATTTTATTATAGCTTGCCATAATTATATGATGTTTTTGATTTGGTAAAACTAAAAATTATGTGGATGAAGAATTCACACACTATTTATAGATTTAAAATTAGTACAAATTATGGCAATATCTAGCATTATTTGATCAAAAATTTTTTTTTCAAATAATTATCAATGAGAATGGGCTTGGGTAGGTTTTGTACAGCTTCCCAGGAATAAAAGGCAAATTGTTGATTTTCAAGCCATTCTTTTGGAAGCCCTGGCGGCAGCACAACTACTTGATAAAATTTTGCCAGAATTTTTTGATGGGTGAGGGTGTGTTTGAAAAGGGCAGATTCCTGCTGAAGCCTAAGGTTTTCAGAAAAGGCCTCCAGTTTATTTTCATACAGAAGGGTCTCCCAACTGACAGCAGTACCAGACTCAAGCAGGGGAAAATCATACAAGCCGCCCCAAATATCGTCTGCGCCTCTTTTTTTCAGTGCTAAATCACCTTCTTGACACAAGACCAGATAATGAAAATGCCTTTCACGAGATTTTAGTTTTGAGATTTTAGTCGGAAGAATATGTTGCTTGCCCTGATGAAAAGCCTTGCAGGTTGTTTGAAGCGGGCAGAAAAGACAATTGGGTTTTTGTGGAGTACACTGAAGAGCTCCAAATTCCATCACAGCTTGATTATAAGTACCTGGATCATCCGCCGGAATGAGCTTTTGGGCTAGTTCGGCAAACTTACGCACGCCCTCTGAGGAAGCGATATCGGTTTCTATTCCAAAATACCTTGCCAAAACACGATATACATTGCCGTCTACGACTGCTACCTGCTCGCCAAACGCAAAAGAAGCAATAGCTGCCGCCGTATATTTGCCTATACCTTTCAGTTTAAGAAGCGATACATAATCCCCTGGGAATACTCCTCCCAATTCTAGGGAGATATACTTCGCCGTGTGGTGCAGATTACGTCCGCGAGAATAATAGCCCAAGCCTTGCCAGGTTCTGAGCACCTCATCCTCAGAGGCTTTAGCCAAGTCTTCAATGTTTGGGTATTGGTTTACAAATTTTTCATAATAAGGTAAGCCCTGTTTTACCCGTGTTTGCTGGAGAATCACCTCCGAAAGCCAAATATAATATGGATTTTGGGTATGCCGCCACGGTAAATCCCTCTTATTGATAGAATACCATCCAATAATTTCCTGAACAAAGGTATCAATATCCGAATCTTTCACTTAATTAAATGAGCTAAGAAAACCCTGAAAATGAATGCGTATGCGCTTATATTATTTTGTAAAAGTATAAATAATCCCCCCAAAAAACGATAAAAAAGAAAAGTACAATCGCATAATCCTTTTTATTATATATTTTTTTCAAAAATTGCTTTTAAATTATCGAATCAAAATTTACATTTGCAAGACCATAAAACAATGGTTACTAGTTTATTATAAAATTTAAACACAAATTCAAGTGACGAAAGCGGAGGTAATTTCTGAGATAGCCGAGAGAACAGGCGTGAGCAAAGAAGATGTTCAAAATACAATAGAAGCGTTTTTTAAGGTGATTCAAAAGTCAATGGAGAATGGTGAAAATATTTATGTGCGTGGATTCGGGAGTTTTATCAACAAAAAAAGAGCCCAAAAAGTAGCCCGTAATATCTCCAAAAATACGGCAATGATTATTAATGAACATTATGTGCCAAGTTTTAAGCCCTCCAAATCTTTTGTAGAAAGAATCAAAAATAGCGAACCTTTGAGGGTACGTCTCGAAGAAGAAAGAAATAAATCAGAGGAACAAAACGCCAATGTCTAAGCCACAAATTGCCCTCTTATTTTTTGCCTTGCTGTTGATTTTGGGAATGTATCAGCTTCCCAAAGTTGTTCTTGAAGATGATCAGCAAAACCTCAAATCTCAACAAGATGCGCCCCCACAGGGCGATAAAATGCCTCAGAATCATTCTCTTTCCTTACCTCCTTTACAACAAGCTCTGCTAGACACACTTAAAAAAAATTTGGCGGCTAGCGAAAATCTAGAAAAAAAGATTACCTTTGCAGATTCAATCGCAAAACTTTATCAAAAACTAAATGTTTTTGATAGTGCTTCAAACTATTATATACAAATTGCCGAATTAGCCCCTAGCATCGACCATTGGAAACAGGCAGGAAACGCGGCTTATTCGGCTTTTGAGTTTTATGCCGTGGTGGATGCAGCTAAATCCGCCAATTTTAAAGAAAAAGCCCAAAGCTTTTATCAAAAAATACTGGATCAACAACCGGAAGACCTAGATACGCAAGCCAGAATGGCTATGACACAACTCAGTAGCCAAAACCCTATGCAGGGTATTCTTAAATTGCGTGAAATAGCCGAAAAAGATCCTAAAAATGAATTTGTATTGCTGAATCTGGGGCTTTTGTCCATGCAGACCAAACAATACGACAAGGCCAAGAGCCGATTTGAGCAATTATTATCGGTAAATCCCAATAATAATCAGGCAAAGATTCTGTTAAGTCAGTGCCTGGTAGAATTAAAAATGAAAGAAAAAGCTATTGCACTCCTGCAAGAAATAGTACAAACCGAAAATGATTCAGTGCTCAGATCCTCTGCCGAAGAATATTTGAAAACATTAAAAAAATAAGTCAACACCTTAAAAAAAAATTAAATTTATGCCTTGCGGAAAAAAAAGAAAAAGACATAAGATTGCCACGCACAAAAGGAAAAAACGTCTTAGAAAAAATAGACACAAAAAGAAATAATTTATTCTTTTAGATATTTCCTGTGCTTACCGTTAACTATTTCATATACACAAGTTGATTGTACCCAACCACAAATTCAGTTTCCAATCAGTGGTTGGGTATATGCTTGTGTTAAATTTATTTTCTAACCTATTCGTATTTTTTTTATAGGTATTTATTTATATAATCACGGTATTGATGCAAATAAAGCTTTACAGCCTTGAGTAATGAATTAGCAATAAGTGCTACCCCAAAAGGCGATAGAATTGTTTTATTGCAGGATAAAAAAATTGTAGAATATCACGTTGAAGAAAGAGATAACCACTTCACAGTCGGTGATATTTACTTGGGCATTGTAAAAAAAGTAGTCCCCGGACTCAATGCCGCATTTGTGGATATTGGTTATGAAAAAGATGCTTTTTTACATTATCTGGACTTAGGGCCAAATTTTGCGTCCTTAAACAAGTTTACAAAAGCAGTACTAGGCAAAAAAAAAGTAGCCTACAATTTAACTGACTTTAAAATTGAACCCGAAATCAATAAATTCGGGAAGATTAACCAGATTTTTAGTAAAAATAACCAGGTTATTGTACAAATTATTAAAGAACCGATTTCTACAAAAGGTCCACGATTATCCTGTGAAATTTCTATTGCGGGGAGGTACTTGGTTTTAGTACCCTTTTCAAATTCTGTAAATGTATCGAAAAAAATTACAGAAAAAGAAGAGAGACAAAGATTAGTACGCTTGCTTTCATCCATCAAACCTCCTAACTTCGGAATCATCGTCCGTACAGCGGCTCAAAAAAAAGACGTAGCTGAACTGGACAGAGACCTCAGAAATCTGGTCGAAAAGTGGGAAAGTGGAATGAAAGTACTCCGAAATGCCAAACCAAGAGACAAAGTAATCGGAGAAATGAATAGGGCTTCCTCTATTCTTAGAGATATGCTCAATGAAAGTTTTGATAGCATTATGGTAGATGACAAAACTATCTACGATGATGTCAAAACTTATATCCGGAGCATCGCTCCTGAAAAAGAAAAAATTGTCAAACTTCATAACGGACGATCAAAACTGTTTGAAAGTCTGGGTGTGGAAAAACAACTTAAATTACTGTTCGGTCAATCAGTTAGCCTCGAGAACGGCGGTTACCTCATTATTGAGCATACTGAAGCTCTTCACGTCATTGATGTGAATAGTGGTAATAAGTCTAATTCCGAACACGACCAGGAAAACACCGCCCTCAGTGTCAATCTGGAAGCTGCCAAAGAAATCGCCCGACAATTGCGTATCCGTGATATGGGAGGTATTATTATCATCGATTTTATAGATATGAAAAAACCTGATAACAAGCGTCAGGTCTATCAATGTATGAAAGATGAGCTTAAAAATGATCGCTCCAAATCTACGGTATTGCCTCTGACCAAGTTCGGTCTCATGCAGATTACCCGGCAAAGGGTCAGACCAGAGTTGAATATCACCACCAAGGAAACTTGCCCTTCCTGTGGCGGAACTGGTAAAATCTCAGCCAGTATTCTGATTTCTGATGAAATTATACATAATCTGGATTATTTGCTGACTCGCCAAAACGAAAAAAATATTAGTATCAACCTACACCCATATCTCCACGCTTATTTTAAAAAGGGCTGGATGAGCCAACAAATGCAGTGGTTCTTTAAATATGGTAAATGGGTGCGCCTGGTTGCCGATTCTTCGCTTCCTATCTCCAGTTATAATTTTATGGATCGATACGGAGAAGAAATAGAATTACGAAGCAGCGATAAAGACAGAGAAAAAATCAGAGAAATAGAACCCGAAGAAGAATAAAATTAGTATAAAATTTCTCAGAAGATAAGCGTTTTTACCCAAAAACGCTTATCTCATTTATAAACTCTTTGCTACTTATGAAAAAATACCTGATGATGACTTTGTGCCTTTGGCTTGTCGCTTGTCAATCTGATTCAGATGTTTGCACAGATACATTGGATTTGTCTAAAATCAATGTAGAAGTCAAAATTACCCGTCTCGAGCAAGAAATCTTCAGACTTAAGACCAAAGCTGAAATTAACGCATTTCTGGATAAATACCCCGATTTTGCCGAAAAATTTATGCTTCGTAATCGCTTACCTCACGACTCCATAGCCGCCGACCAAATCTATACCATGATTACGGAGCCTCACCAGGATACCCTTTATCAAGATGTGCAAAAAAAATTTGCCGACCTGACTTCACTCAAAAAAGAATTTGAGGATGCTTTCACCCACATCAAATATTATTACCCTCTGTTCAAAGTGCCGAAAATATACACCGTGATGACCGGGCAGGGTAGTTTTTTTGGAACAGACCTTTTTGTATCGGATGCATTCATTGTGATTAGCCTAGATTTTTTTATTGGGAAAGACAATCGCTATCGACCACCCATAGAAATGATGCCTGATTATATCTGGCGCAGATACCACCCCGCTGCCATCGTGCCAAGTTGTGTGCAATATTTGTCAAATGCATATAATAAAACCGATATTACTGATAAAACCGCCCTCGCCGAAATGGTTTATCACGGAAAAACTTATCAATTTATGCGACAAATCATGCCCTGCCTACCAGATTCAATCCTGACAGGGTATACATCTTTGGAAATAAACAGCCTTTCTGATGCCAAAAATCGTGATTTTATTTGGAATCACCTCATCGAGCAACAAGTCCTTTTTAACACCAATCAACGAACCATTAGTAAATATCTGGAGGAAAGACCTTCTACTCCTGAAATTCATGCCAAAACTCCCGGCCGTATCGGGCGTTGGCTCGGCTGGCGCATCGTACAAAAGTATATGCAAAAAAAACCCGAAATTACCTTGCAAAATCTGATGGATAATCCCAATGCAAGAGAAATCTTTAATCAATCTGGATATAAAGGAAATTAAGGAAATTAAGGGAATTAAGGGAATTAAGGGAATTAAGGGAATTAAGGGAATTAAGGGAATTAAGGAAATTAAGGAAATTAAGGAAATTAAGGAAATTAAGGAAATTAAGGAAATTAAGGAAATTAAGGAAATTAAGGAAATTAAGGAAAT
>JANRIC010000197.1:0-5609 GCA_033765345.1 Microscillaceae bacterium
AGAAAAATCACTATGCACTCAAAAAACAAATCTTGATTGAATCGCTCAAATCCGCTTGGAAATATTTGCAGGAACTCAAAAATTGGGCACTAGAAAAAAATATTACTTTTCCAAATTTTGAGCCTGCGTAATGTCAGTTAATGATCAAGGTTATTTTTGGTTCTTAGGCTATTCAAAACCCTAAACAAGGAATCTATCATATTGTCATAAAAGTAAATACCTGATTCCCTCACAAAAACAAATTGTAATAATAATAAAACACTAGCAAAGCAAGATTGACCCCGGTAAGCATGCTGTAATGGATTCTACCACCAACTTTCCACCAGAGTTTTTTCCAAGCCTGAATCGTAAAAAAGACCATCCCCAGCGTACCAAAGCACAAAAAATAAGGAATGATAAAAAACAAGGTCGAGGGTACTGGTAAGCCGAATAATAGCATAGAGCTATTTTCTCGAAAAGCATTCAAGGTAAATTGCATCAAAAAAAGTAAAAAAATAAAACTCAACAATGCGGTTAGGCTTGCCGTCCACCGGGCTGATTCGCTCACTTGCTCCGTATCAGTGCGGTGGCGAAGTTTATTCATCAAAAGCATCGTAGGCCAGCCCAAAATCGGCGAAATAGAGATTACAAAAGCAAAGGCAAAACCGATGACAAAAAATAAATTTCGCTTGGCAAGCATATCTTGAAGAAGACTGAAAAAATATCCGTTTTCGTACACTTCGGTTTGAAAATGAAGTGGTGAAATCTCTGCCAAACAATCACTCGATGGTGCTGCTCGAGGATTGTCGATAAACCGTTCGGTAATTTGTCGGGCACATTCCCCCGAAACCGACACCCCGTGCCCGTTCATCGGAAATTCTACATAAAAGCTTTGAGGTAGGTATCGGTGGGTAAAGCGACCATTGATTGGAGGGGTAACAGGGTCTACAGTTCCAGCTAAGATCAGTGTAGGAATAGTACTTTTTACAGGAATATTTTCCAGCCTTGTATCCACAGGGTATTTCCAATCCTTGAATACTTCCAGATCAGCTTCAAAAAAAGCAAGTTTATCGGCTATCAAAGGAAAATTTTGGGCTTCTTGTAAATAAACTTCCCGCTTTTGAAAATATGACAAATCAAAGGCATTGACCAATAATTGCATCCCCCAGTCAACCCGCATTAATCGCTCTGGCAAATCACTAAAAAGGTTTTGCAATACGGTCAGATTTTTATCCTTAAAGGCTTTGATCAGCCAGGGTGCTGAAGCATAACCCGACTTGGTATACAAAGTCTGCTGTAGTGTCAGTGCAAAATCCTGGGCATTGATATAGAATTTTTCCTGGCTAATTTGATTAGTTAATGGAAGGTGTAATTCAAGCGGATTTTCCTCCAGATTCTGCAAAACCTCATAAAAATCTTTTTCCAAATCCGGAAAGTTCAGCCTACATTTGGAATCTTCTTCACACGCTCGAAAAAGTAAGCCGAGGGAACGATCAAAATTGGGGATCATGCCCGTTAGCGTCTGCCAGCCAATAGGTGCCGAAGAATCTAAAATCACCGAACGGATACCCTGCGGAAAATCTCGCATCATAGCCAGCGCAATACGTGTTCCGTGTGAAATTCCATAAAGATTATATGTTTGATAGCCCAAAGCAGCGCACAAATCCCGGATATCAGCCGCAATGGAGGCCGTATTGTAGGCCGACAAATCGACGGCTTGTTTTTCTAAATCCTGCACACATTCCATATATAGTGCTTTTTTTCTTTGGATTTCCTGGGCAGGACTCAGGTTCTGTGCCATCATCTCAAAAATTTTAAAGGGTAAATCCGGGCAAAGTGTCGGTTCGGAATAGCCTACCCCACGAAAATCCAATAAAATAAAATCACGATCTTGGCGTAGATAGTGATTTTTGTACATATTCAGTGCCTGAAGCGTTTTTACACCCGGACCTCCATTGAGATAGATAATCGGGTCGGATTTTGGAAAAGAACTTTTGGCACGTAAAATTACCACGGCCAGTTTGAGGTATCGATTCTGAGGATTTTCTCGGTTTTCAGGTACTCTTAAAAAACCAAATTCTATTTTCCCTTGATTCCGAATATCTGTGCAATTATTCAGAAAACACTCGACATTTTCAAAAACAGGTTGGGAAGCATTTAATTGAGCTCGCAAGTAAGAAACCTGAAGAAGACCAAAGAGTAAAAAAAGAAACCTTTTTTTCATAGTCTGGACTTGATTTATAAAAAAAATATAAATATTTCAGACTAATATACAAATAAAAGGCGCTACTTGTTTTGAATTATATGCTTTTTTTAGAATTAAATTAGAACTTGGTCATACCCAGAATGTTCCACTTCCACAGATGACAAAATGTTTTTTCTTTTCATTATCCAAAAAACGCCAGTACTCCGCATATTTATCCACCCTGGATGTACTTGGAAAAACTTCCAGCCGAATATTGGATTGAAAAAAAACCACGAACCCTCCATAAAAATCTACTTCTACCTCTTTGACCACCAGATGATGTTCGCGGATCAATTCGTGCAGGGTAATATCTCTTAAATTGGCATTGGGTTCTTCCCAATTGAAGGGTTCATCCATCCTTAAAGCCTCCTGAATCGGCTCATAAAGGTCTTGGCTGCCTATTAAAATCTTGTAATCATTGACAAATCGCCAATTACAATTGAGATGTATGCCAAAGCTACCAATATTATTCAACTCTCCTTCTTTATCAATTACTTCTTTAAAACCGAATTTAAGGCACTCAACGCTTGATGTTCGGGTAGTTCGGGTAAGACGTAATCCCCGAAGTTTTTTGAGTTCATCATATATTTCCTCTTTCATGTCCGTCAATATGATTGAATGATGGATATTTTGTATAAGCTGGGGAAATCCTAAGACTCCCATTTATTATGGCAAATTTAGTAGTATTTTCCTGATGTGTGCAGATTTTTTTGGTAAATGTAAGATAATCAAGGATTAATTTTATTTTATCGTCAGATTATTAAAATGTAATCCCCTGAAAAAAAGGAAAGCATATTGGAATTAAAACAAATTTAGCCGAAAATCTCTATCTTTGCGGGAATAAAAAGAATAAAAGGCACTATGCAACTTAGCCTAACGGAAGAAGATTACCTGAAAGCCATATTTTACCTCTCTGACTATGATTTTGAAAAAGGGGTAAGCACCAATGATATTGCCAAAAGAATCGATATCAGTGCTGCTTCTGTAAGCGATATGATCAAAAAGCTTTCACAAAAAAAAATGATCCACTATGTAAAATATCAAGGGGTGACTTTAACAGACCAGGGTAAACAATATGCCATTGACATCATTCGTAAACATCGACTTTGGGAGACTTTTTTGGTCGACAAGCTCAAATTCTCCTGGGATGAAGTACACGAAATCGCCGAACAACTTGAGCATATCCAATCTCGCAAATTGACCGAACGCCTAGACGCTTTTCTTGATTTTCCTACTTTTGACCCGCACGGTGACCCCATCCCCAACGAAAAAGGGGAGATTATTCTGCAAAAACGCATCAATCTGAAAAGCTCTCCCCTTTATACTATGCTCAAAGTGGTAGCTGTTCACGAGAATACCCCTCTTTTTCTCAAACACCTCAACAAGATTCAGGTCAGTATCGGTACGCATATCCGTGTGTTGGATAAAATTGCCTATGACGAATCTCTTGAAATTGAAATTGATGCCCAGCGTATACTTATGGTTTCCAAAGAGGTAGCCGAAAACATCTTTGTAAGCAAAGTCTAAACCACGGGTTTGGCTTTTAGGTTATTTTTTAGGGCAGTTTGTAACACAAAAATCTTCCCATACCTCACACCAAATTGTACATCTTGAAACTCGAAAAAACCATGAATACGGATTTTATTAGGCATAAAAAAAATACAATTGTAGCTCTCTCTACACCACCGGGTGTAGGGGCAATTGCCTTAATCAGGGTCTCGGGTGAACAGGCCATCAGTTTGGTAGGAAAAATATTTAAGGGTAAAAACCTGGAGTCTGTTCCTTCGCATACGATCCATTTCGGGAGAATTTTAGATACACAAGGAGAAATATTAGACGAGGTACTGGTATCGATATTTAAAGCTCCACATTCTTTCACCCAGGAAAACATAGCAGAAATTTCCTGCCACGGCTCCCAATATATCATCAGTCAAATCCTACAGTCACTGGTTCGTTTGGGAGCGCGCTTGGCACTCCCTGGTGAGTTTACCCAACGCGCCTATCTTAACGGACAAATAGACCTCGCTCAGGCAGAAGCTATTGCCGATCTGATCGCCTCCGAGTCCAAAATGAGCCATCAGGTAGCCATGCAACAAATGCGCGGGGGCTATTCACAACGCATTCGAGACCTTCGGCAAGACTTTATCCGGCTGGCAGCCCTGCTAGAGCTAGAGCTAGATTTTGCCGAAGAAGACGTAGAGTTTGCCGACCGAAGTGATCTACAAGCACAACTCGCACAGCTCAAAAGCGAAATCATCCGCCTTCGGGATTCCTTTCAAGTAGGCAATGCAATCAAAAACGGCATCCCCGTAGCCATTATCGGCAAACCCAATGCGGGCAAATCTACCTTACTCAACGCCTTGCTAGAAGATGACAAAGCCATCGTGTCCGAAATACCCGGTACTACCCGCGATGCCATTGAAGATGAACAAGTCATAGAAGGATTACGATTCCGCTTTATTGACACAGCCGGATTACGTGAAACCGAAGACACCATAGAAAAAATAGGCGTAGAACGCACCCGCAGCAAGATGCAAAGTGCTCAGATTATCTTGTATCTTTTTGATGCAGTGGTAGAAAAACACAGCGACGTTCTGGATTATATCAAGGAATTACACGTTGATTTTCCCCATACCCAAATCATCACCGTAGCCAACAAAATGGATGAATTTGCTCGTTTTGACCTTTTTCTGCCTGAAGGAGAAATCTGGTGTGGTATTTCAGCCAAAGAAAAAACAGGACTCGAGCAGCTCAAAAAATTATTGTGCCAGAGCGTGCTTAAAGAGTCCACCTCCGATGTCATCGTAACCAATCTGCGCCACTACGAAAGTCTAGTGAATACCTTACAAGCCCTCGATACTGTAGAAAACGCCCTTACTCAAAAACTCTCCTCCGAACTCATCGCCAGCGATATGCGTGAAGCGATCTATCACTTAGGCTCGATTGTAGGTGAAGTAAGTAATGAAGATTTGCTCGATTTCATATTCTCCAAGTTTTGCATCGGAAAGTAAGTTGAATTAAAAACCCTCGTTCTTTGAGGTGTTCCGAAGGATCACTTCAAAGTATTCGGGAAGTCTGCGAATTCCAGCCGAAGGCTTAACGAAAGTTTAAGATAAAATATTCTCTGTAAAATAACTGGATTTTTACATAAAAACCCGAAAGCCTTTTTATGCAGACTTTCGGTTTTATGCTTGGCTTCCTGGGCAGTCAAGGTCTCTCAGTTCTTATCAGAACTGGAAAGTGGACACTTTCAAGAATACTTGGCACAAGCACCGCTACGCTCATGCTTGCGCCAGGTTTCTTTTTTTTATTTAGTTCCCATCCTGGCGCCAGATGGGGGAACAGTGTATTCTAAGGAAAACATCTTAGTTTTTAGTCATTCTCC
>JANRIC010000198.1:0-4934 GCA_033765345.1 Microscillaceae bacterium
CTATTTTTTGAATGATCTGGCTATGATATTAGGTATTTTGCAGTATATTATTGACCAAGTAAAAACACTTGACTTGGAGAACAATCAGGTTTGAGAGATATTTCTCGAAAGCGAAGTCAATATATTTATTTCTAAAACCGCCGTAGGCTACGGTTATATGCAATAAAAGAATGGAAACAGAAAAATTCATAGACAGTATCTGCCCTTTGGCACAGCAATGTCCCATACCGGGGAATAAATCCCACGAAACGCAAGTTTTTTGTATCTTTAAATAAAAAAAGAATCCATGAAAAATCTCAAAGAGCGTATTACTATCAACTCGAGTGTAATGAAGGGCAAGCCAACCATTCGCAATATGCGTTTTTCGGTTTCACAAATGCTTGAGCTTTTGGCAAGCGGAATGAGCCAAGAAGAAATTTTAACAGATTATCCTTTTATTGAAATAGAGGATATTCAGGCTTGTTTGTGGTATGCATCTCAAATGGCTAATTCCAAAAGTATAACCCGATTAGTGAATGCTTAAATTTTTGATAGACACACAACTTCCGCCTATCCTTTCAAGATTTTTGAAAGAAAAAGGATTTGATGCAGCACATACCATGGATTACCCTGACGGACATTTATTGCAGGATAAAGAAATAATTGATATGGCTATAAATAATCATCAAATCATTATCACTAAAGATAGTGATATTTTTTGGATAATTATTTACTAAAAGGCTCACCTCCTGATGTATTGCTTTTAGAAGTAGGGAATATCAAAAATGTAGATTTGTTAATAATTATTGAATCCAATTTGGAAGCTATCGTAGAGGCTTTTGAAAAAGATACCCATTTGATTATACTTGACAGGATTAATATGACTCAATTCTAAAATAATATGAAAACCCTCCACCTCCTTTTCTCCCACACCCTCACCCCCGACCAAGAGGCGGATGCAAAGGCGAAATTGCAAATTGGTGAGGTGATAAATTTGCCTGAAGATTTGCAAAAGCATTTTAGCAATGTGCCTTCAGATTTACTCAGTTTGGAAGAATATGCACAACCTTTGATGGATTGGCTACTAGCAAATGCACAAGTCGGCGATTTTGCCTTAGTACAAGGGGATTTTGGATTGGCTTTTATCTTGGTGAATTACTGCAAGGAAATAGGTGTGATTCCTGTCTATTCCACTACTGAAAGGCAATCTGTAGAAGTCGTACAGGAAGACGGCTCTATCGTCACCCAGCGGGTTTTTAAACATAGACTATTCAGAAAATATTGATATTGGCTTATTTTACGATATCTAGTTGAATGGTATTTTTTTTAAACATTGACCCATAGATTTACAAGGCCAGTCAATCTTGTTGATACTCAGCCGACCATTTTGCCATGGCTTCAAATACGGGCAGGGTAGCTTGCCCTTGTTTGGTCAGTGTATACTCCACGCGTGGAGGGATTTCGGCAAAAATCTCTCTATGAATGATGCCGTTTTCTTCCAAATCTCTGAGTTCTTTGGTGAGCATTTTTTTGCTGATCGTGGGTAGGCACCGTTGCATTGCCCCGAATCGCTGTATGCCTCGACTGATCATAAAGATAATCAGGGGTTTCCATTGACCGCCAATCTTCTCCACGGCCAAAGTCACCGGACAGGTATCCGGCGATAATAAAAATTCTGCAATATTTTCTTGTTTCATAAGTTATTGATAATCAATATTAGTATCTAAGAGCATCCTATGTAAACTCAGAGTAACTACTTGACAAAAATAAACCAATGAAATAGCTTTGTCAAGTACAATTGAGTTTTTAACCTAAAAATAAAATCTTATGTATGTCATCACAGGAGCTACCGGCAATACCGGACTAAGAATTTCTGAGGCACTGCTCAAAGCGGGCAAAACGGTAAAAGTCGTCAGCAGGGACGAAAAACGCCTCAAACCTCTCATCGACCAGGGTGCTATTCCTGCTGTGGGTGAATTGGAGGATGCCGATTTTTTGACAAAAGCTTTCGAGGGAGCTACGGCAGTGTACGCGCTCATTCCTCCCAAATGGGATCTAACAGAACCCTGGCGCAACTACCAGCGTCGTGTGGGGCAAGCCTTAACGACTGCCATTGAAAAAAACGCTGTGCCTTATGTAGTGGTGCTTAGTTCGAATGGGGCGCAATTGCCCGAGGGCGCAGGTCCGGTGACGGGTCTGTACGAATTCGAGCAAATGCTCAAAGCAGTACCCGGACTCAATATTATGAATTTGCGCGCAGGCTTTTTTATGCAAAATCTTTATGCCAATATCGGGATGATCAAGCAATTGGGTTTCTTTGGGTATTCTCTCAAGGCTGATGTCAAAATACCTTTTGTGCATACCAATGATATTGCCGATGTGGCTATAAAACATCTCTTAGCACTTGATTTTGAAGGGTTCAACTACGTATTTGTACCCGGAGAGCGTGACCTGAGCATGCCAGAAGCAGCCAAAGTTTTAGGAGAAGCCATCGCCAAACCCGATTTGCATTATGTAGCTTTTTCAGAAAGTGATGCCAAAGCGGGGATGTTGCAGGCGGGTATTCCTGAGACGATTGCCGACGGATATGTAGAGCTTTTTAATTGCCTGAATAACTCCGAATATCTCAATGATTTTGTACGTACACCTGAAAACAGTACGCCTACTTCTATTGAAGATTTTGCCAAAGAGTTTGCTGCGGCTTACCAGAACAGCTAAATGATTCAAGAATCCATCCTCTATCCCAATACGGGGATGGATTTATTAAAAATTTTCTACACGCCACTCCCAGTCAAGGCTATCCAAATCTACGTGAGGGTATTCAAATTTTTCTACAAGGAAGTCAAGCCCAAAACAACGCTCCTGAGGATCCATAATCAGCGAAAGAATATGATCAATCTCGATAATTTCTCTTTTAATTTTTAGATTTAATTCAGTCTCAAGAACTTGTGCAAAATAAGCTCCTACGTCAAAACCTTCCAAAAACCCTACTGTTTCCTTTGTGAAAGGGTGAATTTTCCTTCTGTATCGAAAAAGATGATTAAACATCCATTTGAGATTAACTGGTTTTTCGGCACGACGAAGGATGGTAGATTTGCCAGGAAAATGACTCAGGGCAGTTTGAACGGCTTGTTGAATCACATAAGCGTGGTTATCTTGGTAAGCCCTGTCATGTAAAAACTCACCACTCATAAAATAATCCAAATGGGTAAATTCCTGGAGGTATTCTTGTCGTCCGAATTCTTGGTCAGTTCCTACGATGTGATAGCGGACTTCTTGAGAAACACTGCTAAAGTTTTTATTGAGTTGGAATGCCTCCAAAAGAGCTTCTATTTGAAGCAATCGCATATAAGCAGGTTTTGTGTCTTGTAGTGCTTGTGGATGAAAAGAGGTAGAAGTACCTGCCCAGTCCGTTACAAAATCCAGGATTTTGTGCAGTAAATCAATTGTTTTTATGGCCATAATCATGTCTTTTTAAAGAGACGTTTGATTTTTGCATACAGTTGTCTGGGTTTAGCCAATAGCAAAGAATCTATGCCTGAAAAAACGTGCTGATTTGAGTAAAATCGCATATACTCAATCAGAGAGTCAAATCAAGCTGGTCAGTCCGTGCAATCGGCTTAATCCGAGTATAAATTTGTCTTTTTACAGGCTTTTTTCTAACTTGACCTTCAATTATTACAAAAACTTAAGGCATTATGACAAGCTTTCAGATTCGCCCTTACTTTCGGCAAATGCTCTCTCTGCCTTTGGAAGAGGTCAAAAATCGTATTGAAGATCAGTTGAATAAAGCAAATTGCCCCTGCAAGGGACTGGTCATACCCGGTGAACACACGCACATCATCTTAAAAATCCCTCCGCAAGAGCGACATTTCTGGTCGCCGCACCTGCATCTTACCCTTGAGGAGCAAGAAACCGACACACTAATTCGTGGTTTGTATGGCCCTGATCCTGCCATTTGGACGATTTTTGCGTTTGCTTATATTTTTTTATCTACAGCCATCCTTTTTTTGGGTATGATCGGCTTTTCGCAGTGGAGCCTAAACCTAGACAGCTCCATCCTTTGGTGGGTGCCTGTTTGTGGTGTTTTGCTGATTGGGCTTTACCTACTGGCACAACTTGGTCAAAAATTCGGTGCAGAGCAAACCTTTATTTTGCATCATTTTTACGAAGGGGCAGTACAGGAAAAAGTGCGTGTACATTGAGGGTACAAATTTGGTGAATTGGGCGGTTCAGGAATTTTTCAGGTTTTTAATAATAACTTAACTTAGTTTTGTGTGTTTTCACAGACCATTTACCATATTGAAAGGTGCAGATTTTCTCAATGGAGATTATTTTATCCCCATAGTTTGTTTTATAGCCTAAGTTATATTTTTCCCAAACCTCCACCAGTCTGCGGTTTTTGACGTCTCCCCAAATTTCCAGGGATATTTTAAGGGGATGTTTTTTATAATTCTCTATGCTATGATGATGCTCGCTGATGATTTTTAGCTTTTTATATTTTGAATTAAGTGTATTCAGATAAGGTTTTTCTAGTAAGTCAGGAGTAAAAATACTTCTTAATTCCTCAACTGAGCTATTGCCGCAGATCTCGGGATACACATAAATCAACACCTCCAGACTGTCCGCAGAGATGGGTAAGTCTAAGCTTTGGGCATAAACCCTATTTAGTTGTGCCAGATCAATAACGTTTGCATCGGTATTATTACCTGAGGATATAAATCGCACTAGCTGAAAAATTAAAATCAAGGCTACAGCACTTTTAATGAAATATTGGTAGTATATCATCTGATTTTTTCTAAGTATTCGTTTACACCCGACTTTTCGCACCCTAGCGAAATATTTATATGAAATATAACTATTCTTATAAAACTTACATGCTATATTTTATCAAAACCCATATTTTGCGATATTTTATAGAGTTTTAGAAGAAAACTTACAAAAAAACTCAAAAA
>JANRIC010000208.1:0-25759 GCA_033765345.1 Microscillaceae bacterium
ATTTCCAAAACGAAACCACTCTCTCCAGCCGCAAGATCGGGCATTTCCAAAACGAAACTACTCTCTCCAGCCGTAAGATCGGACATCTCCAAAACGAAACCACTCTCTCCAGCCGCAAGATTGGGCATTTCCAAAACGAAACCACTCTCTCCAGCCGCAAGATCGGGCATTTCCAAAATAAAACCACTCTCTCCGGCCGCAAGATCGGGCATTTCCAAAACAAAACCACTCTCTCCAGCCGCAAGATTGGGCATTTCCAAAACGAAACCACTCTCTCCAGCCGTAAGATCGGGCATTTCCAAAACAAAACCTTCGGGCTTGGCTACTAAAGGAGCTTTGCAGGATGAAATATAAGAGAAGTAATTTTTTTTAATTTTTTTTCAACACCATTCCAACCATTCTCCCACTTGCTGGGTCAATGCTTTTGAAAACATACACTAATTTTAAAATTATTATACCAATGACTAGAAGTTTTTTGATCAGTAAAATTTTTCCTTTATTTTTTCTATTGGGCTTAACAAGTCTTATCCTCACATCCTGCAAAGATGATGATGACGAACCCACTCCCTCAACATCTACAATTACCGATGTGGTCGTGAATGGAGCTGATTTTTCTCTGCTGGAAGCAGCTTTAGTGCGTGTAAGTACAGGCGGAGGCAGTGATTTAGTGGGTTTATTGGATGGAACTACAGATTACACAGTGTTTGCGCCGACCAATGCGGCGTTCCAGGCTGCGGGTTTTGCCAATGAAGCCGCTATCAATGCTGCTGATGTAGCTACTTTGGAAGAAATTCTGACCTATCACGTGCTTGCCGGGGAGTTTTTATCCAGTGCTCTGAGCAGCGGTGCTAGAGAAACCGCCAACGGAGATGACATCTATCTATCTGTAAATGGTAGCAATATCTTTATCAACGGCAGTACTCAGGTTACCTCCGCCAATGTGGTGGCAGGCAACGGGGTAATCCACGTGATCAATAAAGTCCTCATCCCGGCTTCTCAGGATGTGACAGAAATTGCCATAGAAGCCAGCGAAGCTACTACGCCCGAATTCGGTAGCTTGGTAGCTGCTCTGACTCAAGCAGGACTGGTAGACGATCTACAGGCAGCGGGACCTTTTACCGTATTTGCCCCAACCGATGCGGCCTTTGAGGAGTTTTTAGGGCAGCTTGGTCTTACACTGGATCAGGTACCCGATGAATTGCTTAGTCAAATTTTACTTTATCACGTGGTTTCGGGCAGAGTTTTCTCTTCCGACCTGACCAACGGTGCTACACCTGCCACGCTTAATGGGGCTACTGTACGAGTGAATTTGACGGGAGGTGTTTTTATAGAAAGCCTCAACCAAAGTGAAGTAACTGCCGCCGACATCTTGGCTACCAATGGCGTAATTCATCAGATTGATAAGGTACTAGTGCCTATTGAAGATTTTACCATTGCTCAGATCGCCCAAGTAGGAGATGATTTTACCTTGTTAGAAGCTGCTGCTGGTGCTGCTGGTCTGGTGGATGACCTAAATAATGGCACCAACCTGACCGTATTTGCCCCCAATGATGATGCTTTTGCTGCTACCAACCTGGACGCTGCGGCTCTAGCCGGATTGACCACTGCCCAAGCCGAAGAAATCATTGGCTATCACGCACTGACTGAGGAAAAACTGGCTGCCGACTTTGGTACCGGAGGTCCTGAGACTACTTTGGCGGGTTTGGATATTTTTGTAAATGTGACCGCTAATGGCGTATTTATCAATCCTTCCAATCCCGGACAAAATATCCGGGTAACGACTGCCAATGTACAAGCTAAAAATGGAGTCATCCACATCATTGAGAAGGTTATTCTACCTCCCAGCCTTCAGTTTCCTGAAAACGGAACAGTGACCGACCTGGTTGTAAAACTGGCAACGGACAACCCTGGCGAATTCACCCAATTGCTGGCAGCTATTCTAAGAGTAGACTCCACCATCGCCAATAGCAATGAAAAACTAGCCAATGTGTTGGGAAGCAACGGACCTTTTACCGTGTTTGCCCCAACCGATGCAGCTTTTCAGGCTTTATATACCAAACTGGGTGTGACAAGTGTTTCTCAAATCGATGCAGCAACCCTAAAAGCCGTATTACTTTATCACGTAGTACAGGCAAACGCCAAGGTATATTCTACCGACCTGACCGCTGGCACTGTCACGATGCTGGATGGAAACAACATTACGATCAGCCTAAGCAATGGTGTTACGATTACTTCCAGAGATTTGGCTTTAGATCTTGATCCTACCAATGCCACCGTTACAGGTGCCAATGTAGTAGCCAGCAATGGTGTGGTACATATCATTAATCAGGTATTACTGCCCTAATGTAAAGAGCTTCGAATCCTAAAATACGTGTAATTTAATTTTCAGATGAAGCGATTCCAGTTTGGAATCGCTTCACTTTTTTAAAGCTTCTACGGGTTTTTATGCTGGTACTCGTACGCAGTGCAACTTGGATTTTAGAGAAAAATAAAAAATTGCTTTATACTTGCAGTTGAATTGAATAAAGTAAAAACCATGGCATCCTCAGAATCTAACTTCAAATTACCAAGTATTTCTACCTTGGCAGGAGCTTCTATGCGTGTTTATTTCAAAGCTTTGTGGGGGAGAAGGATAGAAGCAGCGTATTTTATCAAAGTACTTATTACTTTTTTGATTATTTTATTTGCGACACCTTTCAGATGGTTGGATTATCTCTATTTTTATAATCTTCGGAGAAAAAATATCATTCGAGAAAATCCCATATTCATCTTGGGGCATTGGCGCAGTGGAACGACCTTCCTACACAATGTACTTTGTCAGGATCCCAAAGCCGCTTATATTACAACTTATCAATCTCTTTTTCCCGAACACCTGATGAGTCAGTGGCTCTTTAAGACCTTTATGCGTACTTTCATGCCCAAAAAACGCCCTAGCGATAATGTAGAGCTTTCTGTAAATTTTCCGCAGGAGGATGAATTTGCGATGGGCAATATGATTTCTTATTGTTATTATTATTTTTTCCACTTCCCCTTTGATTGGTCGGAGTACTATCGCAAATACATTGGCTTTAAGGAGCACGAAAAGGTGAGCCGTCGCTGGAAGGCCGCTTATCACAGGCTGATTTCTAAGGCGATTTTACATACAGGCGGTACAAGGGCTATTTTCAAAAATCCTGTCAATACGGGTAGGGTCAAAACCTTGCTGGAAATGTTTCCAGAGGCAAAGTTCATTTTTATCTATCGCAATCCAGTGGTTGTGTATTTATCCACCAAGAAGTTTTTTGTAAAGCTTTTTCCGACCTTACAGTTTCAAAAAATTAGTGAAGAACAAATTTGCGACTTAATTTTTGAAGTTTATCAAAAACTCATGGAGGATTATTTCAGAGATAAAGCCTTGATTCCGGCTGAGAATCTGATTGAGATTTGCTTTGAAGATTTCGAGAAAAAACCTCTTGAGCATTTAGAAAAAATCTACCAAACGTTGCATCTCAGCAATTTTGAAGAAGCTCAACCTTATCTGGAAGATTATGTACGCTCTCAGGCAACTTATGAGAAAAACCGGTATAAGATTTCTCAAAAAGAGCTGGACAGAGTCTTGAGCCACTGGAAATTTACGATGGAAACTTGGCAGTATGAAGTACCTCAAAATCTGGAAGTACTTTGATCTCTAAGAAATCTTCCACAAAATACATATCCACTTCGCCTTTGTTTTTGGCATTGATTTTCCCGCGATAGGTACAAAGGAATGAGTCTCTGACATATTGAAAGGTTGCTCCGGAGATATTGATTTTGTTAGGTTCGCCGCTGGATTCCATTCGGGCTGCTAGATTTACGGCATCTCCCCAGATGTCATAAGCAAATTTATTCAGTCCGATTACCCCGGCCACTACGGGTCCGGTATGGATGCCTATTCTAAGGGCTAAGGCACTTTTCCCGGCTTCCATTCTTTCCAGGTGAAGTTGCTGCATAAACAATTGCATTTCTAGGGCAGCACTTACGGCATCGACTGGGTTGCTGTGATTGGGTACTGGGATGCCTCCAGCAGCCATATAAGCATCTCCGATTGTTTTGATTTTTTCTAAATTATATTTTTGGCAGATATTATCAAAAACAGAAAAGTAATAGTTGAGCTCTTCAACCAGTTGTTCGGGGGGAAGCTGTTCGGCGTAATAGGTAAAGCCTTTAAAATCTGCAAAGAGAACGGTCACTTTTTCATAAAATCTGGGTTTGGCCTGTCCTTTCTCCTTAAGTTCTAGGGCTGTTTCGTTGGGTAAAATATTCAGCAGCAGTTTGTCGGATTGGTCTTTCTCGATTTCTAGTTTATGCGTAAGCTCAATCAAGTTTTCATTTTGGGCTTCAATTTCTTCTTTTTGCTGGGTAATTTCGGCATTCAGAAGGACGAGGTTATCGTTTTGAGTCTCGATTTCCTCACTTTTTTGTTTGATAATTTCATTTCTTTCTTGGAGGGCGAGGTTGGTTTTTTTTCTTTTATAATTGATATAAAACAAGGTGCCGATCAAGCAAAAAAGCAGGAGAATTCCTAGTGAGACTACCAGCAGGATTAATTGTTGAATTTCAAGTTTTTCAGCTTGTATGATTTTGTCTTTATTGGCAAGATTCAACTCAGTTTGTTTTTTCTCTAAAATAAAGTTGGATTGCATTTTAGAGAGTTCTTTCTCAATATTGTCATTCATCAGGCTGTCTTTGGCAGCCAGGTGTAGGTTTTGATATTGATAAGCTTTTGTGAAATCACCCTGTCCAGCATAGGACTCCTGTAAAACGGCAGAAGCTTTTTTGATGTATTCGGGCGATTGCATTTCCTGGGCTTGTGTGAGTCCTTGAGAAGCATACAGAATGGCCTTTGCATAATCTTTTGTGCTGAGATATACCTTGCCGATATCGATGGAGTAATTGATGATTGCTCTTTTATCTTTCATTCCTTCGGCTACGGCGAGTGCTTTTTGAAGATACTCAAGTGCTTCTTGATTTTTGCCCATCAGGTTATAGATCATTCCTGCGCGATTCATAGAGGTGGCGATACCTTCTTCGTCTTTCATTTTTTGGCGAATTTCAAGGGATTGGAGAAATGCCTTTAAGGCTTTGGGATAGTTTTGTGTATCTTGATAGATTTCACCCCGGCGAATGTAGGCATAGGCAAGCCCCCGATGGTTTTGTATTTCAGCAAAGATATCAACTGCTTGATCGCTACTCTGCAGGGCAGCTTCGTAATCTTTTTGATAGCGTTGTATCTCTCCGATATTATTGTAGCTATAGCCCAAAGATTCATCCAGTTTGTATTTTTCAGATAAATGAAGGGCTTTAAAGAAGTAGTTTAGGGCTTGTTTATAATCTCCGGTGTATTTAAAAACCACCCCCATGAAACTGTAGCTGTCGGCTAATTCCTGGACGGCACTCATCTTTTCACCGATTTTAATAGCTTCTTCCAGGTAGGTAAAAGCTTTGGTAAAATCTGTATTGCGGTATTCCCAGCCGAGTTTGTTGAGGGTTTTTAGACGTTCTATTCCCTGAGAACCCTTTAACAAATGGCTCAAACTGTCTATTTTGGCTGTGTTTTGTGCGTATACGTGCCTGCCTGATAATAAAGCAGAAAAAAAAACGGGAAGGATGATCACTCTAATCACCCAAACCAGTGTATGATTTGTATTCATGATACTTAGCATTTAGGATGAAAAAGACAATCAATACTGATTAAGAATACTCCCTTATGTGTTGAAATTGTTGATGTGTTATCTACAAAAAGTATACAATTTTTGATTTGAGGTGATTTGTATGTTTGAAATTAGTAGCATAATTTATTTTCTTAGGCTTTGGAAGGCCAATTTTTGAATAAATACGCTTTAAGTTGGTATAGGTATGTGTGTGCGATCCGTGGTTTGTTGTAAGGTGTGATTTTTCTTCAAACTAACTCCCTAAAAAGTAACTCTCACAAACCATAAGCTGCAAAAAAAAGTAAACGCAGACCAAAGCCGACTAGGGCAATGCCTGCGATTCGTCCGATCAAAGAAATCAAATGGGCAGTAAGGTAGTTGGTAATTCTATCAGCGATAAAGGCTTTGAGAAGGTCGGTCAGGAAAACAGTAGAGATGGTACCCAAGAAAAAAATAAAGTTTTCGTGCAGATTATATCCCTGACTTACGGTAGTATAACTTACTATTCCCAACCAAAAGATATACACCAAGGGGTTTAGTAAATTTAGAAAAATTCCTTCAATAATATGCTTGATGCCCTGCGTTGGTCGCATACTGCGCTGTGGGCTGAATTTTCGCTTGGAGACGGGTATTAGAAAATAACTTAGCCCAAAACCAATCATCAGGAAACCACCCAAAAGCCCCAAATAATTCTGAAAGATGGTATTATCCTGAAATTGTGCGATGCTCAGGTATACCACCGTTGCCGCAAAGCTATCGCTGAGCGCAATACCAAAGGCAAGATATGCGCCCGAAGCAAATCCTTTGGCGATACTGGTACGGATCAGGGCAAAAAACACAGGTCCGATCAACATAGCCAATACCAATCCATATCCTATTCCTTGAAAGAGTACCCCAATCATGCCTAATTTCTAAGGTTAATTAGATTTTTCACGAATAAAACTCAACCATTCATCATGTTGTTCTTTTTTAAGTACTCGAGGAAATTTATTCTGTCCTCCTACTTTTCCTTTATACTCCATCCACTGATAAAATAAGTGTGTAGGTAAGATTTTTACATAAATTGCTTTCAAGGCGGCTGATCTTTCTACCCGATAATCATCATTGAGTTCTTTTAAAATCTCATCAATGCGCTGGGTTAATAAGTGTTCATCTATCGGATCATCAGTGCCCACATACCACTGATGGGCAAAAAGCGAATCATAAGGAATCCCTACCACCGTAAACTCCTTCACATTCATATTGAGTTCGTCGGCTACAAGCTCGATGGCCTTATTCATATTATCTACCGATAAATGTTCTCCACAAAGACTCAGAAAGTGTTTGGTGCGCCCAGTGATGATAATTTCGCTTTTTTCTAAGGAAGTAAAACGAATCGTATCCCCAATCAGATACCTCCAAGCCCCTGCACAACTGCTTAGCAGCAATGCATAATCTTGGCGGGTGTTTACTTCATCGATGCGTAATACTTGGGCATTTTCTTTGAGTTCGCCAGCAGCAGTAAAATTCTCATGATTAAAAGGCACAAATTCATAAAAAATACCATTATTAAGTACCAGGCGCATATCCCGGTGCGGGTGTGTCTGAAAAGCAATAAAACCTTCGGAGGCCAGGTAGGTCTCAATATAGGTAATCGGCTGCCCCAAAAGCTTTTCGAATCCCTTGCGGTAAGGTTCAAAAGATACGCCCCCGTGCGCATACACCATTAGATTGGGCCAAATCTCGTGGATATGTTTGACCTGATAATGTTCAATAATTCTTTCCATCATGATCTGAATCCAAGCCGGAACCCCCACCACAAAGCCGATATCCCATTTGGGGGCTTTAAGCACGATTTCGTGGAGTTTATCGTCCCAATCCGAATTTTTGGCGATCCGCTTGCCAGGCTTGTAAAAATGCTGAAACCAAAAAGGAATCTGACTGGCAGTGATGCCGCTCAGGTCACCCTCGAAGTAAGTACCTTTTCGGTGCAAGTGTGTACTACCGCCAAGCATCAGCATTCCTTTCCCATAGATTTTACTGGGCAAGTCTTTAAAATTTGACAAAGAAAGAATCTGACGGAGACTGGCTCGATGAATGGCCTTGATCATGTCCCTTGTGACAGGAATGTACTTGCTAGATGCTTCCGAAGTACCAGAACTGAGGGCAAAATATTCTACCAAACCCGGCCAGGCAATATCCTTTAAGCCTTCTCTGGAGAGATGCCACCAGTCATTATACATTTTTTGATAATTGGAAAGCGGAACCCTTCGGATGAAATCTTCATATAAACTACGGGTATTGGCACTTAGGTGAAAATCTTTCAAAATGTCTTCAAATTGATAGATTTGCCCCAGGCGAGTTGATTTGGCGGCCTGAATCAAATGCAGCAATTGTTTTTCCTGCAATTGTATCGGATTTCTCCGCTCTTGTTCAATGCTTTTTCTTAGCTTGATTCCTTGTTTAAGTAATCTACCCAAAATCGGCATAAGAGTCAATGTTTTTAAACCACAATCTTTGTTTGCTAAGGTACTTATTGCTACAAAGTAAGGGATTATTGTTTTAATAGCTAGTAAATTTTTTGATTAATTTTTGTAATTTCAAAACCCTAAGGCAGCCTATCAATAGTTAAAAAATTGATTATCAAAGGATAAAACTATGAGTGACTTAAAAAATAACTTACAAAGCTTTTTAGAAAAGATAGCCCATAAACCCATTAAACTGGTTGCTGTAAGCAAAACCAAACCTGTAGAAGTATTGCAGGAGGCCTATGACCTGGCTTGGCGTAGATTCGGTGAGAACAAAGTCCAGGAAATGGTAGCCAAATATGAAAAACTGCCCAAAGACATTGAATGGCATCTTATCGGTACCTTGCAAAGCAATAAAGTCAAATTCATTGCTCCATTTGTTTCTTTAATTCACTCTGTGGATCGCCCCAAGATTCTGGCTGAGATCAACCGACAAGCACAGAATCACAATCGCATCATAGATTGCCTCTTACAGATTCATATCGCTGAGGAAGAAAGTAAATCGGGATTTTCTTATGCAGAAGCTGAAGATTTTCTGAGGTCTGTAGAGGCCGCAAGTTATAAAAATATCCGTTTATTAGGGCTGATGGGTATGGCTACTTTTACGGACAATACCGAAAAAATCCGTCAGGAGTTCCGGGGTTTAAAGGCTTTTTTTGACCGAATGAAAGAAGAAATTCGAATACCTCAAGTGGATTTTAAAGAACTTTCTATGGGAATGAGTGGCGACTATGAAATTGCCATAGAGGAAGGCAGTACGATCATCCGGGTTGGCAGTGCCATTTTCGGAAGCAGAGCTTGATGTGGGTAAGAGCTATCCAAAACGAGTTGAGCGTGCATTATCTTGTCAGGGAATGTTATATGCCCTGACAAGATGATATACCTGATTTTTTAGGAAATTGTATCGTAAATAGGAGAAGGATGGCTGAGGATAAGTCTTGCCTTAAAAAGAGATGGTTTACTTTTTACCCTGATTGATATCTCGGATTTTTTTCAATTGTCTCAGATCAATTTTATCTTTTTCTCTACCTACTGCCTCTTTATTCCTGATTAGATCATCCAGCCCGATAAAATACAAATCTCCCCATTCCTGCGTCACAAGTAAGTGCCGGGAATAGGCATCTGCAAAACTGTCTAATCCGTCTGGGGCAGTCAAAAGATTAATTTCAGAAGCTCCAAACATCAGGACATTTGGGGTTTTTAAAAAATCGGCTTTTTCTATCTCTGTTGGTTCGTAGCCGAATAAAATCATGATCTTAAGTAATTTTTCGGCATTTTCTTCCGTAGGATTAACCCAAAAATCAATATCCCCTGTGGCGCGTACATACCCATGTACCGCTGTGGCATATCCACCTATGATGAGGTATTCTGCTTCAAAACGATTGAGCAAAAGAATAAAATCTTTAAAATCCCTTTCAAAAAACATGGCTTTAAAGTTTACAGACTGGGTATTTTCCCCAACAAGTAATTGGATATTTTTACAAAGTTGCTCGAAGTGTTGGAGCCGTTCATTGGGATCCATGCCCAGAAATCGCTCAAGATACCTCTGTTCTTTAAGCTCCGTATCAAATTTTTCGGATTTAATAATTCCTTTCATGAATTCGAGTTCATTGAAAATTACCTTAAATCGATGCCCCTAGTTATCCCGATTTTCATGAAAGGGACTGAATAACTTACTGCTATATAGCAGAATTGATTTATTCATGAAGGCAATTTCTTGATTAAACACAAGGTCTTATCCCTCCTCGTGCCCACTTTTCACTTGATTCCAGATGTTTTCGGCAGCTAGGGCAGCGGCAGGTTTTTCGGGAAGGTTTTCACCTTTGTCTTCATAACCAAAGAGACATTTCTTTTTGATGGCCTGCACTACGGTATCGGGTACAAGTTCTTCCCAGCCTTTTTCACAATTTTTGATCATCTTGAGTACATTATCAGAAATAATATGAAGATGATTGGCATCAAAGTTTTTGATGTTCTCAATTTTATCGTTTGCCAGGAGATATTGATACAGGTCAATTTGATTCTCTGGGAGTTCAAAGTTGCGACAGTTATACATTTCTCCATTTCCATTTCTGTGATGGGCAGGATAGACATAAAGTTTTACATTGCGGCTAAACAAAGTGCTGAATGACTCGAGGATACCTCCGGTCAGATGTTCGTAATATTTTTCATCAAAGATCAATTGTAGTGCATAAATTCCAAGTACAATCCCGATTTTTTCTTTGGTAAATTGTGAGAAGTAGGATACCAGGCGGTAGTATTCCTGATAATTGGAGATCATCACCGTACAGCCGAGTGAACTCAGAATATCCACCCGATCTAAGAAATCCTGATAATCAATCTCCTGAGATCCTAGGCGAAGATCATTCACCGTAAGTTCGGCCAGAATTTCAATCCGATCTTTACGCACATCTTCTTCCTGAATAAATTGTTCATAACCTCGTCGAAGCATATCCAGATTGACCCAGGTAAGGGGTCGGAAGCGGCCGCGAAGTGCCAGAATATTTTTTTTGTACAGCAAATCTGCCGGTTGGATTACATCTCCGTCGGGTCCGAAAATAGCTGCATTGGTGAGTCCGTTATTAACCAACTGTAAGCTGACGATGCGATTATCTACTTGTGCGAAATCAGGTCCGCTTAATCGCATCATATCTACTTCAATTCTTTCGGAGGAAAGTCCATCCATCAATGAAAGAAGCATTTTTTCAGTATCGTCAGGATAATAATACGCTCCATAAATCAAATTAACCCCAACAATTCCCAGGGCGTGTTGTTGGTCTAATGCATCTCTGTCGTGAAGTTTTATGTGAATGACGATATCATTGGGGGGAGTTTGGGGTTTGAGTTGAAAACGAACGCCAATCCAACCGTGCCCCTGATTGGTTTTTTGGAAATTAATGGTCGTTACCGTATTGGCAAAAGCAAAAAAACGTGTATCAAAACCCATCTTAATGCCCAGGCGTTGCTCCAACAGGCTGTATTCTTTACTGATCATTTTCATCAGGCGGGATTCTACAACGTAGCGACCGCTTTCTTCAGCCCCATAAATGGCATTGCTGAAGGTCATGTCATAAGCCGACATTGTCTTGGCGATGGTCTGAGAAGCCCCTCCTGCTTTAAAGAAAAAAGCGGCTACTTCCTGACCGGCTCCGATTTCGGCAAAGGAGCCATAACAGTTTGTCTCAAGATTCAGTCTTCGGGCTTTTTCCCGGGTTGTAAGACGTGAAGAATTCATATTTTTTTGGATTTGGATGCTCAGTAAAGACACAATGATTATATGCCCAAATATAACAATATTTTTGCCAAGAGTCCAGTATTTGTTGATAGGCAAAGTGTGGGTTTGGAATTTATTTATTAAATTTGAAATTATATTATACACATTTCTCTGTAAATATGACAAAAATGCACGCTACTACCGTACTGGCGGTCAAACATAACAATCAAATTGCCATTGGAGCTGACGGACAAGCTACTATGGGCAATACGGTAGCCAAAAGCCAAATTAAAAAAATCCGCAGATTATCCGATGGAAATATTCTGGTAGGTTTCGCAGGCTCTACCGCTGATGCCTTTACCCTACTCGAGCGTTTCGAGGAAAAACTCAATGCTTATGGAAAAAACATGAAAAGAGCAGCCATTGAGTTAGCCAAAGACTGGCGCACGGATCGTTTTCTGCGCCGCCTTGAGTCTATGATCATTGTATGCAACCGGGAAGAAATTCTGATTATTTCAGGCACAGGGGATGTACTTGAACCTGACAATGAAGTAGCGGCTATCGGCTCCGGAAGTATGTTTGCACAATCATCTGCCCTAGCACTCAAAAAACACGCACAACACCTTTCTGCCCGCGAAATTGTAGAAGAAAGTCTGCACATTGCGGCAGATATTTGTATTTATACCAATCATAATCTGGTTCTTGAGAGTTTTGAGTAATAAAGAAATGGAAAGTTTTTACGAATGTTACACCCTGAAGAATGGCATTCGAGTCGTACATAAAGAAGTAAAACACACACAAATAGCGCATTGCGGCTTTGTATTAGACATCGGCAGTCGGGATGAAAAACCCTACCAGCAGGGGATTGCCCATTTTTGGGAACACATGGCCTTTAAAGGCACCCAAAAAAGAAAGGCTTACCACATCATCAACCGTTTGGAATCCGTGGGAGGCGATTTGAATGCCTATACCACCAAAGAAAAAATATGTTTTCACGCATCTATCCTGGATAAGCACTACGCCAAAGCACTGGAATTATTGACTGATATTACTTTTGATTCCATTTTCCCGGAGACACAAATTGAGCGCGAGCGCAATGTGATTCTTGAAGAGATGGCTATGTGCCTCGATTCGCCTGATGATGCCATTCAGGATGAATTCGATGCCGTTTTGTTTGATAATCATCCTTTGGGCAACCATATTTTTGGTACCCCCGAAAGCGTAAAAGCCATTGGCAGAGATGATTTTAGTAAGTTTATTCAGGAAAATATCAATACACATCAGATTGTATTTGCTTCGGTAGGTAATTTACCCTTTTCGAAGGTGCTTAAGCTGGCTGAAAAATACATGGAGCATATCCCTGAATACCAAGCCAAGAAGATCCGAAACCCCGTTGAAGTTTATCAACCCAAAGAAATTTTTAAAAAATATCAATCCGGGCAAGCCTACTGCGCCTTGGGCAATATTGCCTATTCCTTGCACGACCCTCGCAGACTGGCTTTTACCTTGGTTTGTAATCTGCTGGGAGGTCCCAGCCTCAATTCTCGCTTGAACCTCGCACTTCGGGAGAAGCTGGGTTATGTCTATTCTGTGGAGGCTAATTATCATCCCTTCTCGGATGCTGGGATGTTTGCCATTTATTTTGCTACTGAAAAAAAGAATTTTCAAAAAAGCCTGGCCGTAGTGAATAAAGAGCTCAAAAACCTGAGAAATACAAAATTAGGTACTTTACAACTCCACCAAGCTAAAGAACAACTTTTGGGGCAATTGGCTATGGCAGAAGAAAGCAACCTTAATTTTATGCTTATGATGGCAAGCAGTATCTTGGATATGGGTAAGATAGAACCCCTGGATGAGGTTTTCCATGCCGTTCGACAACTTACTGCCGAAAAAATCCTGGAAGTAGCCCAGGAAGAATTTAAAGAAGATCAGTTGAGCATGCTTGTTTATGAGCCGGAAGAAAATATGTAAAAATCTCTTAAAACTTTCAAAGTAATTTTTATTTTCAATCTCAATCTTAGGGCTCGTTTTTTATAATTATCTTAGTGTAAGTTAAGCTATAAATTATTCTTGTTTTATGGATATATTGCCTGCCAACCTACAAAATTATCTGGAGGCTTTTATAAGTCCTGAAAGCGATCTGCTGCACGCCCTAAATCGGGATACAAATGCACACATCTTAAGCCCCCGAATGCTTTCAGGACACTATCAGGGGCGGTTTTTGGCATTTTTATCTAAACTCATTCAGCCTAAGTACATCCTTGAGATTGGTACTTTTACTGGCTATTCGGCATTATGTTTGGCCGAAGGCCTGCCCCCCGAAGGAGAACTTCATACCCTGGAAATAAACGAAGAACTGGAAGACAGAATTCAGGACTATTTCAACAAAAGTGCGTATAAAAATCAACTACATCTACATATCGGAGACGCAAAAGATATTATCTTAAAGTTAAATTTTAAGTTTCAACTTGTGTTTATTGATGCAGATAAAGGCAACTATTCCGTTTACTTTGATCTGGTAGTTCCTAAAATGTCTCAAGGAGGACTCATTATTATTGATAATGTTTTATGGAGTGGAAAGGTCTATGATTCCCTATCAAAACCGGATAAAAAAACACAATATATTCATGATTTTAATCAAAAGGTACATGAAGATACTAGGGTAGAAAGCATTATTTTGCCTATTCGAGACGGGCTAATGTTAGCTTTTGTGAAATAATAACAAAAAAAAATTCATTTTTTTAGTTTTTGTAAAAACAATTCCCGTTCTTGTGCGTAATAACAGTCTACCATACATTACATCCTAAGTAATATATGGTGTTTGTATAAATTACTGAAATATTTCAGTATTTATATCTCACATAGATTTCCCCGATATTCAATGCAATATTGATAAAACCATTATAAATTACACGTATATGCTGATGATATTCTTCATATTTTATTAAAATATGGAGCATATTCAAACCTTAGTTAGGGTAATATTTATAAAATCAGCTTTGAAAATTACAAAATAGAAAATAAATTTGTAAAAAGACACCAGAAATGAAGACGGGATTATCAACCAAAAAGGCACTTTTTTGTGTCTTAATTTTATATTTTCTATGCATTGCCAATATTTGCCAGGTGATCGCCAGGCAGGATGTACCTGAAGTGATTTCCTTTGCAGGTATGACCTTGCATATTAATGCGGATGCCCGTCAACAAATTGCTGCTCACATGGATTTTTTGATGACTCACAGGCAATCTATCAAGTCTAACATGCAATCCCTTCAAGCTTATCTTTCTGTGGTTAGTGAGATTTTGAATAAAAACGGGCTTCCTTTGGATTATCAATACCTAGCTCTTCAGGAAAATCATCTACTCCCTCAAAATGTTGTACACAATACCCAAGGGTTTTGGGAGCTTGAAGCCGCACAAGCCCGTGAGATCGGTCTTGAAATTAATGAAAAAGTAGACGAGCGCTTTAACCTTGTCATAAGTACAGAACTTACAGCCAATTATTTAAAGAAAAGCAATTTGTATTTTAAAAACTGGGTTTTCACTATGTTAGCCCTTGAATTAGGTTTTCAAAAGGCAAAAACTTACATGCTAGGCAAATACCCCCGCAGCCAAGTAATTGGTGCACAAAATGTAACTATTGATGAAAACACTCACCCTTATATTCGTAAATTTATCGCCCAAAAACTGGTTTTTGAGACTTTTATAAATCCTGAGAATCGATTACAGTTCAAATTGATTCGTTATAATCAGGGTGCTAATAAGACTGTACAACAAATTGCCCGTAAGTTTCAAGTATCTCCCGAGGAAATTCATCAATACAATCCCTGGCTTAAAAAGAAAAGAATTCCCACTAACAAGATTTACCCGGTTTTAATTCCTAAACCAAGCGCGTATATTTCTACAGATTCTCGAAAAAATACACCATCAAACGAGACGGAACTCTCTGACCATACCTGGAAGCCATCTCCCAGAAAAGAGCCCAAAACGCATTTTGTTAATATTTATGAGTACAAAACCGAAGAAGATCTTCAAAAAGAATTACTTAAACAAGAAGAAGAATTTTATAAAGAGTTAGGTAAATCTGAAAGGAAAATACCTTCTACCGACCCCAATATGCGCTCCACAGACGAGCTTCCCAATACACATACCGTACTCTCAGGGCAGGATTTGTTTGATATAGCCCGTTTGTACCAGGTTACCGTTGTTTATTTGAGGCGTATCAACAATCTACGCATAGAGGAAGATGTGTTTGAAGGGCAAATGATTTTGCTCAAGCCTATTTCTATGCCAGGCTCAGTGCCTTTAATCAAGGAGCAAGAATCTGAAAAAAATCAAACTTTTCGTGAAGTACATATTGTAGCACCGGGAGAAGAGCTTCAGGATATTGCCAAAAAATACAATGTCTCTGTTACTAATCTTCGCTTGAGAAACCATATACGCGCTGGCGAAACCCTAAAAGTAGGGCAGGAACTGATCATTCGTGAATCTCCACAAGACCAATCTAATTTTAAAAGTCAGTCTCCGGATTCAAATTCTGAATCTGACAATACTTTGCCCAAGAAACACGAAGGGGCACGCCTGCGAGAAAAATTCCTGGATTATACACCCGGAAGCATACGCAAAAATCCCGATTATAAAATTAATCCGCTTGATAAACTTTCCAAAACCAAAAAAATCAGTATGTTTTTTAGAAGATAAGGTAATATTCTTTTAGAAGATTTTTAAAATCTTCGCTGTATTCTCCAGATTGTTTTCTGATGCTCAGTATTTCCTCCTGAACCCCCTGACTCAGCTCCGAATACAAACTAATTACCCGAAAGTCACTGCCTTCTTCTTTATTTTTTATCATCAGCTTTTGTATCATTTCAAAACCTTGATTCCGTGCTTTTTTCTCGAGCAAAGCAGATTCATGGGATGGGAGCAAAACCATCCACTCCCCTTTCGGTGAAAGCAGGGCCTTGATGGCACTCAGTAATTCATCATGGTTCAAAGACTGCGCATGTAGGGCAATATTCCGTTGTACAGAGGGTGAAGGTAGGTGTTTGGTATAAAATGGAGGATTCGTAATAATAAAATCATACAATTGATGGTAAGTTTTGTCTTGTGAAAACTGCTGAATAGACTGAAAATATACCCGGATACGGTCTTTCCATGGGCTTTGTTGTATATTTGCAAGTGCCTGGTGGTAGGCGTCGCTGGCAATCTCTACGGCATCAATCTGTGCATCGCTCCTTTGAGCTGCCATCAAAGCCAGCAGTCCTGTACCTGTGCCGATGTCCAGGATTCTTTGCCTGTTTGCCACAGGTGCATAAGCCCCCAGGATACAAGAATCTGTACATACTTTCATGGCACATTGATCCTGAAAAACGGTAAACTGTTTAAACTGAAAATAAGGATTAGGCATTTTGATCGGTTAAATTGCAAATTTATCTCTTTATCCGTTAAATTAGCAGATGCAAAATAATTTCTTTAGTGAAGTCTACGAGGTGGTCAAATTAATTCCCTTTGGTCGGGTGACTAGCTATGGGGCAATAGCCGAATATCTGGGAGCCAAAAAAAGTGCTCGTATGGTTGGCTGGGCTATGAACCAAGCACATACAGACTCAGACATCCCGGCGCATCGGGTAGTCAATCGAGATGGGATTCTGAGTGGTAAGCATCATTTTGGAGCACCGCAACGAATGCAGGAGCTTTTGGAAGCCGAAGGGATCATCATCATCCAGGATCAGGTGCAGGATTTTGAAAAAGTATTTTGGAATCCGACTGTAGAATTATCCATTTAGTCAAATATAAGTAGTCCAGAGTAATTAGTTGGTAGTCCATAGCAAATACAATTGTGTTGGTTATCAATTAATTATGAAAACAACTCATATAAACTAATTATAGGCAACTACCTACCCCCTGAAGAATAGATATTTTGTATTATTTCTGTTTAGTGGTTTCGCTTTTTATACGGGAATAACGCTGAATACCTTCTTTATCAAGCAAATTGGCAAAAACCAGAGAGTCTCCATCCAATTTAAGGATAATATTTTGGTTGACCATATCCCCATACTGATCATAAAGCTCAAGTGTATCAGCATTCACGATATAATTATAAAAAAATACGGTGTCGATGTGGGTATCAAAGCCCACGTGACTACTATCTTGGAAGTAAATCTTGTGATACAGCTCATAACTATTCAAGTACCAGGTGCCTGCCAGAAGTTTATACGGATTTTTGATGTCTTTGACCGAGCGCTTCGGAGGTTTACAAGAAACTGCCAGACTGCTATTCAAAATCAGGAGCAAAAAAAACCATAAAATTTGCTTAATCTTCATAAGGTAAAGAGATAAACCACAATCCTATAAAAGTCAATAATCCATTCAAGATGAGGTGTTCATAGGCAAATATATATCCGAAAAATAGTGTTTCGGAATATGTATTGATCAAATAAGTAAGTATCGGAGCTACTACACAAACCCAGGGAACCAACGAGTCACGTACTTTCAAACGACTCAACAAACCAAAAGCATACAAGCCCAAAAGCGGCCCATACGTATAACTAGCTGCTGCGAAAATATTACCGATTACATTGCTTTTTGGATAGGCATCTGTAATTTCTTTAAATAGAAGAATCATCAGTACCAATAAAAGCGAAAAGAAAAGGTGTACCCTTCGCACGATTACTTTTTTTTGAGCCTCGTCTTTGCTCATAATATGCAGAAAATCCACGCAAAAAGACGTAGTCAATGAAGTTAATGCCGAATCAGCACTGGCATAGGTAGCCGCCGTAATTCCTAATAGAAAAAATATTCCGGCAACTAGACCAAAGTGATTCAAAGCCAAAAAGGGATAGATTTTATCTGTTCTGATTTGCCCATTGGTACTAATTGAAGATACATCAATCCCCTTCTCAAACGTGTACATATATAATAATGCGCCCAGGCAAAGAAAAATTAAATTAACGATCACCAAGACGATACTAAACCAGAACATATTCTTTTGTGCTTCTCCGATATTACGGCAGGTAAGGTTTTTTTGCATCAAATCCTGATCCAGCCCTGTCATAACAATGGCAATAAAAGCCCCTGAGATAAATTGTTTAGGAAAAAACAAACTCCCCAGCGGATCATCCCAGTACCAGATTTTGGCATAATTACCTGTGAATATCTGATGTATCATTGCCTGAAAACTCAGGTTAAGATCATCCTTAATCAGAATTACACTCATGACAACAGCTACAAGTAGAAAAGTAGTTTGTAGGGTATCCGTCCAAACAATGGTTTTGATTCCTCCCCGATAGGTATAAACCCAAATAAGACCAATACAAATCACCGTAGTAGCCCAAAAAGGCATCCCCCAGTGATCAAAAAGCCCCAATTGTAACACCATCGCTGCCAGAAATAAACGAAAAGACGCGCCGATGGTCCTGGAAAGCAAAAAGAAAAAAGAACCTGTTTTATAAGACCAAAAACCAAAACGCTCGTCTAAATAACTATATATTGAAATCAGATTCAAACGATAATACAAAGGCAACAATACGCCTCCAATGACCCAATAACCCAATAAATATCCCAAGACCATCTGAAAATAAGAAAATTGGGTGCTTAGTACCGCCCCCGGTACCGAAATAAAAGTAACCCCAGACAAGGAAGCTCCAATCATTCCGAATGCTACCAAAAACCAGGGTGACTGCTTATTGGCAACAAAAAAATCCTGTGTATTTGCATTATGGGAAGTGATCAGAGAAATTAAAATGAGGAGAGAAAAATAAGCCGTCAGTACAATCAAAACCAAAGAAGCACTCATATTCGGATAATTATTTAGATGACAGTCACATTGAATTCGTTTGTGAATGAATAAACATTTGATTTTATACTCAAACCAAAGAAACTTTATGACGTATTAGTTGTTAAATCATTGAAAATCAAGCTAATCAATCAAATAAGCCTTGTGAATTATTTTTATTCGGGTTTAAAATCGTCATTATTTTGAAGTATTGGGGCAAAACTGCCAAAAATTTATTAAATTTGCCAATAATTATTATACCTTGTACCTACAATGACACAGATCAAAGAACTTGAGGTAGTTGAAGAAGATGTAGTATCCGTTGAAGAAAGGCAACTGATTGTCTTCAATGATGATGTAAATACCTTTGAGCACGTCATCGATACGTTGATCAAAGTGTGTGGACATACTCCCGAACAAGCCGAGCAATGTACCTGGATTATTCATTACAAAGGTAAATGCTCCGTGAAACACGGTACTTTTGAAGAACTCAAGCCTATGCGGGATGCCATTTGTGATCGAGGTATTTCTGCTGAAGTTGCCTGATTTTGATTTATTCTCCCTCAACTTTATCAATACAATTGAGCTATACATCCAATAGGTTGTCGATGTGTGGCTTTTTAGTGTTTATTTGTACTCAAACCGAAGGTTTAATGTATATACAACTTGGCTTCTGTATCTCAGAGCCAAAATGCTTTCTACACAAACCTCGAAGAAGAGATTGAATGTTTGTGGCTTTTACTTAGAACTCTGCTATAAAAACAGGAATAAAACTACTCCTATGAATTTTGCTTCTAAACTCATCGAGAACGCCGTCCGTGAAATCTCCAAATTACCCGGCATCGGCACCAAAACAGCCCTTAGACTGGTATTGCATTTACTCAAAGAAGAAGAACAAAGCACCCTCTCACTTAGCGAAGCACTGATTAGACTTCGGCAAGACATCAAATACTGCCAGATTTGTCATTTTATTTCCGATAGCCCTACCTGTTCTATTTGTAGCAACCGGTCTCGAAATACCGAATTGCTGTGTGTGGTAGAGAGTTCGCAAGATGTACTTGCTATTGAAAATACGGCTCAGTACTCCGGTTTATATCATGTATTGGGGGGAGTGATTGCCCCTATGGAAGGCATTTCACCAGCAGACCTCAACATCGAGACCCTTATACAAAGGCTTGAACCACAGACCGTAAAAGAGGTTATTTTTGCACTGAGCCCCACGATGGAAGGAGATACTACTGCTTTTTATCTCACCAAAAAAATAAGACCTTTGATCACTCGTGTGAGCACCATAGCCAGAGGAATCCCCATCGGTACCGAGCTGGAATACGCTGATGAAATCACCCTAGGTCGCAGCATTATTGCCCGTACACTTTTTGAATAATTTATGAAATGTTACATATCAAAAATTTTATAGAATAATTTCTATTTTTCTCATCCTTTTCAGAATAAAATTTCGTTATTTTGCTGTATGAACAAAGCCTTTATTTTATTTTAAAATTTTTTATTGAATGAAGCCAATCAAAATTGACAACACGGATAGAAAGATTCTACAGATTTTACAAACGAATGCCAAAATAACCAATGCCCAACTCTCCAAAGATATAGGACTCTCCCCTGCCCCTACGCTTGAAAGGGTCAAAAAATTGGAAAATCTGGGAATCATCAAAAGTTATCACGCTGTATTAGATACTTCCAAGGTTGGGCTTGGAGTCACTACTTTTGTTCAGGTTTTCCTGGCAAGCCACAAAAAATCGGTATTGGATGCTTTTGTGGAAAAAATCCTAAAAATTGATAATGTTATTGAATGCCATCATATTACAGGCTCTTGCGATTTTTTATTGAAAGTAATTTCGGCTGATATTCAATCTTATCAGCGACTTGTACTCGAGGAAATCAGCGAGATAGAAGAAATCAGCAATATGCAGTCTATGGTGATTTTATCAACTTTCAAAGACAAAAAAGTACTTCCTATTCCTTAAAAAAGGTTTTTAACCCATTGTTTAGAATGAAGCATTGAGCGGCTCAGAAGCTCAATGCTTCATTTTTCTTTTTTATGCTTCTTCAAATATGCCACAGCCTCTTTGTAATAAGGTGTTTTCTTTTTGGCGTATTTTTTTACCAGGGTATAATACGATTTGGCTTTTGGGATATTCTTTTCGCCGTCGGAAATCCGGGCTAATTCTACAAGAGCCGAATGATAATAAGCCGAATAATCCGCATCTGTTGTATCGGCAAAATCAACGGTTTTGAGAAAGTATTCTTTGGCAAGTGCCTGATTTCGGTAGATATAACGTTGGGTGTAGGCCAAATAATAAGCCGCATATCGCCCGCTTGTAGCTTCATAACCAGGATATTGCTGATCTATTTTTAATAAAATATCCTTGCAAACCCGATCGACCTCCGAATGCATTTGCATCGAGAAAGCCACTCCGGCATAATACCGCTGAAAATATGCATTGTCAGGAAAGGTTTTTTCAAGATATTGGGCAATGGGAAAAGCCTTATGCGGGCTTTTTTCCTCACTTCGGTAGATTCTCATCAAAAAATACTGCGCCTCAGTACGGGTATAAAAAGCATTTTCGGCTACTTCTTGCAATTGCTGTAAACCCAGGGCTTGATCTCCTTTTTTAAAAAACATCAAAATAGGCTTCAGTAAGGGATAATTTTCAGGAATCCAAACCGAATAATAATTGTACAAAGCATCTCCAAACATCAGTTCGGGGCTCAATTGATTCAGCTCTTTGCCTCTTCGTAGGTATTTAAGTGCACTTTTGCCATTGAGGGTGGCTTTTGTCCAATGCTTCCGCTCGGCATGCAAACGGCTTTTAAAAGCATAAGCAGCAGCCAAAAAGAAAGAAGCTTCAATATTAGAATCATCCTTCTGATACAAGTCCCTGGCTTTGTCAATGCTGATGTCCATGTAATTAAAAAAAGCTTCGTCATAGTCCTTGATATCTATGTTGGGCATAATTTTCCACCATTCATTCAGACCTAACAAAAAATAAGGAAGAGGATGGTTGGGGTATTTTTCCTTAAACCAATTGAATTGATTGGCTGCCCGCTCAAATTTAAAGTTATACATATCATTGACCGCCGATGTAGCCTCGATTTGGATCAAAGGGTTAAAGAGTAAGGTCTCATTAGACTCTATCAAGGCTTTATTGATCACGTCTTGAGCGGCTGAGGGTATTTGCAACCCCAGAAATAACATTAAAACAACTGTAAAGCGGGTATTATTGAGTTTCGTAAGAATCATAGGATAAAGATAATCAAAAAAAACTTGTGGGAAAAAATTTATTCGTAAATTTGCTCCTTAAATGATTGAGGCATTATGTTAAACGTTATATTATTTGGCCCTCCGGGAGCAGGCAAAGGTACCCAAAGTAAAAAGTTGACTGAAAAATACCACTTGATTCATCTTTCTACGGGTGATTTGCTGCATCGTGAGGTGATGGCAAAAACAGAACTAGGCATTCAAGCCAAAGAATTGATGTTTGCAGGCAAACTTGTACCTGATGAAATTGTAGTGGCAATGATTGATCATCAGATCAAGATAAACAGCCAAGCTAAAGGCTTTGTTTTTGATGGATTCCCAAGAACGCTTACTCAGGCTATCGCCCTTGACCAACAATTAAAGTCCAATCAATTGAATATATCTTTGGTACTTTCGCTGGATGTAGAGGAAGAGGAACTCGTCAAAAGAGTACTCCAGCGTGGAAAAGAAAAAGGTAGATTTGATGATCAAAATGAAAGCATTATTCGGAATCGCCTTGCTACTTACCTACACGAGACCCAAGCAGTGGTAGAATATTATACCAATCAACAGATTTTTGCCCGTATGTCTGGCCTAGGAGATGTAGAAGAAATCTTTGCCAGAATATGCCTAAAAATAGACAAGCTTTCCTCTAAAGCTTAAATTTCGTTTTATTGTGCATAAGTTCGCCCCATAAATTTGCTATTCTGCATCAAAATAAAGAACTTAGAATAAACTAAAAATTAAGTAAACATAACTTACAATTGTTATGATAAATATCGTTTTATTCGGCCCCCCAGGAGCCGGCAAAGGTACACAAAGTGCCAAAATTATTGAGAAATATCAGCTTATTCATTTATCAACCGGAGATCTGCTCAGAGCTGAAATTGCTGCCAACACTGATTTAGGACTTAAGGCCAAAGAAATTATGGATAAAGGTGAATTAGTACCCGATGCAGTGGTCATTGGTATGATCGATAATAAAATTAAATCAAATCTGAGTTCACACGGTTTTGTATTTGACGGCTTCCCCAGAACCGTAGCTCAAGCAGAGGCACTTGATGCAATGATGCAAAATAATGACCTGGCAATTTCCAAGATGATCGCTCTCGAGGTAGATGAAGAGGAGCTCACTACAAGGCTTCTGGAAAGAGGTAAAACATCAGGCAGACCAGATGACCAAAACGAGGATTTGATCCGTACACGAGTCAAAGAATATAATTCAAAAACTGCTCCCGTGGCCGAGTATTACAAAAATCAAAACAAATACGTGGCGGTTTATGGTATCGGCGAAATTGAAGAAATCTTCAATAAGCTCTGCAAAGAAATAGACAATTTATAATCGCTTTAATTTATTCACACTGAGAACATAAGCCGATTTTAGCTCCAAGTACGCTAAAATCGACCTTGTTCTCCGAAATCTTACCAACCCGTGGCTTCATCCAACTTTATAGATTACGTCAAAATATACTTCCGATCCGGAGCAGGAGGCAGTGGCTCTGTGAGCTTTCGCCGTGAAAAACACGTACCTAAAGGTGGACCTGACGGCGGCGACGGTGGGCGTGGCGGGCACGTCATCCTACGTGGTAATGCCCAGCTTTGGACACTCCTCCACCTCAAATACCGTAAACACATTCACGCAGATGATGGCGAAGCTGGTAGTGGAAAACGCTCAAGTGGATCCCAGGGCAAAGATGTAATTGTAGAAGTACCTATCGGAACGATCGCCAAAGACCCGGACACTGGCGAGATTCTGACGGAAATCACCCAAGATCAGCAAGAAGAAATACTTCTGCCAGGAGGACGAGGCGGACTAGGAAATTTTCACTTCAAGACGTCTGTTAATCAAAGCCCACGATTTGCCCAGCCTGGTGAAGCAGGCATTGAAGCTACCCTGATACTTGAACTCAAACTTTTGGCTGATGTAGGTCTGGTGGGTTTTCCAAATGCAGGCAAGTCTACACTCTTATCTGTGCTTTCTGCTGCCAGACCTGAAATTGCCGACTATCCCTTCACTACTTTGGTACCCAACTTAGGGGTGGTGTCTTATCGGGATTACCAATCTTTTGTAATGGCAGATATTCCGGGAATCATAGAGGGAGCTGCTGAGGGCAAGGGACTAGGAATCAGGTTTTTAAGACATATTGAGCGAAATTCTCTGCTATTGTTTATGGTTTCTGCGGAAAGTGAAAATATTGCAGGGGTTTATCTGACTCTCCTTAAAGAATTGGAGAAATATAACCCTGAGTTGTTGGATAAACAAAGAGTATTAGCAATCACCAAATCTGATATGCTCGACGAAGAGCTCCAGTCTTTAATTCGTCGGGAGTTGCCTCAGGATATCCCCTACGTTTTTATTTCATCTATCGCTCAAACCGGCCTTGAAGAATTAAAGGATATCATCATGACATTGCTCCGACCCGAACCGGTTCGGACTTAGTCTATGGGATTTTTTCTGAAATATAAACCATCCAAATACCATGAATTCTACAAACTTTGGATTTCAGGATACCTTTATCATCCGCTCTTACGAATCGGATGCCAATCATCGGGTATCCATCCCCACGCTTTTTAATTACATGCAGGAAGCCGCTGGGCAGCATGTGATTCGCCTGGGAGTATCTGTGACTGATCTTTTGGCAAAAGGATACGCCTGGGTACTGATGCGGCTCAAGCTGCATCTACATCACATTCCCACCGCTGGGGAGCGTATTCAGGTTATTACCTACCCTTCTGGGCTTGAGAAATATTACCTTTTTCGGGATTTTCAGCTCAAAGACCCACTGGGTCGGCTGATCGCCGAAGCTAGTAGCACGTGGCTGGTCATCGACAAAGTACGCCGATCTATGGTGACCATCCCCGACTTTATCCGAGATAGCTTTTATATCCCTGAAGGGTTGGATTTTTACCCCCGCCTCACACAACGCCTACCCAAGATCAAACATCTGGACGAACAGGTAGAGTTTCAGGTAGGTTGGCACGACCTGGATATTAATCGACATAGCAATAATGCTCAATACATTCGCTGGATTCTGGAATCTGTCAGCGAAGATTATATCAAAAACCGTCAGCTTCACGAAATTGACGTGCTTTATCGGGCTGAGAGTCTTTGGAGAGATACTATTTTTTCGCAAATCGAGAAGATCGAGAAAGATACATTTGCTCACAGGCTGGTGCGAGTCTCCGACAATAAGGAATTGGGATAGTGTTAATTTTTAACTGATAACATTAAGATTATATTGATAGGCCCAAAGTTTGAAATGTAAATTTAACATATACTCTTTTTTAGAAAAGGATAAAGTTTTGCGTACAAATCTGCTAAACCTTTGTCTAATAGTA
>JANRIC010000229.1:0-12507 GCA_033765345.1 Microscillaceae bacterium
TCTTGTTGGAAAAAGAAACGATATTGCATCCCATTGAGAATCGGACAGTTTTTCAAATTGTGTAGTCATTATTTTTGGTTTTGGTCAACTCAAAAATAGACCCGATTCTCTAATTTTGAAAATCCCCAACAACTTCTAAAAAACACAAACCGTTTAGGTCTTTTGAGCGTCTTTCATAAAATAAAAAGACATATATTTTATCTTAAATGAATATCTATGAAAAATTTAGTCTTATTGATCATCCTGGTTTTAGTAAGTACAGCTACCGATTACAAAATCCACGTATATGAAAACTTAGAATGGGTTACCGATTATGCAGCAGCCCTTAAAAAGGCCAAAAAGGAAAATAAAGCACTTCTTTTAAATTTTACAGGCTCTGATTGGTGCGGTTGGTGTGTTCGTTTAGACAGAGAAGTATTCAGTCAGAGTGCTTTTGTAGCGTATGCCCAGAAGAATTTGGTTTGTGTAAAGCTGGATTTCCCTCAAAAAAAACAACTTCCGGCCGCTGAACAGGAACAAAATATGACGCTTATGAGAAAATACGGCGTTCGTGGTTTTCCAACGATTTACCTCCTTAATGCCAGTGAAGAAACCGTTTTAAAAACGGGGTATCGTTCAGGAGGAGCGCAAGCTTATATCAGCCACCTTGAGGCTGCTCTCGAAGCCAAAAATTGATAGGTATTTTTTGTTTTTTATATACCTGAGTCTATCCGATTCAGGTATTTTTTTGTGCGTATGTGTACCATCAATTTTTATTTGTGGCTAAGAGGGTATAAATGAAGTTGACTTCTGAGATATGCTGAGGTATGTTCAAGTTAGGGGAGACGAATTCAAGCGGAGTAATAAAACCCATCTGTTTTCAATCAAATACAGCAATTGTAGATAGGTTGGGGGAAGGTGTTTTGCGGAGTATGCTTTTAGAAAGAATAAAATCAAAAACCCCAAAACCAGGTATTTTCCTGTTCTTAGGGGTTTTTGATTTTAGATGATCTAAAACTTATTGCATATCCCAGAAGATTCTAGTAGTCACCATATCTCCTCCGATAGCCGATGAAGCGGCATCATAGTTTATTTTGTTTAGGTTTTGCTCATCAACCGGATAAGTAAAACGAAGCGGATAGCTGCCCAGAGGTTCACTAGGGGCATTCAATACCGGATAATCCAGTCTTCTTTGATCTATCCAAGCTTCAAAACCTCGGTTGTAGAGGGCAAGCCACTTTTGATAGCCGATTTTTTGCTTGAAGTCTCCGGCTGCTGTAGTATATGCTACTGCTGGATTAGCTAGGTAAGAGGTTACATCCCCTGCAGAGCCCCCCCAATACAGGATAGAGGCTTCAATACCTTTGTTGTAATGTTCTTCTGCGGTGCCACCTACTGCAATACCTCTTGCTGCGGCTTCTGCTAATGAAAGCTCAATTTCTGCATAATCCATTAACAATGCTTCAAAATCAGGAGCTTGGATAGCATCGCTGGGTTTGGAGAAAGTCGCATAGTTATTACTAGTACCGTAGATTCCTCCAGAATAACCTCCATCAGCATCTTTGGTAAAATAAAGTGGTATTCTGGGATCATTGACAGATTCCATGTAGTCTACCAAAGTATTAGCAACGACAAAATCCTGGCGACCACTCTGAACCAAGTTAACCCAAATCGGATTTGTATTTGGGGGTGAACTCAAATACTGAAACACAGCATTATCTGCATTGGAAGTAAATACATTGGTAGCAGCCTGCTGAATAATAGTAGCAGCTTTGGCACTATTTTGATCAGCCAAGAGCAGCCCTATTCTCAATTTAATACCATTGGCGAATTTTTTCCAGGCACCCAAGTCCCCACCATAGAGTAAATCTCCTCCGTCAAATCCGCTGTCTCCTTCGCTGATATTAGCGATAGCCTGATCCAGGCGACTGACTAAATCGTCTATAATGGTCGCGGCATCATCATAAACTGGAGCCGATTTATTAAAATCAAGTGACTCGGAATAGGGAATATCCCCGAAGGTAGCCACTAGAGCCAGCCAGGTATACACCGCTAATATCTCCGACTGAGCTTGTTGATTTGCTCGGGTAGCCTCATTGATTGAGGGATCAACGGCTGCTAAGTCGCTGGCTTCTTTCAAATCACGTAATACATCACGATAGAGAACATTCCAGAAATTCCTTGGGATATTTCGGGTATTCAGGTCATAACGTGATTCATCAGTATAAGTAGTCTCTGTCCAATATTGTGATAGAAGTCTGAAAATACCCGTGTTAACACTCGGTGTAGTCATTTGATCAACCAGATTTTTCTGTGCATTGGAAAAAAGCGTTACAGCTTCTACTTTAGTGGCAGCCTTAGGATTGACATTAATGTCAGTCAGATCATCACAGGCGAAAAAGCCCAGCGAAAATAAGATAAGGTATATAAATTTATTTTTCATTGTCTTACAGATTAGAATTTAAGTTTAACATTGAAACCAAAGTTTCGGGTAGTGGGATACATACCTCCTTGATAACCTTGTAAGTTACCAGAGTTAATGGTATCTTCGGGGTCTCCATAAGGAAGATTCTTATGAATAATCCAAAGGTTTCTTCCCAACAAAGAAATGTCGATGCCTTTGATCAAACCGATCTTAGATACAATAGACTGGGGGATCGAGTAGGTAATGGCCAACTGACGTAATTTGACATAACTTCCATCGTAGATAAAACCTGCTGCCGGATTTCTTTGGTAGCCTAAAGTTCCAAAGTTTACCAAACTTACCCGAGTATCATTAGGAGTGCCATCTTCTTTTACACCAGGGAAGATAAGTCCCCCTCCATCAGCGATTGAGTTACGAATCGGGTTACCCAAATCATTGTTACCCACAGTCATTTCAGAGGCACCAGTAGCTAGACCATAATACAAGTCGAGGTTAAAGATATCCCCGCCTTTGCGAATATCAATTAAGAAACTTAAAGATAGATTTTTGTAAGATAATGTATTGGAGATACCAGCAAGCCAATCAGGATTGGCATTTCCGATGATTTCATTGGAAGTAGCTGATCTTTTGTAGAATCCACTAGCTAGTACCACTTTTTGTCCGTTGTCATCATATACAAAGTTTTGACCTCTGATCGTACCGTAAGGCTCATTGAGAGCAGCATTGATACTTACCCCGCCTTGGAAGGTTGCCAACAATAAATTGTCAATTCCGGGAGCCAGTTCAATGACCTTGTTGCGGTTACGAGTCCAGTTGGCATTGATCGTCCATGTGAAATCTCCGGCTTTAACTGGAGTACCAAATACAATCAATTCAACTCCCTGGTTTTGTACATTACCTGCATTGATGTATTTAGAATTATACCCAGTTGCAGTGGATATTGCTGCGGGCAGAATCTGGTCAATCGTATTTTGCTTGTAATAAGTCACGTCAAAACCAACTCTTGCATCCAGGAATGACATTTCCAGACCTACCTCAAAACTTCGGGTTCTTTCGGGTTTTAAGTCAGGGTTGTTTTTTGTTCCAGGAATAGAAAAAAGAGGTACAGAACCAAAGGCGGTTGGTTTGTCATACACATCCAGGGTACGATAAGGATCTGCTGTATTACCCACTTCGGCATAGTTTACACGGAGTTTAGCATTGGTAAGCCAATCATTGGTGCCGATAAGTTCAGAGAATACGAAGCTCAATGAAGCAGAAGGATAATAATAGGCATTATTAGACTTAGGTAAAGAAGAAGCAACATCTCTTCTGACTGCCAAATCCAGGAATACCAAACTTTTATATCCTAAGATTGCGTTGGCATATACTCCGTCCACTTCAAGTTGTGAGTAGGTTTCTGTGGGAGGATTGACAGGGTTGAGTGAGTTCGAGAGAGAATACAAGTTAGGTACTACTAAGCCACCATTGGTGGAGGCGTAAATAGTTTCAATAATAGTTCTTCGGATATTTCCACCCAATAAACCGCGAATGCTGAAATTTTCTCCGAATTTCTTATTGAAATTAAGTATCAAATCATAGTTATATTCCCGGAAATTTCGGTTATAACGAGCATATTGAGAAGGAGACAAACTACCCACTGCATATCTTTCTTCTTGGAGTTCGCTGTAAGAGTCTATGGAAAATCTACCAGTAATATCAAACCAATCGGCTACTTTATAATTCACACTGGCATACCCGAAATAACGCAGACGATTGTCGTTTTGGTAGTTTTCAAAACGAGTCCAGTAAGGGTTATCCCAATAGATCGGTGTAAGGTTAGAGGGGTCAGCCCAGTTCCAAGTTACATTTTTTCCGGTTCTTTCATAAGCACCTTTCAGATCATTGATATCCACATTTACAGGCCACCATTGTCTGAAATTGGTTGCTACGTTTTTGTCATCATACCCTGTTCCGTATCTTCCTTCTCCTTTAATAAAAGTAGGATTAAATAATACAGAAACTGAAAGTTTATCGGTAAGATTATAAGAAGCTGAGAAATTTACGAAGTCTTTGGAAAGTCGGCTATTGGGTAGGATACCATTCTCAATACTTTTGGTATAAGCTATTTTGATCCATCCTTTTTCATTTCCTGTTTCTAGTGCAATGTTATTGGAAGTTGCTAAATAATCATTAAAAAAAGTTGTAGGGTCGTTTGCAGCGGCTACCCAGGGGCGGGGTTTCCCAAAATTGGGGGAAGAAGGATCAAAGGCATCCCACTGATACACTTGTAAACTAGGATCAAAACGGGCTCCCCAGGAAGCATCTTCACTCGTAGGCGTAACTAGGTCGTCTATACCATCTTCATTAATATCTCTGTACAGAAAAAAACCTGATGGGTCTTCATAATAACCCCCATATCCCTGCCCATATTGATCCTGATACTCTACGAAGGTGTTTTTGTCAATAGTTCCAAAAGTAACCCCGGTATTGATTGTAATACCAATTCCTTTGGATTTCGTGCCTTTTTTGGTGGTAATTAAGACCACACCATTGGATGCTCTTGATCCGTACAATACCGTTGCGGCAGCTCCCTTAAGTACATTGATAGAAGCAATATCATCTGGGTTAATATCCGCAGCAGCATTTCCATAGTCATAACCCCCTCTACCTGAACTTTGATTACCACCATTGGTATTCGAGTTGTCAATTGGAACCCCATCGACTACAAATAAGGCCTGATTATTACCTGTAAGAGATTTTACCCCTCGGATTACGATGTTGGTAGACCCCCCGAGCGAGTTGTTACGCTTGATGTCTACCCCAGCTACTCTACCCGAAAGAGAGTTTACCAAATTAGGATCACGGATGTAGCTTATGTCTTGCCCATCAATTTTTTGAGCGGCATAAGGTAGTTCGTTTTTACTACGCTCAATACCTTGAGCAGTAACCAAAAGCTCCCCCAACTCCTTCGTGCTGGCTGCCATCGCTAGATTAATTTCTGACGATGTACCTACAACGACCTCTTGGGTTTCCATACCGATAGATGAGAAAACGAGTGTAGCTCCCTGGCTAGCCATAATGCTGTACTTACCTTCGACATCTGTAACGGTACCGGTGCTGGTACCTTTGACGGCTACGCTAACCCCTGGTAGGGGTTCTCCTGACTCGGTGTCAGTGACGACACCGGTGATTTTTGTTTCTTGTGCAAAGCTCACGCATGTTATGAGTAGGCTCACAACGAAACACCACAGTAATTTGTGTTTCATTTTTCTTTAGTTTTAATGTTAACGTTTTGTTATATTTTGACTAAGTAAGGTAAAATGATAAAACAATTCAATTTTTGTCTGTTTTTTTTTCTCTAATCAAAAAAAAATAATGTATTTTCTTGGTTTCTTAATTTAATTGAATGCCTGGCTTCTTATTTTTTCATGGGATGTTTTGATTTAAGTAAAGATTTTGTTAAATAAATGCTCTAAATTTGATCTAATAGAGAATTTTCTCACTTCGGTAATAAGTCTAGAAAATTTTTACTTATCATCATTCGGTCTAAAAATAATCTCATGAAAGCACAAACCTTAAAATTCGCAAGTATCTTAGCATTTAGTTTTGTATTATGTACGGTTTCATTAAATATTCAAGCACAAAAAATGCAAGCACCAACCGCTACCAAAAAACCCAAAGAATTAACCATTCACAGCCATACCCGCATCGACGATTATTTCTGGCTTCGTGAAAGGGACAACCCCGAAGTCATCGAGTATCTCAAAGCTGAGAATGAGTACACAGATGCGATGATGGCACACACGAAAACCCTTCAGGAAAAGCTCTTTGGCGAGATTATAGGTCGTATCAAACAAACGGATATGTCGGTTCCTTATCGTTATAATCAGTATTCTTATTACAGTCGTTTTGAAGAAGGACACGAATACCCCATTTATTGCCGTAAAAAAGTATTACTTCCTTTAGAAGATGGTACTGAAAACCTGGGAGACGAGGAAATTATGCTCAATGTCAATGAAATGGCAAAAGGGTATAATTTTTATTCTTTAAGCCCTTATGGTGTCAGCGATAATAACCGTTTCCTTGCTTTTGGACTCGACACCGTTGGAAGGCGTAAATATACCCTCCACTTCAAAGATTTGGAAACTGGTGAGCTACTCAAAGATGCGATCCCAGACGTGGAAGGTTTTGCCTGGGCGGCCGACAACAAGATTGTCTTCTACGGCAAAAAAGACCCTGAAACCCTACGCTCTTTTCAAATCTATCGCCATCAGATCGGTACACCTTTCGAAAAAGACCCCCTGATCTATGAAGAAAAAGATGAGACTTTTTCGTGCAGTGTCTTTCGTACCAAATCCAGAAAATATATCTTTATCGCTTCCAACAGCACGCTTTCGGATGAATACCGCTTTATTTCGGCAGACCAGCCTCAGTCCGAATTCAAAATATTTTTGCCCAGAGAAAAAGAACACGAGTACGCTGTGGATCATTTTGAGGATCAATTTTATATCCTAAGTAATTGGCAGGCAAAAAATTTTCGCTTGCTTCAAACTCCAATAGATAAAACCGATAAATCCTCTTGGAAAGAACTTATACCGCATCGCAATGACGTTCTTTTGGAAGGAATAGAAATATTTAAAGATTTTTTGGTTTTGGAAGAGCGTATTCAAGGACTCACCAATCTGCGAATCAAACCCTGGAATACCAAGCAAAAAGAACATTATCTCGATTTTGGCGAAGCGGCTTATTTGGCCTACACAAGCGTCAATCCCGAATTCGATACCCAGATATTGAGGTATGGTTATACTTCTTTGACAACCCCCAACTCTACCTATGACTATGATATGCTCACTCATACAAAAACTTTACTTAAACAACAAGAAGTGGTGGGTGGCTATAATCCTGATGATTATTTTACGGAGCGTCTTTTTGCCACGGCTTCTGATGGAGCCAGAGTGCCTATTTCGTTGGTATACAAAAAAGGATTAAAAAAAGACAGCTCTAATCCGCTTTTGTTGTACGGTTATGGTTCTTATGGTGCTTCTTTAGACCCTTATTTCAGCTCTGTAAGATTAAGCCTGCTGAATCGAGGTTTTGTATTTGCCATCGCTCATATCCGGGGTGGGGAAGAAATGGGCAGACATTGGTACGAAGACGGTAAAATGTTTAAGAAAAAAAATACCTTTACTGATTTTATCGCTTGTGCGGATTTCTTGATTCAAGAAAAATTTACCAATTCTACCAAAATCTTTGCCGAAGGAGGAAGCGCAGGGGGCTTGTTGATGGGTGCTGTAGTCAATCTGAGACCCGAATTGTTCAAAGGGGTCATCGCTGCCGTACCCTTTGTGGATGTAATCAATACCATGCTCGATGAAACCATTCCACTCACCACCAGCGAATACGACGAATGGGGCAACCCACATATCAAAGAGCAATACGAATACATGCTTTCTTATTCGCCTTATGACAATGTAGAGAAAAAAAACTACCCCAACTTATTGGTAACCACAGGCCTGCATGATTCACAGGTGCAATATTGGGAACCCGCCAAATGGGTAGCCAAACTTAGAGAGCTAAAAACCGACCAAAATATGCTCCTGCTCAAAACAGATATGGAAGCAGGCCACGGCGGCAAAACAGGGCGATTTAAACAATACTCCGACACAGCTTTTGAATATGCCTTTTTATTCAATTTGATTGGAATTAAAGAATAGCCTAATAACAAAAAAGCCAGACCTAATCAAGTCTGGCTTTTTATTCATATCCTTATGTTAGTCGTATTAACAAAACATTAGCCATTATTTAAGAAAATTTCTTGGTCAATTGTATTTTTTTCACAAGTCATATCCTCGTGAACACTCGGTTGTTCAGTCCAAACAACCTGCAATACAAGCAAGAAAACAAGACATATCACAAAAAAAACTAAAAATTTTAGATTTTTATATTGTGTCGTATCTAATTTGAAATCTTTTTGCATAGGAATAATATTTTTAAGAGTATGATTATATGGTTCTGATAGAGGAAAGCCAAACCTTGTGCCATTTTATTTAAATAATTGATAATCAGTGATTAAACTATGACTCGTATCGATACAAACTCGATTTTGTATCGATAGCGTACACATAGCTCCAAGATTGTGTACATTTTTGAAAATTGAGGATATAAAATAGGATTTATCTTTATTTTTATATGGATTTAAAATCTTAATGCAGTGTTAAAGTTTTGTTAAACAGTCATTTAGCCAAAAAAGCTATCACTTACTCCATTTTAAACCTAAAAATCATAGTCCGAATTAAATTTCCTTTGCCCTGCACTGCATCGTAGGTTTGGACGATCAGGCTGTAGTTTCCCTGGATTGCATTAGCTCCGTAAAAATCTCCGTTGGTGATTACGTCTCCAAATAAGCTAAAAGGCATCGAGCTCTCCAATCTTTGATATTGAATAGGACCTTGTAAAATAAATCGTACGCTTTGGGTATTGGGTGGATATTGATTTAATTCAAAAGAAAAAGTTTTCATTTTTAATCCACTGGTATTGATAATACCTATATCTTCTTCTGTAAAACTACACACTGGCAAATCCTTATCAGCATTTAGCAAAACAAGCCTCATCGGACCCGGCAGGGTATTTATAAATGAAAAATTAGCCCTGAAATCATCCAACAAAGTACTCCCTTTCAAAGATTCACCTGTAAATGTATAGCTACCGGGAAGTGCAGCAGTACCCTGATAGTTGGATTTGCCATCATCTCCAAATAAGCTAAAGGGAGCTAAATTCTCGATACGCTCTTGATTTATGACTCCGGTACATTTCATTTTCAAGCTTTGGGTTTCGGGCGGTACTTGTACTGCAGCTATTGTAAATGCTTTGAGGTTATAATGGCTTAAATAAATTTTTAGCGTATTGCCTTCTTTCAAAGGTGCAATGATCCGGTCGCTGTTAGAATTGATCAGGTTGAACTTAAGAGACTCTTCTTCTGCTATTTGTGAAATACTTGTTTGGGGCAAAGCACAAAAGATCACCCACAGTCCTAAAAATTTTAAAAGCTGTAAATTCATACAATCAAAAAGTTAAATTTAGATAATAAAATTTCACTTGATGCCGGTCGGAATCAGATGAGTTCACAGCAACAAAAAAACGAAATTATGTAGGGGCTGTAAGGTATGGGCTGTTTCAAATAAAAAACGTAGCTGAATTAAGTAAAATAGCTTGTGTGTAATTGGTGTTTGACAGATCAATAGCTGGATTTAATTGATCTAATAGTTTGTCTGATAAGTATGTGTAATTGGAAACCTCAAAACGAATATTTGAGAATATTTTTAAACCGGTGAGATTGAATGTGTGATTTTATAGATGCGAATATATGTAATAAACTACCAGACCACCAAAATTATTTTCATTTTTTTTGAATAAATCACATAATAATTACTTCAACCAGTCTTCCTAACACCCTAAAGTGAAACTTAGTCGCTTCATACTTGAGCTTCAATAACTTGCTTGATTGTTGCTCAAACAAGATCAGTACCTTAGAAAACGATATTTTTTTAAAATGAAATCAAAATTCTCCTCAAATCGTTATCACATATACACAGACCTAAATTTGGAAATACCTGTATTTAGTGCTACATTCGTAACTCAAAAAAACTGAAGTATAAATAGCAATAAAAATGAGAAAAATCATATATTTTCTTTCCCTACCTTTAATACTTTTTACTGTTTGGAGCTTTAGCAATACTGCTAATTTGAGTAAAGTAGAGCCTTTTCAATTTACCCTTCCGGACACTTCTCTACTTAAACCCGAACCTGTTCACCAAAAGAAGGCCATTGTAGTGACAGGGATTATCTCTTTTAATCATTATAGCAAAAAAGAACTGAACAATGACGTATCTTCAGCTCTTCTGGATGAATACATAAGCAACCTGGATTTTAATAAATATTATTTCCTGAATAGCGATATTCAAAGATTTGAAACATACCGCCTCCAGCTTGATGATGACCTCCAGAAAGGTAACCTGGAATCCGCTTATGAAATTTACAATATCTACAAACAGCGTATCCTGGATCGTTCCGAAAAAGTAATCAAACTCATCGCAAAAGATTTTGATTTCACGATAGATGAATATCTGGAAGCTGACCGCGAAAAAGCCCCTTGGGCAAAATCTGATGCCGAATTGGACGAACTCTGGCGTAAACGAATCAAAAATGAAATCCTTAGCCTCGTACTTTCTAATAAAACCTTGGAAGAAAGCAAGGACATCGTCAAAAAACGCTATGAACGCCTCATCAAAGGGATGAACCAGGTCAATAGTGAAGATGTGTTCCAACTTTATATGAATGCGCTTTCTGTAATTTATGACCCTCATACTTCTTACTTCTCTCCAATCAGCTCTCAAAACTTCAATATGGACATCAATAAATCCTTTGAAGGAATCGGTGCACGCCTCCAAAACCAAGATGATTACACCACTGTCAAAGAAATTATCCCTGGCGGACCTGCTTTTACAGGCAAAGAACTGAAAATTAATGATAAAATTATAGGAGTTGCTCAAGGAGATAAAGGAGAGTTTGTAGACGTAATCGGCTGGAGAATCGATGACGTAGTAGGCCTGATCCGTGGAGATAAAGGTACCGTGGTGCGTTTGCAGGTACTTCCTTCAGATGCTGCACCCAATGCTACACCTCACGTCATTCGTTTGGTCAGAGATAAAATCAAACTAGAAGAGCAATCAGCCTCTAAAAAAATCATCAGTAGCGTCCAGAATGGCAAAACATATAAAATGGGTGTGATTACTATTCCTTCTTTTTATATTGATTTTGAGGAATATCGCTCCGGTGTTGAAAATTACAAAAGTACTACCAATGATGTCAAAAAGCTCCTGGCTGAACTCGAAAACGAAGGAATTGACGGACTGATCATCGACCTGAGATACAACGGAGGAGGGGCTTTGCAGGAAGCCATCGATCTATCAGGTTTATTCATCAAAAAAGGCTCTATTGTACAGGTTAAAGAATCTAACGGCAAAATTCGGGTTTATTCCGACAAAGATCAGGGTAAAATATACAACGGACCACTGGCTGTCATGGTGAACTCTTTTAGTGCCTCTGCCTCTGAAATATTTGCCGGAGCCATTCAAGATTACCAACGAGGGATTATCATTGGTGAGCAGACTTATGGCAAAGGCACTGTGCAGAATCTCATTGATCTTGAAAGATATATTGAAGATGAAAAAGGTCCTCTCGGACAGCTCAAACTCACTATCTCTAAATATTACCGAACTACCGGAAGTAGCACCCAACATACCGGAGTAACTCCTGACATCAAACTGCCCTCTATTTACAGTCAAAATGAAATAGGAGAAAGTTCTGAACCTACGGCTCTTCCTTGGGATGAAATCGCCCCCAGCAAATTTGATCCAGAAAATGATATTTCCAGTACGGTCATTGCTCATTTGAAATCATCTTTTGAAAACAGGCTAAAAACCGACCCGGAACTCAAAAAACTTATTGCCAATATTGAAGAAGTGCAGAAATTCCGCAATCAGAATAAAATCTCGCTTCAAAAAGCCAAAAGAGAGAAAGAAATAGAAGAATACAATAAAAATAAAGCCGAGAGAGATAAGCTATTTGCTTTGGATGAAGAGGAAGAAGAAGAAAATACAGCCAATAATAATCTGGCTGAACAAACCGAAGACCCTTATCTCAAAAATGCCATTCAAATTAGCATAGAGATGATCGAGGATAAAGAATACAAAAAACTCCAAAAGCTCAAAGAAAAAGATTTGGTAAAAACCGATAAAGAGTAAAATATTTTATTCTGCAGAAAATTTGTGTGACGTACAATACAAAACCTTTTTAGGGCGATTTTTTGAGAATTTATCGAGTATTCTTTTGTAAGCCATGTTATTTTGAACATAAAAAAGCAGGAAAGAGATTTCCTGCTTTTTTATGTTTATCATCTCCAGACAGTCTGCGCCTGAGCCAATTCCGGTAATGTTAAAAATTAACTGATTTAATTATATTTGCATTCCGAAAACTATACTAAAAATGATAACAACTATTCATACTTGTTCAAAATGTGGGAGTACCAATCTTGTACTCAATGGCAAAAATAAAAGTGGCAC
>JANRIC010000233.1:0-1678 GCA_033765345.1 Microscillaceae bacterium
TGCACGAATAAGGGCGTTTATTCGTGCATTCGTGGCAAAATTGATCATCAAGAGAGGAAATTGAATGCACTTATTTTTTATAGAATTATTGTTTGAAAATACTTGCATGGATCATTCCCACATAAATTGTCAGAGAACCATTTATTTTATTCACTTTTATCAGAATTTTGTGGGTAGTGTTAAACAAGTAATGCTGTTCGTTCAAAACAGTGGGCTGTGAAGGCACAGCCCACGGCGGTTTGTCATTTGAGCATTACATCTTTAATACCACCTTTTGTGTAATAGATATGAAAAAGACTTTATTTTTATTCTATGAAATTAAGTTTTGATGAAAAAGGGTATTTGCAACCTGCAAGAGCTTTAAACTGTGATTTAGCTGATTTTGAGCAATATTTTGTGAATAATTTCCCCAATTCCAATACTAGGCACAAGCTATTTGTAAATTATATGAGATATATTGAGCACTTTAGTAAGTATATTACCAGAAAATTTACACATTGTATTGATGGAAGTTTTGTAACTTTAAAAGAAAATCCCAAGAATATCGATCTGGTAATGTTTATTGATTACCAGGTATATGAAGCTCACGAGAACCATTTGGATAAGTATTGGAGTTTTAATTTAGAAAATCAAGATCTAGATGCCTATCTTATAAAGTCATACCCAGAAGATCATCCTTTTTTTGAGGAGTATTTACAAAAATGTCAGGAATGGCAAAGATTATACACTAATGTAAAGCGTAATTTTGAGATTGTGCCTGAATCAAAAGGCTTTTTAAATATAAAATTTGAATGATTATGGAAAATAAAAGAAAAATTCGTTTTGGAGCTATCAATGACCTCATCGAGTTTATTGATATGTTTGATCGGCAAATGAAGCGCGAACTTGCTCAAGGAAATTCGGAAACCAGCTTGTCTGTAAGACAGGCAAAGTATCTTCGAGATCGGTATATAAAAGAATTGAATGATATACTCAAAGAATTTGACTTGACCTTACAAACTATTGACAAAGCATCATAACAGATATTTACCCATCCCAAGGGCTGCTACTGACAGCCCTCAGACTTCCCATTTATTTTGAACCATCTTCTACCCCACGAACCCTGACAACTCTTTCTTCAACACAGGCAGAGGCATCGCCCCAGATTTTTTCCAGTTCACTTTGCCTTTGTCAAATAAAATCATCGTGGGTATACCACGAATCTGATATTTTTCTGCCAGTCTGGGGTTTTTATCTACGTCTACTTTGACGATTTTGAGTTTGCCCTGATATTCCTTAGCTAACTCCTCCAAAACCGGACTCATCACTTTACAAGGTCCACACCATTCCGCAAAAAAATCCACCAAGACAGGCGTCTCATGTGTATCGATCAATTCCTGAAAACTTTTTTTCATAAATTTTATTAATTTTGACAAATCGTACCAATCAAAAAATTACTCTTTAATACATTGAAGTAACAAAATATGTCCCTAAATAATTTGCTTATTATTTTGGCTAAAGTAAGAATCTATGAGCCATTTTTTTGCTTATATTTACAAATTAAAAGAATTAAAAAAATGAAAATAATTAAAACAAGGATGTAATTAAAGAATTAAAAAAATGAAAATAATTAAAACAAGGATGTAATTAAAGAATTAAAAAAATGAAAATAATTAAAACAAGGATGTAATTAAAGAAT
>JANRIC010000234.1:0-8331 GCA_033765345.1 Microscillaceae bacterium
TGCACGAATAAGGGCGTTTATTCGTGCATTCGTGGCAAAATTGATCATCAAGAGAGGAAATTGAATGCACTTATTTTTTATAGAATTATTGTTTGAAAATACTTGCATGGATCATTCCCACATAAATTGTCAGAGAACCAGTTTTTCAATAAATTTGGTCTCACCTTTTTGCAGATCATACCAATATGTATTGAATGATATACCTGAAATCTAAACCAGCGTGATAGATTTATTTTCAAGTACAATCGCAAAGAACCTTCAACTTTAAATCTTGAGTCCTTTAACTTCGGCATATTCTTTTGAAGTGTTGCCGTATTGCGATTTTACAGCATTTTTAATGCGCTGGCAGCGATTTTTAAGGTCTTCATACCACTTGTCTCTTTCCAGACGGGCATCTGACAAATTGCTATAAGCAATTTTTACATTTTTATTAGCTTCTTCTATTGCCTGGTGTTTCGCCCTTAAAGCTTCTAATTTGATGTATTCATTGGCAGGCGCATAGGCTTTGCTCAAGGTACTCAAAACAGTAATTAGCTCGACGAAATTTTGGGTGATAGAGGCATAAGATTGTTGTGAGGTGCTTACGCTTTTGTCGTCGGGGTTGGCTTTGTCCTTTTTAGGGCTGTCACCTCTCAGTTGAATGATTTTTTGATTGATGGTTTCGGACTCCTTGCCGTTTTTGCCTATCAGTGCTTTGATGTAGGCGTTGATATTGCTCAATATCTTTTTGAGGCTATCTGCTTGTTTGTCAAAATGATTGGCTCTTATTTCTACGGCTTGGGCGTATTTGCTTAGACCTTCGGTTACCTTCAAGCCGGACTGTTTTAGGGCGGCTATCAATTTGTACATTTCTTCGGGGGCATCTTGTGCCTCAAGTGGTGTGAAATTATTAAATTTTGTGATGCTTAATATCAGGGTTTCAGCATTGGATATTCTTGTGCCGAAGGTATTTTCGTTTTGAGCCATGTGATTTTTTGTTTAGGTGAAGTATATTGTTAAAACACAAAATATGATTTTTTAGTTGATTGGCTTTTGTCAAATTTTATTTAGATGGTTTATTATGCAAAGTAAAGTGTCTTATAAGCCGAGTAAAGTGCTTACCGAGCCGAGTAAAGTGCTTACCAAGCTAAATAAAGTGCTTACCGAGCCGAATAAAGTGCTTACCGAGCCGAATAAAGTGCTTACCGAGCTAAATAAAGTGCTTACCGAGCTAAATAAAGTGCTTACTGAGCTGAATAAAGTGCTTACTGTGCAGAATAAAATGTTTTGCATGCAAAATAAACGGTTCACTATGTGAAATACCCAAATCTATTAAATAAATGGCCCTGATCTACAGAAAATATAAATCCTTTTAGTGGCAAGAAGTTAGAAGGATATTTACCAAAAAGATTCTCCCCTTACCATCCCACTTCTTCCGCAATCATCCAAAGTCGAGTAGCCAGGATGGTTGCCAGCACTATCAGTCCGATGATCAGGATATTCCAGCCGTGGCGGCGGCTTTCGGGGCTGTAGGCATAAACCCGGTCACCATTGGGGAGGGTTTTTTGGTGAATGGCAACGCCCGTACCCATGAGAATCCCGATAAGACAGAATACAATAGCCAAAATATAGCCTGCAATAATCCAGGTCTGTGAAATATGCTCAGGTTGTGAGAGTTCCTGAACCCTTTGGCGACGAAGCAACTCTAAAAATTTATCATTGACCTCGATGCCACGCTCGTTGAGGATTTTTTGGGCGAGCATATAGTCCAGTTTTCCCCATTCATCGGGTTTTACCAGGATGTCCATCAATTCCTCCTCCTTAAAATCGTACAGGTAATAGTTTTCGGGTAGTTCTTCAAGGCGATCTTTGGCGGTATCTTTTAAGACCTCATCGGCACGCTCAAAATCTTCTGCTCTTAGTTTGATACGATACTCTTGTGAAAGGGCATCAAAAGCAAAGTTGGGGTTAAAAGTTGGTGAATTATCCTCGATTTCGTAGGGGATTCCGTTTTCAGCCAGCAGGCCAGCGATACTTCGGATTACCTGAAGATCATAATATTTTCGGTACGTGAGAAAAGATTCCTGCATGATTAAACTCGGATTAAACTAATTTAAAGGATTATACGATATGGATCAAGCAATCCCCGAGAGCAAATCCTGTAAATTCTGAAAATCATAAAAATTCTGCTACAAATCGGAAGCAGAGAAAGTATCGCCCTGATTGAGGTCTCCGGTCTGAAAGCCTTTGGTAAACCACCGCACGCGCTGCTCGGAAGTGCCGTGTGTAAAAGAATCGGGAATGACATAACCCTGCGCTTGCATTTGAAGGCGATCGTCACCGATGGCATTGGCAGCAGTAAGAGCTTCTTGAATATCTCCTTCTTCCAGGATATTTTTCATTTTTTGTGCGTGATGTGCCCAAACACCGGCCAGAAAATCAGCCTGAAGCTCCAGCCTGACCATCAATTGATTGTATTCGGCTTCGCTAAGTTGTCTTTTTTGGCTTTGTACTTTGGTAGTAATCCCTAGCAGTTTTTGGATATGATGTCCTACTTCGTGGGCTACTACATAGGCCATGGCAAAGTCACCTGGGGCCTGGAATTGGTCTTTTAATTCATTGTAAAAAGACAGGTCTATGTATAATTTATAGTCGCCGGGGCAGTAAAAAGGTCCGGTGGCCGAACTGGCATACCCACAGGCAGATTCGGTAGATTGATCAAATAAAACCAAAACAGGCTTTTGATAGGTCTGATCGAGTTGCTCAGGGAATAATTTTTCCCAGACATCTTCGGTATCTTTCAGTACGACGGAGACAAACTGCCCCATTTCGTCATTTTGTTGTGTATTGACCTCAGTATTTTGAGTAGCACCTGCGCCTTGAAACTGCTGAACGAACGAAGAAGGGTCTACTCCCAGGAAATAAGCCAGAATTGCCAGAATAACCGTACCGATTCCCAAACCGCCGCCGATTCGCTTCATCCCGCCACCACTGCGGCGGTCTTCGATATTTTCACTGCCTTGTCTGCCTTGCCAGCGCATAATTGTGTAGTTTAATGTGTGAAATTTAGCTCCTAATTTTCTTCTTAGGGCCAAAGATAGCCTTTTATTTTAGATTCACAAGCAGAATTGTGTTACTTCGGTATAGCCTTTGTATATTTGCAGGATAAATCCATCGAGTCAGTATTTTTCGAACCATTCCTGACTCGGTCTTTCACTTAAAAAACAAAAAGATGGTTTATATCAACAGGAAAGAACATTTTAATGCGGCTCATCGCCTTTATAAAGATGATTGGAGTCGGGAAAAAAACCGAGAAATATATGGGGTGTGTGCCAATGACTTTGGTCACGGACACGATTTTGAACTGATCGTCACCGTCAAAGGGCATCCTGACCCGGAGTCAGGTTTTGTGATGGATATGAAAAAGTTGGGAGATTTGATCAAGGAAGAAATTATCACCCGTGTGCATCAGCGGGATTTGAATACGGAGGTAGACTTTTTGAAAGGTAAGCAGCCTACCTGTGAAGTGTTGGTGATGGAGTTTTGGAAAATCTTGGCGCCTAAGATTGCGGCTATATCTCAGGCTAGGCTTCACGCTGTGAAACTCTACGAAACCCAAAAGAATTTTGTAGAATATTTTGGTGAAGAATGATTTATTGTTTTATTTCCGATAAATTTGAAAAGCATTCTTTTAGACGCTCTATCAAGGAGCTTTGGTCAGAAAACAATTAGCACAAACGGAGCATGAGAATCGTTTTAATCTTTTTTTTAATATCTTTTCCGACTTTTACCTGGAAATTAAAAGCACAGTCAGGTGCGCTTGCACAAAAATATGTGACTCAGGTTGATTCGGATTCTTTTCATCAAAAATATACACTGGATAATTATTATTTGCGCTTTTATGAAGATAAGGGCAATTCTTTGAAAATTGAAGACATTGCAAAACCCGAATTTGAGCCCAAATTTAAACCTTTTATCCAACTTAGCTCCTCCGGGCAAAAAAGTAGCCATCCTTTTCAAGCATTTACTACCTATTGGGTAGAAGTCAATTTCCGAAGTAATATCGACCAGGATACCGAATGGCTTTTATTTCTTGGTTTTGTAAGCCATGCCGAAGTGTATACATATTATCCCAATGGGCGTTTTGAAAAGGTAAAAGCTGGTTTTTTTACGCCCAACATAGAGTTAAAGCCTAGAGAAGGGCAGGAAGCCAAAGCAATCATACTGCTGAAACCCCAAAGTAAAACAACGGTTTATATCAAATTTCGAAATGAAATAAAGTATCCGCCGGAGCTAAACCTATCTCTACAATCGTATGAGTCCTGGCAAGTTTTGATGAATCAGACCAATCTGGTGCAAGGGGTTTTTCACGGTTTGTTGTGGCTTATGTTGCTGTACAATTTTTTTCTTTTCTTTTCAATCGGCGATAAAACTTACGCCCATTTTGCCTTGTATGTACTTTTTATGTCTTTGTTTTTTTTCAATGAATATGAATACCTCGAGGAGTATTTTCTGCCCTATCAACCTCAATTAAGTTTTTATTTGTATAATCTGATTTATGTGGCTTTAGTGTATTTCATCAGATTCAATCGAAGGATGCTTAATCTTCCGGCAAATATTCCTCGTTTAGATAAGTTTTTTGTGCGCCCCTGGCTTTTCTTGAGCATTACTTTTGCGCTTGCCTCAGTTCCATTGCACATCTTTTTGTTTGATTGGTATATTGATATTCGCAATGGTTTTCATCTTTTTTATCTGGTATCACTGATCATTTTTACACTCGTTGTACTTTTCCGAAGAGATGGACTGGCACAGCTCATCGTACTGGGCAACTTTTTTATTCTATCGGGAGGTTTATTGATTGTACTCGGCAATTTTGGTGTTGTGCCTTTTTCATTGTACTATTTATTGGGGGGAGTAGCCGCACAGCTATTCGTATTTATGATGGCGATGAGCTACCGCTACCGCAAGAGCCTCATCGAGCGGCAGGAAACCCAGGAGAAACTCATCATTCAATTGCAAGAAAATAAAGAACTCCAGACCAAAGTAAATCGAGAGCTTGAAGATAAGGTCAGGGAAAGAACCATTGAAATTGAACAAAAAAAAGAAGAAATCCAAACCCAACACGAGGCCTTACAAACCAAAAGCGAAGAGCTTGAAAGAGCCTATAAAAATATTACAGATAGTGCCCGATATGCTCAACGATTACAAGGTGCAATTTTAGGGGAAGAAAGAGAAGTTCTGTCTTTTTTTCAAGATGGGTTTATTTTATTTCTTCCCAAAGATTTGGTATCCGGAGATTTTTACTGGGCTTCTAAAATCGGGCATACCAACGTATTGGTAGCCGCAGATTGTACCGGACACGGCATTCCAGGAGCTTTGATGACTATGCTTGGTAATTCTATCTTGAACGCCGTAGTCAATGAAGACCATATTACTTCTCCTGAGCATATTCTGCATACCCTGGACGAACGCCTGATCAGAACCGTTCAAAAACAAAACCGCGATGAACAAATCAAGGACGGAATGGACATGGTTGTCATTACCTTTGATGAGATCAGCTACACGCTCAAATTTGCAGGAGCTAAAAACCCTTTGTATTATGTCAGAAACCACGAAATACATAAAGTGGACGGCTCTACCTTCCCAATCGGAATTTATAATATTCGGAAAGAAAAGAAATTTGAACTCCAGGAAATTCAGGCGCAAATCGGGGATACTTTTTATTTATCTTCAGATGGTTTTCAGGATCAATTCGGTGGCCCTCATGACAGCAAATACATGAAGAAAAAATTTCGGGAATTCCTGCTGGATATTCACCACCTCCCTATGCCGGAGCAAAAACACAAATTAGAAGAAGAATTCCTCAACTGGAAAGGCAGTAATAGCCAAACAGATGATATTTTGATCATAGGATTTAGGGTTTGATCTTCTGCACAAATTTTTATACTTATTATTTTACCTTGTATGAAAAAAATTCTTATCGGTCATCCCGTTCCCCAGGCATTACTTAATACTTTGAATCAGGAACTCGAGGTACACTGCATTGCAAGTGTAGATCAAAAATATGAGCAGATTATTCAGGTAATAGATCAATACGACGCGCTCCTGGCTGCCGCCCACAAGGTAGACAAAGCAATGATGGATAAGGCGACTCACCTTCAGATGATCAGTAATCACGGGGTGGGTTATGATAATATTGATATTGAATATGCCCGACAGAAAGGTATTGCCGTGACCAATCTACCCAACTCTACCAGTGCACCTACCGCTACACTTGCGATGAGTCTGATCTTGTCACTCATGCGCCGTGTCGTGTACTGCGACCGAAAGCTGCGTCAAAGTGAAATTCAAAACTGGATAGACCCCAATCTCTATGGGCATGCTCCCGAAAATAAAACTTTGGGCATTATCGGCATGGGTCGTATCGGCAAAGCTTTGGCTAAACGTGCGCTGGCTTTTGATATGAAAATCTGCTACCACAACCGGAATCCGCTTAGTGCCGATGAAGCAGCAGCGTACCAAGCTTCTTATGTATCTTTGGATCAACTACTTGCCGAAGCAGATGTGATTTCCATCCATACACCCCTTACCCCTGAAACCCAATACCTGATCAGTACCCCCGAATTTGCCAAAATGAAACCCAACGCTTTTTTGATCAATACTTCCAGAGGTGGTGTCATTGACCAAGAAGCATTGATCCAAGCCCTCCAAAACAAACAAATTGCCGGAGCTGGGCTAGATGTGTTTGAAAACGAACCCGAAATTCCCGAAGCTTTATTGGCACTTGACAATGTGGTGCTTAGTCCGCATATCGGTACTGCCACAGTAGAAGATCGCAGGGCTATGATGGAAGAAGCTTTTGGAAATATCCTTAAGTTTTTCAAAGGAGAGCCGCTTCACTCAAGGGTGGTGTAGCGTGAAATTACAATTGAGGCTTTTCTAAATCCAGAAATAAACAATTTCCTTCTTATAAAATTTCCAAAAAAACAATCTTGGATTACAAAGCGTGTATTCAATAAGTATCTTTAAATTTAAAACCATCCAAGTATTTAGAAACAAATATCTATGTCCGGTAAAATATACGATTTGATCATTGTAGGGGGCGGACCCTGTGGTTTGGCCTGTGGGATTGAAGCACAAAAGGCAGGTTTGGATTATCTCATTCTTGAAAAAGGCAGCATCGCCGAATCCATCCGCAAGTATCCCAACCAAATGAATTTTTTCTCTACAGCCCGCAATATTGAAATAGGCGGCTTGCCTATGGCCGTGGCAGAAGCCAAAGCCAACCGCAATGAAGCCCTGAAATACTACCGAAGAGTTACGGAATATTTCCAACTCAAGATACAACTCTACACGGTTGTGCAGCAAATCCAGAAAACTGACCAGGGTTTTATCGTAAGCACGGATAAAAACCAAAGCTTTTCGGCCAAAAATGTGGTACTTGCTACTGGCTATTTTGATTGCCCCCGTAGCCTGAACATCCCCGGTGAAGGCCTTCCGCACGTATCCAAATACTATGATGAGCCTTATAAATATGCCCTCAGTAAGGTCATTATCGTAGGGGGAGGCAACTCGGCGGTGAGTACAGCCCTTGACTTATATCACAATGGCGCAGATGTGATGATGATCATTCGCAAAGATGATTTTAAGCCCACAGCCAAATACTGGCTCGTACCCGACCTCAAAAACAGAATCAAGGAAGGAAATATCAAAGTACGCTTCAATAGCGTAGTGACCCGGATTGACAAAGGAAAAATCTGGATTCAAGAAAAAGGCATCTCCGAAGAACAAGTCATCCCCGCTGACTTTGTACTATTGCTTGTGGGTTATACAAGCGATGTAGCCCTGCTGAACGGTGCAGGTGTGGAGACCAACCCTGATGATTTAGTACCCAAGTACAATCCCGAAACCTTTGAAACCAATGTCCCCGGCTTGTATCTTGCCGGTACGGTTGTTTGTGGCATCCATACCGAAAAGATATTTATTGAAAACGGACGGCACGATGGAGCTAAGATTGTAGGGCATATCTTGGGGAAAAAATAAGTTTGAAATAAATTGATCACAAGTCGGCTAAATGGCCGACTTTATTTATTTCAAATCATAATTCCTCCGGTTTTAAACCCAATGCCATCAATTTTTCCATCAATCGGTCAGCACGCTTTTTTTCCTCATCGGCACGGGCTTTTTCTTCATCAGCACGAGCTTTTTCTTCATCAGCACGGGCTTTTTCTTCATCAGCACGGGCTTTTTCCAGTTCTTTGAGTTTGGCTTCTTCATCCGATCTTTCTTTACCGGTCATGAGATTGACACCCTCTTTGGTACACCAGCGATGCCAGGTCGTTTCCTCCTTTT
>JANRIC010000235.1:0-49217 GCA_033765345.1 Microscillaceae bacterium
TGCACGAATAAGGGCGTTTATTCGTGCATTCGTGGCAAAATTGATCATCAAGAGAGGAAATTGAATGCACTTATTTTTTATAGAATTATTGTTTGAAAATACTTGCATGGATCATTCCCACATAAATTGTCAGAGAACCAAGAATTTTTAACCAGATATTTTTTCTATCTCTTCTTTTAATTTTTCCAGATTTTCCACTTGTCGGATTCCATATCGTTGGCATACAATATCTATATTTCCCTTACGCCAATAACCCGGAGGGCAACATACCACCGCCTTCCCCGACTTTGCATACAAACCCAATTCAAGGAGTGTAACAGGTGCCTGACTTCCGGGGGCGAAATAATACACGATTAAATCTGCCTTTTCCAGCCCTTCCAGTTCCCAGTTGACCTGCTCATAAAACTGCGGATGATCTATGCTCTGTGACCAGCCACTATCCCAATCCGGCCGACGAGGGTTCAATACGACACCTTTCCAATCTTTGAGAGATTCTAGCAATTCATTTTGCCATTCTTGAGCTTTGCCTAAATCAATACTGCCTGCTAGAAAAACGGATTTTTCTTCGTCACGAATTATTATTACTTCTGGTGGAAATAAAACTTTCATGGCATTCGTTTTTTTATTGTAAGAATATTTTTTATAAATTTAAAGAGAATTTACATACTTTTTCTAAATGTCTCAAAACCCATGATGCTATTAATTATGAAGAAAAACTTTTACGGCCTTTTTGTCATCATTTTCTTAGTGTGTGTTTGTTCTTTTTTGCCTTCCCAAGCCCAAGAAAGAGGAAAATTACTTTCCAGCCAACTAGTGGCTGTAAAAACTGTGGGTGAAATTGATAATCTTATCGAACAAACCCTGGGAGGAGGATTAGGTGCTACCATTGCAAAGCTTTTTTTGCCAACTTATTATGATGTAGCCGCCTATAAACTGGTGTATGAAACCATTGATCCGCTCGGAAACCCTACACAAGCTACCGGAGCGGTTTTTATTCCTTTGGGTATAAATTGTGATCTGGCTATGACTACGTATCTGCACGGAACACTCACCGCAGATCGGGATGCTCCTTCGGGTTTTGCAGGGATTGAGTCTGTGATCGGTTTTGCTTTGGCTACTGATGCATATATTACGGTAATGCCTGATTATCTGGGGCTTGGTGAAAACAACGGGCAAGGACTGAGCTATCATCCTTATCAACACGCCAAATCTGAGGCAACCGCTTCTGTGGATATGATGCGAGCCGCTCGCGTACTTTGCGCTCAACAAAACCTCAAACTGAACGGGCAGGTCTTTCTGACCGGATATTCTCAGGGGGCTCACGCTACGCTGGCTACACAGCGTGAAATTGAGCGATTTCATAAAAACGAATTTAATCTTTCTTATGTCACCGCGGGTTCAGGTCCTTATGATTTGTATTCTAAACAGACTAAGTTTGTTTTTGCCAATCCAACCTACACCAATCCTTCATTTTTGCCTTATATTCTATTTGGGTATCAAAACATTTATGGAGGAATTTACAACAATATCAGCGAGGTATTGAATGACCCTTTTAGTGTGACGGTGCCGCCTTTGTTTGATGGCAGCCTGAATGTAGAACAGATTGACAGTATGCTGCCCGTTCAATGGAAGACTATATTCAAGCCTGCTTTTTTGAATGATGTCGAGAATAATTCTGGAGGGCGTTTACGTCTCTTACTTCGAGAAAATACGGTGCTGGGCTGGAGACCCCGAGCACAACTAAGAATGTATTTTTGCACCAAAGATGAGCTGGTAGATTTTCAAAATTCACTCACAGCCTGGGGTGATTTTGTAAAAAGAGGTGCTTTGTTTAATGTGGCTGCCTTGCCTTTGGGACCTTTCAAACACTTCGATTGTGCTCAGTATGCCTTGCTTGCTACTAAAATCAAATTTGATTCCAAGAAAAAAGGCAAAGGTTGCAGCTCTAATTTCTGGGATTGGTGGAAAAACAATGAAGCCCCAGAATTTGAAAATCAAGAACTCGTAAACCTTTACCTGCAAAATCAAGCAGAAGTAGATGCTTTTGTAGAGCTGGTTGAGGAAATCAATGCCCCAACACTGGAAGAATTATTGGCTCAATATGATCCCCAGGCTTTGGAAGAGTTTAAATCCGAACAAAATCCTGGAATATCGATCACTAGCTACCCTAACCCTACCACAGAAGAAGTTACGCTGGATTTGTCCTCCCTAGAAACTCCCGTAAAATCTGTGCAGGTATTTGACCTTCAGGGTGCATCTGTGCAAGTGCTTAGCGAGACCGTCGGGGAAGATTTTATGATACTGGATTTCAGAAATCTGAAAAAAGGATTTTATATCATTAAAGTCACCACAGAGGCAGGTACATATCAGAATAAAGTAATCGTGCATTAGGAATGGAGAATTGGCAATTAAATGCTGAATGATTTAAAAAGAAAATCTGATTTTAAAAAATATTTCAGGTAGTAACTTTGCCAAGCGACGTTACTACCTGAAAAAATAAAAACAAGCGTTAATTGGATCGGGCAAATTTAATGTCCTTGATGTCGTCTTGATTTTGTCCGTTTTGGCTATGACCGATTAGCTTGAGATTCTTGGAATTATCTTCCATATTTTCAAATCCGAAGAAATTTGAAAAATAGAGCTTTCCATCTTCAAAGCTAAAAAACTGCTTATCAATCAAAATTTTTTCTTCCTCGCGCTTGAATTCGGACTCTAAGTGGTGAAGATTTTTCTCCATCCTGTCCATCGTAATTCGAAGCTCGGCTCGGTCACCTTCACTCACATCTTTGTCCATTTTTTCGCTCAGTCTTCGCATATCCCGAAGGTCATTGCTTCTTTTGGCCACTTCCAAACAAAGGTTGTGTACCAATCCGATTTGTTTTTTAAGGTTGGCTTCTTTGATTACATCCTGCCAGTCTTCAACCGAAATGACAGCATCCTCAAAAAGATTATCACACTTTTCAGTAATTTCTTCAAAATAAGACTGTAACAGATCATAATTAATGGTATCCCGGTGTAGGCGACGACTATAGATGTGAATTCTTTTTTTGATAGAAAAAATGTGCGAAAGCAGGAGATTGATATTACGAATCGTGTTATATCCCCTGGAGCGTAACGTAGCGGCTTCGTGTACCAAAGCCCATTTGCGTGAAATCAACCCTCCTACCAAGCCGGAGAGCAGAGAAACGATCAGAATCAGGATAGCCGATACAGCGGCATTGATGCTGGTAAATAACCAAAAAGTAACGGCTATTACAGAAATTACCAGCAAAATAAGAAATAAGACCTCCGGTGAAACGAGGATTCTGCCCAATATGCTCCAATTATTATGTTGAGCTTCATTTGATTTGTCCATAGGCTTTTATAAAGCAATTTATGATTATATATAAAGATTGATTAAACTCCTTGATTATGCGAAAAATTCTAAAAAATCTGAGCTTTCCGGGAATCTTTTCCCATCAAATGATAAGCGACTTAGATTCATATTACTGTACTCTAAACAACGGAAGGGCTTCTAATTGTTTTTTTAAAGGTCTCCTATGCGTCTCGATGTAATTTTTTGACAGATTTTTGAATTATGGAGTGCAGTGTATGCCCTATTCGCTTGGAATCAATGCTTTTCAATGCCAAAAGAGCTTTTTTTAGAGGTAAATCCCAGGCTTAGTTGTCTGATTTACAGCAAAGAATTTTGTTTTATATCGTCAATTTTAGGATTTTCAGCGTGAAATCAGGGATTTCAGGCGTTTTAAAAAATAAAAAATTGGGATTGTAAAAAAATAAGAATTTAATGGCATTATTTGAATTATACTTAAAAATCTTACTTCGCAAACCAAGGCAGATGACAGCATAAATCTTATATTTTAAAAAAAATAAACGCCGGACACTGCCCGACGCTTATATTTAAGGATAATGTGTAACAAGAATGCTATTCATTCAAAACAGTGAGCTGTGAAGACACAGCCCACGGCGACTTGTTATTTGAGTATAAATTGGATATGCACAGTCGTTTTTTGTCGTACAGCTTTTCCTTTGTGTTGAGCGGCTATCCAACGAGGGCTCATCTTTAAGAGTCTGAGGGCTTCCTCATCACAACCTTCGCCCAGACTGGAGAGTACTTTGATTTCGCTGATACTGCCATCTTTTTCTACTACAAATTCCAGCGTTACGCTTCCCTGTAGTTTTTTTGCTTTGGCTTTTTCGGGGTAAATCAGATTCTTGGCAATGAATTTATCAAATTCAGTCATACCACCTGGGTAGCTTGCCGATTGATCTACAACAGTCAATACTTTTTCTTCCTCTTTTCTTTTGTCTTGCTCAGTTACTTTTTCTTCTAAGATATCTGAGTTGGTATTAAGCATCAGGTTTTCATCTTTGGCATCGATTTTAGGTGCATAAGAAGGTTTGTTACTCATATAATACGCAGTTTTTTGCTTTTTGAGCCCTTCACCACCACTGACGGCGGTATTGTTGACACCTTGCGGCAGAGGAAGCACTTGTTTGACGGTTTCGTATTCCTGATTTTTGTTGCGTACTTCATTGTCAATGGCTATAAAAGAAGTATATTGAGTCAATAAATTATATTTCAAACCTAGCTCGGTCACTTCTTTGATTCGTCTGTCGTTTTCTTCGCCATAGGGCTGCAATTGTGTGTAATCATCCAAGAGTTGGATACGCTTACGCGCCCAGAGGTAGCGCAAGGCTTGATTATTGTCGGTATCGGCAGTTTTTACAAAGATAGTTTCTTTGTATTCTTTTTCACCTGATAGCCCACTCACGGTGATACTTCCCTGAGCCGAACCTCTGTATTTGCCATAAACAATGATGGGTCTTTCTGAAAAAACATCGGGGATACTGATGGGCTCCACGTCATAGGCATCAAAACCCTGGTAGTTGATTTTGATTTTGGTCAGAACTGGGTTTTGAACATACCGGAGAAATTTCTGCCCTACGGTTTTGGCTTCTTGGTCATTGGTTACGATAAAGGGTTCGCCCATTCCGGCGCGTGCCATGCCCTCGATCAGAAAGCGATTGACTGCCGAACCGATCCCAAACGCAAATAAATTGGCTTCATTCAAATTATTACGAATCAAATCAAAAGCTTCCCGCTCTACGGTCACATAACCATCCGTAACGACTACAAAAGTTCTTGAAAAATTCTTGGTTTCTTTGAAAGCCAGGGCATTTTGCAAGGCAGGCATGAGGCGAGTGCCACCACCGCCGCGTTGTTCGTCAATGACTTTGATGGCTTTGTCAATATTGGTCGGAGTAGCTGCCATAGATTCCGGGGAAAGCATTTGATTGCTGCTTTCAAAAAGCATGACATTAAATCGATCTGTGGCACGTAGATTCCCAATCAATTCTTTTAAAAGGGCTTTGGAGACATCCAAAGGGAAACCATTCATAGAACCAGATACATCCACAATAAACACATATTCACGTGGAGGAATCTGATCCAATCGGGGAGCTATGGGCGGCTGCATCATCAATAAGAAGAATTTTTCGGATTCCTGATCTCCGTAAACCTCATCGTTTCCGCTGGCTATGGCGTTTTCGCCTTCATAGAGCAAAAGACCAGATTGTACGGCACCACCTGTGAGGCGATATTTGAGGATATAATCCCGATTACCGCCGAATTTTTCTGCGGGCTTAAGTTTGACGAAGCCACTGTTTTTGCCTGCATAATTAATGTCTACCTGATGCGAGGTACAAGTAATATCCTGAATAGGCATTCCGGCATTGAGAACAGTCTGAATATCAAAGGTATAATTGGGTTCTTTGCCTTGTTTGAGATAAGGGTTTTCTACCCATTTTTCATTGGGAGTAGCATTGGCTGCCAAAGTCTCCGAATAGCGGGGACCTACCACAGTAGGGTAAGCAAAAGAATAAACGCCTTCGGTAGGCTCAAGAAGCTCGGTATAGCGCAGTTCTACGGTGATGGAGTCGCCGGGTAAGATATTGGCAACATTCATTTGGAAAACATTGGGGTTAAACTGCTCGAGGAGCGAGGCGGTTTTGCCTTGTTCTTTGGCTTCTTCGTATTGTTTGCGGGCTTTTTCTTTTTCCTCAATTTTGGCGATGAGTTTCCGCTCTCCGATGGTCATCGTCATGGCGTATACAGCAGCACGGGTAGAGCCTGGGAATACATAAATGGCTTCGAGGGTATTTTCACCTTCATTTACGTAAACTTGCTTGACTTTTACATCAGCGATCACTCCGGCGATATTTACTTCGGCCGAAGTATGTTTCAGGGGCATCAGATCAGTGCCTTTGTCCTTGCTTTTTACAAGGAAATAAGGCGATAAGGTTTGATCCGGGTTTTGGGCGATGGTTTGACTTCCTGCGAGCATCCAAAAACAAAATAAAAGTTGAAATAGATTTTTCATGAATTAAGTGATTTGATTTCTTTTTCCACAATATATATAGGCATACTGAATGGGCTAGAATTTATTACAAACTCAGATGGGTTTTTAGCTTAGATTAAATTTTTATTTGTATTTCGGATATTATAAAAACTGAAGGATTGATTTTCTAAATACAGTTTCACTATATTTTTCAAGAAATGCATACGTTTGATTGTCTACTTTTTCAAACCCAATGACCAGATCACTTCCAATTTCATAAGATTGTTTTTCGCCTAGAAACATAGCCCTTCCGCCGCTCGTTCTCACGGCAAAATTTTTAAGTTCAAATTCAAGCGAAGAGTTTGTTGTAAAATGCCTATCAAAATCATCTCGGTTGGTAGAAATGAACTCTTTGATGAGAATTTTTTTGCCTAGAAATGAATCACAGGTTTCGAAAAATAAAATGAGATTTTGTATTAAACTGGGTTGCATTGATTTGTATCTATTTTATACCCAGATTGAAGTGATTTGCCTGATTATGCCCGATTTCTTTTCTTAAAATCAGGAAAGCGACTTCGGTTTGATGACAAATACAGGAATTTACCAGATTTGCATTTCCTTTTGTATCCGATGCTTCCTTAGAAAATACACATTAGACCTCGTTGGCTGATTTATTGGGGAAACTGTGCAGATTTATCTAACTAAAACTGCTTTAAAAAACTCAACTTAGCAATGGCGTGATCTTCTACTTCTCTGATATTCAAAGCATTATCGATACTATTGTGGTTAAATACCAAATATAAGAAAGACAATGGACGATACTCCCAAGCCAAGCGAATGTTGTAGTTCTGGGCATTGCCGCCTGAGTTTTTCTGATAAAAAGCAATAAATTGTAACCGAGGGTTTAAGGCCAATCGTGCCTCGAGACTGTATAAATCCACGACTAAATCGCCCTCCAATGCACCGACATCTTTGAATCGATTTCTGAACAAGCGCCCTGTAATAGAAACATGTGGAATGGGTGCAAACTGAAGCTGCCAATTGCTTGAATTCAGTTTTCCATCAAAATAAGTTCCCCATTCATAAGCTAGGCTGAAATTGATGATTTTGGATGGGTCTGTCTGGTAATAAATTTGATGGCGCAAATAATGATAATCTCCCTGAGTGATTTCTACGCCTAATGGGTCAAAAACTTCAGTCAAACGCTGGAAAGTAGGATTGATAAAATAACCCAAATACCCTCCGTTTTGAAAATTTAACCATACCGGATTGATATTAATCTGGCGCTCGATGAGTTGCCCCGTAGAAGCTTGATGATAAAACTCTACCAATATTCCCGGCTCAAAAGCCCGGATGAGTTTTTTGAAAGGAATCCAATTGCCTCGATTGTACCAGAAAATGCCTGGGGTAGTGCCAATTATGTCTTTTCTGGATACAAAACCCACTTCTGGGTTAAAGTTGCGGGTTACCAGGGATTGAGTCCACCAGATTTTTAATTGGTTGGTGGCATAGGTATACCTGCCAAATCCGGCAAATCCTTGCTGCCCTGTCAGACTGGAAGTAGAATGAATCATCATGGCATTCAAAGAGTGGGACTCCCCGATCCGGAAAAAACCATCTAAGGCACTGACGATATTGGTATTATCTGGTTGGTTTTTGAGGGTAATCAAACCTCCGATTCGGTTTTGTTTGCCAAAGTTTTCTGAAAATCTTCCCACAAAAAAGTTGGTACCAGGGCTTTCATCAACTTCTCGCTGACGCATGGCAATCAGTCCGAAATTACGCTTAACGGATCGATACACAAACCGCCCACCGGCATCTAGCGGGATGGGATTCCCGAAATTATCGAGACCGATCTGACGGCTAAAAAAAGGCTGAATACGCATATTCCCTCCCGATAGGTCATCGTTAGGGCTTAGCCCAACGGCGAAGATCGAGGCATTTTCCAGGAAAAACTGCCTTCTTTCGGGGAAAAAGACCGAAAAACGCGTCACATTATTGACCTGCCTATCGACATCTGCTTGTGCAAAATCAGTATTGGCGGTCAAATCCAACACAGCATTGGGGTTGATAGCCCACTTGATATCTGCTCCAAACTTAAAGTTAAACTCATTTGGATCAACATCTTCTTCAAAATTTTCATATTGGTCATAAGATGACAATACATAAGGCTGAACACGGATATTGGGTTTAGGAGGTGGTGGCTGCAGATTTTGTAAGAGTCCGGCATAATCCATTCTCAGGGAACTAAATGAACGTGGATATGGTGAAAAAGCAGTGGTTTCGTTTGTTAAGCGCCGATTTCGATAGATATTGAAGCCCCAACTTTGTAATGAGTCTTCGGTTTTGCGATAGCGTAATGTTTCCCAGGGAATGGCTATTTCCGCCACCCAGCCGGAATCACTCCGGGAAGTACGCACACGCCATAAGCCGTCCCAATCGGTATCATAATACAAATCATCAAAAGATAATAAATCTCGCTGAACGCCATAAGGATTGGTGGCAAGCATCATGGCATTGCGTTGGTCATTAAAGCCATCAAAAGAAAGGGCTACTATGTCGTGCTGTCTGAAATTAAAATCCCTTTTAAAATCAGTAGCACGGAGGGCTTTTTTACCCAATGAATCGTGTAGTATGATTCCAAAATAAAGAAATCGTCGATTGTACAATACCTTTACTTCGGTCTGATGATTGGGAGAGTTGCCCTGAAAAGGTTCAATCTGAATGAATTGAGGAGAGTTTTCGGCAAGCGACCATTCGGAATCATTCAAAATACCGTCTACACGCAATGAATTTTTTATTTGAACGGCAGTGAGCTTTTTTTTGATGGAATCCGGTTTGAATACCTCTGCATCTTGAGCAAAAGCAGGAAATAATACGAAGAAAAATAGCCCAAATGTAAGAATTTTGTTCATGGTTTAGTAAATGATGTATGGCTCTTTATGAAATTACTTGAAACTTATTTATTTACACGTGAAGACGGGCAACGACAAGGTCGCTTTGAGCGACCTTGTCGTTTGAATAGATTTATCTTCAAGTAAAATCATAAAGAATGATGCAAATTTAGCTTAAGGATTTATCATAAGTCGAGAATAACAGCTAAATATAGTTAAGGATGTTGTGTGGCTTGTATGGATTGAGGGAGGAAAAGTGATGGAGGGACACACAAGATCGCTTAGTGCGATCTTGTAGTTATGTGAGCTAACTAAGCCTCTGGATGATAAGGTCTTCATCTCCATAAAAACCAATCGCAGAAGGTTGACTTTCCAGGGAAATTTAGCAAAAACTCAAAAGTTTCTCTCTGCATAAGGAAGCGGAAGTGTTCGTTTTGCTTATGTGAGCTTATGAAAAGCTGGTGAGTGAAGTTGAGGGTTGAGGGATGCACACTTATTCCAAAGACTAATTCCGATGTACGTATTCCGTATTTTTCTGTGATTTTTTTGGCTGAATAAAATTTCCAATAGTATTAGCGTGCTTTCAAGATAAATGTAACCGTACCGTTTGAGGTACCGGCGGGGCGGGCATTGCCTTGACGGTCTTCAATTAAATAAGCATTTAATACAGCATCTCTGTATTTTTGGATAATTTTCTGATCGGCGACTGTGGTGCCGGGCATAAGTTTGATGGAAAAAATATATCCTGTATCATCTACTGAGATGGCAAAAATGATTCTGCCCTCTACCCCGGATTTATCTTCAACGATGGGTTCTTTTTCCCATTTCCAACCTGCCAGACTCAAAGAGCTACCGCCACTCCCTCCGGCACCGGTATACAAACCTTCCTTGTTGATTCCGGTTTCTTTGCCTTTGATGCCTTCTTTATTTTTATCATCTCCTTGTCCTTCGGTGTTTTCTTTGGCTTTGTCACTTTCTATTTTCTTAGGAGTATCTTTATTTTTTTCTTGTTTTTGAGTTTCTTCTTTTTTATCTTCTTTTTTGGTTTTAAGGCGGGTTTCGGTGTTGGGTGAGGTCTCGACTTCATCCAAAACGGCTTCGGGGTCATTTTTCTGAGGTTCTTCGGTTTCTTGTTTTTTTTCCTTGATGGTCTCTATGCGCTCTATAGGGATATTTTGCTGCCCACTGCCGGATTGGTCTATGCCGTAGCTCACCCACTGACCGTAGTCAAAGGCTGGTTTGTATTCCGTCTGGCTGATTCTGATGAGGTACATAGCAATCAGCATCCCTAAGGTAATACCCAATGTTAGTATGAGAGCCGTTCTTTGATCTTGTTTTTCCCGAAGTTCTTGTGATTTTAGGGTGATGATCATAGGTCAATTATTAATTTTGGTATTGGGAGATTACTTATCGGAATCTACTTTGGTGGCTATGGAAACTTTGGCTCCGAGTCGGTTGGCAATAGAGGCGACTTTGACCATATACTCAACCGAAACATCTTTGTCGATGTTTAATACTACAATGACATCCGTGCCTACGATGAGTTCTTTGAGTTTATCTTCTATTTGTGTTACTTCTACGTATTCGTCATTGATAAAATACTGCAAATCACCAGTAATGGTTATTTGAAGCTGTGGTGTCACAGCTGGTGCTTGCACCCCTGAGGGTAGATTTACGGGAAGAGCGGCAGGTGTCACAAAAGAAGAGGTAAGCATAAAAAACAGCAAAAGTTGGAAGATAATGTCAGTCATGGAAGCCATGCTGAATGAAGCATCTAATTTGGTGTTGGTTTTTAAATCCATAATGGTGGAGTTTTAACGGGGTTCTTGTAATAAATCCATAAAGTCCATGGAGATATATTCCATATTGTGAATTACTTTCTGAACTCTGGTAATGAGATAGTTATAGGCAATGTTAGCCAAAATTCCTACTATTAGTCCGGCTACGGTTGTAATCAGGGCAGTGTAAATACCGCGCGATAAAACCTGAGGGTCTACTGCTCCTTTGAGCCGGGCGATGGTCATAAAGGCATCAATCATACCGAGTACAGTGCCCAGAAATCCAAGCATGGGAGCGGCTCCGGCGATGGTGGCCATCAATGCTAGGTTTTTTTCGAGGCGATATATTTCAATTTTACCTACATACTCGATAGAAGTCTCGATATTTTTCAGGGGGCTTCCCAGTCGGCTCAGACCTTTCTCGATCATCCGGGCTATGGGCGAATTGACTCTGGCACAACTTTGTTTTGCACCCTGGATGTCGCCTTTAAGCACTTGTACTTTGACTTGATCCATGAGGGCAAAAGGGCTTTTTGTAGCTTTTTGGAGGGTAAAAATACGTTCCAAAAAAATATAAATTCCCAGAATAAAAAGGATAAATATACAAGCTACGGTGATTTGAGAGGCTAAACCACCTTTAAAGACGAGTTCAAGAATGGATATAGATTCAGCCGGACTCGCCAGGGCTTCACTTTGAAAGAATAACAGCATACAGTTTTAATTGAGGTGTATTTTATAGTTTATATACATTTAAAAGGGATAAATCAAGACGAATAAATTTCTTTGTTTGCCAAAGGCTTTTCCCTGGGTTTCAGCTTCTTGTTGGGTGGCATAATCCAGGCAACTTACCCGATAATACGTATTATCACCGCTAGGTTCGATGATTTTGGCGGTGTTGATTCCTTTGTTTACTAGGTTATTATAGAATGAATAAGCGTTTTCAGCTTTGGAAAAACTACCCAATACCACATAAAACCGCGAATTAGGCGCCTTTACCATAATAGAGTTGAGATTGGCAGGCGGATTAGGATTATAGACAAAAGAGCTGACAAAGCTATTATCTGTGGCATAATCCACTACGGAGTTTTGATCCTCACTGCTTGGATCATTAGGAGATATTTTTGAGGTATTTTCTTCTTCTTTGGTATCTGAGGTATTCTCTTCGGTATTTCGGTTTTGATCTTCTTCGGTGGCGTTTTCGGTGTCTTCATTGCCTTCAAAATCCAGGTGTTTGCTGTCTTCAGCCGGAGGGACTTCATTTTTGGTATCCTTGGCTGCCTGATCTTTGCCGCTAAAAAGGCTCAGGGGGTTTTGGTCGGTAAAGAGGAAATAGGCAGTAGCAGCAGATAACAATAAGAGTGTAATGGTAGAGATGGTAAATAGACGTCCTCTTGAACTTTGTTCGTATTCATCGGCTGGTTCCTCTACATAATCTTTATCCGTAAAAGTTGAGTTCAGAAGGTCGTCTTCCTCTTCGTCCAGTATGATCGGCTCGTTGGGAGTGGTCGTATTGGAGTTATTAGCTTGGAAGGCATTTGTAGAATGATTTGTTCCTCCTTCTATGGAAGTAAAAGAACCGGGCTTTAGGTTGTACAAATCTGGCAATCCGAAGCTATCACCCAGGTAGTTCATTTCCTCATCTGGTTGGAAACCGATGGTGTCGCCGGGAGTCCAGATAAAAGTACCGAGGTTTTCTACTTTATATTTTTTTTGGATGCCCAATTCAGCTTTGATGGTAGTCACAAAAAGTTTGATATTTCTTTGGGCTTCTTGCAGGGAGATTCCTTCCTGTTCGGCAATGAAGCTGGCCATCACTTGATCATCTTCTTTTTGACTGGGGTCAAAGAAGATGGTCTTATTTGGGGGCAATACTTTATGTGCTGCGGGCTGTAGTTTCGCACCCATGTAGCTAGTTTCAAACTTTCCTAGTTCAGGAATCACGAGGCTGTTGTTTTCCAGGAACCATTCATGGAGGTATTTTTTGATAATATTTTCGTCAGAAGGCATATGTCAGTCCAATTAAGTAATTAAGTCTTTGGTTTGAGTAATACAAAAACCGCCGGTACGATTTATTAAATATATTATTAACAGACAAATATGCAGAAAAATTATTAAAAAATAAATAATCTGCCTTAAAGCTTAAGTCTGTGATTGCATCCAGAGTACTCTGATTATCAGTACTCAAATTCTTTGCCTTAATGCCACTTTGGAACAATAAATTGGCTTGAATCTGTAATTTTGGCAGTGGGAAGAACCCCGCCAGTGCTTGTGCTTCAAAAGTAGGGCGATGCCAGGCTTCTTCCAAAGTGCTTAGATCATAAGCAAATATACTTGTTTTGAGGGTAATATCGTACTTTTCGGGTTGTGTATAGCTTGCTTGCCCACTAAGGGTTAATAATCGGGTTTTTTCTCTTTCATAAATCACATCAAACCGCGCACTGTCTTCCAAACTATTGATAAAAAAGCCTGCATTTTGATAAGTACCATAGCTGACTCCCAAAACTACGCTTAGGTTAGGAATAGGAGAAACCCGCACACCTCCAGAAGCTTCCCACTGTTTGTTGGTATGAGCCAATGCGATGTTGTCGGCAATCCAAGGGTTTTGTGCAGCCCAATAATCCAGGCTTCTGGTTTGTAAGTCGCCTTCTAGGCCTGCAAAAATACTGAGTTGATTATTGAGTTGATAGCTTCCTTTGATTTGAGGGTATAGATAAAACTGTCCGTTTTTTGCTTCCAGCGTATCATTGTCGTAGGCAAGCCCTATCCCAAGCCGTAGGAAAATGCGGTCTTTCTGATACATGAATGCTGGGCTGACTTTGATTAGATTGCGTCTTATTTTGGCGGAATCTTGCCTTTGGCTCAGAAATACCTCAAACCCAGCTTGTAGGCGTAAGGACTCTGAGAGTAGATAATCACCTTTCCCGTGGGCATTGACCTGCCATTCGCTGGCTTCCAATTGATCTTTCAGGGTAGACACAGCCAGCCCCCATTGATACTGTAGATTGCTTTCGGTATCTGTACTTTGGTGCTGGATTTCCAGGCGAATTCGGTTAAATACTTGTTTGAGGCTATCCAGATCGGCATTTTCCAAGAAAGTAAGCGGATATGCAAAAAAGCGGTTGACCTGTCTGTGGTAACTAATTTTGGCATCTAGTCGGGAATTGTAAAAGAAATATTTGCCATAAGCCTGGACGCTGTTTTGGCTTGCCCCCGAAAACTCATCGGCGACTTCACCCAATTTAGAGGCCAGATGTTTGAGATTCAGTCCGATGTGTAGTTGTTTATTGCGTTTATGTTGTAAATAAGCCTCTAGTAGAGAAGTCCTGTAATTTCCATATCCGGCTTTGAGGTAGATTTGATGCTCTTCTAGGAATTCATCGGGGTTTTGTTCGTCTTTTCCAGGGAGATAGGGTGAAAGATTCGTTGAAAAAGGAGCCGTTTGAAAATAAGGTTCTTCGGGAGTATAAAACAAGGGAAGCTTTTCTGGGGAAGGCTCATCTATGATTTTGATTTTCTCAAAGCTTTTATTGGCGGGTTTTAGCTTAATTTCTTTTTGTTTCTCGATCAATATCTCTGTATCCGCTACACCTTGTGCCACGAGCAAGGTAGGAAAGAACAAAACGACCAAAAAACCGATCTGATTCCTTATCGAGCTATGGAAAAATTTTGAATTATCATTCATTTTGAATAAGTCCATAAGTTAGTATATTTTTATAAATCCGGTATTGACTACTGATTTTGAGTATTTTTTTATTTAATTGCCGCCAGCTTTTGGCGTGCTATGCGCACTACTTCCTGATCGGGAGATTTATCGATGATAGACTGTAAGGTAGCTTTGGCTTGAAAAGTCTCTCCCGTAGCCAGATAATTATCGGCTATGAGCAAAAAGGCTCGTCCTCGCCATTTTTCATAATTGGCAAACTTCTTATTGAGCTCGAAGAGTGTCTCGAGCGATTGTGTATGAAGTTTTTGCTTATAATATATGTCAGCAATAAGGTACTGTGCTTCGGCACCAGTTTCATCAGAAGATTCACGCGCTAGACGTTGGAAAGTCTGCAAGGCGGCATTCCATTGTTGGTTATCATAAGCAATTTTTCCTTTATAGAGTAAGGCTGTATTTTTTTCGCCCGTGACATCATTTTGTTGGATGACTTTATCGGCAAAAAAGTTAAGAGAATCGTATCGTTTTAATTCATAATAACTTTTGACCAGATTTATCCAAGCTAGGATTTGTTCGCGTTTGCTTTCGGTTACGTCTGCCAGGTAGCGGTTATAGCTTATTGCAAGGGGGTACTTTTTTTGGTCAAAAGTGATACCAGCAGCCCTTCGAGCTGCTCTAGAGAGAAACGTTCCTTTTTTATCCCGCATGACCATTTCATAGAAGATCAATCCCTGATCTGGGCTTCCTGATAGATAATAGGATTCTGCCAAATAAAACCTGGCATCTTGGATGTAAGGGCTTTTGGGATAATCTCTGAGGTAATTATTCAAAAGAGAAATAGCCTGGGGATAGTTTTGATCAAAATAAGCCCTTTGTGCATTTTCAAAATAAATCTTTTCTGTTGTCTGGCTGTTGGGGTTGGCTGCATTGTACTTGTTGATGAGAGGAGTCATTTCGGCTGATCTGCCTTCTCTGGATAGCAACTCCTGAACACTAAACAAAGCACTCGATGCGTTGGGATGCGTGGTATATTCTTGGATGATGGTTTTGTAATCTTCTATGGCAGCAGCTTGATTGCCGATATTATTGTATGCCAGACCTCGACTGAGCAATGCGTCAGGGATAAGCGAGCTACTCGGTTTGTCCTTGATTAATTGTGAAAAACCACTAATAGCAACGGCATAACTACCCGAACGCAGGTCAATCAAAGATTTTTGATACAGGGCATCTTCATAATACATAGAGCCGGGGAACTGTTGAATAATGGATTCAAAACTTGCTCTGGATTCGTCTTTACGGTCTAAAATATTGAGAATCACGCCTTTTTGAAAGAGGGCGTAGTCACGATCTGGAAGGTTTTGTCGGATACTTTGCTCATACCAATTGATTGCCTGGGTATAATCCCGTTGGCCATAATAACAATCGCCCAGGCGCAATAAAGCATCTGCCACAAAACTCTGCGGGTCTTGTCGATTGGTCTGACTTAGGTAATATTGAAAATGCGGTATTGCGAGATCATATTTTTCGGTATTGTAATATGCATAACCCAAACCATAGTGAGATTTCAGGTTAAATTCGGCACTTTGACGATTTACACTTAATAAATCCTGATAATAAGTAATGGCTGCCGTTGGATTATTATTCAGTGAATGAGCTTCTGCAAGATAATACTTGGTCTTTTGATATAGATCCGGTATTTGCGGATTAGAAAGAGATTTCTGAAAATAGATGATGGCCTGTGGATAATTGGATTGATTAAAAAACTCAGACCCTTTGGAAAAGGCTATTTGTTGATACGCTTCATTGAGGCTAGCAGAGCGTTGGGGCAGAGATTCGATATAGGCAAGTGCTTCATCATATTTTTTAGAATTCAGGTATGCTTTACTTAGCAGGTCTATAGCTTGCCTTCTGTCGGGGTGTTGAGGATATTTTTCTATAAATTCCTTCAAATATACAATAGATTGATCATAAGACTCCAGCTCAAAATTCAGTTTGGCAGCCAGCCAAGTAGCTTCCTGCTCGATGATCGCATCATAAGAAAGGCTTTTGGCTTGTTCAAGTGCCGTTACAGCAAACCTTTTATTATTTAGGCGCAAATAAGATAATCCCAGATAATAAGACGCAAATTGCTCGAGAAGCTGATCACTTACGGCAGCAACGGCTTTGAGGGTTTCACCGGCTTCTTGATAGTTGCGAGTCTGAAATTGGCAAAAACCCAAACGATAACGCAATTCAGGATCGGCTTGTGTAGTCAATAGGCCTACATATTGTTTGTAATAAGAAAGTGCGTTCTGGTAGTTTTTCTGAAAGTAATGAGCATCCGCAGTAAGGCGATATATTTCCTGGACTTGGCTCAGGTCATTGTTCCGGTTGAGTAAAGGGGTACTATAGTTCACCAACTCATAATAAAGCCCTTGTTTATAATAGGTGTCCGTAATTAAAACAGGCGTATGTTTGCGGAAATCTTCCGACTCCGAAGCTTTTTGCAAATCCTGGAGGGCAGGTTCGTATCTTTTCTCAAGATAGGCAATATACCCTGCATAGTAGCTAGCAGCACTGCTGTATTTGCCTGCCCCTACTTTTAATTCATTCAAAAGCTTCTCAGATTGATTGTATTTTTTTTGGGCAAAATAAGCAGTAGCCAAATTGTATTTTCTTTCCTCTTCCTTTTCACGGCTAATACGTGTAGAAGAGACCTTCTCATAATAATCTATGGCTTTGTCATAATCCATTTTGGCATAATACTGATTTCCCCAGTCAAGATAAGCCTCTGATGCCTTGGGATGATCGGGATATGCCCTCACAAAGTTCTCCAAACGAGCTTCAGCATCCGGAGATTGAAGCTTTAAAGCACAAAAAGCCAGATAATATTGTGCCTGGATTGATTTTTCATCTGTGGGTTTTTGAGCCAGGTAGTTTTCAAATTCTTGTTGGGCTGCTTCATAGAGCTTTTTCTCGATCAACTCCAAACCATTTCTGTAGAACTTATCCACATCCGAATAGATATAGGTATGTTGCGCTGATGTATGCTGCCATAGAACTATAAAAATTCCTGTTATGATAAAAAGAAGATGTTTGTTTTTCAAATGCATAAGTATTCGATTTGATCTTGTGTTTGTTTGTGGGGTGAAACAACGATCTAACATCCCAAAGACATTGTTTTTATTACAAAGATGCAAAAATAACTAGTATTGATTGATTTTTTGGCAAAAACTCACAAGGTAATTTTTAAATAAAAAAGTTTTTCAAGCCAACCTACCTGATTAATTTCCGTAAAACGAATTTATAATAGTATTTTATTGTGCTACTTTAAGATTTTTCCTGAACATAATTTTGTAATACTCAGGTACTCTATATAAAAAAATCATCCATCTGTCTACTTTATAAAATAATTTACTGCTTAAAATAAACTAAAATGCCCAAATTAACCAAAAAAAAATATCTGCCCAAGGAATTTGAACATGTATACCTCGGCATGTCTTTGGACGAACTCCAAAACATCAAAAAACATAATTCCCTCAAAATAAAGACAAGTTCCTTTGTGTCTTATGCCACTGAAATGGTCAACAATCAATTTGTGGAAAGTTACATTTATCAATTTGACCGCCACAGACTTCTTTACGAAATCATCATCCAATACAAACCTGAACTTGATGTAGAAAAATATTTGCTGGATAATTTCGGCAAACTCATTCAAGACAATGAGTTATTGATTCAGGTGACCAACTCTCTGTATCTAAAAATCTGGACGTACCACAATCGGATTCGTATTGCCAATGCGGCCTACTTCACTGATGAACTCACAGCACACGAAGCAGCCTAATCTGTAAAGATACCCGTTTGCATACCATCTCCAAGTCAGAGCTAATTATTAGTTTCTGACTTTTTGTTTGTGTCCGACATAAAATAACTTGCAAAAAAAGATTCTATAAATCCTTAAAAATTTGCCCCGGAGGATTCTTGTCTCCTAAATTATATAAATCTTGGTATAAATTGCAAAAAAACTTACAAAGAAGCAATTTTGTATGGATACATGTATTTAACCCTTTTTACTTACAAAGCGTAATTTGAAGGTAGCTACCTCATCTATTTTTAAACAAAACTATTACCTATTATGCCTCTAATTCCCTATAACGGAGTGCTTGGTAAAAAAAGAGCCGCTCATTTGCTGCGAAGAGCTACTTTCGGCCCTACCAAAGCCCAGATTGAGCAATTTGCCAATCTCACTGCATCGCAGGCTGTTCAACTTCTCTTTCAAGCACTTCCTGACCCTCCTTTGCCCATTGACCCTGCTACAGGCACTACCTGGGTAGATCCTACTGCTTCTGATCCGGGCGGAGATGACGGCGAACGCCAGGAATACTTCAAAGCCTGGTGGATCGCCCAAATGTTGGGCAACGGCGTATCGGCACGTGAAAAAATTGTCTTTTTTTTGCACACACATTTCACTACGATTCAATCCAAGGTCAATAACAGTAAGTCACTTTATTATCAGAATGCCTTGTTTAGAAAATTTGCCTTTGACAAAGCAAATGCAAATTTTAACTTCAAGGAACTGGCAAAAAAAATCAGCTTTGACAACGCCATGATTCGTTTTCTGGATGGAGATACCAATGTCAAAGGAGCTGTCAATGAAAACTATGCCCGTGAATTTCTGGAGCTTTTTACCATCGGAAAAGGTCGCGAAGGAGTGCCACTTCCTGAAAGTAATCTTTCTTTGGGGGATTATTATTATTTTACTGAGCAGGACGTACAGGCGGGTGCCAGAGTGCTTTCCGGGTATAACATAGATGAGGAGTTCGCCGTCATCGACCCAGATACAAATCTGCCCAGAGGAGTTGTTGTTGGCGGACAAATTGCCACACAGCACGACAATGACCCCAAACAATTTAGTGCACGCCTTGGAAACACCCTCATAAGGCCTGACCCTGCTTTGCTTGAGAATGGGGAAGCTACCGAAGCCAGTGTGCTGGATGAACTAGACCAAATGGTAGAAATGATTTTTAATCAAACCGAAACCGCCAGATACTTATGTAGAAGAATTTACCGCTTTTTTGTATACCACGATATTACAGATGCCATTGATTCCGATATTATTTCGGATATGGCTACTATTCTAGTGAATAATAACTTTAAGCTTCAGGAAGTTCTCGAGCGGCTTTTCAGTAGCCAGCATTTTTATGATGCTGGTACAGGAGCTTTGGAAGATGACAATTTCGGAGCTATCATCAAGTCTCCCCTGGATTTGATCGTGGGTGTACTTCGCTTTTTCGAGGCCTCCCTACCAGATTATCTTAGCGAAGCCTCTGCTTTTTATGAAATTATCGCCAATCTAATGCGTGTCCTAGAAGTCCAGGGGATGGTTTTTCTGGAGCCTTTTGACGTAGCGGGTTATGATGCTTATCACCAAACCCCGGAGTTTAACCGCAACTGGATATCTACCAATAGCCTTACTCAACGGTATCAGTTTATCCGGGATGTCATGGATATCGAGGCTATGATGGAGCCTGGTAGTGTAGGGATAGATATTTTAGATTATACCAAGCAGAATTTCAGCAATGCTGTTGCCTTGGATCCAGATCAATTGGTGAGAGAATTTACCTCTTACTTATTACCACGATACGAAGAAGGCTCAGAGATTACCACCGAAAGACTGGAATATTTCAAGTCTGAATTTTTGAAATTAGGGCTCGTGTTGCCTCAAGGTCCCTTGGCTTTTTGGCAGTTTAGCTATTCCAATGCAGCCACTATTCCGGCAAGTGAAGCCGATTCAAGACAAATGCTGGCCGATTTGATGAATGCCATGTTACAATCTCCTGAGTTTCAACTTTTTTAAACCGAATTTCTAAACATTCCTGATAATGAAAAGAAGAAATTTTATCAAAAAATTGCCGATTTTAGGATCATTCCCTTTTGTACTAAGTGGCATTCCGATGCGGGTTATGTCTTCCAATATGCCTTTACAACAATTAGCAGCGATGAGCAGCAATGACAAGGTGTTGATTATCTTGCAATTACACGGAGGGAATGACGGACTGAATATGCTTATCCCTGTGGCAAATTATGATTTGTATCAATTCCGCAGAGCCAATATTGCCATTCCTGCCCGCAACAGCAACCGTAAATTTATCCCACTAGATAGCACCATACCGCTGAAAGATCAGGTGGGGCTACACCCCGATATGATTGGCATGAAGGAGCTTTATGACCAGGGCAAAGTAGCCATTGTGCAGGGTGTCTCTTATGAAAATAATAATGGTTCTCACTTCCGAGGGCGTGATATTCTTTTTATGGGGGGAGGCTCCGAAGATTATTTAAGTTCGGGATGGATAGGACGCTATCTTGAAAATGAATTCCCAAATTATCCTGCGGCTTATCCAAGTACAGAAATGCCTGACCCCTTAGCACTTGAATTTGGAAATAATATATCGCTGATTTTTCACCAATCTCAAAATATCCCTGCATCAATTTCCATAGATAATCCCAATCAGTTTTTTGATCTTGTAGAAAACCTAGAGGGTTTTGAGGATTTGGAAGGAATCGACCCAAGAGGGATTCCCCCCCAATCTGTTGAAAGCTCTCCTTATGGCAAAGAATTAAACTGGATTCTGGGGCTTGAGCAAAAATCTGATGATTATGCAGCCCGATTAAAGCAGTTGTATGATATAGGAGACCAAATCCAGTCTAATGTGGTTTACCCTGAAATTTACCCCTTTAATGCTCCTCCAGGTATTTCAAGAAACTCCCTGTCTGGCCAGTTAAAAATTATCTCTCGCCTGATTAGCGGAGGTAGCAAAACCAAAGTATATCTCGTAAGACTAGGAGGCTTTGATACACACGCCGAGCAGGTAGAAAGCTATGACCCTACCATGGGAGTCCATGCAGCCTTGATGTATCATATCTCTTCGGCGATGAAAGCTTTTCAGGACGACCTGAAAGCCAGGGGCGTAGAAGACCGGGTATTGACCATTACTACGTCGGAGTTTGGGCGAAGAATATTCTCGAATGGAAGCTATGGAACTGATCATGGCACAGGCGCACCTTTGCTTATGTTTGGTAAATGGGTAATCCCAGGTGTAAATGGTACAGTGCCTAATTTGAATGAAGGGAATGTAGAAAAACAGTTCGATTATCGTCAGATATATTCTACTATTCTTAAAGATTGGTTTGAAGTAGACGCTCAACTGGTAGACGGTGGGTCTCCCGACACTACCATTATTCACGGCGATTATGAAGGTAGGGGCGACTCGATGCCTTTGATCAATAAAAACTTCATTACCAGCACCGAAGATTTTATTCTTGAGCGGTATCGCCTCAATGATTGCTACCCCAATCCTGCCAAAACCGAGACTGTATTCTCTTTCAAGATCAATCGCAAAATGGCGGTCAATTTGAAGCTTTATGACCTCAAAGGGCAATTAGTCAAAACCATTTTGAACTGGGAAGAAAAAGAAATCGGTGAGCACAAGATCAAAATCAGCCTCAAAGGGCTCAATCCGGGCACTTATATTTACCGAATCGAATCCAAAAACGGTCTGCTACAAGGCGGCAAACAACTGATCATTCAATAAAAAAATTCAATTATGCACAAAAATTATCTTTTTGTTTTTTTAATACTTATCGTATCCCTGCTTTTTTCACAAGAATTAGCAGCGCAAAAAGGAAGACCCAATACCCGTAAATCCGGTAAAAGTGGATTTACCGATCCCTTCTTACAGACACAATGGTGGCTAGGGTTTAAATTTGGTGGCAATCTAAGCAAAGTAAGTCCAGGAGATCGATATACAGCTTTTAGCTCCGCAGATGGTTTTTCACCGGAAATTTACGACAAAGAATATGAAAGCTTCAACAAACTCGGTGCCTTATCAGGAGTAGATATTACCTTTTATCACAAAGGTTTTTCTATTAGCTTTCAGCCGAACTACCGCCGTCAGCGTTTTGTCTATTCCAATGATTTTCAATGGCTGGATACCGAAAACCCAAACAATATCCTGACACTTAATTATGCGCAGGATCATCAATTGGATTACCTTGAGCTACCTCTATTGCTCAAATATGACATCTTACAAAGTAAAATCCGCCCCTTTGTTCAGGCGGGATTTTTCTATGCTACGCTGGTAAATGCCAACAAAGCCGTGACCATTACAGGTGATGACCTGGCTTCAGGATTTCAAAATCCTTTCGAGAGCGATGAAATCATCCTCGGAGCAAGCGATTTGTTTATCAATTCTTCAGTTGGGGTTTTGGGCGGCGTCGGCGGTAGTTATGATGTAGGGAATATTCGCATCTCACTGGATATTTCCTATCGTTTTGGTTTGAACAACATCACGGATGTAAAAAACCGATTTACCGAAAACCGCCTGGCAGGAATTGGAGATGCATTAGACGATCTCAAGATGCAAAATATTTCGCTCAATCTGAGCGTACTCTTCCCGATGCGCTTCCTGATTGCAAGCAGTTACAAAGCTAATTAAAAACGGAGTTGTGTGGGCAGTTAGATGTGAATAATGGCAAAAACCTGATATCTCAAGACTGATACACTCCTTTCTCTAAGAAATATTCATTTAAAAAAATATATTCTATGTATCTGAATAAATATTTTACACGTTTGAAAACCGTTTTAAGCGTTTTTTTATTGAGCATATTGTTTTTTTCCTGTGATATAGGTGATAACAAGGTAGATCTGCTCGATCCTTTTGTCAGGATTTATGACCGAGAAGCCTTTAATAGCAGCTATAGCCCGATTGACATTAAACAAACCGCCGATGGGGGTTATTTGATCCTGGGCGAAACTCCCAACCCTGATTCCAACCTGAGGGCTATTTATCTGATGCGTATCGATCAGGAAGGGAATTTTGTTTCTGACCAGGTTTTTGATACCCAATACGTGCAGCCTGTAGGAGAACTGTTATTGATTGGAGGCAACTATCATTTCTTATGTATGCACAGTGTAAGCCTGGATGTGCATATCGTCACCGTAGCACCAGATGGCAGCACCTCTGCACCTGTACCTGTACGTGATGCAGAAGGGAATGCTTTATTTTATCCGTTGAGTGCTGCTCTAGATCGAGATAATGCCACCATACTCTTGCAAAGCTTTGATAATGAGGAAAAAGAAACTGTCTTTTCCAGAATCAATGCCACTGGTACAGCCAGCCAAACCCGAAGATTGACCATCGGAGCTGGTCCCGATGTAGAAGAACCGATTATTGATCACTTTACCCGAAGTGGCAAGCAGTTTCCATTTATGAGCGGTTTTACGACCGATGGACGCTACTTTTTTAACGGTTTCTATAATTTTACCTTTTCGCTGGTATTTATAGATTTGGCTTCAGAAGCTGCACCGGGCGTATTACAAGGCGTAGGAGATGAAGCAGGAATCAGCTCGGTGCTGCATATCAATGGCAATACCTTTGCTACTTCAAGATTTAGCTTTGGGCAAAATTATATCCTGCCACAAGTAGAAATTAATGTTTCGTCCGAAGACCCTGGATCGAGTGAAGACCTGAGTGGCAACCCTTTCCCCGAACTGCCCACAGATGCCAAAGTGATCCTAAAAAGAGTGCAAGTAGGCGGACAAAATTACCTGATTTATGCCACAGATACCAAAGGTAAGCAGATTTTGTTGCTGGCCTACAACGAATCTACGGGAGAACTGATGAATACCAAACGCCTGGGTTTCTCCATTCCTTACGAAGTAGCTGGCTTTACGAGCACTGCCGACGGCGGGCTTGCTGTAGTGGGTACTGCTTTTGTGGCAGACAGATTCCCCAGAGTTTGTTTATTTAAACTAAGCTTGGATGATGTCACCGAATTAGTTAGTCAATAGACGGTTTAAAATTGTTTGTTTGGCAACGTTAGATCTTCGGATATACACAGTGATTCTAAACTTTATTGGTTTGGAATCACTGTTTTTTTACAAAAGGAAAAAAACAAGGCTCACATAAGCTTTTGATTTGAATACCAAAACAGGGATTCGGGTATCGTTGCCAAAAACGAAATTACCTATAAGGCTTTAAACCTATATTTCCTAAAAATAATTTATTTTCGCATAATAATTGCTTTGCGAGAAAATATAAATAGAGTTCATCAAACCAAAGAGTCAGAATTTATACACAAACTCTCAATAAAAAACATATATTCAGTGCTATGCCTGATAGAAAATTATTTACACATTACCCGGAGGTGATAGAGTACCTCTATGGTCAACTGGCTTATTTTCAGCATTCTGGTGCAAAAGCCTTGAAGCCAGGTCTGAAGAACATCCGCCTACTTTGCGATCATTTAGGACAACCGCACTTGAAATTCCCCAGTATTCATATTGCTGGTACAAATGGCAAGGGCAGTACTGCCAATATGATCGCTGCCGTTCTTCAAAGTGCTGGTTATAAGACAGGTTTGTATACATCCCCTCACCTCAAATCTTTTACCGAAAGAATACGCATTCAAGGTATTGAGATCCCCGAAAGAGAAGTCCTTAGTTTTGTTAATAAGAATCTAGAACTGATAGAAAACATTCAGCCGAGTTTTTTTGAAACTACGGTAGCGATGGCTTTCCAATACTTTGCCCAAGAAGAAGTGGATGTGGCAGTCATTGAAGTAGGTATGGGTGGGAGGTTGGATTCTACCAATATTATATATCCTGTTCTTTCGGTGATTACAAATATTTCTTATGATCATCAGGCTTTTTTGGGTGAAACCCTTCAGGAAATTGCTGCTGAAAAAGCCGGAATCATCAAAGAAAATACGCCCGTGGTCATCAGCCAATATCAAGAAGAAGTGTTCCAGGTATTTGAAGCAAAAGCGCGTAGCTGCGATGCTGACTTGTTCCTGGCAACGAAAGGGTTTCATCTGGAGTATTCCAAGGAGGCAGAAAACTTTCAGGTTTATAAAAAAGATGATCTTTATCTAAGCAATCTAAAGCCTGACCTCAAAGGTGAATATCAGCAAAAGAACCTGCTGGGTGTATTACAAAGTTTGGAAATATTAATCAAACTAGGTTGGGAAATTCGTAAAAGCGACATTCGAGAGGGGATTGAACTCTGCACGATGTACACAGGCTTCAAAGGTCGTTGGCAGATTCTACATCGGCTTCCCCTCACCATTTGTGACATTGCTCACAATGAAGATGGTATTTTGGAGGTATTCCAGCAAATAAAGCATCTTAACTACAAAAATCTACACATTATTACAGGATTCTCGAAAGATAAAGACATAAAAAAGATGTTAGCTATTTATCCGTCCAAAGCTTTTTATTATTTTTGCCATTACAATTCACCAAGAGCATTGAACGCTTACACACTCAAAGAAACTGCACAATCCGCAGGATTATCCGGCAAAGCTTTTGAATCCGTTAGTTATGCCCTTCAAGAGGCTCAAAACCTGGCTGATAAAAACGATTTGATTTTAATTTTGGGCAGTGCTTATATAATTGCCGAACTGGCAGAAATTTAGTATACTTATAAAAAAACCATAAACACTAAAAAAAAGAATATGGAAGATATTGTTCTTGAAAGAACTGTCAAAACTCCTGGTATTCGTTTTTCATTCGATGAAAACAAGTTGGAAATCGTGGGAGTTTCTATTCCCGAAGATGCTGATAATTTTTATTCACCCCTGATGGAGTGGGTCGATAATTATATTGAACACAAAAAAAATCAAAAAACTACCATTATATTAAAATTGATTTATTTCAATACCAGCACTGCGGATTATCTGGTGACTATGTTGAAAAACCTGAAAAAAATTCAACCGGATGCTTCTCAAAGTTACTTATACGATGAGTCGCTCTTAGAATCGGATGAATCTAATCCACTTGGCCAAAACGGACAATCTTCCAAGCCAATGATTCAGTTGGAGCAATCTGATAGTCAGAAAAACATCGACCTAAATGCTTTATCACCTGAAAGCGAAACAAAAGAAGAAGAAGACAGCAGAATGATTGAAGAACAGGACGCTTCAGAAGATATGGCAGACAAACATTTATTACGGATTGAATGGCATTATGAAGAAGAAGATGAAGATATGCGGGAAACCGGAAGTCATTTTGAGTCAATCATTGATCTTCCTTTTATCTTCCAGGCTTGCGAGGAAATAGATTAAGTCGCACTGATTATTTGCGACTAAATAATTTCCTCTCAATATCCTCGATATAAAGTTTTAATTCTCTTTTTTCCATCATATACTCGTTCACTGTCTGGATGGCGTGGATAACTGTACTGTGATCGCGCCCCCCGAAATGATACCCTATAGATTTGAGTGAAAATCCGGTATATTCTTTGGCAAAGTACATCGCTATTTGACGGGCAGTTACAATTTCCTTCTTGCGGGTTTTTGCTTTGAGGTCTTCAACTGTCAATCCAAAATAATCACTTACGCATTTTTGCACCTCGTCAATACTCAATTCCTTGCTTTCTACCGATTGTACAATTTTCTGGACGGTTTGTTTAGCCAGATCCATATTGATGGGGGTATTGTTGAGAGATGCTTGTGCAATCAACGAAACCAAAGAACCCTCGAGCTCACGCACATTACTATCAATGCTATGCGCCAGATATTCAATAACATCAACGGGGAGTTCAAGGCTTTCGTCTTGTAGTTTTTTATGAATAATCGCCATACGTGTCTCAAGGTCGGGTTGTTTGAGGTCGGCAGTAAGTCCCCACTTGAATCTGGAAAGTAGACGTTCTTCCAGCCCTTTGAGTTCAATCGGAGGGCAATCGCTGGTCATGATGATCTGCTTGCCTGATTGATGCAGATGATTAAAAATATGGAAAAAGATTTCCTGTGTTCTTTCTTTGCCGGCTAGGAACTGCACATCATCAATCATGAGTACGTCTACGTGCATATAAAAATGATTGAATAGCTCCAGGTTATTATTCTTGAGAGCCTCTATGAATTGATTGGTAAATTTATCGGCAGATACATAAAGTACTTCTTTTCCTTCTTCATAAGTCTGGATATAATTGCCGATTGCCTGAACCAGGTGCGTTTTTCCGAGCCCTACGCCCCCATAAAGCATCAGGGGATTGAAGGAAGTGACACCCGGTTTTTGGGCTACTGCCAGACCTGCGGAACGAGCCAGACGGTTACAATCACCTTCTATAAAATTATCAAAGGTATAATTTATGTTGAGGTCTGAATGAAAATTCCTTTTCTGCTCCAGATACTGTTGTTTGGAATTATTATTTATGTAAGTATTGTTGGATTTGCCGTTTGCATATTTTTTTTGAGTAGGTGTTTGGGTGAGTTGGGCAAAATAAGCCTGATTCACTTGATTTTCTTCATCCACTATGACAGAGTATTCCAAACTACCATTTATTCCTAGTGAAAAGTCGATGGCTTTTCTAAGCAGTTCTACAAAGTTTTCTTCCAGATATTCATAAAAAAACTTGCTGGGTACTTGAATCGTAAGTACGTTTTTTTCAAGTCGAAAAGGCTTAATGGGTTCAAACCAAGTCATAAAAGCCTGTTCTTCAATGTGCTGGCGTATTACTTGCAGGCAGTTTTCCCATACTGCAAAACGATCATTTTCAGTAGTAATAGATGTCGTAGTGTTTTCCATATTTTAGTCAGTGTTTTTTTGAAGCGGGAAGACAAATTTCCGAAAAAAAACTTACAATCAAAAAGAATTTAATGGATGAAAGCCCTGTTTTTTGCTAAGTGCCTGAAACTCTTTAAGAAATTTTTTTTATCTTTAAATACCAAATATTATTTTTTAAATTAAAGATAAATCGTACCATTCAAAAAGAAATCAATATTTTTTTTGATAATTTATCAAACTTTTCTTTCATAAAGCAAAATTCTACATCTGACTGGTAGGTATCACTCCCAGAGTAGCAGATATACTTTTGCAGTTTGTTAGCAGTTTTTGAATTTACTGATTTTCAGGTGAAAATAAAAGCTCAAAAGACTCTGCTTCCGCTAAGTCTTTTGAGCCTTTTGCTCTTATTTAACCCTTTTCAGGTTGGGTTTATTATTTTATATTATTATTTTTTTTTCTGGGCGGCTTTTTTCTTTTCTTCTTCGGCTCGTTCTCTGGCTTTTTTCTGAGCTTCTTCCAGTTTTAGCATCCAGCTTGATTTTTTGGCAGTACCTGCTTTATTTTTCTTTTTATAATCTTCAAATTTGGCTTTGATCTTATCTTCATCAATCAGGAATTTTTTGAAAAAACTTTGCTGACCGATACTGACCACATTTTGAATCAGGTAATAAAAACTCAAACCGGAAGGATATGAGTTGAGTACAAACATAAACACGATCGGAAAGATATAGCCCATGTATTTGATCGGCCCTTGCATCGCTGCATTGGACGACTGTAGCTGGGTATTGAAATAAGTAAGCGCGATAGTAGAAATTGTCATCAGCAAAGTAAACAAACTGATGTGCTGCCCATAGCCGGGTATATTAAAAGGTAGATTCAAAATAGAATCAAAAGTAGACAAATCGTGTGCCCACAAAAAGCTTTGTTGCCTCAGTTCAATCGCATTGGGAAAGAAAATAAATAGTGCCAGAAGAATTGGCATTTGTAAGAGTAAGGGCAAACAGCCGCTCATAGGGGCAAGTGGACTGGTACCCATTTCTCCATAGAGGCGCATTTGTTCTTGTTGTACTTTCTGAGCATCTTCAGAACCCATCGCAAAATGGGAGGCATAAAGTTTTTTCTTTTCTTTAAGCAATTGCGCTTCTTCTTCTTCGTTGAGGGTAGGTTTGTTTAGATTGAGGTCTTTTTTAAGCTTATCAATCTCCTTTTTGATCAGAGTATCTCTGAATTTGTTTAATTCAGGCTCAAGCAATTCATTCAAAACCCGCATTTTAGCCATAGACTTGTAAGAGCTGAAAGTCAAGGGCAGTAGGAAGGTTTTGATAATAATTACCATAAGGATGATCAATATACCATAATTACTGATGTATAAGGCAAGAAAATTAAACAAAGGAATGATCAAAAATTGTGAAACCCAGGCAAATAAAGCCCAACCCAGGTGGATATTTTTATCAAATTTGTATACATCCAGTTTTCTCATTTCCTGGTAGCGATTCGGTCCGAAGTACAACATATAAGCTCCTTTGCCTTGTTGGATATCTCTCAGGGAAAGATACATAAAGGCCTGAGCAATTTTGACCGTGGAGGAATCAGCCAGGTCTGTATTCTTGATAAGAAGGGCGTTTTGAATATTTTTATTTTTTGCAATAAAAGCTGAACTAAAAAATCTTTGTTTAAAACTAACCCAGTGTATGGATTCTTTGAGCTCGGTTTCTTCTTGATTATCGGAGGGCCAACTGAGATAATTAAAACTGCCGTCTGCTTGGGTATAATTGATTGTTGCATAATAGCGGCTGTAATATAAATCGGATTCAACTCTTTTCATGCGATTAAACCAGTACAGCTGCGCATTCTTTTTGAGGTTAAGCGACTTATCTAAGCCTTTGATTTTCAAATCATAGTCTATTGCATATCCACTGCCTTTGAGGGTATAGGTGTGTTCTATATAGCTGTTGGGGCTTAAAGCCGCTTTAAATTTAATGACAGCAGACTGCCCTTTTTTTACTTGGATATCTTGGGCATCAGTTTGATAATGTAGCTGGTACAAATCTATCTTTTTGCCTTCGGATGACTCAACTTCCAAGTTTTGGGTATAGGATTTTTCGTCAATAAGAATCAGAGGTTTCTGATCAGAAGTTTTGTATTTTTTTAATAATACTTGTTTGACAATACCGCCCTGACTGCTGAAAATAACCCGAATATCTTCATTTTCAAGGGTTATATCTTTGGTTTCGCCCTGCATAAGTTTGGCAAATTTACCCAGATTTTTCTCCATTTCCTTTTTATCGGCAGGACTGGGAGTGGTTTGGTTTGCTTTCAAGGTGGGGCGACTTTCACCAGGGAGTTGTTTTTCTTTGCCTGCGACCGGAGCATTCTTGGAAGGTTCCGGGCCGAAAAACTGTAGGTATAAACTGATTATCAAAAAGATAAGCAGTAATCCCAATACTTGATTTCTATCCATATTCTCTTTTTTCTACTTGATCAACTTCTCGTTTAATGAGTAGAATGATAATTTTTAATTAAACAATGTATACCCAGATTAAATTAATTTTTAAGATTTTAAGATTGATTAACCTGATTTTAAAGGATTTACTCTCTTAAATTTCGGAAAACCACTTTGGTCTGCGTATATAAGTGCAAAGATATTTATTTTTATTACTTGATTGTCAAATTTTTCTCTGAATTAGCCAACACAGCCCCCACAAAACTGACAAATAAAGGATGGGGATTCATCACCGTGCTTTTTAATTCGGGGTGAAACTGTGTACCCACAAACCAGGGATGCCCTTTGAGTTCAATAATTTCTACCAGACCTGAACCCGGATTAAACCCTGCACTCATCATACCGTGCTGCTCAAAAGTATCCAAATAACGGTTATTAAACTCATATCGGTGGCGATGACGCTCCGAGATTTGACGAGTTCCATACGCTTGTACCACGAACGAATCTGCTATTAATTCGCAGGGATAAGCACCCAAACGCATCGTGCCGCCCATTTGCTTAAGATTGACCTGATCTTCCATCAGATCGATCACCGGATGAGGTGTATCAGGGTTGATTTCGGTAGAAGCAGCTTCCAGAAGCCCCAATACATTACGAGCAAATTCTACACAGGCGCATTGCATCCCCAGACAAATTCCAAAAAAAGGCACTTTGTTTTCTCGGGCATATCGAATCGCATTGATTTTGCCTTCAATACCCCGCTCTCCAAATCCGGGAGCTACCAGGATTCCATCGAGACCTTCGAGCAAAGATTCTACCTTGTCTTCATCTACTTCCAGCTTTTCAGAATGAATCCACTCGATATTTACTTTGCAATCGTGTACAGTACCAGCGTGTATAAAAGATTCAGCGATAGATTTATACGCATCGTGTAGCTCTACGTATTTACCTACCAATCCCACGGTTACTTCTTTTTGGGGATGAATAATTTTGTTTACGACAAGTGTCCAGGCCTCCATATCGGGTGCATCCCCAATGGGCAGATTTAATTTTTGAAGAACCCGTTCATCGAGCTTTTCTTTTTGCATCAATAAGGGTACGTGGTAGATCGTTTCGGCATCCAATGCTTCAATAACCGAATCATAACTCACATTGCAAAATAACGATAACTTTCGACGAATATCCTCGGGGATAGAATACTCCGAGCGGCAAATTAAAATATCAGGCTGAATTCCTGCTTCTGAAAGTTGTTTGACAGAATGCTGAGAAGGTTTGGTTTTGAGTTCACCCGCAGATTTAAGATAAGGAATCAAGGTCAGATGCAGGACGATCGCATTCCCTGAACCAAGCACCCATTTAATCTGGCGAACCGCCTCAATAAAAGGCAAGGATTCAATATCCCCCACACAGCCTCCTATTTCTGTAATTACAATATCGTATTCGTTATTTTCATCCAGCAATAGAAAATTGCGCTTGATTTCATCCGTGATATGCGGAATGACCTGTACGGTTTTACCCAGATAAGCTCCTTCGCGCTCTTTCATGATGACATTATAATAAATTCTACCGGTGGTTACGTTGTTTGCCTGTGAGGTAGGGACGTTCAAAAATCGCTCATAATGCCCCAAATCCAGATCGGTTTCTGCACCGTCATTGGTCACATAACATTCCCCGTGTTCATAAGGATTGAGTGTACCTGGATCGATATTGATATAAGGGTCAAATTTTTGAATAGTTACTGATAATCCTCTAGCCTGAAGTAGTTTTGCCAAAGAAGAAGCAATAATCCCTTTACCCAAAGAGGAGGTCACTCCACCGGTCACAAATATATGTTTTGAAGAAGCCATAAGTGTTTCTGAATTCTAATGATACTTATGGAATGTAAAGTTAGCACTTTCCTGGTAATTTTTAAAAATTAAAATACTTTTGCGATAAGAATCGTTATGATACCGAAGCGGAAGCCACATTTTAATCAGAATTACCACACAGGAATCCAGAAGATTTTGAAAGCTATTTGTAAATACAGACTTGTTTTGAGTGGAATTGTAAGTTGGATCACCCTAAGTTTTATGGGTGTAAAGGCCCAAGACCCTCATTTTTCACAGTTTTATGCTGCTTCTTTATCCGTAAATCCTGCTTTTACTGGCACGGAGAGTTATGAAGGGCGTTTTACATTGAATTATCGTAGCCAATGGCCCAAACTTTCTGGTGAATTTGTAACCTATCAAGTCAACTACGACCATCAGTTATTCCCTTCGCGCAATAGTTTGGGGTTTTATGCCAATCTTGACCAAGCTGGGTCGGCGGGTATTCGCTCTGTCAACTTAAATGTGTTGTATGCTTATACGCTCCCACTGAGTGAGCTTTTGACCGTCAAAGCTGGAATGCAACTGGGCTATGGAAATCGCAACCTGGATTATTATAAACTCGTTTTCGGGGATCAACTGAGTAACTTTGGAGCTACTGGTTCGCCCTCAGCCGAGCCGAATCAGGGCAGCCGAAGCATCAGTTATATAGATGTAGGAGTGGGTTTTTTGGCGTATACCAAGAATTTCTGGTTGGGTATATCTGGGCATCACCTCAATCAACCCAATCAATCTTTGGGTGAGATTCCCGAAAAACTTCCGGTGCGTTGGTCTATCCATACAGGGTATAAATTTGCTTTTTATCGTCCGGGCGAAAACCGCAATAAGGATTATTCTATGGCCTTGAACCCTGCGATTTATTACAGTCAGCAAGGTGCCTTCAAACAATTGGATGCTGGAGCCAATTTTTATATTGACCCGATTATACTGGGCGTATGGTATCGTGGGCTTCCGATTCAAAAATCGGTTGAGGGAGCATTGGTGGGTTCTTTTGGGTTCAAGTACAAAAGCTTCAAATTCGTGTATGGGTATGATATGCCGCTTGGCAAATTTGCGGCTGTTACTGGAGGGGCACACGAATTTTCTATTTTTGTATTTGTGGGCGATGAAATCAAAAGTATCAAAAGCCGCAGAAGAAGCCGCTTTCCGGCTTTCCCTTCTTTGATGCATTAGTGTTTATTCAATAGTCCTTTGTCTCTTAGGTGATGTACTCCATTTAAAGTTTGAAAAGACACTGGCTTGATCAGATATTTTGCCGATTATTTTCAGGGTAAGTAATGATTGGAACCATCTCAGATTCATTGATTTTGATGGTGAGCGAAAAGATGGAGTGTCCTTCATCAATCTTACGATGTGTAAAATAAATAGGGTTGCGAGAAGTAAGTGCCACCTGAATAAGTCCAATCCCTGCGCCTTTACTCCTTTCTTTGGGTGGGGCTTTGCGCTGTTCACGCTTGTAATCTCTCAGGTTTTTACGATCCAGGGTATTGATAAAATCACAACTATCGTACAGCGTATTTAGGAATTCATTCTCAATCAAATTTCCGCAGCAAAGATAATAATCATTATTATCCTGAATCAGATAAATAATCCCTACACTATCTTGGCAGTGTTGTGAAATAATTTTTTCGGCGGAGTAATACAGAATATTTTGGGCAAGTTCCATGTAAATGGCAAATATTCGCCTAAAAATCAAAGGATTATCCTTAAACTGATCACGAATAAATTTGCTAATATCTCTTAATACGATGCTTGAGATAGGCCCGCGATAGTAAAAGATTATGTTAGGTTGATTAAATATCGAGTACCACTCAAAAATCGTATATTTTTCTCCCATGAAGTCTCAGAAAACATAAGTCCGACTTAACCTTTAATTGTAGAAAAAACCAGACCAAAATACATTTTTTTTCAAAATATTCTTACATAAACAACTTATGGGGATAATTTTGTATAAAAAGTTGAATTCTCTTAAAAGTTTTATTTTTCAGTTGAAAAAATATTTTTATCATTGCATACAAGAATGTTTTTGGTAAAGCCCTGACATCAATATATTCTTCCAAGCTTACACGGAAACTTATCAGAAATTCGTTATCAAACTAATAATATAAACACACTTGGGATTTATTCATGGTTAGACCTACAAAAACTTTAGTTTTGTTGATTTATATTGGCCTGATGCTAGGGATTCTCTTATTATTACCTGATGAGATTCCGCTGATGATCAATCAGAGCCTCAAAATCCCTAAGATGAGTGCTATTTTCACTCAAAAAGCCCCTCAAAACGCTGATATTAGCCACCTCGTCCAAGAATTCGGCAAATCTGATTCGGAAAAAAATAAAAATATTGTAAAAAAAACCGATCGGAAAAATAAAAAATTCAAATCACAAATCATAGATACCCTTTCACTCAATCCTGAGCTGAGAATCCAGTATCCCGAAAATCAGGAAGAACTACTTCATGGTTTTTTTGAATCCTTACAGTATTTAGAAGAAAATCAAGATACCCTGATTCGGGTCGTTCATTTTGGAGATTCGCAATTGGAAGGTGATCGGATTACGGCTTTTCTCAGAGAAAAATTTCAAGAAGAGTTCGGGGGTTGTGGAGTAGGTACTGCCAATCTAGTAGACAAACTCCAAAGTAAAACCTCTATTGTGCAGACTGCCTCTGCTTCTTGGGTGCAGCAGGTTGTTTATGGGCCACAATATCGCAAAGCTAATCCCAATTATTATGGTATTTTGGGGGATGTACACCGTTTTGCAGTACCTGCGAAGCCTCAATGGAGCAAAGCTACGGTCACTTACATCAAATCTCCGTATGCAACTCCTACACAACAAAAAGTTGAAAATCTTAAGATATTCTACAGAAACCCGGATGCACCGTTTGAGCTGACCGTTAATACGCCACAAGGGCAGGAATTAAAACAAAAAATAGATATTTCAGAACAATTTTCTGTCTATACGCATTCTTTATCAACTCCCTTTGAGCGGGTAGAAATCGGTTTTGCCACAGGGAGCAAAAGCCCAGAGATTTATGGAGTGGCACTGGATTGTAAGCGTGGTATTACTTTTGATAATGTGCCTTTGAGGGGAAGCTCCGGAGTTGAATTCAGCCGATTTAATAAAGCACATTTAAAGAGGCAGTTAGAATTGCTTAACGTAAAGCTTCTCATCTTGCAATTTGGAGTAAACATTGTGCCGAATCCACAGCCTGACTATACGTTTTATGAAAATATGTTCTACAATGAGCTGACATACTTAAAGAGCCTGATGCCCGATCTAAGTATATTGGTAGTGGGAGTTTCGGATATGTCGCGCAATGTGACGGGCAATTACGAGTCATACCCCAATATTGAAAAAATACGAAATGCCCAGAAAAAGGCTGCTTTTCGGGCAAATTGTGCCTTTTGGGATTTGTACGAGGCTATGGGAGGCAAAAACTCGATGCCTAGTTGGGTATTTGCCAAACCAGAGGCACTAGCAAATAAGGATTTTACTCATTTTACGTCAAAAGGTGCTTCTATTGTGTCGGAAATGCTATATAAAGCTTTACTAACGGAATACAAACGGTTCAATGAATATTATAATTAACCTCTACATTAGTATCTGGTCTGCACTGGCGATCGGTTATCTGGAGAAAATCCCTAAACCTAAATATACCCTGAACCAGGAGTACAAGGCCTTTGTTCGGTATGATCAGAACACGATCCTCCTCCCCTATCAGGAAAGCAGTTTTAATGGCTTTCACGTGGCGATGGAAAATCTCATTGCAGGCCGTCAACAAAAATTAAATGTGGTACACATAGGAGATTCTCATATCCAGGCTGATTATTTTTCGGGTCAGGTGCGTACTCATTTTAATGAAGAAGATTTGTTGGGAAATGGCGGAAGAGGTTATTTTTTTCCGGCATCTATGGCCAAATCTCAAAATGCATTTAATCTTAAAGTATCTTATGTAGGCAACTGGCAAGGATGTAAAAATGTGGACTTGCAGCAAAGTTGCTCCTGGGGCTTGGGTGGGATGACCGCCACGTCTTATGATCAAAATGCTCAATTTACCATCGACCCCAATTCACGTACTGCCAATAGCTATCCGATTAGCAAGATTAGGATTTATTATCCTGTGGATAATCCCAATTCTTTTTATATCAATTTGATCACCCCTCAAGGCCTTGTAGCACCGAACCGATTGAATGCTGATGGTTACGCAGAGTTTTATTTGGATGAGCCTCAAAAAAGTGTCACTTTTCAGCTTGAGAAAAAATTTGCACATCAGAATGTATTCGTGCTGGAAGGTATTGCACTAAGCAATCATGATGCTGGTGTACAATACCATGCCGTAGGGGTCAATGGGGCTACGGTGTATTCTTTTCTAAAAGCTCCCAAACTTGAAAAGCATCTCCAAAGCCTAAATCCGAATCTGGTGATCATTTCTTTGGGAACCAATGATGCGTATTCGTCTTATTTTGACGGAGAGGCTTTTAAGCTGAACTATGCCCGTTTGATTCAACGGATCAAGGCTGCTTGCCCTCAAAGCTCCATTCTGCTCACTACTCCTGCCGATTGTGCCCTTCCGGGCGGTATTGCAAATCCAAGCAACAAGGCTGCCCGCCAAAAAATCATTGAACTGGCCGAAGAAAGTGATTGTGCTGTCTGGGATCTATTTACGATCATGGGGGGATTTGGCTCGTCTCAAAAATGGTTCAGTAATCAGCTTTCTGCGGCTGACCGGGTTCATTTCACCAAAAAGGGGTATGATCTTCAGGGCGATTTGCTCTATGATGCATTGATTCAGAATTATGCTGAATATTGTCTCCTGAAGGCACAAGCTTCGGATATGCGATAGTTTTTCTTCATCCTTTTTAAGTCCAGATTTCAGAAACGTGTCTGAGGAATCCAGACTTTCATTTTTCCTATTCCTCTGTTTGACCAAGCATAATAAGGTATTGCCAAAAAAGTATCTGCGCCAATAGTTGTAGAAATCGTATTTACACCACCCAACAAATCCGCATTCCATTGGGCGGTAAATTTCGTTTTTTTATCTGTTTTCAGCCGATCAAAATTAGATGTATTGTCTATTTCCTCAAAAGCATATACTAAAGGCCCATACTCTAGGGCAATTTTTCCTTGATTTTCAGCTACTTTTTCGTGACTTATGACTTTTTTTACTTCCATAGGGAAATCAATGTGTATCTCATCACCCACATTCCAGGTTCGGCTGATTACAAAGTATCCGTTTTTTATTGTATAGCTAGTATTTTTTCCATTCAGTAGTACTCTGGGTTTTTCGGTACTTTTTTTCTGGTATTGATAGAGGTCGCTGGGCAGCACTTCATCGCGTGTCCATCCGGGGATTCTTAGTTTGAGGGTAAATTTATCCGAAACAAAAGGGCTGACGGTGATTTTTACCAGTCCCTTCCAGGGGTAGTCGGTTTCTTGTGTTAGCTTGACCTGAGTAGCTCCCAAATCTACCTCTGCCTGATTTGCGATGTAAAGATTGACATAAAGTGTATCCTTCTCTTTGGCATAGATCAAACCTGGTACAGCCGGAAGGAAACGAATCAGGTTGGTTGGGCAACAGGAACAATCAAACCATTCCTGACGAGAGCAAGCACCTTTATTAAAGGTATATTTACCGTCAGCTTCCAGGGCATTGGGATAAAAAAACGTGGTGCCATCCAATGAAATGCCCGAAATTACGCCATTATAAAGCGTACGTTCAAGCACGTCGGTATACTTTACGTCTCCGGTTAGGTTAAACAGGCGATTGTTCCAATAAACGCTCCCTATGGCGGCGCAAGTCTCGCTGTAAGCTTCAAGGTTAGGCAATTCATAGTTTTCGCCGAATGCCTCGCCTTCGTGCTTGGCACCGATACCTCCCGTAAGATAAGTTTTTTTGTAGGTCATGTTGTTCCATAAAGCATCTATGGCTCGGCGATAGGCTTCGTCTTTGTAAATGGCAGCTATGTCGGTCATGCCGGCATACATATAAACCGCTCTAACGGCATGCCCCACTACCTCATCCTGCTGGATAAGCGGTTTGTGATCTTGTGAATAAGCTCCGCGTAAAGTGTGGTGTTCGGCATTGCCGCGATTATCAAGGAAGTATTTTGCTTGTTTGAGATATTTTTCTTGTCCAGTGATTTGGTAAAGTTTGACCAGGCCTGTTTCGACGATTTGATGGCCAGGAACGTTTTTGATCTGCCCGGGGGAATCTCCGAATGTTTTCACGATGAGGTCGGCATATTTCAAAGCGATCTCCAGAAAATTCCTTTTGCCTGTCGCAAGATGATGAACCGCAGCGGCTTCAAAAAGATGACCTGCATTATAGAGTTCGTGACTTGCCTCCAAGGATTCCCAGCGTTTGCCCTCGATTACCTTTACCCAGGTGGCAGGAGGTTTGGCAGGGTTGATCGTGCGCCAGGTGGTCAGATAGCCGTCTTTCTCCTGACCAATTTGGATAATGGCAATCAATGAATCCAACAAAGCTTCCAAATTCGGATTGGGCGAACTGATCAGGGTATTGGAAGCGCCCTCGATGATTTTGTACACGTCGGTATCATCAAAAGGCATAACGCCTCTTACTTCGCCCTTCATCAGCCCTCCGGCGATCAAAAAATTATCAAATCGCCCCTCTTCTTTGCATTTTTTAAGGGCGAATTCAATGGTCTTTTGTTGCACACGCTCTATGATGGGTAGCCAAAAATGATCTATAATCTTTATATTTTGAATGTCAATGGGTTGTATGTCATAAAACCCATCCTTTGATGGGTTTGCTTGACCCAAGCTTTTATAGGAGATCATACTCATTACGATCAGTGAGGCGCAAAATAAATGGATTTTCATGCTCAATTTAAATTTGAAAACTTCGGTAAAATATTAAAAAAGTACTAAACACCCAAAAATAAAACAAGATTCGTATAAAATAAAGCAGCAAATAGTCATAGCTTGGAAATCATATAAAAAACCAACCATAGATTTTTCCGAAATTGTCAAAAAAAAAATTTTCTATTCTCGAACCGTTTGCCAAGCTTGCCGACTTTAAGGATGGACTTTGTGAAAAATGAAAAAAGAAAAGGTATTAGATGAGTGGCTGCTGCTGGAATACCGCACAGGGAAAAAGGAAGCTTTGAATAAGCTTGCCAAACGTTGGTATCCAAAACTCAGCCGACAAATCTACTTGATAGTTTGGGGTTATACGTATACTTTTACTATTGGGGTAAAATCATCTAAACCGTAATATTTTTTGAAAAATCGCTTTAAGATGGAATTTTTGTTTTTTGAATCACAAAAAGCTATACCCAGATTGAAGTGATTTGCCTGATTTTCTTGATTGATTAGCTTGATTATTAATGATTTAAAAGCTAAAATCTCGGAAAACCACTTCGGTTTGAGTATAAATCTCAGTTTTTTACTTTATTCACATCTTTAAAGTTTTCTTTGATCACTGTATGGTCGTTGGCTGCACGCACGAGTACCTCTTGCCAGGTGGTTTTACGCATATCTTTTACAGCCCTCAACACATCCGAGCGGCTGATTTGCCCTACCAGTTTGCCTTCTTTATCCACGACAGGGAATCGCTTAAAGTTGGTTTTTAAAAAAGCACTGGCTACCTCAACGATAGATTTGTCATCGCGCATGGTCGTGACGGTATGGCTCATATAATCCTGTACTTTTCCGGCAGGGAGGTTGTGATAAGCACTATCCACCAAAACGCGAAGGCAGTCTTTTTCAGAAATAATACCGACAAGTTCTTCTTTATCATTCAGTATCGGGGCGCCAGAAATTTTTTTTCGGAGCAATACTTCAATAACCTCATAAATACTTTGCTCAGGGCGAAAAGTAATGGGTTTTTTGGTCATGTAGTGTACAATTGAATCCGTGTTTTGCATAGTTTTTATTTTTAAATTGAATTTGGATTATAATATAGGAAAAATTCAATTTAAAAACAATTTTTTATAATTTTCTTTTAGAAATTTTATCTAAACCAGAAGAATTTTAATATCTGAAACAAGCCAATTGTCGTCAATACTGAGCCGAAGATTTTATTCATCAAAGCACTGATATGGGTCATGCGCTTGGATACAGCCATACTCAAAAGCGCAAAACAGTACAAAGCCAAAAACTTACCTGTGAATATTCCTAAAAATAAGCTGATCAGGTGCGAGGTCTCGTAATCAATCCAACGCGACATTTTCATATAAGTTAGAAAAAAAACCCAAAAAGGAATCGCCTGTATATTTAGCAAAGCCACAATGATTCCTTTGGTAAAATGCGAAACTTTTAAACGTATTTTGCGGGGTGCCAAACCGGCGTGTTCGCTTTTTTTAAAAATAAGCACCAAACCCACCACTGTAAAACCTCCATATAACAACAACTTGATCATAGGATACCGCTCAATGCCTTCAATGACAAGGAGCCCACCATATAAAGCCACAAAAGATTGGAAAATTTCAATCAAAGCAGCCGCAAAAGATACTTGTATCGCTGCGGGGAGTCCTTTTTTCAGGGTAGTGTTGATTACCGTCAGATTAATGGGTCCAAACGGGATTGTTCCCAAAAAACATACGGTCAGACCTATTAAAAAATGCAGCAAATAAGGAAAAACTATCATCAATTTGTGCGCTTTAAAGGCTGAATTATTATTTTAAGCCCTAATTTTAAGCATATTTTCAAATAATCAAAGCTTTTACCAATGAATATTATCATCTGTTCGGATATACACGATCATATACCAAACCTAAAAACGATGTTGGATCAGCTTCCAGAGGCGGAAGAATTGATTTGTTGTGGTGATTTATGCTCGCCTTTTGTGCTGGGTTTGATTGCCAGAAATTTTTTAGGGAAAATTCATCTTGTATTTGGTAATAATGACGGGGATCTTTTTAGAATTTCACAGACGGCCGCCAAGTTTGATCACGTATTTTTGCACGGTGAAGTGATGGAAATAGAAAAGGAGGGGAAAAAAATCCTAGCCAATCACTTCCCCGAAATTAGCCGCCCTATAGCAGAATCAGGTAAGTACGATTTGGTTTGTTATGGGCATAATCATACCTTTCAAATAGAGCAGCTTTCGGCTACCTGGTATGTGAACCCCGGTACGGTTATGGGTTATACTCCGGGAACAGACCAGTTCATTCAGGCTACTTTTGCCCTCTACGATACACAAAGCCATCAGATACAGGCTTTTGAGATTGTAGAGCAAGAAGTTAGACCTTTACTGAGTATTTTTTAAGATGGCACGCCATTTCTTTCCCCTTGGAAATATACGCTCAAAACTAAGGCAATTATTATTTGGGTGTTTTTTCTTAGAAGCCTATTTGGATAGGTCTTTTACCTATCCGAATAGTTCTTTTGCCTGCTGGGAACAAAACTCATGGGATGCCCAGATAAAACTTAAGGCGACCAGTCAAGCGACGCTTAAGGCTGTATTTGTCTTTGTAGGACTTCACGATCATTTCCTCAAATTGGGGGTCATCAGGCATATTAAATTCGGTTTTACCACTTTGATCTAAAACTGTCTTAAATCTATTATAGAATTTTGTATGGGTAGCTTCTTGAGTAAAACCTATATTTTGTACTTTGGATACCACCGGGTAGATCGTGTGTTGTTTGTTTTTGAATTGCTGATAAATCCAGATCGGATCCCAGCCATCGATATCGCCGAACAAATTCCTGTACACCATTCGGCTTAGATCACTCCCTCCTTCGTGAAAGGCTTTTACTTGTTTGCGGTCTTTCATAAACTCGAGAAAATCAGGGGCTTTCCAATCTACCCCATCCCATCGGTCTTTCCAACTAGCCCAGCCCCAAGGCGAGCCTCTTTGCACCATGTAAACATCATAAGGATAGTTTTTAGGATATTTGATGGCATACGTATACCCAGAGATAGACCAAATTTTTTGGTTATTTTCGTATTTATCCAGGCATTGATTCATAAAAGCCAAGAAGTTGGTCGAGGTCACAATGTCGTCTTCCACCACAATAGCTTTGCCGAATTGATCCATTACTTCTGTGACACCAGTGATGATTGATTTGGCACAGCCCAGGTTGTTGGAGCGTGGGTTCAGGTGAATTTTTTTAAAACCGGTAATGGTACTTAAGTATTCTTTTACCTTCTCAACCGTATCAGCTTCACCTTCCTTGTGAGGGCGGGGAGCATCTGTAAATACAAAAAGCTCACTTTCAGAAGCATAGATATTTTTTTTAAGAGCCTCTACCGTCTCGATGGTTGTGTCTAGGCGTTTAAAAGTAAAAAGGCAAATAGGCGCTAAATTCATAAGTATTAACGTTTTTGAATTAAATTTAAATCTCTTGAGAGAAACTCTCAAACTTTTATAGATATCCCCTCCAATCTCTACGAGAATGAAGATATTCGTTCGTCAAATATCCCTAGTATGATTGTAATTTTTTAGTAAAATTTTGAGAATGAAGTTTGTGGATGAGATTTAATTGATCAAAATGTATAATTTGACAGAAAAAACCGGACTTATTCAGGTTACGCTTTATAGCAATATTCTGTTTTAAATATTTTATCCGACTCAGAAGCAGGCTTTTGCAATCTATACCAAAATTTATATAGCTTACAAGACACCCCCTCCTTGAGACAAGTTTTTGAAGATGTATAAAATCTTTTTTTGCAAACCATTTTAATTTGAGTATAAAAATTAAGGCTCTTACCTAGAATTGGACTGATAGTTTTAAAGGGTAGTCTTTTGACGAAATTATGGGTTTAAAATCATTGAATTTCAGTTATCAGTCTAAGCTTTGGTAAGAGCCAAAATTAATTAAATACTTTTACAATACTTAGTTTTACTGTCAAAAGTTTTAAAATTGACTGGTAATTTAATGATTTTTCAGAAACTACGAGATTCAGCTTGAGTGTATCCACAAAGCTGTCAGACAAATTTTAAATCAGATAACAGGCTGATTTATAAAGTATTTATTTGTAATTTTTTTAGTTTTTTAAATACAATTTTGTTTTAAACATAGTCTTTGCAAATCTTCTAAGGCTTCAAGAAAATATTAATCGATATTTATCAAAACTTAATCTCCCCGTTGAACAAATAAGTTCTTCATATTTTTTCCCTATAACTAGCCCATAACAATCATATTTATTCAATTAATCATACAGTGCATCAAAAAAGCACAAAATTCATTTGGATATTCCTATTATAAATAAAAAGAAATTCAAGCATTACTTGCCTCGTGTAAGATTTTTAATGATATTGCATTAAAGATTCCTTAGCCATGCATCGATCTTGAACACAAAATGGGGCTTAGACCACTCCCATTTTCTTGCATATCATCAAAAATGTATTACACATTACTTAATAGCTTTTCTTCAATCCAAATTCAAATGTTTTGCTCTGACTTACATTTACTTAACTATTTATTTATAATTTAATACAAAAATGAGCCGCTTTACACTACAAGTATCACTAATTGGGTATTGGTTACTTGCTATTTCATCTATGATGATGTTTAAGTCTTCCTCGCGAGAGTTAACTTATAAACATCGAGGCAATGTCAAAACACCGGAAATTCAAGCAGTTTTTAACAGCCCTAAAATCGTAATTTTAGGCTCATCTACTGCTGCAGGCTCTGGTGCCTGGCCCTATTCTCAATCCTGGGCTGGTTTATTTCAAACTTGGTTACAAAATAGAGTCAGTACTTTTCAACTAACAAATCTAGGAGTAGGCGGCTATTCAACTTACAATGTCATCGCCACAGGTAACCCCAATAACAATATTACCAAGGCTTTGTCTCTTGATCCAGATATTATTTTGGTCAATTTACCCAGCAATAATGTCGCTGGTTCTATCCCTTTGGAAACGACCATCAGTCATTATTATCAATTAAAACAAGCCGCCGACCAGGCAGGAGTATTGATTTATTTTACGACCACGCAACCCCGAAATTTTACGGATGCCGAATCTGCAAAAAGGAATCAACTTCAAACTGAAACTATTCGTATTCGCCAGGAGTTTGATAGTCTGGTCATTGATATCTATGATGAATTGACGGACTTCAACAACGATCTTAGAATTAAATCTATTTACAATGCAGGAGACGGCATTCACCTAAATAATTTGGGGCATAGTTATATTTATAGCAAGGTAGTTGAAAAAATGTCTCCTTTGATTTCAGCAGTGCCTCCTGCCCAAGCTGTAAAAAGTTTTCAGCTGATCAATGCACAAAATGATCAAGTCATTACGACCCTACAAAACGGAGGCATCATTACTTTAAACGAGATGCCTACAACCCAATTTAATATTGAAGCCATTACCGACCCCAATCCGGTAGGCAGTATACGTTGGCAACTCACCGGACCGAGAAGTCAGTCTATCCTTGAAAACCTACCTCGATATGCGCTTTTTGGCAACAATGGTTCAGATTTTTACGGTCAAACACTCCCCACTGGAAGTTATACCCTTACAGCGACCCCTTATAGTTTAAGTGCCGGACAAGGTACCGCAGGGTCTGCCCTAAGTATCCAATTTCAGGTGGTTCAAAGCCAAGCAACACAGGCAGGGTTGAATATTTATTTAGTAAATGCCCTTAGCAACCAAGACATCCAAGAAATTCAAGAGGGCAACGTGATAGATCTGTCCAAGCTAAGTACCAATCAACTAAATATTCGTTCAACACTTAGTCAAGGCACTGCTGGTAGTTTAAGCTTTCAACTTACAGGAGCAGCTCCAACAAGCAGGATAGAAAGCACAGCTCCTTATGCACTTTTTGGGGATGTGGCCGGTAATTTTAATGATTGGACAGCCGTCAACGGTAATTATCAATTGACTGTACTTGCTTATTCAGGTGCCAGCGCATCAGGGTCTTTGCTTCAATCCAAGACGGTTAATTTTAGTATTATTACTCAAAATACGCCTCCTGCTCCTCCTCCGGTAGGTGTTTCTGTTGAAAGCTTAATTTTGATTAATGCCCAAAATAATCAGGTTATCCAATTCTTGCAAAACGGCAATGTGCTCAACTTGGCTCAACTGCCTACACAATCTTTTAATGTAAGTGCCAATACTACTGGGGCTGTTCAGCGCGTGGCTTTTAATCTGGATAATCTCTACATCAGGTCCGAAAGCACAGCTCCTTATGCACTATTTGGGGATGTGGGTGGTGTTTATAGTGGACAAGGATTTGCGTTGGGTACTCATAACCTGACAGTAACCCCTTATGACCAGACCGGAGTTGCTGGTACGCCCATGAGTATCAATTTTGAGGTAATCAGTGGGGCAGGTGCAAAAGTAGCCAAAGACGAGACTTCTATTTCGGCTTACCCCAATCCAAACCCTGGAGAAGGCATCCGAATTGCCAATTTTGCTAAAAATGATCCTCCCGTAGAAGTAATGATTTACAATACGTTACAAAAAGAAATCTTGCGAGAGCAAATTCAAGCAGGAAAACTTGAGGAAGTATACATTCACCTGCCCAAAGGCTTGATGCCTGGCACTTATTATATGGTGGTTCGATCGTCCAAAAATGCTCAGATACTTCCAATCATACTAAGGCGATAAAATATTACAAGTTTATTATCAAAAAATGAGCGTTTGATCTGGATCAAACGCTCATTTTTATTGAATGGGACAGCCCAGAAAAGCTTTTGGAATAATAGTCGCTTATTATTTTTAGTTTGCCTTTAACCAGTTTTCTGCTTCCTGAAACGACTCAAAATAATTGACTTGCATGCCTTCATTTCTTTCTATAAACTCATCGGCGGTTTGTTCCATAGATACCTGAGTAAATAGATCAGACGGCAATAAGATCGCATATCGCTCAAGCCCAATCTCCATAAAAGCAGGTCCGAGTATCTCCTCTGTCCAGTTTTGCAACTCCGGATGAATGGAAAAGTCACAATGGCTGATGTCATCCAGGATGTTTTTGGGGTGGTGCCTAAGCACTAGGTCTTTTTTATTCATAACTTCCTGTTTATAAACTTCTTCTTTTGACAAATTAGAACTCCAATCCTCATAAAAGATAGAAGTATCTTCATCAAATTCAAACTTAACGAAATCTGAAGCATACACTTGTTTTCTCATTGTGATATATATTAAATTTTAGAGGGTGATTAAATGCAATCAATCGTATATTTTAGGAATAAAACTCTGTCCCATTTGACAGATAAAATTAGCACCCTGATTAGAAGATTTTAATGGTTAGATGCACGGGTTTCTATGAGATCTTGTGAAAATTTGTATGAGATTAAGTACTTAGAGAAATATATCTCTTTTTGAATTTGGGCGGTTTATGATTTTTTGAAGTCGAGATTAAACTATTGGAGGTTTTATTATAAATTATTCAGCTTTCAGTCTTATTTTAAATCTTTATTACTTTATGTGATATTTCAATACGCTAAGTAATGTAATTTTTTTATATATTTTAAATAATTCTTGGAAAAATATTATAAAATCTTCTAAGTGGGGTTTTCAGAAGAATTGACCTATATGCAAACTTATCCTAAGAATTTGTAAACTATTTTACCCAGTACAAGATAAAATGTTTTAATTATTGTTAATTTTAACATTTTCAGACTGTTCTGTTAAATTTGTATAGTTTCTATACCAAAAACAAACCAGAGTTAATATTTATAATCTATAAAAAAAAACAAAATAATTGATATAAATGTAAGAATTTTCAATTAAAATTAGTAATTGTATACTAATTAGTTGCTTTTACCCAAAAAAGGTTCTTCTTTTATATAAATTAGATTAATTATCTATTTTACAAGTGTTCACTTTATAACGCTTATGTACTTTTTAGGGTTTTACATAAGGAAATTTATACATTTTTACACTGACACTCAAAACAATCACTCTTGTAAATCACATGAAAAATTTTGTTAATTTAGTTGACACGCTAATTACCGAAGGGGTTGATTCAGGGCTTCTTCAACTTTCATCCGAAGATGATTTTATTAATGGCAAAACCGTAAAAATCAATCGGAAAGATCTTATCAACTTTGGATCATGTAGTTATTTGGGGCTTGAAGTGGATGAGAGGATGAAATATGCCGCTATGGACGCCGTAAATCGCTTTGGTACCCAATTTTCAGCTTCACGTTCTTACGTTTCCATTGGTTTGTATGAAAAACTGGAAGCATTGCTCAGTCAAATTTTCCAACAACCTACCTTGGCAGTTCCTACTACCAGCTTGGGTCACATTTCAGCTCTTCCTACCATCATTGATGAAAGCGATGTAGTCATTAAAGATCTTCAGGTACACGCTAGCGTGCAAAATGCACTTACTATGCTTCGCGGGCAAGGTGTCTATGTAAAAACCATTCTCCACAATCGCATTGACCAGTTGGCCGATGAGATAGAAATGCTCAAAGGAAAACATCGTCATATTTGGTATATGGCAGATGGCGTATATTCTATGTACGGCGATACGCTTCCTATCAGAGAAGTAGCGGATTTATTAAACCAGTACGAACAGTTCCATCTTTATGTGGATGATGCACACGGAATGTCTTGGACGGGCATGAACGGGTCAGGATTTGTATTAAACGCCATGGAGTTTCATCCTCGAATGGTCATGGCTACCTCTCTCAACAAAGGCTTTGCCAGCGGTGGCGGTGCTTTGGTCTTCCCCAATGAATTACTTAGAAAAAAAGTAAGAAATTGTGGTGCCAGTTTAATGTTTTCGGGGCCTATGCAACCATCTTCTTTGGGTGCTGCTATCTGTAGTGCCAATATTCATCTTAGCCCTGAAATCAAAGACTTACAAGCCGATTTTCACGCAAAAATGCGTTTTTTTGAGGAGAAAGCCGAACAATACGACCTTCGCCTAATCAATCACGAGTTTACGCCGATCTTTTTTATTGGCGTGGGTAAACTTGATGTAGGTTTTAATCTTTTTAAAAGAATGAAAAATGCTGGTTATTTTATGAACCTGGGAATGTACCCGGCCGTATCCCGTGACAAGACTGGTATCCGTGTTGCACTGAATCGTAGACTGAGTTTTGAAGATATAGATGGAATGCTTGCCGTAATGGCTCAAGAGCTTGAGGCTGCCCTTAAAGAAGAAAATTCTTCTAAGGATGAAATTCTTTCTGCTTTTGGTTTACCAAATAAAAAAAATCTAGAAACTGAAATTAATTAGTAAAAATTTCTGATACAGAGCCGCAAAACCATTGTTTAAAAAGGATTAAATAGTACGTTTAATCCTTTTTTGATTTCTTCTACATTTTATACTCAAACCGAAGTGGTTTTCCGAGATTTTAGCTTTTAAATCATTAATAATCAAGCTAATCAATCAAGAAAATCAGGCAAATCACTTCAATCTGGGTATAAAAATATGCCTTCCTGATTTTCAGAATATCTTTTTTTATAAGTTTTAGGCAGTCAAAAATAATAATATTTTTTTTAATCTAAATTTGGAATTTTATATTTTAAAAAATCATTATTGCAGAATAATAATTGGAAATAAAATTAGCAATCAATTTGATTAAAAATTAATCAAAGTTTTATCTTGACTGGGCAATGAAAAAATTGCTTCGTAACAAGGCTAATTTTGAAGTTCTGGAGGGTTTTCTGTCTAAATTACTGTTGGAACCTATTATACTCAAACCGAAGTGGTTTTCCGAAGTTTTAGCTCTTAAATCATGAATAATCAAGTTAATCAATCAAGAAAACTTGCCCCGCAGGGGTCTTGTGTTTCCTAAATCACTTTAATCTGGGTATA
>JANRIC010000118.1:0-20175 GCA_033765345.1 Microscillaceae bacterium
GATTAAAGTGATTTAGGAAATACAAGACCCCTGCGGGGCAAGTTTTCTTGATTGATTAGCTTGATTATTCATGATTTAAGCGCTAAAAGCTCCCCTGTAAGGGTCTTGTTTTTGTATTAAAACCACTTCGGTTTGAGTATAATGTTTCTTCCATATAAGTTATTCAAACCACTTCTTATTAACGACAATATTGAAATCCCCTTCTACAAAACTAATTGAATCTATGGCTGGAGCTGAATCCAAATTACCATCTTCCTCCAAAAGCAAATACACCTGAAATGTACCTTCTACTGTGCCATTGTTGAGATCATAATTTTCAAAGGTGATGTAGTTATGACGGTTTTCGTCTATTTTATAGGTATCTATCTTAACTGTTTGAATAACCTCCCTTATTGTCAAAGTTAGCTAAAAAAAAATGATGCAAAAGAGTAGCTAGAAAAAAAATTTTACGCCCTTATTGGTGTTTAGAAATGAAATTCAAAAGGCGAAATGCACGAATAATTGTATCTTCGTGCATTCGTGGCTACCCATTCCTTTCAGTGTTTGTGCAGTTGTGTGTACTAAAATTGTACGCTGATTAAAGCGATTTTAAGTAATGGCAGTATAAAGTCAAGGTTTATAAATCCCACTGGTTTTTCCGCCGGTTTTTACCCGAATCTTATACAAACCACTACGGGCGGTCATATACAAACCTTTGCCGTCTGCATCTCCCCAGGCGAAATTGGCAGGTAACTCAGGGCATTTGATTTTACCCAATAGCTTGGCCTCAGCAGAAATAACCCATACACCACCCGGGCCGGATACAAAAAGATTGCCTGCTTTGTCTATTTTGATACCGTCTAAAGCCTCTCCTTCTTCGGCTTGGTTCATATCAAAAAATACCTTGCCATTGCCCAGCGTACCATCGGCTTTGACCTCATAGCGCATCACTACTTTGGTGTGGTTGATGTCGGTAATGTCCCAATTGGTCACATAGAGGTATTTTTCATCCGGCGAAAAAGCCAATCCGTTGGGTCCTTTGAGGTCTTGGCTCACTAATTTGACCTGCCCGTTGATCAGCGCAAATACCCCAGAAAAAGATAGTTCTTTGCGTGTATCCTCAAAGAATTTGGGAAGTCCGTAAGGCGGGTCAGTCCAATACAAAATACCATCGGAGCGATACAACAAATCATTGGGGCTGTTGAATCTTTTGCCTTCGTATTTATCTGCCAGCACAGTGACCGGCCCTTTGATCTCGTGCCTCACGATTCTTCGGTTGCCGTGCTCGCAAGCAGTAAGGCGGCCTTGTTGGTCAAAGGTCAGACCGTTAGACCCGGGTTGTCCGTATTCGCCGATATCAATACCTCGATAGCCACTTTTGGTCATATACACACTCACGTTGCCATTTTCGGGGTGATAGGCATAGATCACATTGGCGTTGGGATCACTAAAAATCAGGAATCCGTCAGGATGCCAAATGGGTCCTTCGGTAAATTGGAAACCTTCGGCTAGTTTTTCTATCTTGGTATTGGGTTCAAAAATATCATTCAGTGCGGTTTCTTTGGGGATAATTTCTCCCAGATTTTGCCATTCGGAGCGTTTGGGCGTTTTTTGGTAAAAATCCAGGGTAGCTGACCTGACCCAGATATAGTTATTGGGCAAATCCGCAATCGGCCCGTTGATACCTAATATAGCAATCTGGAATTTGTCACCGGGTTTTACGTCTTGACTCAGCACTATGCGATTGCGTGCATTCCAACCTTTGGGCACGCTTCCGCCGGATTGCCCGAATGATTTATTGAGCTTGCCGTTGACATAAATTTCAGCATAATCATCCATCACCAGCTCAAAAACAGCCGTAGAGCCAGTGGTAGAGAAATTTCCTAGTTTTTCGGGGATGGTCACCTGGATTCGATACCATCCGAAGGCCAGCAATCCATTGGTTTTTCTTTCATCAAGTTGCTCAGGTTTGATGAGTTCCCAGGCCGAGTCATTAAAATCTACGGTGCCTGCTTTGGGCGAAATGTCGTGTGTTTTGACGGGTTTTCCGGTGGGGTAAAGGGCTAATGGGTCGCCTTTGTCCGGGCCGGGAGCTTTAAAGTCTTTTTCTATAATTTGGGCATTCTGGTATTTCCAGGTGGCTTTCAACAAATTAGTTCCAGAGGTAGATTTAAGGTCTACTATGGCATCCGCTTTCCCGACAGCCAATTCGACAGATTCTTGAGCCTGACAAATCTGAGCAAATAAAATACTCAGCCATAAAGTGTATAAAAAGGTTTTCATGAATTAAATTTTAAGATTTTCCTGCCGGAAAAAACTCCGACAGGAATACAAGAATTAATTGAATTTCACAGCAGCACCCGCAGTAGCGATTTCGCGATCCTGATCGGCACTTTTGGCACCGCTTACGCCGATAGCACCGATTACTTCGCCTTCGTGCATAATGGGTACTCCACCTTGCAGCATCACGGGACCCACAGTGATCAAGGAATTACGACCACCGTTGATGGCATCCTCCAGTTTTTTGGTCTCGAAGCGAAAAAGAGCCGCAGATTTTGCTTTTTCATAAGCCACATCCGCAGAGATAGGGAAAGAACCATCCAAACGCTCAAGGTAAAGCAAATGTCCGGTAATATCTACAATGGCAATAGAACCACCAGGAGCTTGATTATCTTTGGCGTATTTCACAGCGGCTTGCGCTACCTTTTTAGCACCCTCGAGGCTTAGGTTTTTGGTATTAATTACCTGAGCAGAAGTATTTACAAAAAGGCAAAGAAAAAACATTCCAAAAAGCAATGTACTTTTCATGATAGATTGTGTTTAGAGAAAATAAGTTTGAATAATTTCAGACTACAGCTTGTTATTTAAAAAAGTTATTAATTGCTGTAGTCTGTTTTTTTGCTTACTTCAGGCCAGTTTTTATCGGCTTTCTTCAAGTTGCCTTTAGGGTTTTTGTTCCAAAGAGCCAAAGCGCGTTTGTTGTGGTTAAAAACCAAGCGGCCATCTACGATGCTGTGCGTCCAGATTTGGATCGGAGATAATTTATTCAAAGCAACAGCTACGGCACAAAAACCTCCAAATTGAGGAATGTATTTATCAGGATTGGCATCAAAGGTTTTTTTATTGTCTTCTGAAGAGAAGTAATAAATCGCCCCCTGGTATTCGGATTGAAATTCAGCACTCCCTTTAATGGGTTTTTTCACAGTATGGAACGCTACCACATCATATCCTTTCAAGATTACACCGTTTTCGTCTACATTGAGCAAATGTACACCATCTTTTTTAACGGGTGTATTTCTTACGTCGGTGGTAAGTTCAGGGTCAAGACCGTCTTGTGCAAAAGATTGAGTAAATACCAAAGCACAGAACAAAATAGTCAATAATGCAATAAGATTTTTCATAAAATTGAATGAAATAAAGATTTTAAAAATTATTGATACAAAGATAAAGGGCTGGATGCTATCAGGGTGTAACCTGGGTAACACAGGAAGTTTTTTTATGGAAAATTTATTTCGCCCATTCGGATTTAAAACCCAAAGCTGTGTTGGAGGAGATTTGAGAAGGACAAAGAAAAGTCATTCAGGGATAAATTTCCTTCTCCACAGTTGCTGAAAAGATTAGAATTTATCAGAAACTAATTTTTACTTTTATGGGATGAGGAATTAAATGCCTAAGCCTGATTCAAGGGTTCTTGCTTTAACACTGCTTGAATCAGGAAGGCAGGAAATTTTTCCAGTCTATCTAAGACCGATTATACAGCTTAATCACACTTTCCCGGATTTGCTTGCCTGAATCCATCAACAAAAAGTGAATTGTATCGGCAATTGCTTCTGGACTTACCCAATGTGAGAAGTCGGCATCAGGCATACTTTCGCGGTTGCGTGGGGTATCTATAGTACTGGGTACAATCACCGTTGCGTGAATGTTGTGCTCTTTGCCTTGGGCATTGATCATTTCAGCTAGTTGGAAAACCAGCCCTTTTGTAAGGGAATAAGCGACCAGGTTTTTACCGTCTTCTGGTTTCAGTGCGGGACGGGCACCGATCAAAATAAATTGGCCTTTGCCCTGAGCCTCAAAAAAAGGCAATAATTCTTTGACGATAAAATAAGAAGTTTCAAAATTGAGGCTATACATTTTGCGGATGCTTTCCCCGTCGGTTTCTTTTAGACCTCCCATCGCAAAACCACCCACCAAAAGCACGGCAGCATCTATTTCACTGCCTGATGCAGCGATAAAATCTTTGACAGCCTGCTCAGAAGTCAAATCCAGCACTGCAGCAGCAACTCCTTGACGCTGGAGTTCTTCTATACCGCTCTCCGAATTGACGGTAGCCAATATCTGAAAACTTTCAGTCTTTAATTTTTTCAGGACACTTTGCCCTAGATTGCCAGTAGCACCGGTAATTAATATTTTTTTATTCATCGGATTAGTTTTTTTTATCATTTTCTCCTTGTCCTGCCCCTTCGCTGTTCAGGCTGAAGGGTCTGCCTGCTTCGATGAGCTCTTTGGGACCTAGTACTTTATAAATTGGATTGTTATGTTTTTCGCCTGACATGTGGCATCTCATCGTCAGGCAATTATCTTCGTGCGTTTTACGATACCAGCTTCTGTAGAGATAGCCGGCCAATTGCATCCCGGCGATAGGTCCGATGAAATAAAGCCACCAGCCCGTCCAGATACCAGCAGGGAGTGCAGAAGCGACCGTACGCGCCGGATTGATGCTCATGCCGGAGTAAGGCCCCTCGAAGGCAATAAAAAAAGTAAGTACAACTCCCACAAAGTATCCGGTATAGGGCGACAAGCGAGGGTGATTACTTACGATCAGTACCATCATAAACATGGTGAAAGAAAGCAAAGCCTCCAGCAGCATAGCCACCAGAAAACCGTCCGCCCCAGGTACAGTCACCACATAATTGACCGTAGCGTCTGAGATATAAGGAAATAAAAACCATTTAAATAAATAAATAGCCGATGCACCTCCTGCAAATTGAGCGATGATATACCACAGCGCATCTTCCAGGTGAATCCGATCTAATTGTAAAAAAGTAAGGGTCACGGCGGGGTTCATGTGCGCTCCGGATTTTTTACCCCAGGGCGAATAGATGAGCAGTACAGCCGTAATACCCATCGCCAAACCTACCATCAAGCGTCTCAGAAAAGCAGAAGGGATCAGGTCTTTGACAGGCAGAGCAGGATGTTCTATCAAGATTACAAATGTTGCTGCAGAAACCATAAACATCCCCAAAGCCCATGTTTCTATCAAATAGATTTGCCAGTTTTTTTGCAATGCTTTTAACATGCTAACATTTTATGATTGTGTATAACAGGTAATATTGTTTATACAAAAAAGGACTTTGAGTGTATACAAAGCCCTTTTTTGAATTAAACCCTATGCAGTTTGCTTTGATAAAGCTGCTTTATTTGCTTTCAAAGCAGATTTTTCCATGTCGCGAAGTACTTTAATAAGCATTCCGATTGACCATGCTTGTTGTATACAACCTCTTCCTTCTCCAGGTACTTTGCCGTCAAAAATTTCCGAAATTCCTCCAAAGCAACTTTCTTCGTAAAAATGCTTTTCAAAAGCCTGCATTTTTTTACGCACGGTTTTTTGTGCTTCTTCCGAAAAATGATGGGCTTTCAAATAAGCTAGGGCATATTCTCCCCACAAAAAAGCCCAAACAGTACCCTGGTGATAAGCTGTATCCCGATGCCATTGATCACCCCCATAATAGGGTTTGAAATCCGGATGCTCAGGATTGAGTGAGCGTAGCCCCAAATCAGTATACAAATGTTTCTCTACGACCTCGAGCACTTTGGCTGCTTCTTCATCCGAAAGCAAAGAATAAGGAAGACTAATTGCATAAATTTGATTGGGGCGAATGGTTTCGTCTATGCTTACTCCGGGCAAAACGACATCATTCAAATAGCCTTTTTCATGTAGGAAATATTTGCGGAAAGCAGTTTCAAAAGATTGAATCTCCGAATCACCTATACCTTCCAGACCTAATAAATCGGCAAAGTTTTGATAGATTTTGAGTGCATTGTACCACAAGGCATTAATCTCGACAGCGCATCCGTGGCGGGGAGTCACTACATAATCACCTACACGGGCATCCATCCAGGTAAGCTGGGAAAGACCCTCACCGCCTGAAATAAGCCCTTCAGGGGTTTGATGGATATTGTAGCGCGTTCCCTGTCGGTAAGCGTGTAAAATCTCTTGCAAACGAGGAAATACTTCTGCAATAAACGCCTGGTTTCCAAACTGCTCGATATATTCGTGTAATACCACAAAAAGCCAAAGCGTGGCGTCGATGGTATTGTACTCTGGCTCTTCGCCTTGGTCTGGGAATCTGTTGGGTAGCATGCCTCGATCCAGATAGTTGAGGAAAGTACGTACAATCGACTCAGAAATTTCTTGATGCCCCAGGGCAATTGTCAGCCCTCGCATGGCGATCATCGTATCTCTGCCCCAATCTGTAAACCAGTGATAACCTGCAATGAGCGTATAACTATCTGTAGATTTTCTTTTGACCAGAAACTGATCTCCGCTCAAAGCCAAATCCTGTAAGAACTTATCTTGGGTGGCAGGTTTTAAGAGCTCCATTCTTCGGATTTCCTCTACTTTTACAGATTCGGGGTTGAGATAAAGTGCCTGCTCTTCGGTAGTAAAGATGAGAGAGACTTTTTCGCCGCTTTTCAGTGTGCAGTACAAAGTACCAATACTCCGGGCATCTTCTTGATAGTCAAGCCCCCGGTATAATTCCTTCGGATATTCAAAGCGGTGGAACCAATTCCCTCCCTGTTTGTAATTTCCTTTGTCAAAAGCAAAATAAACGGGATTTGCCCCGTAATGGGCATAGATTTTAAATTTGTTTTCGGCGATAGCCTCTTGGTAGAAATCAAAGAAGGGCTGTGCGTGAAACATGCTGTGATAATCCCGGGATACATACAAGGGATTCAGCTCTAGAGATACCTCTTCGGAACTCAGATTAGTGTACTCCAACAGCACGGTATTGGAGCCGTAAGGCATCACGATTGTTTTGGCAATCTCCCAAGTACTGACTTTGAAAATAGTTCTTGGGAAAGGAAATCTTTCAAAAGAACTCAGATAAGCAAAACCTTGAGGATAGACTACTCCCGGATAATTATTACTGGAAAGAGCAAATCTTTCTTCGCCTTTAGTCAGTACTTCTTCTATCTTGGATACCAGCACCCGGCGATCGCTTGGCGGATTAAAAGCAGCCACCAACAAACCGTGATAGCGTCGGGTATTGGTGCCACATAAAGTGGAGGAGGCATAGCCCCCCAATCCATTTGTGATCAACCATTCCCGTTGAGTTAATTCGTAAAAACTAATATTGCTTAAATCTAAACTTTTCATTTTACTTAGTATGATGTTTCCAGCCTACACGATCGATCAATTCTGCCACTACGCCCGTCCAACCGGTTTGGTGAGAAGCACCTACACCTCGGGCGGTATCGCCGTGGAAGTATTCATAAAACAAGATCAAATCTCGATAATAGGGGTCAGTATGATACTCATTGTAATCTCCGTGTACGGGTCGGCGGTTTTGGTCATCTTTTTCAAAAATGGAGATGATACGCTTGGAAATATCATCTGCAACGGTATCCAGATTTACCCAATTATTAGAATTAGTAGGGCACTCGATTTTTAAACCATCCTCAAAATAGAGGTAATAAGTACGCAAAGATTGGATAATAAGATAGTTCATGGGCAACCAAACAGGGCCTCTCCAGTTTGAGTTTCCCCCGAAGAGACTCGTGGTAGATTCGCCGGGTTCATACTGCAGACCAAAATTCTGCCCTTCGATATTTACAACATAAGGTTTTTCGTGTACTTTGGAGATAGAACGGATACCACCCTTACCGAAAAATTCATTTTCATCCAAGAGGGCTTTGACCAATCTTACCAATCTTTCTTTGGGAACTAGAGAAAGCAAAATATCTTTTCCTTCGTGAAATTCTTCAATGACCAGGTTTTCATTATTTTCCTTGCGATAATTCAAGAACCACTTCAGGCGGGTTTTGAAATTGGGTAATTTATCCAAAAGTTCATTGTCCAAGACCAAAACCGCAAACAGGGTAGACAATCCTACTAGTGAACGTACTTTAAGCGGGATGTATTTATCACCAGGAAGAGCCAAAATATCATAAAAGAATCCTTGTTCTTCGTCCCAAGCACCGGTCCAGTTATGCCCGATGCGATTGAGTGAATCGGCAATATAGATGAAGTGCTCAAAGAATTTGGTAGCTACATCTTCGTAGGCAATGTCATCATCGGCAAGGATCAGTGCGATTTCAAGCATATTGAGTGAATACATAGCCATCCAGGCGGTACCGTCGGCTTGCTCTAGATGTCCTCCGCCGGGGATATAGCTGCTTCGGTCAAAAACTCCGATGTTATCCAAGCCCAGGAAGCCGCCTTCGAAGATATTGTTGTCGTTGGCATCTTTGCGATTGACCCACCAGGTGAAGTTGATCAGTAATTTCTGGAAGACCCTTTTGAGGAATTGCTTGTCATTATTGCCGTTGCGTTCTTTGTCAATTTTATAGACTTGCAGACAAGCCCAAGCGTGAACAGGAGGATTCACATCTCCAAAAGCCCATTCATAAGCCGGGAGTTGCCCGTTGGGGTGCATATACCACTCACGAAGGAAAAGAATCAATTGGTTTTTGGCAAAATCAGGGTCTACCATCGCAATAGGCACACAGTGGAAAGCCAAATCCCAAGCTGCATACCAGGGGTATTCCCATTTGTCGGGCATAGAAATGATGTCTTCATTGTTCAGGGTCATCCATTGGTGGTTGCGCCCCCATTTACGACCGCCTGGAGGGGCAGGGTGTCCTGGGTCACCGTGGATCCAACGAGGAATATCGATGTTGAAGTATTGTTTGGTCCAGAGCATACCAGCAAAAGCTTGGCGTTGGATCATTGCCAGGTCTTCGTTGTCGTCTTTTTTGAAAGGAGCATAAAACTCATCGGCTTCTTTAATTCTTTTTTGGAAGGTGCTTTCAAAGACTTTGCCCAGTGCTTCTTTGGTACTTGATTTTTGACGGCTAAGGCGTAGGTTTATTTCGGCTTTTTCGCCGTAATGGAGGTTAAAATGATACAAAGGAGCGAACTTAGTTCCTTCTTTTTTTTCTTCCAGCCATTCAAAATCATTGCCGATTACAGCTGTATGAAAGGCATCTTTGACGAAGGGGTGTTCATTTTTAAGTCCGAAAATGCGTTCAGCGTTTGTTTCATTTTCAGTGAAGAGTACCCGTTCGGCTTTTTGAAAATACAGGTAATACTCACCCAACTCTTCGTGTAGAGTTTGGAGGAAAGCTTCTCCGTTTTCGTCTTGGTGAAGGGTCATAGACGGTTTCTCTTTCAGGTCGCCGAATGTCCATAGATTTCTAAACCAAAGTGTGGGGAGTACCCATACTGGTGCATCTTTGCGCCCACGATTATAGACCGTAACTTTAATCAGGATGTCTTCTTCGTCTGCTTTGGCGTATTCTGTAAATACATCCAGGTAGCTATTGGTATCAAATGCCGGAGTATCCAGTAGTTCGTATTCAGCTTCGTGTTTGGATCGATGGCGATTTGTGCGTACCAGTTCGTCATAAGGGTAAGCAGCTGTAGGATATTTATACAGATGCTTCATGTATGCATGACTGGGTACGTTATCCAGGTAATAGTACAATTCTTTTACGTCTTCGCCGTGGTTTCCTTCTGGGCCTGTAAGTCCAAAAAGTCTTTCTTTGAGAATGGGATCTTTGCCATTCCAGAGGGCGATGGCAAAGCACATTCTTTGCATATTGTCAGAGATACCGGCCAACCCGTCTTCTCCCCAACGATACACCCTTGAGCGGGCGTGATCGTGAGGAAAATAATCCCAGGCTTGGCCGTATTCGCTGTAATCTTCACGGACGGTACCCCATTGACGTTCACTGAGGTAAGGACCCCATTTGAGCCAGTTTTTGCCTTCTTTGTAGGTTTCTTGGAGGCGTTTTTGTTCTTGGGAGATTGTTTTTTTTGCCATAATGTAAGTTGATTTTGATTAACCGTTATCTTTAAACCCAGGATACAAAGTCATACCGCCGTCTACCACGATGGTTTCTCCGTGGATATAGTCGCTTTCGTCAGAAGCCAACCACACAACAGCATTGCCGATGTCATCTGTTTCGCCCACACGTCCATAAGGAATAAGCTTGAGCAATTCTTTTTCAGCTTCTGGAGTTTCCCAGGCCATGCGGTTGATAGGGGTTTTGATGGCTCCGGGAGCAATGCTATTGACGCGGATGCCGTATTCGCCCAATTCTTGTGCGATAGATTTCATAAAAAGCATTACGCCACCTTTGGAAGCGGCATAATTGACGTGGCCAGCCCAGGGAATCATTTCGTGTACAGAACTCATACAGATGATTTTGCCCAATGATCGGGATACTTCGGGGCGGCGACCACGGCGAATAAATTCACGGGTAGCTTCACGGGCGCAAAGGAATTGCCCAGTAAGGTTTACGGCGATTACAAAATTCCAGTCTTCTAGAGTCATATCTACAAATGCAGCGTCTTTTTGCAATCCGGCATTATTCACGAGAATATCCACGGTGCCGAAAGTTTCTATGGCAGTAGCAAACATAGCTTTTACATGATCTTCTTGGCTTACGTCTGCTTTGACGGCGATTGCCTGTGCGCCTGTACTTTTGATTTCTTCAACGGCTTCGTCAGCACCTTTGCTGTTTCCGGCATAATTGACGACAATATTAGCTCCTTCTTTGCCCAGTGCAACGGCACAAGCTTTACCGATACCTGAACTAGCTCCTGTAACAATTGCGGTTTGACCTTTCAATCGGTCATAACATTTAGTAGACATATTTTAATGATTATAAAGTGGATAATTTTTTATTTTTTTTGTAAAAGGAGTACGGCGTGTCCATCAGGATCACGCACCATCAGGCTTTTTTGATTTTCAAAAAGGACGATTCCTTGAGAGATAAAATCACAGTTGGCTTCTTGCAAACGGGCGTAGACTGCCTCAATCTGATCTACCTCGATACTTGTATGCCAATGCCAGAGATCAGTTACGCGGCTATTTTCGGGATAAGGTCTACCGCCAGGGGGAGCCAGGTAGTCCAAAAACTCTACCCCAAAGCCTTGCTTGGCGACCAGCCCCGTAATGATGAGGTGCGCTCCGAAAACCTGATTGAGGTGTTCCTGTTCGGGTCCGTAGTTTTCGCTGTCTCCGGCTTTTTTGAGTCCCAGCAGATTTTCATAAAATTTTTGTGAGCGATCCGTGTCATCAATGCCGATAGCCGTATGATCAATGCCCAGGAAAATGGCTTCGGTTTTTTGCTGCCATTTGGTTTTGCCTTTGCCGAGTGGGAAATAAATGACTTCCAGGTTGTGCCCGTCGGGATCGCGGAAGTAAAAAGCCTTGATTCCGGTTGCTGCCGGAATATAATCTGGCAAAGTTTGAGGAGCTGTAGAGACAAATTGCACTTTATTTTGTCTCAGAATCTGATAAGCTTTGTCCATATCCCGCACCACGATGGCTATATGCTGAAACCAAAGGTCATTGCTTTTGGAATCAGCAGGGATTTGGGCTTGTCGGGCTTCATGGACAAATTCTACCAATTCAATCTGCTCATCGCCTAGTTGTAAAAGAGCTACTTTGGCTTCGAGGTCGGTGTTTTTTTCTCCGGTCAGTTTTTGTAGAGCAGCACCGCTCCAGGCGTATTCGCGTACTTTACGAAAAGTAAGCACTTCCTGATAAAATTTAACTGATTTTTCAAGATCAGCTACTGTGATACTGACTTTTAGAACACCTGCCGCCGTCTGGGCTTGGGTAGGTGTTTTCCAATGAGTAAGTACCACACAAACGAGTAAAATCAAAGAATACCGCATGTTTGTATTTTTATTAAAAAATTTCGGTACTATTTCAATATTTCATTCAATAGATAATCTCCTATTCTCAAGGCATTGGCCATAATTGTCAGCCCTGGATTAACCGCAGAGCTGGAAGGGAAAAAGCTTCCATCTACCACATAAAGATTCTGTACTTCGTGTGCACGGCAGAATTCATTCAAAGCGGAGGTTTTAGGGTCATTGCCAAAACGGATTGTACCACATTGGTGGGCAGTACCAGCCACGGGGATTTTCTTGCCTAGGTAAAGATTATTGGGAAAGATGTGTGTTTCGCAACCTACGTGTTCCAGAATCCAGCGTAGTTTTTTCTCAAGGCGTTTGTGCCCTTCCAGGTTATTTTCGGTGTAGTGCAGATGGATATTACCGTTTTTATCCAATGTTACACGGTTTTGGGGGTCTGGAAGGTCTTCGGAGGTCATCCAAAAATCCAAGGAGTGTTTGGCAATGTAGTCCAGTGCCAGTCCGGGAGCGAAGCCGGGAGCATCTTCTTTATACATGAGGGCATCAGACTTACCCAGCATTTGAATATGACCCAGCGGAAACTCAAAATCATCACTATTAAAATAAAAATCATTCAAACCCAGTGTTTTGCCAAAAAGCGTATGATTGGGTTTGCGAGAGATAGCCAAAAGTGCTGAGTTATTGTGTGCCATGTAATGGCGGCCTATCACGTCGGAGGCGTTGGCCAGTCCGTTGGGGTGCTTGTCGTTGGCAGATCGAAGTAATAAAGTAGCGGAGTTGATTGCTCCACAAGCCACTACAACTACATGGGCGGTATACACTTCTTGCGTGCCATTTCTTTTAACCACAACCCCGCTGATTTCATTGCCGGTGGCGTTGGTTTCTAGTTTTTCTACGTAGCAATCCGTGAGCAAAGTCACATTGGGGTATTGCAGAGCGGGTTTGATACCACATACGTGCGAATCGGCTTTGGCTTCGGAGGGATCAGGGAAGCCGTCAAAACGATCTAAGATAGCAGGGGCGGTACCCGGTTGCTGATCTCCCAGGTTTGCACCGATGGGCAGTGGGAAGGGGTTCAAGCCCAACTCCTTCATGTCGTCGTAGAGCTCCTGAATGCGTTCTTCGTGCTTCAGTGGAGGTAGCGGATAGGGCGAGTGGCTTGGTGGTTCAGTTGGGTCACTGCCTCTTTCACCGTGCACGTGATAAAGTGCTTCAGCCTGGGTATAATAGGACTCGAAGTCGGCATATTTGACAACCCACTCAGGAGAAACACCTCCGTGATGCTTGAGGGTTTCAAAATCCTGCACACGCATTCTAAGGAGGGCAGCTCCATAGACTTTGGTATTTCCACCCACGCAATAATGAATACCAGGGTGAAATTCTTTGCCTTTTTTGTCGAACCAAGTTTCTTTGGCTTTGTATTTCGCATCCAAGAAGACGGCTTGGGTGCTCCAGTTATCTTTTTCGCGAGGGATGTAATTACCTCTTTCCAGGATTAGAATTTTTTTACCTGATGAAGCCAGTTTGTGGGCTAATGTTCCGCCCCCGGCACCTGTACCTATAATGATTATATCGTATTGTGACATAGAAAAAATGATTTTGTATTTAAGCTATAGTATAATTTTCGGTAAAGGTAATCTGGCAGAACTCTCTAAATTGTTACAGGGGTTACAAAAGTTTAAAAATTTACTAAGTTTTTTTTAAGCAATAAAAACTTACCTGGTGCCAGCTTGATGAGTCCTTTTCTTTCCATTTCATTCAGTAAAAGAGATACAGTCTTGCGAGAGGTACCAATCAGGCTGGCGATTTCCTGTTGGGTAAGCCCGTGGTCTACCCAGCCTTTGACAGTATCAGGGTAATACATTTCCTCTAAATCGTGTAAAAGTTCTATAAGGCGGCGGTTGGCATCTTTATGAAATAAAAGCTCTAGGCTTCGCTCTAAACGTTGCACATTTTTAGCGATTCTTTTGTGCATTTCCAGGGCAAAAGGCACATAATCCCGCCCGAGGTCTTTGGCTTTTTCGGCTCTCATTTTGCAAATGCGGGTATTATTCTGCATTACCTCTGCAAAATCTTTGTGTTTGTAATTACCCAGGTAAGACATTTCGCCCAATATTTCGCCTTTACCCAGAAAGGCTTTGACCAATTCATTACCTTCTTCATCATAATAACCGACTTTTACCTTGCCTTCGGCAATCAAAAAAATATCCTGTACTATCTGATCAGGGATAAATAAAAAATCATTTTTATTATAGCAACTTAAAGGGTGTTTTTTCAGGTGCTCTGCATATTTGTAAGGGCAGAGGATGTTGTATAAGTCAACTTCTTCAAGATACCAGACTTGTTTTTCATTTGCCATAGGTTTTTTAGATATTGAGCATCCCCGTAAATTTGAGGGCAATATTAAAAAAAAATCAGGGATAAAAAAAAGTGTTTTTTTTATAGCAGGGATTTGGCTTGTCAGTAGGGTAATTTTTATAAAAAATACAAAAGGCTTCAAGTGCAAATACGCTGTGTTGTTGTTAGCAGAAAAGGGTGTCAAATCGCTTGAAAAAATCGATTTGACACCCTCAATGTTAATGGATGTGGTTTCCTAAGGAAATATCCTGTGCCACAATTTCATCAATTCTTCGGGCAATTTCATCTATGGAGTTATACAATTGCTCAAAAGAATCTATCACAAAATAAATTTCCTGAAAACGATCTTTGATATAAGGATTGTCAATCATTCGGTGTACGTCATAGGGCACACGCATCGGCTTGTCGCTGTAGAGAGCGTATTCGGTTTCTCCGCTTGATGATAGAATACCTGCCCCATAAATCCGCAAACCTTCCGACTCACGAATCAAACCAAACTCTACGGTGTACCAATAAATACGGGCAACCGCTTCAATGGCCTTGGGTTCGTGAAGGTATTTGAGGGCAATGCTGCTCAAATCTGATAGAAAATTACAAAGTGGCTGATTGGTAAGCAAGGGTACGTGCCCAAATACATCGTGAAACATATCCGGCTCCTCAAGATAATCCAATTGCTCCATTTTACGCAACCAAGTGGTAGCACAGAAATTTCCATCACGCATCAATTCAAAAAACTCTTTATTGGGAATCAAGCCGGGCACTACGTGTACCCTCCAACCGGTGTGTTTTTTCAGTAGCTCATTTACTTCGTCAAAAACGGGGATCTTATTCGCCTGGAAATTGACCCTTTGGATGCCATCCAAATATTCCTGGGTGGCTTTTCCGGGCAGGTTTTTCATCTGTCGTTCAAAAAGAATATTCCAAACTTTCTGGTCATTTTCGGTATACTTTTCGTATTCCTGGCGCATCACCATATCCAAGGTGTATTTGTAATATCCGGTACTCTGGTCTCGTTCTACCTGATTTTTGATTAAGTCCTGTATCATACTCATTGTTGTTTTTGAAAAAATTAAACCAAAAAAGCCTGACTCTTGTGCAGAATCAGGCTTTAGACATATTTGTTTGTTGTTATTATTTGCATATTCAAACAAAACTCATATTCCTGATTCCAAGTGAAACCAAGTAATAATAATATCGAGTTATGTTTTTTGAAAAGTTCATACACAAAGCTAATCATTCCTCTCATCATTCAAAATAATCTTTTAGAAATAATCCTGTGACTACAATTAAATATTTGTATAAGTCTATCTTTTATTGTTTTTATGCATTAAATATAGGTAAAATTTCCTAAAATAGATGCTATGCCAACTAATTGTAAAAGAAAAAAGTTTTGCGTATTCACTCAGGGCTGATTGTTTGTATATTTGCAAAAAATTAGCCTAAACTGGAATTTATTTGATTGTATAATTTTCCTGATTATTTGCTTTAGCTTGATCAATCATGAAAATTTTAACTACAATAAGTGTCCTGAATAATTGATCTTGTTTGTCAACTTAGAAGATTATGATGCAGCTTATTGACAGCCACGCCCATATTTACGCCCATCAGTTTAACAAAGACTGGGAGGAGATGATTGCCCACGCTTTTGAACTGGGTGTACAAACCATTGTCATGCCCAATATTGATAGTCAGTCTGTGGAAGGGATGTTGTCTTTGGAAGAAAAATATCCAGGGAATTGCCTGGCCACGATGGGTTTACATCCCTGCTCAGTAAAAGCTGATTTCGAGAAGGAGTTGTATGAAGTCGAGAATTGGCTCTCTAAGCGCAAATTTTTTGCTGTGGGTGAAATGGGTACTGATCTCTACTGGGACAAAACGTTTTTCCCGCAGCAACAGGAAGCTTTTAAAATTCAGGTGGCTTTGGCCAAAAAACATCAATTACCGATTATTATTCACTGTCGGGATTCTTTTCAGGAGACATTGGCTTTATTAGCACCACTCAAGGACGAAAATCTCAAGGGTGTTTTTCATTGTTTTGGAGGAAGTGTAGAAGACGCACAAAAAGTGATTGATTTGGGATTTTATTTGGGAATCGGGGGAGTGGTTACTTTCAAAAAATCGGGCTTGGATCAGGTACTTCCGCACATTGACCTGGATTACCTTTTGCTTGAGACAGACAGTCCTTACCTTGCTCCGGTACCTCATCGAGGTCAGAGAAATGAACCTGCTTATATTCCCTTGATTGCTCAAAAAGTCGCCGAAATCAAAGGCATTAGCCTGGAGGAAGTTGCTCAAAAGACTACGGCAAACTCAAAAAAATTATTTGGGCTTCCATAGAAAAAAGCCGGATATATTTTGTCATTTCAGCAAAGATCTCAGCATTTGTTATACTTTTGTTTTGATTATACCCAGATTGAAGTGATTTGCCTGATTTTCTTGATTGATTAGCTTGATTATTAATGATTTAAAAGCTAAAATCTCGGAAAACCACTTCGGTTTGAGTATAAATAAAAGTACTAGAATTTCATTGGGAATAGAAATTGAAAAAAGCAACGATTGATATTGCCTCTCCCAAACCTGCTGTCAGTTCACTGCTGATCATCTACACAGGAGGTACCTTGGGAATGAGCTATGATGAAAGCGGGCGGCATCTTGTGCCCTTTGATTTCGAGCATATCCTTAAAAATATGCCCGAACTTCGGCAATTCGAGTACAAACTCACGGTACTTTCCCTCACACACCTCATCGACTCCTCGAATATGAATCCGCAAATCTGGATCGAGATCACCACCATCATCGGTTCGGAATATGCTCATTATGATGGTTTTGTGGTGTTGCACGGTACAGATACGATGGCTTACACCGCTTCTGCACTAAGTTTTCTATTGGAAAACCTCAGCAAACCCGTGATTCTGACCGGAGCACAGCTTCCCATCGGTTCTGTAAGGACGGATGCCCACCGCAATCTGGTGACTTCTATCCAAATCGCCGCTGCCCAGGAAAACGGGCAGCCCATTGTACCCGAAGTTTGTATTTTTTTCAATGATGTGCTCCTGCGAGGTAATCGCAGCCGCAAGGTCATGAGCGAACGGTTTGATGCTTTTTATTCCGAGAATTACCCCAAACTCGCCAGGGCAGGGATTGACGTGGATTATAATCGTTCGGTGATTCGGGCAGTACCCCAAGATCAAACGCTCTGCGTGCATACCCGTATGGACAATCGAGTTGCGATTCTTAAGCTTTTCCCAGGCATCAGCGAGGCGGTAGTACGTTGTATGTTAGAAAATCAAAACCTCAAAGCCTTTATCCTCGAGACGTATGGCTCTGGCAATGCCCCCACGGAGAGTTGGTTTGTAGAAGCACTGGAGCAGGCTACTCAGCGAGGTGTACTCATTTATAATGTATCTCAATGCCTGGGCGGACAGGTAGAGCAGGGACGCTACGCTACAAGCAAAGAACTCCTGCGCATCGGTGTCATCAGTGGGCACGACATCACTACGGAGGCTGCGGTGAGCAAACTGATGTTTTTGTTGGGGCAAAATCTCCCCCTCTCAGAGATTAAAACACAACTTAGCCGATCTATTCGTGGGGAAATGAGTCCGTAAAGTATTTTATACTCAAACCGAAGTGGTTTTCCGAGATTTTAGCTTTTAAATCATTAATAATCAAGCTAATCAATCAAGAAAATCAGGCAAATCACTTCAATCTGGGTATAAAAGAGCTTTTTTCGGTTTTTTTGGTCAAACTTGATGTTTTTTTCTTCAAACTTGAACTCATTTTAATCAAATTTGAGGTAAAAAAAGAGCTTTTTGAGGTTTTTTAGATCAAACTTGATGTTTTTTTCTTCAAACTTGAACTCATCTTAATCAAATTTGAGGTAAAAAAAGAGCTTTTTGAGGTTTTTTCGGTCAATTTGAATATTGTGCGGAGCAATTCCGAGGTTTTTTAGACCAAATTTGATGTTTTAGAGGAGATCAATGATATTTTTTTGGGGAAATTTGATGTTAAGAAGAGTAATTTTGATGTTTTTTTGGGAAAAAATTTGTTGTTTGATCCCAATAAAATAAGAAATTAAATTCACTTCGGCATTTTAAAACACAAGCATGGAGAATAAATTTCCCGAAGTACTTGTTTAATGCCCGAAATTACGTAACTTTGCAGTCCGTTTCCCTGGCATATTGAGAGGTGGCCGAGCGGTTTAAGGCGCACGCCTGGAAAGCGTGTTGGCGCGAGAGTGCCTCGAGGGTTCGAATCCCTTCCTCTCAACTTCCTAAGCTCAATACATTGATTTTCAGTTATTTATATTTTTCAGTTCTTCCAACATTTTAACCCCTGATTATCCTTAATCTCGACTGTTTTTATTTTCTAAGAAAATTGCCTACATTACAAAAAAATAAAGCAATAAGATTTGTTGAAAAACGAGCTTTTCGGGTGTGCCAAGGCCTTCTGCTTCGCAGGTGAGTCGCAGACTCACGTAATTTTCGTGCTTAGTTCGCAAACTAAGCACAACAGGGTCATGCTCTTTTAAGTAAGGCAGTTGCATATAGGTATGCACTTGATCCAAGAGTTGAGAAAGTGACACTAAATAAGGGTTATAATGCATTAACAGGTGGAGTGCCAGGTTTAAAATGGGGACCCAGACCGGATGTGGGGGTTCTATACAAATCTGGAAGAATAAAGGCTATTGAAATTGCATCTAAATCTGATAATCTCAATTTTCTTAAATTAAAAAATGATAGATTATTTAGGAGATATAATCTAAATGGAAGCACATCCGTTTATACAGGAGCTAGGATATTAAATAAATTTTGGCCTAAATGATAGAAATATGAATTTATTCTATAAGGAGAAAGCGAAATATAAAATTGTAAATTTATTTAAAATTGTAAATATAGAGCAAGCTAAACAGTTTGATCTAAAACTATATACCTATCAGTGTATCGATTACTTAAATAATATTGATGTAAAATTAAATTATTTTAACATAAATTTTGATTTTAAAGCATGGACTACTTATCAGGGTTTTGACAAAGGTATTTCCAAAATTAATAATGAAGATATTGTTTATTTTTTCTCTGGTAATAAAGAGAAATCTTATGTTGAAATAGATAATTCTTTGTTAAATTTGGATTTACCGCCTCAAATAGGCTCAATAGAAATAACGGTAAGCATAAAAGAAAGTATTTTTCAATTAGACTCCTTTAGCCATTTTCTTATAAAAAGTTATGATGTATTTAGTTTTGATTATGGTTATATAGTTTTCTTAGATGAAAGTTATGATTTTCTTACAGAAAGAAAATTAAAAAGTACGCTATTCGGCACAAAAAACAATGTTAAAGAAATAGATCATATATGGATATCTCATTGTATGGGTGTTAATTACGGATTTATAAAAAAACTTTATCCCATAAACTTTTTAAATGAAACTCATTTGGCTCAACCTCTATTTCAAACGCTTATGAATAAGTCCGGTAGTTCTTATAAACTAAATGACAGAATTACAGTATGGCTGATTGATGATAATAACTTAGATTCCTTCAATCAAGACCTGAGTGAAGGAGGTTACTGTATTGGAGACGAGAAAGGTTATCAAAATTTCTTAAATACAAAATATGCTAAGATATTTTATGATCAGATGAAATTTAAGTAACCACTGTTCAGCGTAGAGTTCAGGACTAAAAAATAAGAAGTTTTCCTTAGAATAATTCTAAGGAAGCCAAGCATCTACTCTGCGATAGCAGAAGTCCGTAGGCTGCTCAAGAAGCCAAGCATAAACCCGAAAGACTGCATCCAGAGGCTTTCGGGTTTTTATGTAAAAATCCAGTTATTTTGCAGAGAATATTTTATCTTAGGCTTTCGTGGTGAGAACGTCCCAAGCCTTCGGCTGAAATTCGCAGACTTCCCGAATACTTTTAAGTGATGCTGCGCAACACTTAAAAGAG
>JANRIC010000244.1:0-12384 GCA_033765345.1 Microscillaceae bacterium
GTCAACTTTGATTTATGCAAAAGCAACGCTCCACAAGGCACGGGAAACACCCAGCAAGGTTTGGGAAACACCGATTTATGCAAAGTCAACTTTGATTTATGCAAAAGCAACGCTTCACAAGGCACGGGAAACACCCAGCAAGGTTTGGGAAACACCTGCGTTGTGACTGCAAACAAGGGCAAACCGCTCTTGCACGTGACTGCACGGGGAAGTCGTTTTGCCACGAAAATAGTTATTTTTACCTCAGCCTTAAAATGTCGGAGGAATCCTATTTTTTATCCACAAAATTTGCCAGGCAAGCACAAATTATACTCAAACCGAAGTGATTTTAATATAAAAACAAGACCCTTACAGGGGATCTTTTAGTGCTTAAATCAAGAAAATCAGGCAAATCACTTTAATCTAGGTATAAATTCACCACAAATTTCCCAAGCCAAACGTAAGTACAAAAAGTAATGTGGAGATTGCCATTTGCTTGAGGTAAGGGTCTAGCGCAGCAGCTTGTTTTTTAGAAACAACTGCACGCATATTGACAATAAAAAGTGGTAAAATAAGCAAAAAAAGCCATTGTAGGGGATGTTGATAATTGATCAAAACATAAAAAACAGCGCATAATAAAGCTCCTCCAAGTAAAAACCCGTGATAGACAACCGCTCTAGCTCGTCCTAATCTGACTGGAATGGATTTTTTACCTGCCAAAACATCTGATTCAATATCGCGGATATTATTGACATTAAGCACCGCAGTAGCCAGAAGCCCACAACTGGCCGCAGGCAAAGCTAAAGTCCATTCAATAAAATGCGTATGCAAATAAAATGTACCCAAAACACCCACTAGCCCAAAAAAGATAAAAACCGACAAATCTCCTAATCCAATATAACCATAAGGTTTTTTTCCGGCTGTATAAGTGATTGCCGCAGCAATACTCAGCAATCCCAAAACCAAAAACACAAAAAAGCTCTGCCAGGAATTGATGGCAAGATACAAGAGCGTAATCCCTGAAAGAAATGACAAAACACTGCATACAATAATCGCCCGAAGCATTGCCTCTGCCGAAATTGCACCAGATTGTACAGCTCTTGAAGGTCCCTCCCGCTCTGCACGATCAGCCCCATGAATCGAGTCTCCATAGTCATTGGCTAGGTTGGAAAGTACTTGTAAAAAGATGGTAGTAAGGGCACAAAGTACAAATACCCACACATTAAACCGTTGAAAGTGAGCTGCTAAAAAACTCCCCATACCAATACTTGCCAAAGCCAGTGGCAAAGTACGCAAGCGAAATGCAGAAATCCAATCTTTGAGTTGTGCCAAGATGCTTTTTTGAAATTTAAGCTTAAGTAAAATTGGTTATTGGGCGTTGGCTGTTGGGTATTAGCATAAATCCCAATAGCCAACACCTAAAACCCAATAGCTGAGTTTCTATATTCCAATCGCCTTTAACATTTCATCGCCCATTGGGTCTACTGCCGAGCCATAGAATTTAAGTAATTCTCCGTTTTCACTGATGAGGTATTTACAAAAATTCCAGGTGGGTGCCTGATCATTCCAGCCGTTTTGATCTTTCTGAGAAAGCCACTGATACAGTGGATGTTGGTCATTGCCTTTCACAGAGATTTTTTCAAACAGTTGGAAGCTTACGCCATAGTTTTTCTTGCAGAAAGTAGCTATTTCTTCGTGCGTTCCGGGTTCCTGACCGCCGAAATTATTGGCAGGAAAACCCAGGATCACCACTTGATCGCCGTGTTGCTCGTGAAGTGCCTGCAATTGCTCGTATTGAGGTGTGAAACCACATTTGGAGGCTACATTCACCAGTAGTACTTTTTTACCTTTGTAGCGCGCAAAATCAATTTCTTCGGAGCCATCAAGGCTTTTTAATTTAAAATCATAAAATGAAGCTGCAATCGTAGTTGTCATCATCGCACTTTGTTCGGGTTTGGTTTTGACGGCATTCAGGCCGCAAGATGTTGATACAAAAATAAGAGCTGTAAAGATAAGTAGTCGCATGTAAATGTAAATTAGATTTGATTCTATCATAAAACCTCTCAGCCCAAGAAAGGTTTTATTGGCGCAAAGGTTCAAAAAAATCAAGTACTCCTACTACAAAATCATCCAGGGAAGTCTCGTGGTCTCCCCCCTCGATGGGTGATAAAGTCACTTGGGTAGCTCCTCGGCCAGTCATAGCATCTAGGGCATTTTGCGAATTAAAAAAAGGCACAAAGTCATCTTCTGTCCCGTGGAACAATCGGATGGGTGCGTTGGGCAGCCAGTCGTGTAGATCGTTATTGGCAAAGGTATTGATCAAGGCGGTATCGGATCGGTTTATTAAAACATTTCGTAATTCCTGAGTAAAAAGATTTTGGGGGTTGTAGTCGATATTATCTGTAAAAACCCCTTGTGTGGCTACATTCGTGGCATAAGGTTCATTCAAATAAAAGCCCCAGGGGCGGTTCAGCCCATAGACCCAGTTGTAAGTTTCTAAAACCCAAAGATAAGAATTCAAAAAAAACAAATTTTCATCGGCGGCTGCGATGTATTCAGCGAAGGCTGTTTTGTGATAAGCTCCTGCTCCGGGAGCACTGGCAGTCACTACAAATTCGGCGGCAAACTGCTGCTCGATGTACTGATGCAAAGCCATCGTGGCATAACCTCCCTCAGAATAACCAGTCAGAAAAAGCTGTCCATTAAGTGTAATATTCAGGCTTCCGCAAAGCTCTCTGGCTGCCCTCAACAAATCCAGGCAAGAGCTTCCCAGCGAAGCGGCGTGTTCGTAAGGGTGAGGAAAGGTTTTGGAAGCCCCATAACCGATGTAATCCGGCACAACGGTTACATAATTTAAGGAGCTGATAAAAGGTCCGAAAATAGTTCCTTCTGTAGAGCGGTTGTAGTTGGAGGGTGCATCCACTTCACTGGTAATCGTGCCGTGCTGTACGCTGATGAGCGGTAGTGCACCCTCAATTTCAAAAGGTACGATTACCAAACCGGATGCTTCTATGGAAGCTCCGTCTACGTTTTTGGTTTTGTACACGACTCGATACACTTTAACTCCCATTTGAGAAAAAAGAGTAAGTATTGTAGGGTCAAAAGCAGAAGATTGGCGGGTTTTGAGGTAATTATCCAGATCATTTTTAGAGGAATACTGAGCGATTCGTTCTGCTGTTTTGAGGAATTGCCCTTCGGGGATGGGGGTTTCTTTGTCCTGGCTACAGGCACTAAGCAGGATCAACAACCCAAGCCCATAAAATCTGCTTTTCTGAAAAAATTGTAGGAATAGTTTGTGTTTCATGGTGTATTTAAAATATTTTTAGATGTATAAGCATTAAACCTTTATTCAAAAAAACGGGTTTCCTTGTTTTTATAAAATCTTAAATTCAATTCTGCGATTTTGTGCCCGGCTGGCTTCGTCGGTATTGGGTACTTTGGGTTTTTGATCGCCATAACCCTTGTATTCAAGGCGGTTGGCAGCAATGCCTTGAAGAATCAAATAATCATATACTGCTTTGGCTCTTTGCTCAGAGACAAAAAGATTTGTATGCTTATCTCCGGTGTCATCGCTGTGTCCGGAGATCTCGCCGCGAACCTGCGGGTGATCTTTGAGGTATTGAGCCAGGCGGTTAAGTTCCTGTTTGGAAGCTTCATTTAAAATACTTTGCCCAGCTGCAAAAGTGACTTCCTGTAATACAAAAGTACTTCCTTTTTTTTCCTGATTTTTGGCAAAATATTCTTTGATTTCGTGCCAATCTGTTTTGAATTTTGTTTTAAGGGGTTGCCAATAATAAATAATCACAGCCGCCACAATCGTCAGAATACCTAATCGTATGCCTCTGAAAAAGAGGGCTGTTTTTTGATCCTTCAAAGCGTTTTTAAGTTCTGTAACAATCTTGGGGGCTTGCTGATGCTTCGGATCTACTTCCAGGCAATCTTCTGCATAACGGATGGCCTCGTGTGCGTTTTTCATCCATTTGCGGGCTTCATATCTTTGCTGATACGTAAGTGCCAGTTGGCACAATAAATCTGCGTGGTGCGGATTAATTTTGTGGGCTTCTTCAAATTCTTCAAGGGCATCCTTCCAGTTTTTATGCTCAAGGTAAGATTTGCCTCTTTGCAAATAAGCCTGAAAAGCCTTTTGTACTTCTTTCCATTCTTCTTCACTCATGCCCGATTCTAGGGCGATTTTCTTAAGCTCTTCGGTGCTGAGTTGGGAGCTTTTGCGTTTGCTTTGCACTTCCCAGGCTTTTTCAAAATAATTTTTCCAGTTTTGTTGTTGTGGCATAAGATTTTGTCAATAGGTTTTTTGGGAAAATATACGAGATTTTGAGGAGTTATAGGGTGATTTATTGGATTATTCTGAATCTTAAGATGGATTTCCGCCTTATAATCTTTTTTACTTGAGCCCTATCCTACCGTCCTGCAAATGGATCAGTTCGCTGACTTCTACCATTTTTTGAATTACGTTGAGGGCTTCCTGTTCATTTTTCGGGTTGAGCTTTGCCATAAGTTGTCGGATGACGAGCGGTCCGTTTTTTAAGATTTCCCGGATTTTTAGGGCAAACCGATCATAGTTATTTGCGGGTTTTTCTTGTTTTTTACGCTCTAGGCAAATATCGCAGACTTCACAAGGCTGATAGGAAATTTCACCAAAATACTCTAGAAGGATTTGTGTACGGCAGCGGTGGCGGTGATTGGCATAATTTGCCACAGCTTTGATCTTGTCCAGGTCTCTTTTTTTGCGTTCTTCTATGCGTTGCATGTTGAGTGGCAGTCTTTTGGCATCATAGCGAGGAGTTAGAAAAATAACCTGGGGGTTTTGGTTCTGCTGTTCGTATACGATTATATTTAATTCATTCAAACGAATCAGTTGCTTAATAATCTTTTCAGTAGTAGATTTTAGATACTGGGCGATGGTAGTTTCGGAGATAGAAAAAAAGCTGGATTGCATTTGCCCTCCTCTGAGGCGTGAGAGCAAGGTAATGATTGGTTCGGCGCCTGGGTTTTTGAGTTGAAATTCGTACAATTCCTTAAAATCGAGGCTAAACATCACCTGGGAGGGGTTGTAATAGGCTTCATTTAGTTGTATAAACCCTTCTTCTTCCAGCTTTTTGAGGGCGTGATAAGTCTCCACACCTTTTAGATTGAATCTTTGCTGAAAGTCATTCAAATGAAAATCATAGCTTAACAATTCTCCGGCATTTACGGCCAGGTTGTAATAATTGGCCAAAGCTTGGTAGACATTTCGGATATAGGCTTCTTCGGGATAAGCAATCAAAACCCGCCTTTCCAGTTCTTCTATGTCGTTGATATGATAGAGTAAAACGGCATAAGCTTTTTTTTCGTCCCGTCCGGCTCGCCCGGCTTCCTGATAGTAAGCTTCTAGGCTATCCGGCAGGTCCATGTGTACTACTATCCACACATCGGGCTTGTCGATGCCCATTCCAAAGGCATTGGTAGCGACGATGATTCGGATTTTGTTTTCAATCCAGGCATCCTGTTTGTTGTTTCTGACTTCATTCGAGAGTCCTGCGTGGTAATAATCCGCACTAATTTGGTTTTTTTGGAGCATTTCTGCGATTTGTCGGGTACGTTTGCGGTTTCGTACGTATACCACGCCTGTGCCTGGTACTTTTTTTAGAATGTGGAGCAGCTTTCGGTCTTTGTCTTCTTCTTCAAAGCAGGAATAGGAAAGATTGGCTCTGGCAAAGCTTTTCTGAAAAAGCTTTGCGGACTCCCGAAATTGAAGTTTTTCCTGAATATCCTTTTGTACGATTGGAGTAGCGGTGGCCGTCAGGGCTATGATGGCTACATTGGGGGGGATCATCGCTCTGAAATGAGCAATTTCAGCATAAGAAGGTCGAAAATCATTGCCCCATTGCGAGATACAATGTGCTTCGTCGATGGCCAAAAGAGTGATTTTCATAGATTTGACTCTTTCTTGAAAGATTTCGCTTTTTAATCGCTCTGGTGAGACATAAAGCAGTTTGATTTTGGCATCGATGCAGTCGTTCAGGTGCTTGTCAATCAGGCGTTTATCCATTCCTGAATAGATAGCGGCTGCGTTAATTCCCCTTTTTTGTAATTGCTCTACCTGGTCTTTCATCAAGGCGATCAAGGGCGATACCACTATACAAAGCCCTTCTAGTGCCAGGGCAGGCACCTGAAAACAAATAGATTTACCACCGCCTGTGGGTAGCAAAGCCAGGGTATCGTTGCCGTCAAGTACGGACTCAATGATCTCACGTTGTAAGGGGCGAAAGTCATCGTACCCCCAATATTTTTTTAATATTTCAAGAATCATAGGTCTTTTATAATTTACAATACAAGTCCCCTTCGGGGCAAGTTTTCAAGGATTGATAAAATCTTTGTTTGCAAACCATTTTATTTTGAGTATAAATGGTTTTTGGACTTGGTTTTTGCTTTGCAAGCCAAGAAAATTTGTCCAAAATCAACCAATTATACAGTCCAATGGTCAATACTTAATACCCAATTCCTGCAAATCTTTGTTGGGTTCTAAGATAGGTAATTTTAGGAAAATCTGGGAAGGAATACTTTTTGCAGAGGTAGAAATGGCTATAAAAAAAATTGACATGCAAATTTATACAGAGAAAATCAATGTTTTTAAAGTATTTATTATATTATTCGCATTTTTGTTTATAAAAATCCTTATTTTAGTTGAAATTAATTCAAACCCGATCAAGGATGACTTACACCGTACAATCAGGTGATTCATTGTATTCTATTGCCCGAAAGTTTAATACTAGTGTTCAGGAAATTATTCGCCTCAATAATCTGCCTACCAGTCTGGTAAACGTGGGGCAGGTTTTAAATATCGGAACAAACGCAAATTTAGGGCAAGCCAAGGCACTCAAGCATATTGTTCATGCTGGAGAATCGCTGTATTCTATTGCCAAGGAATACAATTTGACCGTAGCTGAACTCAAACAACTCAATCGCTTGGTTTCTTCCAATCTTCGGGTAGGTCAGGAGCTGATTGTTTCTGCACCGGCACCTTTGGCAAATACACAACCCAAGATTGCCTACCATCGGGTTGCTTCTGAGGATACTTTATATAGCATTGCCCGTCAGTATCGGGTTGAGATAGAAGACCTGATCAAATGGAACCAACTGGCATCCAACCACTTGGCGGTGGGGCAAAATATTCGGGTGATTCCTCCTGATAAAACAGCTACTGAAGCCACCCAAAAAGAAGAGCCTTTTGTCCATACGGTTGTTTGGGGTGATTCGCTTTACGCCATTGCCCGAAAGTACAATACCACTGTAGCCAAAATACTGGAAATTAATCAATTAGAATCACACTATCTCCATATCGGTCAAACTTTAATTATTCCCCAAAAAACCAAAAACGACACCCAAACCATCAACAATCCAGCAAATACCTCCGAAAAACCCGAAAACCCTGAGCTACATATTGTCGTTGCTGGTGAATCGCTGTATGCTATTGCGCGCCAATACGGACTCAGTTTGAATTATCTGAGGCAAATCAATCAATTGAGTTCGGACTTACTTCGGGTGGGTCAGGTTTTGAAGGTATACAAAGAAAAAATCAAGGAAACGGATTCAGACGAAAAACCACCACTTGAACCTATACCCACTCCTAACCCTAGTCCTGAGCCGCCCAAGATCAATATGAATACCCAGGATGACCCAAATACGGTTTATCCCGATCCGATCAATCTGCCTTCTCAAATCCAGGCAGTGCTTGATGCCCGAAAAATTTTTCAGTTGGAAGCCCAAAGTGGCGTGGATATTTTTGGAGATGGTATGCGGGGTCCTGTGGGGCGCAATCACGTCAATCGCCCAGAAGATCTTGAGAAAGTCCAAAGAAGGCTTATTCAATTAAATATACTTCCGGCAAATCACACCGAATCACCTTCCAACATTCGCCAAAGTTTGGGTGTGGGAGCGATCACTGCGAATCTCATTCCCAAAACTATCGAGGCTATTGAGAAATTCCAGCAAAAGTTTCAGGTACACTTCTGGATTGAACACTCTACAAGGGTAGCGATGATGCAAACCAGCAGCTATACACCAGGAGTGGTTGTGCCTGATGACATTACTTATCGTTTTTTGCGTGAATTTACGGAATACAAGCTAAGTTTTCCACATCCGCATACGCACGAGCCGACAACAGTCAAGTTTCAGAATTTTCCCCGAAGTGCCTTTACTGCGTATTATCATGGTGTGTCTTACGTGGGAAGCTCTAATCCCGAAATTCCTCTTAGTGTATTTCAAAAACTGGGTCTGGGCAAAGACTTGGCGGCAGCACTCAAATATGTATCCCGCCACGAAGGCAATTTTGATGCGATCAATAGCTATGACAGTGCTGTTTTTTCGTATGGTTTCATTCAATTTGCCGGAAATGGAGGTGGTCTGGCGCCGCTTTTGGCTACGATCAAGAGCAAAGCTCCGAAGGTCTTTGAGGAATATTTTCAAAAATTTGGGATAGACGTAAGTTATACGCTTTTTGACGGGCAAATTCGCAGTGCCCAAATCCAGGTAGTCAATCCCTATGATCCGCAAGGAAGGTACCTCGCACAAGGATTGGAAGCTGAAAAACACATCCGGGATCACAAGCAGCTCTACGGAATTTTTATCCGAGCAGGGTTTTATTTGCCCATAGTCACCTTACAGATTGATGCCGCTATTCAGAGTTATGTTCGCCCTGCACTCAATATAAAACTGGATATCGTGGTGGGCATGTTGCGCCTGACTCAGGCACTACTCAGCGATTATATCAACTCACCGATGGGCATCACCTTGATTATTGACACGACGATCAACCAATGGGTTAATCGTACACGTGAGGTATTTAGGGATGCCATCGAGAAAGTAGCCATCAAACAAAATTTATATTCACAGCAAGAATTAATCAAGATTGATGAGCGAGAAGTCATCTCTCAGATCATCGCCGATGCTCAAAAACGCCAGGATATGCGATTGGTACAAAGAGCCACCAATATTCTGCATAGCGGGCTGAGTTGGCGCAAAGCCGCAGGATAAACGCTATTTTTTCTTTTCCTGGTATTCCCCAATGAGAGATTCATAGGCATCTTTGAGCGTTTGATGGTTTTCGAGCAGATTCAGGTGTTTGTTTTTTAAGTCTTCAAAATGCCGATTCAAGCGTTTATGGGCTGTTTGGAGTTCTTGATCATCGGTTTTTCCGAGGGCGTGTCGTTCCAGTATTTTGGTAAAAACTTCAAGAGCATCCTGAAATTCGGTGAGTTGGTTTTGATGTTTTTTAAAAATTTCACTGTAAGCTTCCAGTGATTTTTGATGTTCCTCAATGATAGGGTTCTGATCGGGAAATTTCTTTTTGAGCCTTTGATTCCAATTTTTAAATTCCAAACCTAAACTATCATAATCCAGTTGATAGATTTGATGCTCTTGTAACATCTCTTGTCGCTTTAGAGACATATTTTGGTGGAGTGCCTGATTGATTTCAGCAGGAGGCGAACAGGCAAAAGAGCTAAACAATAAGCCTAAAAGTAAAAATTTCCTCATAATATCTAAAATTTTGGATTAAAAGCAAAACTAATATCGCTGATAATCTATATCAAATTCAGTGCAGTTATGTTTATATGAGAGAAGTTTTGATAAATTTAGCAATTAATTCTATGGTTCATCGGAACTGATATATTTATGAAATTCATCTTTTTACCGACTCTCTTTTTATTTTGTTCAGTTATGTATGTATCCGCACAAAAAAACTGGCAGGTTCAACCTTCGTCCAGTATTACTTTTAAGATCAAAAACGCAGGTTTTACTGTCAATGGCACTTTAAAAGGTCTCAAAGCCGAAATCCGGTTTTCTCCGGAAGAATATGCCCCAAGCAGTATCCAGGCCAGCGTGGATGTAAATACTATGGATACTGGGATTGAAGCCCGAGACAAACACCTGAAAAAATCCGACTATTTTGATGCTGCCAAATATCCGCAGATCAGCATGAAATCCAGACGAATTGCTCCTTCTAAAAGTGGTGATTTTATCGGATATTTTGCTTTGACGATCAAAGGTACGGAAAAAGAAGTCACTGTACCCTTCAAATTTATCGAAGGAGATACAGAAAGCCGCTTTGAGGGTAATTTTAAAATCAATCGCCGGGATTTTAAGGTTGGAAGTGGCAGCTTGATCTTATCGGATACTGTGGAGGTCTTTTTGAAGATTGTGGTGAAGGGCTAAATGATCCTCCTTTTAAGTGTTTTGAAGCGATTAACAAGGGTTTTTCTGAATTTAACCCTAAGGGGTGAGGACGCTTGAACCAACTGACCCAGTAGTCAGGCTACTCCTCATAGCTGAATAGCACTCGCTTAGAAACCAAACCCATCAATTGATGCTGCTCTACCCTTTGCTTGAATACTTCGGATATATATAAATGCAAACCAGCCGTTTGTGGGATTCTAAACAAATGCTTGCCTTTGAGCTTCTCAGGGAAAAAGGTGTACTGGTAAATATCGAAAATACTTCCGTCTGAATAGTAATCAACTTCACTATTGGCTTCATCGAGGGCATCTAGGGTTTCTCTTGGGTGGATGAGTACGTAGTCGTGGCCTTCTACCCGGAATGAAAATGCCTCTACATAATCCATGATCAAATCCTGGATGGCGCGCCAGGCGCGGGGTGTGCAGATTACACCACTTGGAGACGCAAAAGATAGGAAATCTCCTTCTCGGGTGTCTTCAGTATAGCGCATCATTTCTTGCTCTAAGCTTGTAATGTAAGCCAGATCGATGGGATCATCTTCATCGAATATTTTACGAAGCTTCTGGGTTTCATCCAGATTTACTTTTTTCCAATCAATATAATGGAAAACATCTGAGTTGGTTGCGTAATAATAAATGTTCATAGTCTTACTATTTATCTATTGGAAATGTTCCGTTTAGGATTTGTGATTTAATATCTTCAAGTTCTTTCAAGACTTTTTTCCTGGCTTGTGCCCAGTCTTCTATGCATTCTACGGCTTCTCGTAAAGCACGATATACCTGCTTGATTCCTTCATTAGAATGTAGTCCGCCGCCTCTGTGGTGCCTGGGTTTTACTTCTTTGGGTGCGCCTTTGCCTCCTTTGAGGGCTACGCCATTTACTTCATCGTTGATGTCTATTTGGTATTTGTCTAAAAGCTTTCGGGCATCCTCAGCCGCAGCATGGGTGTGTGGACGATCGATTCAGGGCAATACTACAAATGATCTTCTAGTATTATTTTCCTAAAATCTTCTAATGACATAATCTTGTTAATATTTAAGTCAAAATTATAGTCTGAATCTGTCACATACAGGTTAAAATTTGGTGATAAATATTGATTAATTGCCCAAGCGAAATAAAGGCTAGCATCACTTTTCTTCCAAATTGAAAAACTATCCAAATCTTCCGAAAGTCTGATTACAGTAAAGCTGTTTTCATATTGAAAATCTACCGAGACAACTGAACGCTCATCCTTTTCTTGATGAATGTTAGTAATACCTTTTATGTTACTTACGGCTTTCAAAAATTCTACTTCGCCAATAACTTTCCTATTTTTCTCATAAATTATTAAGAAGTCCATATGTTTTAATCTTTAATTGTGACTTTGCCTGGTATATTGTATTTTTTTAAAATTTTTTCAAAAAAATCCTTTGCTTTCAGTTCATTTATAATCACTTCAACTGACTTCAAAGGATTATTGGGGTCATTAATAATTCTTGACATTCTGCTAAATTCATCTTCCACTTCTTTTATTACTTTTTCTCTTATAAAATCAGGTATACTTGTCTCGCTTATAAATGGACTTTTATCTGGATTTTTCACATATTTAGTTTCAAGAATAACATCATTTCTAATGCCATCTACCCAAAACTTTGTGCCTCCACCGTATACTTCATAGTTTACTCCCCCTGTATGCTTAATCTCGAAAACTCCTTGAGGAGTGCTACTTGGCGTGTTCTCTTTTTTAAGATTATTAAACCATTCATCATACTCTTTCTTAGTGAAATCTTTCTTCTTCTTCTTCCTCCCCGCCCCAAACACCCCTGCTTTTTGCTCTTGGTCTGTATCTGGCTCGGCTTTGGGCTTGCCTCGGAAGTGGTCTTAGGCAGGGCTTTCCACTTGCGGACACGGAGATTTTTTACATTTTCGCTAACTCAGCTTTGATATCTTCATAAATCGCAAAGCCTTCTTGGAGGATTTCTTTCAGTTCTTCGTAGCTGGAGAAACGTGGTTTTTTTATATCATCCCTACCTAAAAGTTTGCAAATGAACCCAAATGGGCCGCCAATGCTAATTTTCCCATCTTCGGTGCCAAATGCAAGGAGAAATTCCACGATTGCGTATTTTACACTTAATCTAAAACTTATATCAAATTTCCCCTCTATTTCTATTTCTTCAATCGTAAAAAAATCTT
>JANRIC010000119.1:0-40568 GCA_033765345.1 Microscillaceae bacterium
TATCCAGACGTTTCCAGTAGCTTTTTCATCTATTTCTGCTCCTACGGCGTAAGTTTCATCTGCCTCAGCACCTTGCGGGCAAGTTGGACAACCACTATTAGAAAAATTAGTACCTGAGTTAGCTTTATCAAAATCAAACCATCCTTGATAAATTTTGGAATTATCAGGTGAACTTACTCCACCGACAGTTCCCACCATATTAGTACCAGAATATCCTCCTCCTGGCCCAGCTTCCAAACCCATCGGATCATTAAAAGAAATCGGATTATTAAAAGCATATTGGTACGGACTAATTCCAGAGAACAAATCCGCCAGTGGCTCATACTGCACAAACCTCCCCAGTTGCGGGTCATAGCCCCGATAATCCGTCTCATAGAAGTAGCCCTTGCCGCCGTTTAAGTCTTTCTGCTTTTCAGATTGGGCGTTGTAGGTAAAGCGGTTTTCGGGAATGCCCCACTTGCCGATACCTGCTAGCTCCAAACCAAAGGGGTAATAGTGTTTGTCTTCTGCGATCAGCCCGCCTTGGTGCTTGATCTCTAAATCGTCGAACCAAACGTCTACATTACTTTCATTGGCTACGAAGATTTCTACCCTTCCATTGTGATCTGCTACAAAGGTAGGAATTTTTAGCTCTTTCCAAACATTTTCAGGGTCACTTGAGGCTATTTGTTTGAAATCGGTAAATTTATGCATTCCTTTTTCATCATAATGGATGAGCATCACAAAGGCATTGGGGGTGCTGGGGTTGACTTGCCCAGGGGTAAGTGCCAGACCTACCTGTAGGTTTTGTAGGGGGAAGGGCGTGGGTACGGTTTCTCCATTGATCACCTGTGTGCCATAACCCGGATTGGCTGTAATAAAGGCGTTTATTTTGTTGCCGTTAGTACTGGTTGTTCCTTGATATAGTGCTTGTGCTTTGACATCTATGATGTCTCCTTTGCTCACCGGGATGCTTTTCCAGGCGCCTAAGGGTTGGCTGCTGTTCAGCTTGGCTGAATGTGTACCTGTTTTGGCGTGTTCGCTGTTACGGGTTTGATGGACGTTGGCAAACTCCCTTTCTTCTTCTGAGGCATTGACCAGTTCCATACCGGCTGTAAAGGGCAGGGATTCTTTGCCTTCACGGAAACTCAGGCGAAGGTCGCCCAGGTGCTGATATTGCCATTGTAAAGTGAATAATCCTCTGATGAGCCTTTATTGGAGTACAAATGGAGGGGATCATGGGTAGCTTCATTGGCAAAACTTACTTTTTGTTAAAAATCCTGAAATTCTTTCTCCCCTTGAGCAACTTCTCTCTTATTTCCGTTGTCTTCTCAGTGTGTTGATTTTAGCCTTTTACATAAAATTGTTAGGAATCTGTACACTTTCGGTCGATGTTGTTTTGTTAACGGACACTTTTAGAGAAATATCAGAACTAACTCATTGACTTAAAAGCCTTTACAATTTTGGTATGAATATTTAGGTTACTATTCAGGCTAAAAAAAAACTTAAAAAATTTTTGTTTTTATTAAAATATACAGTACCTTGCATTACAAATTACTAGGTAATGTAACCTCTTGATCTTTAAAACGTTTGCAAAATCAAGCATATAACCAAATCCATAAATATCTATGATTAACCTGCGACAAATTAATAAATACTACTCCATCGGAAAGAATAAGCTACACGTTCTCAAAGGAATTGATATGGATATTCATGAGGGGGAGTTTGTATCCATTATGGGTTCATCCGGTTCCGGAAAATCAACGATGCTCAACATCATCGGGATTTTGGATGATTACGACTCGGGTGAATACGTACTCAATAATACCCTGATCAAAAACCTCACGGCAAGCAAAGCAGCGTATTATCGCAATCAGTTTATTGGCTTTGTATTCCAGTCATTCAATTTACTTTCCTTCAAAAATGCTATGGAAAACGTGGCTCTTCCGCTTTATTACCAAAAAGTGAGTCGCAAAAAAAGAAATAAACTTGCCCTCGAGTATCTCGACAAAGTAGGTTTGTTGGATTGGGCAGATCATGCTCCCAACGAACTTTCAGGAGGGCAAAAACAGCGGGTAGCGATAGCCAGAGCCTTGATTTCTCAACCTAAAGTAATCCTGGCGGATGAACCTACCGGAGCACTCGATTCTAAGACTTCCCAGGAAGTAATGAATATCTTCAAAGATGTCCACCAACAAGGCATTACTATTGTGGTAGTTACGCACGAACAGGATGTGGCTGCTCAGACCGACCGTGTGATTCGCCTTAAAGATGGTGTGATCGAGAGCCAGGAAAAACATCCGGCACTGATTCATTGATTTAAATAAGGTAATTAACCATAGAAGTAGACTCAAAAAGCAATGTTTCCAAACCATATAACCTTTTGAATTATGTTTGATTTAGACAAGTGGCAGGAGATTTTTATGACGATGCGCAAAAATAAATTGCGTACCGTACTTACTGCTCTGGGTGTTTTCTGGGGAATTTTCATGTTGGTATTTCTGCTGGGTGCAGGCCAGGGATTCCAAAACGGGGTAGTTCGTCAGTTTGAAGATGAAGCCATCAATAGCTTTTGGATTTGGTCCGGCAAAACAAGTATCCCCTCTCACGGCATCAAACCTGGGCGCACGATAGAATTTAACAATGCCGATCTGGAAGTAATTGCCCGTGAAGTAGAAGAAGTAGACTTGATCGCACCTCGCAACGGATTATGGGGCGAATACACCATCAATTATGGCAACAAAACGGGCGCATTTCGTATTAATGGCTCTACAGGGGATTTTATGAGCTTCAATGGTGAAAAACTCAAATACGGGAGACTGCTCAACGAATCTGACAACGCAGAGAGAAGAAAAATAGTCGTCTTGGGCGAAAAAGCCAAAGAAGTCCTCTTTGGTAAAGATTCTACCGGAATTGGCGAATATGTGGAGATTCAGGGAGTTTTTTTTATGGTTGTAGGTGTATACAATTCTGAAGGCAATAACGGCCGCAACGAAGAGCGGGGTTATATTCCCTTCTCGACTTTACAAAATACCTTTGGACAGCAGAATCAGGTTGGGCTCATTGGACTCACCACCAAACCCGGTGCCGAGCCCAAAGTAGTAGAGCAAAAAATCAGAAAAATATTGGCTCGTACCCACAAATTTGCCCCCGAAGATCAGCAAGCCGTCGGACTAAATAGTAATGAAGAAAACTTCAAAAGTATTATGAATGTCTTTATCGGTATCAAAATCTTTGTATGGGTGGTGGGGATTATGACTTTGATTGCCGGAATTGTGGGCGTAAGCAATATTATGCTCATCATTGTCAAAGAACGTACTAAAGAAATAGGGGTTCGCAAAGCCATTGGGGCGACTCCCTTTTCCATAGTAAGCCTCATTATTCAGGAATCCGTAGTCATCACGGCACTTTCAGGCTACTTCGGATTGCTGGTAGCTGCCGGCGTGCTTGAGCTCATGCGCTGGGCTATTGATCAGGCAGAAGCCTCGGGAGGAAGAGTAGAGTTTTTCTATCGCCCCGAAGTAAATGTAGAAGTAGCCCTAGCTGCCATTGTAGTGTTGGTAGTTGCAGGAGCTTTAGCTGGTTTAATGCCTGCCTTAAAGGCTGCGCGTGTAAAACCCATTGAAGCTCTAAGAGCAGATTAATCAAAGATTATTTATTCATCAGAAAAATAAGAATAACCATGTTTGACCTCGACAAATGGAATGAAATCTGGCTAACCATCAACAAACACAGACTCAGAACTTTTCTGACTTGCTTTGGTGTCGGCTGGGGGATTTTTATGCTGGTTGTGATGCTGGGAGCCAGTACCGGCTTTGAAAATGGCGTGATGAGCCAGTTGGATATTGCCCGTAATTCTGTATTTATCTGGTCTAATAAAACCAGTATGGCTTATAAAGGGCTTCAACCTGGGCGTTATATTCGATTTACCAATGAAGATGTACCTTTGATCCGAAGTAAAATCCCTGAACTGGAAGTGTTAGCCCCTCGCAATGATATTTGGGAGAATTTTACGGTGAGCCGCAAACAGAAATCAGCTTCCTTTAATGCCTATGGTGATTATCCTGAATTTATCAAAATTAAGCCCATGACCATCATTAAGGGGCGTTTCCTAAATGAAAAAGACCTTCAGGAAAGACGTAAAATTGCCGTCGTGGGTGAGGAAGTTGTTAATCAGCTTTTTGAAAAAGACGAAAACCCCATCGGTCAGTATATTGAGGCCAATGGTATTCCTTTTAAAATCGTAGGAATATTCAGAGGCAAAGGTACAGGTGAAGATGTGATGGAGGACAAAAAAACGATTTATTTCCCACATACTACTGTTCAGCAGGCTTTTCATCAGGGCAATCAGATTTTTTGGTTTGGCGTTCTTCCCAAACCTGGTGTGTCGGCTTCTTTTGTAGAGCAAAGAGTCAAAGAAGTACTTGCTGAAAGTCATCAGGTACACCCCGAAGATTTAAAGGCATTCGGTTCTTTTAATTTTGAGCAACGTTTTGGCGAGATTCAGTCTATCTTCATCGGCATGAAGGGCTTTAGCTGGTTTGTAAGTATTGGGGCAATCCTGGCTGGAATCATTGGTGTAAGTAATATTATGCTCATTGTAGTCAAGGAGCGTACCAAAGAAATCGGTGTACGCAAAGCCCTGGGAGCCACACCTTGGTCTATCATCAGTCTGATCTTACAGGAATCGATTGTACTTACTGCCGTAGCAGGTTATTTGGGATTGCTTTTCGGGGTAGGTTTTGTAGAGATGATCAACCAACTGCTCAAAGCTACGGGTTCGGAAGGCGAATTTTTTGCCAATCCCGAAGTAGACTTGAATGTAGCGATTGTATCTACATTTCTGCTTGTATTCTTTGGGGGAATCGCCGGACTCATCCCAGCCACCAAAGCAGCACGCGTCAATCCGGTAGTAGCTCTTTCGGACGAATAAAGACTGGGGAAGGGAATTAAATTAATGAAGAGAATTAAAGGAATTAAATTAATGAAGGGAATTAGAGATTTAAGAATCGGTACTAAGTTTTGAGGAAAAAAATTTGCATCTATGCCGATTTTAAAGCAAATGAAAACAATTAAGAATTCAATCATAAAAGTCAAATAAATCATAGCATAAATTACAATATAATCATGATACGTAAAATTTTCATAGGAATTTTGGTAGCCGTTTTGGCAGTATTTTCTGTTTGGTTGGGGTACTATTTCTATACCAAATCCAAAAAAGACCCCGTCGTTTACAAAACCGAAACCCCGTTTATTACTGACATTACCCGCAAGGCAGTAGCCACAGGGTCTATTGTGCCGCGCCGTGAAGTAGCTATCAAGCCGCAAGCTTCGGGGATTATTGAGGCTCTTTTTGTAGAAGCTGGTGATTATGTCAAAGAAGGTCAACTGGTAGCCCGCGTAAGGTTGGTACAAAGTATCTCTGGTAAAAACAGCGACCAAATCTCGCTCAACGGTGCTGATAATAACTACCAAACCGCACAGGTAAACCTAAAAAACTCCAAAACTGAGCTAGATCGTCAAAAACAACTCTTTGATCAGAAGGTCATCTCTCAAAGAGAATTTATGGAGTTTCAACTGGATTATAACCTCAAAAAAGAAGCCCTACAAGCTGCAGAGCGCAATTTAGCACTGGTAAAACAAGGCATTCTACAAAACTCAGGTGCTATCTCCAATGAAATCTACTCTACCGTTGACGGCATGGTACTCGATGTACCCGTCAAAGTAGGTACTTCGGTCATTGAGCGTAATAATTTCAACGAAGGTACAACCATTGCTTCCATCGCAGATATGAAAAGCTTAGTTTTTGAAGGCAAAATTGATGAGTCAGAAGTCGGCAAACTACGAGAAGGCATGGAATTAAACCTGACAATCGGTGCTATTGAAGGTAAAACTTTTAAAGCCGAGCTAGAACACATCGCTCCCAAAGGTGTTGAAGAAGAAGGTGCGATCAAATTTGATATTCGCGCCCGTATGCTGCTTAAAGAAAAAGACTTCTTAAGAGCCGGATATAGTGCCAATGCCGACATCGTGCTTGAGAAAAAAGCCAAAGTACTGGCAATCAAAGAAAGTATGCTCCAATTTGCCAAAAAAGGCAAGGAATACAAAGACAGCGTATTTGTAGAAATTGAAACCGCTCCGCAAGTCTTCAAAAAGAAATACATTGAGACAGGTATCTCGGATGGAATCAATATCGAAGTGAAAAAAGGAATCACCAAAAAAGATAAAATCAAAATCCCGGCAAATACCGGAGAAGAACCCAAAAAAGAAGGTGAAAATAAATAACATCTATCATAACCATATACCCATTCACATATACAGCCCTCTCCGGAGGGCTTTTTTTATTCAAACACAGGTAGTATTCAAGATGTAATGCTGAAATAAAAAAAACGCCCGGCTTTGTGTCCTCACAAAGCCCCTTTTTGAACGAACAGCATTACTTGTTTAACACTACCCAAACACAATACAAGTATTTGGCAAGTGTATGCTAAGACTATCGATCTGCTTTGCATCCAAAGGGTTATCTGTAAGTATAAGTTTTTTAAGTTGCTGAAGATGGTTTATTTCAGTAGGTAATCTCTCTATGAAGTTGGCACTCAAATCCAGCTCTTCCAAATATATCAGATCGGCAATTTCAGGGCTTATTTGGTGAAGTTGGTTTTTGTGGAATCGTAATTTCTTAAGTTGAGTCAATGTATATAAATTTTTGTGAATTTCTGAAATTTTATTATATCCAAAATCAAGCATCAACACATTTTGCAGGTATTTGATATTCGGCGGAATAGCACTCAACGATGACCAACGAATATAAATAAAACGAAACGCTGACAGAATTTTCTGATGCCCTTCTTCAAGGCAGTATAGAATCAACCCTGGTTCGCTGCTGATCTTCTTAAGCAATTCAGCAGGCAGGTCTCCCCCTCCCTCACAGATGGCCAAAGCCAAACGAATATTCCGGTCGTCTCTAGTATTGATCAGACGAAGTAAATTAACTATCTCGGTGGGTGTAAAAGATGAATCAGATGCCTGCATATATTTAAGATTGAGCTGACACCAGAAGCAAACGTCGTACATCAATGTCTTTTGCACATCTGAAATGCCCCTCTGGGCAGTTTGCCAGCCCATGTAAACCACAAGGACGACAACTGAGTTTCTCTGTAATTTCTACCACGTGGGCATTGTCCGACAAAGGTCCGAAGCCAAAAGCTGGTATTGTAGAGCAATACACTACACACGTGGGTGCATTTACCGCCGAGGAGAGATGCATGGGTGCCGAATCATTGACATAGTTCATCAAGGCATCCTGCATCAGGGCAGCCGACTCGAGCAGCGAAAGTTTGGCAGCCAAAGTCACCACAAGGGGATGTTTGGTAGATTGCCGGATATATTCGCAGGCATCCCAATCCTGAGAACTTCCTAGTAGATATACTTTAAGATTGACATCCAACAAGTCCAGAAACTCAATCCACTTTTCGGCGGCAAACTGCTTGGTATACCAAACCGAAGTAGGCGCAATACAAATATAGGCTTGTTTTTTATGAAGGCGTACTCGTTCAAAATCTTCTTCACTAGGATAAATATGCGGACGAATGCGTATATTGTCTGTAAACGCAGCAATTAGAGATAGATTTCTCTCTACTTCGTGTTGCCCCTCATCAAAGCGATGGGGGATTTTTTGGGAGAAAAACAAAGAAAGTGGGTTTTTATCAAAACCGACCGTAAAGCGCGCCCCTGAAAGTACTGTCAAGATGCCCATAGAGGTAAATCTTTGTAAATTCACCACTAGGTCATATCGTTGCTTTCGGATCTGGATAATCAATCGAAGCAAGTTCCTGTTTTTTTGCTTTTTTTTATCCCAAATAAGCACCTGATGAAGGTTTGGATTACCTTCCAGCAAGCTTTCATTTCCCTTACGCAGCAAAAAATCTATCCTGCTTTCTGGATAATACTTCCTAAGCTTTTCAATGACTACCGTTCCGAGAATAACATCCCCAATAAATGCTGTTTGGATGATGAGTATTTTGTGGATATTTTGCAACATCTTTCTCGCTTCATTTAAGGCAAATGTACGAATTAATTGAATAAATTGAGCGTATAGAGATTTGATGAGAAAAAGATGAAGGTCTAATTTTCTTGAACGACTTGCAGGATTCTCAGTAAAAAAGTCTTTTTTAAAGCTTCTTTGCGGGTTTTTCGGTTGATAAACTGGGGCTTGAGCTGCGTCACCGGGAAGTCGTCAAAGCTTTTAACGATTTCAAATTTAATCCCAGCCTGTTGTATTTCGCCCCGCCCTTTTTCATCCGTAAAAACCAGATTGCCCACTACTTCGGGGGATTTGAGCTGATCCAGGTTCCAGTCTGGAGGAGTTTGTCGCAAATAAAAATCCGTAGAGCGTTCCAGCATTTGATAAATCCCCAATTTGCCCTCAGGTTTTTGGGATTGGATATAAAAAGCCACTTGGGTTTCGGATTGGTAAGGCAAAAGCCTCGGATAAAAATCCCGATTGAGAAAATACCCAGTCATGAGTATGGCCAAAGCAGAAGGAATGATAATTTTCATCCATTGTGTTTCGGATTGTAAGAAAAAATAAACGGCTCCTCCAAAGGTCAAAAGCAGTAAAATTGTCGTATCCCAGTAAAACCAAAAACCATTAAAAAGGTATTGAAACAGACCAATCGTCATAAAAAATAAAAATGCCACCACCGCCTGAAAAATACCCCAGGCACGCAACCAGACGGCAGATTTTAGCTCCATCATAGCATCTGCCGTCAGTATTGCCAAAAAAGGGTACAAGATATTCATATAATGTGGCAACTGAAAACTGGAAATAGAAAAGATCAAAAACAGACTCACGAAAGCAAAAAAGGTGTAAGGCTCCTTGCGATCGGGTTTTTTTTGAAATAAAGCCCTTCCTTTTCGGATCAAAGCCCAATAAGCAAGTAATGACCAGGGAGCAAATGCCCAAAGCAGACTATGCAAAAAGAAAGTCGGCTCACCTTCACCCTTGATCGGTCCGGTATTGGTAAATCGCCCCCACTGCGAATCCCACAGGAAAAAGCGTACTCCTGATACGCCTTTTTGCCCGAAAAACTCCTTTTCAGGGTGCAGATCAAATTGAATGTAATAAGAAAGCAAGGTAGGCAAAGTAAATACAATGGCAAGAATCCCTACGAACAGCCATCGGGGGTGGAAAATCTCTTTATAATCCAATCTGTATATACAAGCCAGTCCAATCCCACCTGCAATCGGCAAAACGGTATACAAGCCCTTGGTCATCAGCATAATCCCCATTCCCAAACAACCCAGGATCAAATCCTGCCAACGTTTTTCTTCCAGATAAACAGCCATATAATACAGCGAAAAAATGGTAAAACCCGTCAGCAAAGTCTCTGCCCTCACATCCGAATTAGAGACAATGATATGAAAAGCACTCATCAATACAAGAACAGCTGCCAAGCCCGTTGTGTGCGAATAAAATCGTTTGGTGTACAAGTAGGTGTACCAAACCCCCATCATAAAAAGTAAGAGTGAGGGCAGGCGATAGGCAAAATCATTGACTCCAAAAATATGATAAGAAATAAAAGTAACCCAAAACTGAAAATGTGGCTTATCCAGCCAATCATAACCTCTGAGGGTAATGATCCAGGGTTCGCCCCGATCGTACATTTCAGCAGATACGAGGGCATAACTCGTAGCGTCGGGCTCCATGAGTTGCAAAAAAGCCCCTAGGGCATACACCAGCAAGGCAAAGGCGAAAAGCAGCCAAAAAATCTTTGGAAAATCAGTTTTGGGAAATAACATGGAGTCAGTTTTAGTTCTTTTTAGTCCCTGGCAATTTGATATCTACGATATTAAAGCCTTTTTCGTGGCTATCGCGGGTGGTTTGAAGCCATTGATTGCGCTTATTGGTGGCGTTATTATGCTCCAGAACCTGGATTTTGAATTGTTTGTTTTCAAAATCATCGTGTACAAAGTGATATTCAAAAGACTGAAGGTCAGTCAGGTCTTCAATTTCAGTATGGTGAGAATGATGCATCAGCGGAGTCATGTAGATTCTCATGGGGTGGCTAAGGTCATAATCCTGAAAATGGGTTACCACGATATGAATCGGATAATACCCTTTGCATTCCAGGCTGATCGTATCATTTTCGGCGATATGTACGGGTACATTGCCTTGTAAGTCGGTTTTGAGGTGATTATCTAGGTTTTTTTCCAGGCGCGAATGAATGACTACGCCCGGAATATACGCATGGGTTTCGGAATCAACCACGTGCAGCGTAGCCACCTGAGCTTGGAGAGTAAAGGCAACAAGCAAGAAATTTAAAGAAAAAAAGTAAATTCTTTTCATAACTTTAAGATTTGAACATCAAATTTGATATTCAAAAATAGGTGATGCAAAGCCGATATGCAAAAAGAGATGGGAGATTTCTCGCCGTAGATATGTCAAGAAGGTTTTTGCTCTTGTTCTTTGAGGTATTTTGTAAGTGCTGAAAAGTATTCTGGAAAGTTTGAAAGTTTCAGTCGTAGGTTTGAACCTGCTAGGAAGCTCAAAATAACACAAAAAACCCGGTTATTTTTTTGCAAAATAGCCGGGTTTTTGGGATTTATGCTTTCATGACGATCATTTCTTAATCCTGTTTTTTAAAAAAACTTAAGCTTTATACAACAATTCGTAGTATTCCTCGAGCATACGTTTTACGCTGAACTGATCTTTGGTACTGAGGATACTTGCCTTCATCATTTCCTGCCATTTTTCAGGTTTTTGATAAAAAGTCGGGATAATTTCCTCCGTGAGTACTTTGTAGAGCAAGGGCAGATCGTGGGCATCGTGTACTTCTTCGTCAGGGTCTTCAAAGCCATCGCCAAACTGCCAACCATTCACTCCGTGGTCGCAAGCCTCAGGCCACCAGCCATCGAGCGTGCTGAAATTGATCACGCCGTTCATGGCAGCTTTCATGCCCGAAGTACCACTGGCTTCTTTGGGGCGGCGCGGATTGTTGAGCCAAACATCACTACCTGTAACCAGCATCCTACCGATTTGCATATCGTAATTTTCCAAAAAGACGACCGACTTGGGGTATTCCTTGCTGTATTCTACGATGCTTGCGACAATCTCTTTGCCTTTGTCGTCAAGTGGGTGGGCTTTGCCCGAAAAGATAATTTGTAACTTACCACCTTTCAACAAAGGCTCAATGATTTTGCGGTCGGTAAAGATAAAATTACTGCGTTTATAAGGCACACTTCGGCGCGAAAAACCAATAGTCAGTATATTAAGATCAAGTTTTACTCCATTTCGCTCGGCTACGAAATCGATGAGGGCTTGTTTGTTTTTGAGGTGTCGTGCCCAGAGGTCGCCACCGTTTTCGGCTAGTTGAATCATCTCCTCATCCACCCAGGTCGGGATGTGAATGCCATTGGTAATGGCAATAATTTGGGAAATATCTTTTACTTTTTCCCACATTTTGTTGGCTGTTTGGCCGTGTAGTTGGGCTACTGCATTGGATTTTTTAGCCATTCTCAAAGCTCCTACGGTCATGTTGAAGGGCGATCCTCCCAAACGGCGTAATTGTTCGGGGCTAAAACAGCCGTTATCTGCCCCCATGTACAAAAGGCGATCTATGTAATGCGACTCATTTCCCTGAACGACAGGGGTGTGGGTGGTAAAGATAATTTGTTGACGGGCTTCGGCAATGGCTTCTTCTAAGGTGAGTTCAAACTTGCTTTCGAGATGCTCCCTTACCAACTCAAAACCAGCAAAAAGGGCGTGGCCTTCGTTAAAATGATACAAATCTACTTCTTCGCCCAAAGCACGCAGGGCACGTACACCACCGATTCCCAATACCATTTCTTGTGCGATGCGCTCTTCACCAAACCAGCCATAGAGCTGCCCCGTAATCCAGCCGTCTTCGTTACCAGGGACATCCGTATCGAGGAGATAGAGCGTAGCATTGCCAAAAGCTTCCAATTTCCAGACTTTGCATTTGATGGTTCTTTTACGGATGACGACCTCTACCACTACGCCAGTATCTTCCATAAAATCATACTCATAGTTATGATAGCTATCATAGGCTTTGCCTTCGGGGCTGATACGTTGGTCGGTATAACCTTGTTTCCATTTAATGCCTACGCCAATGATAGGGAAGTTATGATCTTTAGCACCTTTGAGATAATCGCCTGCGAGGATGCCTAGTCCGCCGGCATAAGTTTTCATGGAATTGTCGAGGCCATATTCCATACAGAAATACGCAACTCGGGGGAGTGTTTTTGCCATGTTTGGAGGTATTTTGGGTTTTTATTAATTTAAATGGGCTTTGGTTTAATTAAATCCAAGTCTAAGTACTTTGTAGTGAATTAGCAAGGGCTTTTATCGAAAAGATTGCCTAAACCTATAAGGTTTTTAGAAACCTTATAGGTTAAAAAAATCGACTCAGTTGATTATTTTGGTTTTTAGAAACCTTTTAGGTTAAAAAAATTACATTAAGTTTATTATTTTAGCTTAGAGTTAATTATATTTGCTTTTTTATTAAATTATACAACTTATTAACCAAATTTTTATGCGATACTTAGCTGAGCTTTTGCCCAATCAACGCTATCATATTATCAATCACGCTGTAGGGAATGAAAACCTTTTTCGGAAGGAAGAAAATTACAGGTATTTCCTTCAGAAATTTTATGAATACATTCATCCGGTAGCCCAGACTTATGCTTATTGTCTGATGCCCAATCATTTTCATTTTCTCCTAAATTTCCGGGAGGAAGAAATCTTACAAGCATACTATCAGAAGCTTTACCCTCAAAAAAATGGCAATATCGAGAACTATCACGTGTTTCTGATGCAAAGATTTAGTAATTTTTGCAATGCTTATGCCAAAGCTTATAACAAAATGTACGATCGTAAAGGAGCATTATTCATAGATTTCCTCCGTCGTATTAGGGTCGAGTCGGATGAATATTTTACCAATCTTTTGGGTTATATCCATTGTAATCCCAAAAACCACGGCTTTTGTAAAAAACCTGAGGATTGGTTTTATAGCTCTTATCACGCTTATAAAAGCGAAAAGACCACTAATTTACCTCGTCAGGAAGTTGCGGAATGGTTTGGAACGATTACTTTGTATGAGGAATATCATCAACAATTTAATCAAATTATAGATGACAATGAGTAAGAGAGTCCTTACCTAAACCTATAAGGTTTTTAGAAACCTTATAGGTTTTTTAGATCAGGTCTGTTCAAAACCTAGAAAATCTCTAAAAATGTTATAGATTTTTACCTCAATACGTATCCACATCGAGGCATATACACTCCATATTGAGATTAATATGATCCACATCGAGGCAGGTACACTCCATATTGAAGCTAATATGATCCACATTGAGGCACATACACTCCATATTGAAGCTAATATGATCCACATCGAGGCAGGTACACTCCGTATCGAGATTAATATGATCTATATCAAGGCAAATTAATTCCATAATCTCAAAAAATCGGTGTATAGAGCGCTACAGGGATACCAAAAAGCCAAAAATATTTCATCAATTTTACACACTATTCGTTCATCGGGAGGCGTTTTTGATCTATAAACTTTTAAAACTCTTCAATATGTCAACTATCAGCGAAGCATCTTTTGGCAATAAATTCGCCAAGGGGCAACAAATTTTAGACTTTATCAAAACACTCAGCAATTACAATCCTCCTAATCCGGCTTTCGGGCAAGAAAGCCTCAGTACTTTACTTCAGCAAATCGATGAGGCCAACAAAAAAGTAGCTTCTGCTGCTGGTTTATTGGCACAGGCACGTGCTGTACGCACGGATAGCTACCACGGCAAAGAAGGTATCAAAAAACGCTGCGCTATGATTCGAGATTTTGTAGGAGTTTTACCTGCTGGGAAGGTATCTTCTGCCTATCTCAACATTCAGAAAGAAACGCAGAAGATGATCAACTATAAAAAACCCAGCAAAAAAGAAGAAAGCGCAGGTGACGGCGAAGCATCAATCAAACGAACTGTTTCTACGGCTGAAACGGGCTTCGGTTCGCTCCTTCAGGGAGCTAAGAATATCTTGGAGATTATCAAAAATCTACCTGAATATGCTCCCGTTAATCCTTTGATCAGCATAGAGGGCATTAGTCAGTTTATCAATAACCTGGAAACTGCCAACCAAAGTGTCAACAGTTTACTTTTTGCTTATAGCAATGCTGTGGCCAAACGTCAGGAGCTATACGAAGGTGAACAAGGGCTACGTGTTTGTTTTCAAGGAATTAAATCTTTTATTGCTGCCAATTACGGCAAATCCGGTGCTGAATTCAAAGAAGTAAGCAAGCTGAAATATTAAAGACTCATCCAAACCTATAAGGTTTTTAGAAACCTTATAGGTTTATTAATCATTTAATCTATGCATCCAAACACTGAATCCCTCCAGGCAATTCTGAAGGCATATAATTGGTACGACCACCCTGAAGGGCCTAAATTTGTGGAGACACACCGAGATGCCTACCGTACTTCGGGTCATTGGCTTTTTTTACCCGGAGCCATTTCTGCTTTTCATCAGGTACTTAATAATGAGGAACTTTGGCTGATTCATCAAGGTCGGCTTAGGGTACACGTGATTGATTCTGAGGGGCAGCATACTGTGCATCAATTGGGTATGAATATCCAGGCAGGAGAACGCCCCGTGATTACCGTTCCACTTGGTTACTGGCAGGCTGCCGAACTGCCAGAGGGCGAAGCGTATGCTTTCGGTACGAATGTATGCGCGCCTTGTTTTGAGTTTCAGGAGTTTCGTTTGGGTTTGCGTGATGAAATGATAGCTATGTTTCCTCAGCACGAAGTACTGATTGGAAGGCTTGCTCAGGCAGTTTAAGCCAATAAGCGCACAGCGTAGTAAAATTCTGGTCTGTGACTCAAGTCACAGACTGGGATGAAAGTTAATCCTCCAAAGTCCAATTATCAATTTCCAGTCCTTCAATATTCTCGAAATGTTTGGTGTTATTCGTTACCAATACCAGATTATGCTCTATGGCAATTCCTGCGATAAAAATATCTGTATCACTGATTGGCTTACCAGCTAATTTTAAAGATGCATAAATCTCAGAGGCAATCTCCATAGAGGTTACTGTGACTTCAAGGATATGATTTTCAGAAATAAATTTTAAAAAATCCGAAAGTTGTTTATTTGCTTGTTTAGCCTTTAATCCACCAACAATCTCGTATACGCTAATTCTACTAATATTCACTTGTAAATATTCCAGGATATATTCTTCAAATTTTTTCAATACCTGTGGATGCTGGCGAAAATAATAGGAAATAATATCCGTATCCAACAAGACTTCTTTCATAGTTTACCAAAGTGAATCAAAGGTTTCTCTACGGGTATGATTAAGTTTACGGCGTTCTCTTGTTTCTTCCTCTATTTCCTGCCATACTTTACGGTCTTCAAAACTAATGGGGAGATTTTTACGAAAGGTCAAAACAATCTCCAATAGATTTTTAAGATAATTCAAGGGAATTTTCCTTAGTTCATCTACAATTCTCTGAATAATAAACTCTTTTGTATTGTTTGACATAATTTAACAAAATTATGAAAATTTCAATTTATTCGCAAGCTGCCGAACTGCCGGAGGGCGAAGATTTTGCTTTTGGTACGAATGTATGCGCGCCTTATTTTGAGTTTCACGAGTTTCGTTTGGGTTTGCGTGATGAACTGATAGCCATATTTCCTCAGCACGAAGTACATATAAGAAGACGCTTGCGGGTTAAATCATACGTATACAGACTGAGATGATTATTTTTTCTTCGGAATAATGACCGTTGCTTCAATTTCTATCAGCACATCCTCTCTAAAAAGTCGCTCTACTTGTACGGCTGTGCTGGCTGGGGGATTCTGGACATTGATGAATTTATTTCTCAGCTCACGAAGTAGCAGAATTTGAGACATATCCACGAGGTAATAATTGAGTTTGGCGATGTCGCTCATGGTTCCTCCGGCTTTCTCGATGATATTTTTGAGATTGGTGAAGGTCTGCTCGATTTGTTTGCTTAGGTCTCCCACGCCTACGGTGTTGCCTTGTTCGTCTAAGGGTACTTGTCCGGAGATCAGGAGCATTTTGGCTGTTCCGAGGTCTACTTCTACATATTGCGAGTAGCCGGCCGGGCTGATGTCTTTAAATTCTAGCATATTATTGGTTTTTTGGGCGAAACAAGTTGAAAAACAAAAAAAAAGAAAAAATAAGCTTGGTAATTGACGCATAGGCCTGAAATTAATTTTGAGTAAGATAATATCCATATTCTAAAGAAACAACTCCCTGCTAATGAAATTTAATCCCCACTACGGTAATGTCATCGGTTTGGGGGTAGTCTTTGCGCCAGGAGTCGAGTTCGAGTTGTAGGAATTCTTTTTGCTCAGCGAGGGGCAGATGACTGATTTTGAGCAGTAATTGTCGGAAATTTTTTTTCATGTATTTTCTTCCGTTTTTGCCCCCAAATTGATCCTGAAAACCATCGCTGGCCAGATAAAAGATGTCGTCTTTTCGGACTTTGAACGTCTGTTGGGTGAAAATTTTATTGCGATAATAGGAGGAATAGCCAATGGAATATTTATCGGGTTTGATGATGTGGATGTCAAAATCACGCAGCAAATACAGCGCATTGCCGGTACCTGCAAATTTAAGCTGTTGTGTTGCTTCATCATAAACCACCAAGCTGATTTCCATCCCGTCATAGATTTGCTGCTCGCTGTTGCGTTTTTTGAGTGTATTGATGACCTTACTGTCCAGTACTTTGAGGATAAGCTCGGGTTCGGTGATTTGTTTATCCAAAATGATTTCATTGAGTATTGAATTGCCCATCATCGTCATAAAAGCACCCGGTACACCGTGCCCTGTGCAGTCTGCTACGGCAATCACTTTGAGGGTTCTGACACTTGGGGAGGCCGTTGTGGTATTCATTTGCAAATGACGAGTCAGGGGGCTACCCAAAAAGCGTTCGGAATTGGCTCTTCGCATTTGATGCATCTCTACCTCTGCATACGTATTGACTTCATTGTACCAGTAAAAATCTCCAGAGACAATATCTTTGGGCTGAAAAAAGATAAACCCTTCTTCAAAAACAGACTCAATCTTTTGGTAATCGTGCAAAATAGCCCCCTGAATGCGGCTGGCATAAACGATACTGTCGGTGATGTGTTTATTTTTTTCTTCCAAAGCCTGGTTTTGGTGCTCCATCAGGTCTCTTTGAGAGGCGATTTCTTCTCTTTGGGAAAGAATTTCGGCTTTTTGCTCCTCGATTTCGTGGGTTCTTTCACGGACTTTTTCCTCGAGCTCACGGTTTACTTTGGTCTGTAGGTTACGGTTTTCTTCCAGTTGGTAGATCAATTCAAGTTGAATTCTTTTTTTATCTTTGAGGCTTTCGCGGTATCGCTCACTTAGCCCCAAGGAAAAGACTGAGAGTTCCAACACAATCCCGATCTGATAATACAACTGGTTGAAAGGTATATTGAGCATTTTGGCTGAGCCAACCAATAAGATAATCGTACCCAAAGCCATAAAAGCCGTACCCAGGGCAAAATACCGAGCAATCCGGTCGCCTGCGATCAGCATCCACAAGAGAATGATCAGCAAGATAGAAAATACGCCTGTATTGACGTACTTCTCTGCGAACATATATAGCTGATAATCTGTGGATGCCAGGCTAATCTGCCCAATACTTACGATCATAAACAAGATATTCAGTATTCTGATTAGGGTATCCCATAAAGGCATCTTCTCAGGAGTCCGAAGGAAATAACGCATAAACTGCAAATAAAAAACAAAGGCAATGTAGGCTGTAAAAGGCAGATACAAATAATTGAACACGGGAAACTGCCCCAGGAAAAATTCACCCCAGTAGCCGTAAAAATTCAGCATATAGATAGAGGTAGTCAAAATATAAATCACATAATAAAAATAAGCTCGGTCGCCAGTTCTAAAAAAAAGTAATAAATTGTACAAAAGCATCATCCAGAGCAAACCATGAAAAAACCCTTGTGTGAGATTATCTTTAATGAGTATATCCTGCCAGTAGTGCTTATTGATGAGCCTTAAATTGGGATCGGGCGGGTAATTGATTTGGTTTTCGAAGCGAACAAGCACCTCTAGGGTTTCTTGGGCAGGTAGAAATAGACTGATGCTATTAAATCGGCCAGCTTCAACATCACGCTCTGCATTGGGTAAAAATTGCCCGCTTCTTCTCAAAAAATACTTGCCTGGGGTGCGGCTGGTATAGACTTCGACAAAGCTGAGTTTTCCCAAAGAAAGCATCCAATCGCTATCGGAGTCCATGTGGCTTGTAAGAAAAAACTTAACCCAATAGACCTCAAAAGGCTTTAATTGGTCTTTTTGGGGGTTAAAAATATGAAATTTATTTTGGGCATAGTTCAAATCATAAATTGTAAGACTTTTTTGTGGATCGTGTAGAATGAGCAGATGGGTATTTTCCAGAAAAAGGGTGTTTTCTGGGGAGTGAATGTCAAAGGTGTAATCTTTGGGGTTTTGTGCCTTGGCGTGCAAGTACAAGACCATAAAAAAAGACACAAAAATAATTCGGTGCATTTTTGATTTTTTTAAGAAGCTAAACACACAGGCTTATAAAAATAAGTGCAATTTCTTGATAATTACATCAAATTTTCAATTTCTTCTATGCTTAAACCTGTCAGTATGGAAATAGTTTTTTTTTCAATCCCTTCTTTTAATGCATTGATTGCTATTTCAATATTTCTTTTGTCTAAAGCCTCTTCAATGGCAGTGTCCATCACATTTTTCAGATCTCTATAATACTTTAAACTATCCTGGTAGGCTCTCTGTTCTTCTTCGTTGTAATTAGCTATTTCGGCAATTTCAAACAATTTCTCAAATATTCCCAGTTTAAATTTATCCGGCATTCTATCCAGATTGGGAAGGTTCTTTAATAAAAATAACCATTTATCATAATGAGTTTCCAATTTATCCAAAGGTTTATTAAATTTAGGCATCTCAAGATAAATAAACATAAGTTTGTTGTAAAAAACTTCTTTGGTTTCAGTATCCATGAGACGGACATTATGGCGGATTTTTTCTTGATGTGAAGGAATATCATCAAATATAAAATCCATAATAGAGATAGTATAAACGCCTTGTAGCTGATAATTCCATTCTCCTTTCTCGGCTTGCTCTTGAATAGCAAAAGTAGAATAATATAAACTTCTATCCTTAAAAAATTTTTGTTTTGCTTTTTGAAGTTCTACGATAAATCTCTCACCTTTATCATTTTTACAATAAAGATCAAAAACTGCTTTTCGGTCAGCAACGCTTATTCCTAGATGTTCGGTTTTAAGGTAAGTTATATCTGTTATAATCGCTTTGTCTTTAAGAAGTTCATTGATAAAATCAATGAGTAACTCTTTGTTTGCTTCTTCTCCGAAGATTTTTTTGAAACCAAAATCTGTAAATGGATTGATGTATCTCGCTTTCATAAGCATAATTCTTTCTATCAAAGATACACATTCTCCTTTAATTTCTCTCCAAAATATTATCGGTCTTTGTTTTTTCCAAATTAACTTCTTCGGTACCGTGAGTAAGCTTACTGATTTGATTGGAGAAAAGCACCAGTAGGCCTCCCATCACGATTGGAAAAATAACCAGACCCAAAAACACCGTAAATTCGCCCAAAGATTCTGCATATTTGCCTACCTCGGCAGCCAGTTTATTGCCAAAACCAATCACTGCCCAATAAATACCCATCATCGTAGCGACCATGTGCTTGGGAGATACTTTGGTAATAAAAGAAAGTGAAACGGGTGATAAACACAACTCCCCAAGCGTGTGGAAGAGATAAGCCAGTACAAGCCAGTAGGCACTGGATTGTCTGATGACTTCACCAGTAGCCGAAACCTCACTTTCCATAGCAGCAGCCACCATAAAAATAAAACCCGTACCCATCACCATTGTACCGAATCCCATTTTAAAAATACCACCAATGTGTTTGCCTCTGCGCACAAAACTATCCCAAAAAACAGCCACAATTCCCCCGAAGATCATAATAAAACCTGCATTCAAGGCCTGAAATACGCCAGTAGGAATGACAAACAATCCGAAAAAATCCCGATTGGTGTATTGTTTGGTATACAAGTTCATCAGACCACCTGCCTGCTCAAAAGCCATCCAGAATACCAGCACAATCACCAGAGAAATCAAAATAGCCAGAATCCTGTCTTTTTCCTGACCTGATAGCTGTGTATTTTTAGAAAAATCATCCAATGCTTCGGTATGAATCTTAGAATCGGTTGTTTGGACGCTTACTTCTTCTCCAATGCCTTTGAGGTATTTTTGTCCGAAAATAAATACCAATTGCCCGGCAAGCATTCCGAGTCCGGCAAGGCTAAAGCCATAGTGCCAGCCGTAAATCTCCCCAACGGCACTCACGATGATGGATGCCAGGAAAGACCCTGTGTTAATCCCGATATAAAATATGGTAAAACCCGTATCGCGGCGCATATCACCTTTGCGGTATAAGCCGCCCACCATCGTAGAAATGTTGGGTTTGAGACCACCCACACCCAGCACAATAAAGGCCAAACCCGTAAAAAAGGCTATTTTGGAAGGAATTGCCAGCATCAAATGACCGATTACAAGTAATCCGCCGCCTACCATGACAGTTCTTTTCTGCCCCCAGAGCTTATCGGCAATAATCCCACCCGGAATGGACATCACATACACCAACATCGTATACCAACCATATAAATCCAGTGCTTGGTTATTGGTCCAGCCATAACCACCATTGGCTTGAGAGGTCAGAAAAAGCACCAAAATAGCCCGCATCCCATAATAGCTGAATCGCTCCCAAAGCTCAGTAAAAAATAAAATGGCCAAACCCAGTGGATGTCCGAAAAAAGCCTTATCCGTATTCGTCATATTTTAAGTGTGTCTACTGAAAGAAATTCAAATATAATTGAAGTATTTTTATATATCACTTTAGCCTTTTATCAAAATAAAGTGAGATATGGCAGTATTCCAAACTTTTGCGTTAAATAAATCACACCCAGCACAAATGCAAACCGTATCAGACCTTGCAAACTAAGCGAAATTTTGGTATTTGCTAAATTTTTTGCCTTAAAAAACACTTTTTTACAGATAAAAAATCTATAAATCTTTATATTGCCGAAGAATTGCCTGTAATGATTCATCCTGACTTTACCTAAATAAGCGCAAAACCTTGAAAAAGAAAAATACAGTTATTGAAAAAAACAATCCCCGGATATTGAATGCTTGGGCTTCTTATGATTGGGCCAATTCAGTCTATAATCTGGCGATTACGGCGGCGATTTTCCCGGTTTATTATGAGTCTACCACTAAAGAAGCCTTTCAAGGAGAAGTGGTCAAATTTTTCGGAATGGATTTTATCGCTTCGGTGCTTTATGCGTATGCCATTTCTTTATCTTTTTTGCTGGCGGCTATTTTATCGCCGCTGCTTTCAGGTTTGGCAGATTACGGCGGACTGAAAAAAGCATTTATGAAAATTTTTACCTATACTGGTGCCACGGCCTGTATGTGTTTGTTTTTTTTCAAGGGGGCAAATGTTGAGTATGGCATTATCATGGCGTTGATTGCAAGTATGGGGTTTTCGGGGGCTTTGGTGTTTTACAATTCGTATCTGCCGGATATTGCCACAGATGACCGTCTGGACAGTGTAAGTGCCAAAGGTTTTTCCTTGGGTTTTTTGGGGAGTGTGATCCAACTGACGATTAGCCTGGCGATTATTTTTAATGCAGAAACCCTTTTTGGCAAAGATAGCACAGGTTTTGCCACTCGGTTTTCTTTTTTACTGGTAGGGATTTGGTGGATTGGTTTTGCACAGATTGCCTTTTTTTATCTCCCCAAAAATGTCTATAAAGAACGAACAGACCAAACCAATCTGGTCAAAAAAGGCTTCAAAGAGCTTTTGAAGGTCTGGGAAAGTTTGCGGGGTTTGCCGAATCTGAAGCGTTTTTTGGCGGCATTTTTCTTTTATAATATGGGGGCGCAGAGTATTTTTTTGCTGGCTACTATTTTTGGTAGCAAAGAATTGAACCTACCTCCAGAAAGACTGATTGGCGTGATTCTTTTGCTGCAATTGGTGGGCATTGGTGGAGCTTATGTATTTGCCAATGTCTCCGCCCGGCGTGGGAATAAATTTGCCCTTCTTTCTATGCTGGTTGGTTGGACGCTGATTTGCGTCTTCGGCTATATGATTGACAATGAAGTAGAATTTTATATTCTGGCGGCTTCTTTTGGCTTTGTTATGGGAGGTATTCACCTTTCGCGCTCTACCTATGCCAAGCTTATCCCCCAAGATACCCGTGATACGACCTCCTACTTTAGCTTTTATGATGTCACCGAGAAGTTGGCCACTGCACTAGGTCCCTTTTCTTATGGCATCATAGAACTTCTGACGGGCGATATGCATTTCAGCCTCATCGCCTTGGGTATTTATTTTATTGTAGGAATGGTTATTCTGGCTAGGGTGAGCATTCCGAGAGGGATGGGGGGGAGTGAGTGAAGAGAGGATACTCTCAAAGTTTTTTGCTAAAGGGGTAATTATTTAATGCAAAATTTATTGATTTTACACATTGTGCATATCTTTGTATATTCAACCTATTATTAAACATTCCAAGATGACCTTAAACACCAAAATTATTAAAGCCGAAATAAATGATCAATTTCTAGCTGATGATAATCGTAGACCTTGGATTATTGGATTCAGTGGAGGTAAGGACTCAACGATGCTTTTGCAATTAATCTGGACTGCCATTAAGGAAATTCCTGCTGAAATAAGAGATCAAAGAGATATATGGATAGTTTGTAATAATACGCTGGTAGAGAATCCTAAAATCATTCAATATACCGAGAAAGTCTTAAAACAAATCGAGAAGGCAGCTTTGGAACAAGGTATGCCTTTCAGAATTCAAAAAACAACCCCAAAACTTGAGGATACTTTTTGGATTAATGTAATTGGTAGAGGTTATCCTTCGCCAAACAACTTATTTAGATGGTGTACAGAAAGACTCAAAATAAATCCTACCACCAAATTTATTCTAGAGAAAGTAAACGAAAATGGCGAAGTAATCATTTTATTGGGCACTCGCACTGATGAAAGTGCCAATCGTGCTAAATCTATGAAACAGCACGAGATTTTCGGACAAAGATTGAGAAAACATATACTTCCAAATGCTTATGTTTTTGCACCTATTAAGGATGTGCTTACACAAGATGTATGGGTTTATTTAAATCAAGTGCCGTCTCCTTGGGGGGCAAATAATAAAGAGTTGGTTACTCTCTATAAAAATGCAAATAGTGGTGATTGCCCTTTGGTAATCGATGATTCCACACCGAGTTGTGGAAATAGTCGTTTTGGTTGTTGGGTTTGCACAGTGGTCAAGCGCGATAAGTCTATGGAAGGATTAATAGAAAATGGCGAAGAATGGATGTATCCTTTGTTGGAGATTCGTGATTTTTTAGTAACTTCGAGAGATGAGAAAGAAAAGTATCGTGAACGAAGAAGAAGAAACGGAGAAGATCGTTCCGACGAAAACATTTATGGTCCTTATCAACCCTGGGTGCGTGCTAAAATTCTAAAAGATGTTTTAAAAGCACAACAACAAATTCAGTCTATTGACCCAACTATAAACCTCATCAGCCATCAGGAGTTAATTGCTATTCAAATACTTTGGTATAGGGATAGTATTTTTAATGAAAGAGTATCCGATATTTATAATGAAATTTTCAACATTACGGAGATGAAAAATGATAAATTTGAAACCCAAAAAAAGAAAGAAGTAGAGCTTCTTAAAGAGGTCTGTTCCGATAAACCACAGCACATTCCCTTAATCGAGGAATTACTTTCCTTACAAAAATCTAAGATGCTGTTGCAAAGAAAGCATAACCTTACCAAAGACATTGAAAAAGGCTTAGAAAGATTTTTGGAAAATCAGACAGAGGAAATAAGCTAATACCGACTTTTATGTCATAAAACAGTAATCGTCCATGAAAATCAGCGAGATTAATTTAAATAACTTTAGAATTTACAAAAACATTAATAGTGTCCTAATCGACATTACCGAAGATAAAAACATCACCATTGTCAGCGGCAAAAACGGTTTTGGAAAAACCACTTTTTTAATGTCCCTGGTCTGGTGTCTATATGGGAAAAATACCAATGAAGTAGATGATTTTTACAAACAAGAAATTAACGAACAGGGCGGTTATGCAAAATATATAGCCAATAGCTTGAATAGATTGGCAAAAATTGAGGGGAATACTAAATTTTTTGTCTCTATCACCTTTGCAGATGTCAATATTTCTACCATTCCTTGTACCACTATAAAAATTATTCGCTCCTTCGATACTAATGCTGTCCAGTCAGAGAATATAGACATTTTACTCTATGGAGACTCTGAGGTTGAACAATACAACCAATTAGTTCAAGAATATGGTTTTGATTTATTTATTCGAGACTATTTAATACCTCTTGAGTCTGCAAAGTTTTTCTTCTTTGATGCTGAAAAAATTGTCTCTTTAGCTGAATCTAATACGATTGCTCAAAGTAGAGATTTAAGTAAAGCCTATGCAGAGGTACTGGGAATCAAAAAATATGAAGATTTAAAGGAAAATCTTGAAAAAGTAAGACACGATTACGCCAGCCAATCTGCAAAGCCAGAACAAAAACGAAAATTTAATGAATTACAAACTAGAGAAGAAAACATAGGAAGTGAAATCCTGGAACATAAACGTACTATCTCCGAACTTACCGAAAAACTGGCAGACTATCGCTCACAATCACAGGAATTACAAAATGAATTGATTAAAGCCGGTCAGAAAATAACCGAAGATGAAAAAAATCGCCTTCAAAATGATGAAATTGAATTAAGAACCAAGCAAGACAACATCAAAAAACAATTGGATGAATTATACGATGTTATTCCACTTGCCATCTCTGGTAATTTGTTGTATCAAATAAAAAAACAAGTTGAGGAAGAAAATCAGTATAGAAACTTAAAATTTGATATTGAAAATATAGAAGATAAAACTGAGAAAATCCTGAACGAACTGGATGTAAAAAAGAGAAATGTTCAATTCCCAATTGAGGTCAAGGTACAAGAGTTTTACAATAATCAAATACGAGAATTGATCAGGAAACATTTTTTTGATATTCCAGAGGAAGCCACCCAAAAAGAAATTAAAGAACTTCACTTTTTTACTGAAGGTGAATTTATTAAACTGAACGAGTTAATTACCCGACTCAAAAATGATTTTAAATCTTACTTCAGAACCCTTGCTAAAGAATACCAAGAAAATAAAAGAAATTTGGATATGATTCGGCGCAAGCTTAACGAAGCCGAATCTAAAGCGGAAGACCCGATTATTTCAGGATTTCGTGAGAAAAAAATACTTATTGATGAGGAAATCTTGAAAATTGAAGAAGAAACTGCGCTTAGAAATCAAGAAATCGGAAAGTTGGAAGGCGAGAAAAACCAGGTAGCCAAACAAATTTCAGAATTGAGAAAGTTAATTGAACTCTCTGATTTATTCAAAGATAAAGATGAACTTGCCAGAGATTTAATCAGTGAACTCAAAGATTTTATCTCCAAATTCAAAAAAGAAAAGATGAAATCACTGGAAAATAGAATTCTGATGGGACTTAGGATGTTAATGCACAAAGATAATTTTGTACAAAGAGTAGATATTACAATGCCTGATGAAAATATCATTATTAATCTAATCAATGACCGAGGTGAGATAATACCCAAAGAAAGTCTCTCAAAAGGTGAAAAACAACTTTATGCCATGGCATTACTTAAATCGTTGGTGGAAGAATCAGGCATAAATTTCCCGATCTTTATTGATAGCCCTCTCCAAAAGTTGGATAAAACACATTCTAAAAATGTAATCCGATATTTTTATCCTCAAGTATCTGAGCAGGTGGTGATCCTACCTACATTAGGTAAAGAACTCACTCGAGAAGAGTATGAAATCCTAAAACCCAATATCGCCCAAAACTATCTTATCCACAATATTAGTAAGGATAGCTCTCAATTCAAACCTGTAGAAGACAACCTACTTTTTGAAACCTATGAAAAAATTTATAAGGAAAGCCTATGAATATTAACTTTAAAGTATCAGAAGATAGTGAAAGGCGATTGGTTTTTTTTAAACAGAAGTTTAATGTCCAATCTTTTAATATTCTGGCAAGGATTGCATTTGCCTATTCTATTTCAAAAAGCAGGAAGTTTAATTCAGACTTGATAAAAGACTCTAAGGGAAAAACAGAATTTAAAGACCCCATTATTTTTGGAAATGATACTTCTGATAGTAAGAGAAATTTTTATATTGCATTAGCTTGTCAATACTATAACATCAGTAAAAATGATGGTATTCTATCAAAATACATTAAATTCCACGTAGATGACGGGCTGGAACTAATTGAACGTTTTTTTGAAAGTAATCCTAACCACAGTCCATTTGATTTTTTGATTGAAATTGTAGATAGAGGGATAGAAACCTTAGAAGAATATGATGATGATTTTAGCTCAGTGTATAATTCTACAAGACAATTCAATAAATCCTATTCTGATCAGGCTCTAAAAATTGACATTGGTTTTGATCAAAATGATGAATCAATACAGCTAGCCTTGAATAACATTCAGGTTCATAATAATTGCCACATGGCTATTGCGGGTAGTACAGGAACTGGTAAAACACAGTTTGCGCTGGAATTACTTGCTCAGATTGTAGAGAAAAGTAAAGGAAGCATTAATTTTATCTATTTGGATTTTAAGGGATTGAAACAAGAAGATAAAAATAAAATGCAGGGTTTCTTTCAACAAACCCAAGCAACCCTAATTGATGCCCCTCATCAAACATTTCCCATCAATCCTTTATCTTTTATTGATACCATCAATGAAATCAATAGAAAATTAGGTATTGCCAAGTTTGTAGATATTATTGCAAATTATGCCAAAGCAGGAGATAATCAAAAACAATTACTCAAAGATGCAGTAAGAAATGCTTTCATCAATAATAAAAAAAATGGGCATCCTACATTATCTCAAATTTATAATGAAACGCTTCTTCTAATGAAAAATGAACACAACAGAGTACTTGGCGTATTAGAAGGCTTAAGCGATTATCCGGTTTTTGCTGATAAAGACGAAGATAATTTTTTGAATAACAATTATTATTTAAGTCTTTCGGGAGATTTGCCCAATGATGTACGTCTTACCGCTATATTCCTGATCATCAATCATATATACAATCTTTTCATGAATATGGAAGATACCCCTGTGATGAATGGTATCAAAAGTTTACGTTATGTCTTATTGATAGATGAAGCACATGTACTATTTAAAGATAAAAAATCACAAGAAATTTTGGAAAAAGTACTTCGTGAAATTCGTTCCAAAGGAGTAGCAGTTATTCTACTTTCACAGGGCATTGCTGAATTCAATCAACCAAGTTTTGATTTTTCAAGTATGTGTGAAATTTCATTTTTACTCGAAATCAAAGATAGAAACTTTAAAATGGTCAAAAAATTCATGGGCTTTACCGACAATGAAACTATCCTGGCTATGCGTAGCTTTGAGAGCATCCAAAAAGGCAAAGCTATCTCCAATATTAAAGAATATAAACGAGGTCTTTTGTTTAACCTAAAACAATGGAAGGATAGGTGATTATGAATTTTACACAAATATATGATATTCCACTAAAAGATATTGAACTAAAGGGAATCAATGTTCGCACAGACTTAACTACTGAACACTCTAAAGAAGCCTTGAAAGAATTAGCTGAAAACATACAAGTAAATGGACTTATGCAGCCTATAGTGTTACGAGGCGAATTTGGAAAACCACCCTATGATGTAGTTGTAGGGCAAAGACGTTTTTTGGCACATAGAGATATTTTAAAAACTTCAACAATTAAGGCAACGTTCACCGGAATTATTGAGGATTTAGAGGCTAAAATTTTGTCATTATCAGAAAACCTGCTTCGTCAAGAACTCAACCAGGCTGATATTATGGAAGTTGTGACCGAACTTTACAATCGCTTTGATAAAGATGAGCATAAAGTCAAAGAAAAATTAGGTCTCAGCATGAAAGCGATTAGGGGTTACATTAAGGTAGAATCTCAAGCATCAGAAAAAATAAAAAATTTAATAAGAGAAGGCAAAGTCTCACTAATCGATGCTAAAAGAGCCATAGACGCTGCACAAGGTGACTTGAATAAAGCTGATAGATTGATTGATGAATTGCCTAAAATGACTAAATATGAAAAGATAAGAGCTGTGGAGTATGGCAAGTCCAATCCTGTTATCAGTGTAGAAAAGCTTATAGAAAAGGCACAAACCCCTAAAGTGGAGGAAAGTGTAATCTTGAATTTACCCTTAAAAGTTGCAAAAGCATTGATTCAGGCATCAGAAGATTTACAAACCGATTCAGAGGTTTTAATAATGAACGCTTTAACATCTTGGTTAATAACAAATGATTATCTAAAATCCTAATTTCTATGAAAACCGTGGAGGAAAGTTTGACAAGGGTTATACAAAATACAGGTACTGTAGGACACCAAAAGAAAATAAGACCTCTTAGTTTATTTGAAGTTGCAGAAGACATTTCTTTTCTAAAAGAAGTGTTAGGGGGTATCAGGTATGTTTCTGAAAGAGTAAGTCTTTCTGCTGGAATGTTAAATCGTTTTTTAAAAGTTTTTGAGTTGGATGAAGAAGTACTTGAAATGGTTAAAAATCGTGAAATAGATTCTATAGCAATTGTTAACAGCTTGGCTACTTTTCAAAAAGACGATCAAATTTATTTAGCAAATCTTGTCTTAAATAAAGAACTAAATAGTCAGGATTTACGAGCTTTAAGCCCATTCAGGAAGCAATTTCAAAGTGATACCATTCATGATGTTGTCCAACACTTTAAAAAAACTAAAAACATTAAAGTTTCTGTGATTAATTTTCATACAGAAGATTTACACAAAGATAAAGCAACATTGAAAGTAGATTTATCCGAATTGATTGGTGAAAGTGAAATTGTTGATATTTCTTTTTTTCAAGAGATTGGCTCAATTAAAATAACTAAAAAGGGAGAACAGATTCTGCGTATCAAAGCTAAAGAATCTCGCCAATCTTTACAAAAATTTACTTATTCACTGTTACAAGAATGAACGAGGGACATAAAAAAACACTCCTTACTGAAAAATTTTTAACTATTAAAGCTGGGCTTCAAGCTTATCGTTTGAATGATTTCATAAAAATGGCAGAAAGTAAAAAAGGTGCTGGCAAAATACTTCCCTTCGTGAGGGGATTAAGATTTTCAGCCTTACTTATCTATGCTATTCGTGATTTTTTGGTAGGTTCCGATTTAACTGCCAACTGGGGACATATTATTGATGAAGATGGTGAATATTGTTCAAGAGAATGTGATATTATTATTCACAATAAAAAAGGACAAACATCTCGCTGGAATGGAAATGGAGGGCAGGATCATATTATGGATTTTAGATTTATCGAGCAAAGCGAGGCTAAGGTTGTCATTAGTTGCAAATCTTTTATCAAGGTAGAATCTAAAATTGAAGTTGATTACTGTAATGAAATGAGGAATTATGTCAATCAAATTTGGCTATTTGCAGAATGTTGCCCTCCCAAAAAATCGCCTGCTTTAAAAACTAAGGCTAAACAAATTGGATATGATAATTTTTGGCACCTTTATACACTAGATCAAAAGACCGGAGAAGCAAAGGATGCATTGGATGAATGGCTTAATTTTGTGGAGAAAGTAAAAAGTTTGATGTAAATATTTATTTAAATGAGTAAAACCATCGTAGACATTGTGATAGACAAAAAATTAGGCGTTGATGTGGAGAATATACCAATTTGGTAGTGTTAAACAAGTAATGCTGTTCGTTCAAAAAGGGGCTTTTTGAGGACATAAAGCCGGGCGTTTTTTTTATTTCAGCATTACATCTTGAATACTACCTACCAATTTTTATAAATTTTCCAGGTGATTTTTTTGACTATTTCTTTTTTAGGTAGTATTAAAGATGTAATGCTCCAATAACAAGTCGCTGTAGGCTGTGTCTTCACAGCCTACTGTTTCAAACGAACAGCATTACTTGTTACACTACCCTTTTTTATACCATATTTCGCAAGCTTTCAACTAAATTTACAACTTCTTCAATAGTATAATCTATCTCACCCACTCCATTCCCCCTCCCTAAACTAAACCGAATACACTGAAAAGCTGCTTGATTATTGAGTCCGAGGGCAATTAAAACGTGAGAAGGGTCGATGGAAGTAGAAGTACAGGCGGAACCGTTGGAGACAGCAATATTTTCTAATCCGCTGATCAGGGCATCACTATCCACCCCTTCAAAGCGGATATTGCTGGTATTGTACAACCTTTTTTCGCGGTTGCCATTGAGGTATGTCCCCTCGATTTTGAGGAGTTCTGTTTCGAGATAGTCCCTTAGTTTACCGATTTTTTGGGCGTTTTCCTGCATTTCGTTGTGAGCGATTTCGGCGGCTTGACCCAAACCCACAATTCCTGAGACATTCAAAGTACCGCTTCTTAGTCCTCTTTCGTGTCCTCCGCCGTGTTGTTGTTCTTCTAATTTGAGGCGGTTTTTGACGTACAAGCCGCCTATGCCTTTGGGTCCGTAAATTTTATGCCCCGAGAAGGTCATCAGATCGATGCCTGATTCGCAAACTGAAATCGGAATTTTGCCAAAGGCCTGTGTGGCATCTGTAAAAAATAGTGCGTCAAAACTATGGGTGATGGCCGCAATTTCAGGAATGGGCTGGATTACCCCGATTTCATTATTGGCATACATCACAGATACCAAAATGGTATCCTCACGCATGGTTTTTTGCAGGACTTCCAAATCCAGCAAACCGTCCGGCTGCACAGGTAAATATGCCACGTCAAAACCGATCTTCTCAAGGTATTCGCAGGTATCTAGTACAGCCTTGTGTTCGGTAGAGAGTGTTATGATATGATTGCCTTTGTGCTGATTGGCCAAGGCCGCCCCTTTTAAAGCCAGATTTATACCTTCTGTTGCCCCGGAAGTAAAAACGATTTCTTTTTCTTCTGCCCCGATGAGATCGGCTACTTGGCGACGGGCTTTTTTGACAGCTTCATTTACCTCTAATCCAAATTTATGCGTACTGGAAGCATTGGCATAAAGCCTAGTCAAGAAAGGCATCATAGCTTCCAGCACCCTGGGATCAAGGGGAGTTGTAGCGTTATTATCCAAATAGATAAATTGATTTTCGTTGTTCATGAGATAAAATCACTGTTTTTTTATGTGACTTATTTTCAAATAAGTAGTTATCTATAATTAGTTTATGCTAATTTATTTTCATAATTAATTGGTAATCAACTAATTATATTTACTATAGACTCATTCCTATGAACTACTTAAAGAAATTTCCCTGACAAATAGCTGCAATCCAAGTATCATTTTCAGGGATAGGGGTTTCATTTTCTTTGAGTTGTTCTCTAATTTCAGCATATTCTTCTACTAGCATCATGTATATTTAAGATTTCATATTTCGCCATAAAACCTTGGTATTTTTGCTCGTTTTCAGTTTTTTTGGTGGAGTTTCTGGCACCAAATAACAATACACCACAAACTGTAATAAGCAAATATATCAAAGTATATGTCCAAATAAAAACACCCAAGGAATTTGAAGAGTACATGATTTATACTCAAACCGAAGTGGTTTTAATACAAAAACAAGACCCTTACAGGGGAGCTTTTAGCTCTTAAATCATTAATAATCAAGCTAATCAATCAAGAAAATCAGGCAAATCACTTTAATCTGGGTATAACTTTGATACACTTATTTTGGGCATAGATATAGGGGACTATAGAAAACTTCGCCATAAAAAAATGATAAATAGATTGTACCTATACCTACAAGCACCCGTTTCGGCAGCTCCTTTGGCTGTTTTCAGGGTGCTTTTCGGGTTTTTGATGCTGATTAGTACGCTACGTTTTATGTATTTGGGTTGGATTGAAGACCAGTATACCAATCCGATATTTCATTTTACGTATTATGGTTTTGATTGGGTAAAGCCCTTGGGCGTTCAGGGAATGTATCTGGTATTTGTGGGGATGGCAGTAAGTACGCTGGGGATTATGTTAGGGTTGTTTTACAGGATCAATGCCCTACTTTTCTTTTTGCTTTTTACCTATGTAGAACTTTTAGACAAGACCTATTACCTCAATCATTACTATTTCGTCAGTATCGTCAGTTTTTTGTTGGTTTTAGTACCTGCAAATGTTTATTTTTCTGTGGATGCAGTCCTCTTTCCCAAGCTTTTGCACAATCAGGTTCCACGCTGGATGGTGGGTGTTTTCCGTTTACAAATTGGTTTGGTGTATTTTTATGCAGGCATAGCCAAACTTAATTACGACTGGATGATCAATGCATTACCGCTTAAAATCTGGCTTCCAGCACACGATCAGCTTTTTTTGATCGGACCATTTTTAAAATATCCGGAGACAGCCTATTTGTTCAGTTGGTTTGGGATGTTTTATGATACCACAATTCCCTTTTTTCTGCTTTGGCGCAAAACCCGATTTTTTGCCTATCTGACGGTAATTGCCTTTCACTGGATGACGGGTTTATTGTTTCAGATCGGGATGTTTCCCCTGATTATGATTTTGATTACACCGATATTTTTTCCGGCAACATTCCATCAAAAAGTAATTGGCTTTTTAAGCAAAATTTTTCATATTTCTTTGCCACAAACCAGTAAACCCCTAGAAATCAATGCAATTAAGCGAAATTTTCTTCTAGGGATTTTGTTGATTCATTGCATCATCCAATTGCTTTTTCCCTGGAGGTATTTACTCTATCCCGGCAATCTTTTCTGGACAGAAGAGGGGTATCGTTTCTCTTGGCGCGTCATGCTTATGGAAAAAGCCGGTACAGCTACTTTTTATGTCAAAGACAGCCGAACCGGTAAAGAGGGCATCGTGGTCAATCAGGAATTCCTCAATGCACACCAGGAAAAACAAATGGCCATGCAACCGGATATGATCTTGCAATTTGCTCACTTTCTGGCAGATTATTATGCAAAAAAGGGTATCTACAAACCTCAAGTGAGAGCCGAAGTCTATGTAACATTAAATGCCCGAAAAAGTAGCTTACTCATTGATCCTCAAATAGATCTCACCCAAAAACAAGACACCTGGCTACCAAAAGATTGGATTCTCCCCTCGAAAGAATAAACCGCTTTTTCGACCAAATGCTTTGACTATTCTCCCTGAAAATCCTAATTTTGCAAGCGTTTAATTAGACTTAATTTAAATAAATTCCATAATTCAGTGAAATTCTTTATCATCTCCCTCCTGCTTCTTTTAATTAGCTTCGTTGCTTACTGCCAAACGGCTACCCTGGTGGGTCGGGTAAGCCACACCGAAAACGGTCAATTTATCTCCGAAGCCACCATGCTCCTTCAGGAAGATGCCTCTCAACCCTACAAAACCGACGCTGAAGGCAGATTTAGAATTGTAGACCTTCAGCCTGGCAAATACCAAATCACCGTGTTTGCATACGAGCGAAAAACCCTGAAACAAGAAATCACCTTGAATGCAGGCATCAATGAGCTCAACTTTGCCCTGGCACCTTTAAAAGACTCCCTGGATGAAATTGTAGTTGAGGCAGCCGCCGAAAAAACTTTTGGAATCACCCGCCTCAATGCCGTAGAAGGATTTGGTATTTATGAAGGGAAAAAAAATGAAGTCATCATATTGGACGACCTCAGTGCCAACAAAGCCGCCAACAACGCCCGCCAAATCTTCGCCAAAGTACCCGGACTCAATATCTGGGAAAGTGACTGCGCTGGATTACAACTAGATATTGCTGCCCGAGGCCTTGGACCCAGCCGAACCGCCAATTTCAATACTCGACAAAACGGCTACGATATGAGTGCCGATGCGATTGGTTACCCGGAGAGTTATTATACGCCTCCAACGCAGGCATTGGAGCGCATAGAGATCGTCAGAGGTGCTGCTTCTCTGCAATACGGTCCGCAATTCGGTGGAATGCTCAATTTTGTACTCAAGGATGCTCCCAAGGATAAGAAATTCCAATTTACGACCGAACAAACTTACGGTTCTTTTAATTTTTTGAATACCTTCAACAGTATTGGAGGTACTTTGGGCAAATTTAAATATTATAGCTACTACCAATACAAACGTGGTGATTGCTGGCGACCAAACTCCGGTTTTGACTTGCATAACACGTATACCCGCTTAGGATATGCCTTTAATGATCGTTTGAGCCTAGATTTGGAGTATACTTGGATGCATTATCAGGCACAACAGCCCGGCGGATTGCTGGATATTGAATTTCAAAGAGACCCAAGAATCTCCAAACGGGAGCGCAATTGGTTTCAAGTAGATTGGAATCTGGCTGCCCTCACTCTCAACTACCGCTTTTCGGACAAAACCCGCCTGAATATCCGCAATTTTGCAACTTTCTCTGGCAGAGATGCCCTGGGAAACCTAGAACGTATAGATCGCATCGACCTGGGGGGGAATCGAACCCTGATTCAAGATGATTACCTGAACTTTGGCACTGAGTTACGCCTCATTCATCAATATTCTTTCCTGAAAAATCCAGCGGTTTTCCTGACAGGGTTTCGATATTACAACGGGCATACCGATCGTCGTCAGGGAGATGCCAGCGCAGCTTCGGATGCAGATTTTAAGTATTTGAATCCCAATGACCTAGAAGGCTCCGACTATGAACTACCCGGAAAAAATTACTCCTTTTTTATAGAAAATATTTTTAATATCACAGACAAACTCAGTGTCACCCCCGGTATCCGTGTAGAGCATATCCGCACCTTTTCGGAGGGTTATTACAAACAAAGAGTTATAGACTTTGCTGGCAATATAGTCAGTGAAAATACCATTTCCGAAGAAAGCTCCGTCATTCGTACTTTTGCATTGTTGGGTCTGGGCTTGAGCTACAAATACCACGAAAACATTGATTTGTACGCCAATATTTCCCAGAATTTCCGCCCGATCACATTCAGCGATTTGCGGATTGATAACCCTAATTTTGTGCTCGATAGTGCTATCGTGGATGAAAAAGGCTACAATATTGATCTGGGCATTCGGGGAAACCTCCGGCAATTTATCCATTTTGATGTGAGTTTATTTTATCTCAGATACAATGACCGCATAGGCTTCCTGCTGGTGGCCAATCAACCGCCTTTGTTCCTAGACTTTCGTTTCCGAACCAATGTAGGCGACTCCAGACATTACGGGCTGGAAAGTTTTGTAGAAGCAGATATTTTGGGTTTAATTGCTGGAAAGGCTCTGAAATCCAACCTATTATTGTATTCTAACTTCTCTTGGATTGATGCACAATACGTCAAAGTAGAAGACAATGCCATCAATGGGCGCAAAGTGGAATATGTCCCGAATTTACTCTGGAGAAGCGGCCTTACCTATCGTTATCAGGGATTTCAGGCTTCTTTTCAGCTTTCCTACCTCAGCGAGCAGTTTACCGATGCCACCAATGCCAGAGGACCCGTGGCAGGGGCAGTCAGTGGACTCATACCCAGCTATCACGTAATGGACTTATCTCTTTCTTACCAATATAAATTCTTAAAACTCGAGGCAGGTCTAAACAACCTCAGCAATCAGAAATACTTTACACGCCGTGCCGAAAGTTATCCCGGTCCAGGTATTATCCCTTCCCCAGGACGTAGTTTTTATGTAACTTTGCAAGGGAAGTTTTGATGTTATTGACTATAAATCAAGGTTCGTAGGTACGAATAAAATAAACCATGAAAAACCTCATCTTCTTCCTCCTTATTTTCCTTCCGCTCACCCTCTGCGCCCAGGGCGAACTCAAACGACACACCAAAGTACTCAAACTGATGGGTTCAAGGTTTGAGATTACAGCCGTACATGAGGATGATACCCTGGCCTGGGAAGCGATTCGGGCTTGTATTGCCGAAATTGAGCGCATCGAGCGGCTTATTTCCGAATGGGATACGCTTTCACAAACGCATCAAATCAATATCCAGGCAGGCGTTCGCCCGGTGCTTGTAGATGAAGAGCTTTTTGCACTTATTCGCCGCAGTAAAAAAGTATCTGAATTGACCAACGGTGCCTTTGATATTTCCTTTGCGGCTATCGACAAAATCTGGCGTTTTGACGGCTCTATGAAAGAAATGCCCCCCGCAGAAAAGATCAAAAACTCCGTAAGACTGATCAACTACCAGGATATTCTGCTGGATGAAAACCAAAAAAGCGTTTTTCTCAAAAATAAAGGTATGAAGATCGGTTTTGGGGCAATCGGCAAGGGTTATGCTGCCAATCGAGGCAAAAAAGTCATGCAAGCTTTGGGCATTCGGAGTGGCATCGTCAATGCCGGAGGAGACCTGATCGCCTGGGGTAACAATGCCACAGGCGAACCCTGGAAAATCGGTATCACCGACCCCAATGACAAAAACAAAATGATTTCCTGGCTGAATGTAGCAGATATGGCTGTAGTCACCTCCGGCGATTATGAAAAATTTGTGGTCTTTGACGGCATTCGTTATGCACATATCATTGATCCGCACACAGGCTATCCGGCTCGAGGGCTAAAAAGTGTCACGATCCTTTGCCCGGATGCCGAACTGGCCGACGCCCTGGCCACAGGCGTTTTTGTATTGGGCGAAACCCCTGGGCTGGCACTCATCAACCAACTCAAAGGCATTCAATGCTTGATAATCACAGACCGCAATGAAATCAAAACTTCTCAAGGATTAGAGCTTAACTTGATCTCAGATTCCACACAAAAAGATTAAATTTGTAATCGAGTATTATTTCAAGTTTGAAATTTAGCATATGACATGTCACGAATGCTGAAACTAAATAAAATGAATCCGTAAACTACATAAATGCCCAACTAGGCTGTTTGCATTACAAACAGTGTAGTTAAAATGCCCAACTAGGCTGTTTGCATTACAAACAGTGTAGTTAAAATGCCCAACTAGGCTGTTTGCATTACAAACAGTGTAGTTAAAATGCCCAACTAGGCTATTTGCATTACAAACAGTGTAGTTAAAATGCCCAACTAGGCTGTTTGCATTACAAACAGTGTAGTTAAAATGCCCAACTAGGCTATTTGCATTACAAACAGTATAGTTAAAATGCCGGACTATTCTATCTAAAAATCTTTTAAACCTAAAAAAATACCGTTTGTTATACTTAAAATTTATGGTTATCTGATAATTTATATTTATACATATTTCAAGAATGACCAGATAAAAGGGTAATAGGAAAGGTTTAATGCTTATATAAAAATGCCCAGTTTTGCAAAAACATAAAACCTATTTTTGAATAAATATCAATTACTGTTTAACACTACCCCATAAATCCATATCCATCAATTTATGAAAAAAGTATCGATTCTTAGTTTTTCTATTTTCTTGTTGAGTTTCCTGTCTTTTCAGGATGATGCACAATATTATAAAAACCTAGATGCCCGCAAAACCGATGGCAGCACTACGTATTTTAGTCTGGCAAAAAATGACATTGTAGCAGAATCTGAGGCCTGGGATGTATCATTTAACCGTACATCCATCACTATAAAAGGCACATATACCCTGATCGAGAAGCCTTTCGAACAAATCAAGGAAGTACCTCAAAACAAGGAGTTTAGCGCTGGTGATCGCCCCATCAAAGATTGGTATGATTATGATGCGGGCACACATACGATCTTTACCATTCCCAATAAAGTGTATATCCTTCGCTCGGCAGACGAAAAAGTATACACCAAATTCCAGGTCATCAGTTATTACAAAGATGCCCCTGAGACTCCGGTCAGTGGACAAAATGATCCTGGATTTTATACTTTTCGTTTTCAAAGAAGTCAGGAAGGCAAGATAAGTTTTGGAAAATAATCACCTATTCCACATAAATCCTTGTAAGGTAATTCGCATACCTTTACAAGGATTATTCTACTCATAAAAAACCCGAATATTGATGTTGCTATTTCGCCCTTTGTCATCACTGCACGAAATTTTGATAAATCCCTGACTTGGCTTAAAAAAGATCGCCTGATTGGCTTTAGCCGCCTGGTAAAATTCTTCATTGATATACCAATAGACGTTCTTCACATCTGGGGCTACCTTACAGCTCAGTTGTAATTCCGAAGGATCATCTCGATCAATGAGATATTCTTTATCCGAGGAAGGGGAAGTGATTTCGGGAGCTTCTCTCTGATCTTCAAAAATGCGGGTACATTCGGGATGATGAGGGGGAATTTTTTTAAAGGCGATTCCACGAGCTTCATAAAATGCCGAAAGTGAAGGGCTTAGGTGGGGGTAAGATACTATCTTGTGTTTTTTGTCTTGCACACAGGTCATACAAAAGGCATAACGTTCGTCGGGTGAAACCATCACTTCTTTCGAATGATTACAAAGTCTGGTGTCAGAAACCAAAGGAATAAAATAATCAATGACCTGATCCCGGCAATAGGTATTGGGTGGCAAACCCGTCTCAGAGCAAACCCAACGCACTTTCAAATCTTTAGGCGGTTCAAACCAATGAGCGGGGCTGTCATAATCAATGGTATTAAAGATTTGGAAGAGTAAAGGTGTAGCCAATTCAGCACCAATGAGGTCATTTACACCTTCACCCGAAAAATTTCCTACCCAAACGCCAACCGTGTAGCGGGCATTATAGCCGATACTCCAGGCATCTCTCCTGCCGTAAGAAGTGCCTGTTTTCCAAGCAACTTTAGGGATATGTAAGGCATTTTCAAACTGCTGAGGCAGGTCGGGTCTTTGGGCTTTGGTGAGTATTTGGGTGATAGCAAACCCCGCTTCGGGCGAAATCAGCTTATGTTGTGTCCGCTTGGAGTCTTGCATCAAATAGGATGCTTCCTGATATAGGCCTTGATTGGCAAATGTCGCAAAAAGGTTACTGAGTTCCTCGAGATTGACCCCACAACCACCCAGAATCATGGACAAGCCCAGTTTTTTTTCATCCCTTGCGATTTGGCGAAAACGAGCCATTTTTAATTTCTGAATGAAAGCTTTTAAGCCTACCTGCTCGAGTGTTTGCACGGCGGTCACATTGAGTGATTGCGAAAGAGCCTGCTCTACGGTGACTGGTCCGCTAAATTTCTTATAAAAATTCTCTGGTTCGAACCCTGAAAAATCACTGGGTACATCATTGAGGATGGTTTTGGGAGTAATAAAACCCTTATCCATCGCCAGGGCATAGACCAAAGGTTTTAAAGTACTGCCTGGCGAACGGATTCCCTGAATTCCGTCTACCTCTCCCTCGTGTTCTTTGTCCTGAAAATCGGCAGAACCCAGGTACACTTCTACCTGTCGGTTTTGATTATTCATGACAATCACCGAGACATTGTACACCTGCAAGGGCTTCAGCCTTTGTATATAGTTAAATGCCAATTGGCCTACTTTTTCCTGATTCAGGGGGTGGAGTGTACTGAACAGGCTATGGCTTTGGGGATATAAATTACGCAATCGGAGGGAAAAATGAGGGGCTTTTTTGGGGGCTGCCAATCTTTGTGCAAGAAGTGACTCTTCTAAAGCTCCTTCAATCAGTTGAGGCGGGAAAAGCCCCGAACGTTTAAACCTAAGCAGCCATTTATTTCTTTCCCGGGCTATCAGGGCATTATTTTTACCGATTACCAGCGAGGTGGGGCGGTTTGGGATGATCGCCAGGGTCACGATTTGCGCCAGACTCAGCTTATTGGGCATTTGATCAAAATAAAGTAAAGCTGCTGATTTTACCCCCTCGATATTGCCCCCGTAGGGTACTAAATTGAGGTACATTTGTAAGATTTCGGCTTTGCTGTATTGCCACTCCAATTGTAGTGCACGAAACATCTCCCAGAGTTTATTGCCATAGCTCCGGGATTTAGGTTCGAGCAGTCTGGCTACCTGCATCGTGATGGTAGAAGCTCCGGAGGTAGTCTTGAGATGAAAGATATTATTAAAAAAAGCCCTGAATACAGAGACAGGATTGATACCAAAATGATAATAAAAATATTTATCTTCTTTATATATAATGGCTTTGCTTAGGTTGGGGATGATCTCATAAAGCTCTGTTTTGAGTCGCCATTTTTCGTCGGGGGTGAGATATGTATGCAAAACCGTAGAATCACGTGCCAAAATCAGTTGAGAATATTTGACTTTTATCTTAAGAGGGAAAAAAGCATTAAGCAGCAAAAATAAAACAATACAGGAGAGCAGAAAGTATAAAAAATGCTTCCACGTTATTTTTGAAAAGAATACAATACCTGTATGCAGCATTTTTTGAGGAGTCAGGGCTTGTATTTTAGAGATGAAAGATCTGAAATGGATTTGCAAAGTATTTTAATTCAGCTTTTAACCAAATATTTAATGCAATTTACAAAATTTCTAAGATATTCATCCATGGTTTATTGCTGAATAATGGTTCTTTATGAAATTACTTGAAACTTATTTATTTACACATGAAGACGGGCAACGACAAGGTCGCTCAAAGCGACCTTGTCGTTTGAATAGATTTATC